>JAZKEO010000019.1:19359-29208 GCA_040386975.1 Bacteroidota bacterium | reverse complement strand
AGGACTTAAAATTGTTGCAATTTTTGTTTCTTGAATATCATAAATTAAGGAACGCCATTTTAAATTTGCAACAGGAATCACGAAATTTGAGAATAAAAATGTACCAAAACAAATGATTATCACTACAAAAGTCAAAGGTCGCATGATTCTAAACAAAGACATTCCAGAAGATTTCATCGCAGTCAACTCATTGTTTTCGGCTAAATTTCCCATTGTCATGATGGAAGATAACAATATCGCCAAGGGCAAAGCTAGAGGAATTAAAGATGCTGAAACGTAGAAGAAAAGTTCGATAATCAATAAAGTATCAATTCCTTTCCCCATTAAATCGTCGATGTATTTCCACAGAAATTGCATGATTAACATGAACATGGAGATACAAAAGGTAACAATAAAAGGTCCTACAAATGAACGAATACTGAAAAGATATAATTTTTTCAATTTAAATAAAAAATTAAATTTTGCTTACAAAAGTACGAAAAAGAGTTATGAATTTTGAGTTATGAACTTTGAGTTATTTACGAATTTCCTCTCTTAACTCATACCTGTAACTCATAACTATTATGCTCCTAAAACACGTTTTAACTCATTAACAGACGACTCCCAAAGCATTTTTATCTCATCATAATCTTCTTCATCAGCGAAATCGGTAATGTTTAAAACCAACGCTTTCGTCATTTGATCCACACTACATTCCATTTGAAAATAGGTATCCAATCCTTTTTCTTCGTCTGCCAACCATTGCCATTTAATGAACGAACCAAGTTTTTTACCAAGTAAACGTGCTTTTTCATCACTTCCATCCCAGTGAAAATTGTAAATATCTTCTTTTACATTAACATCATCAGCAAACCATTCTGCTAAGCCATTAGGTGTAAAAATCATGTTTTCAAACACTTTTACAGATGTTTTTAATAAATATTCTAATTCAATTTTTCGTTTTTCGCTCATAATTGTAATTCAATTTGTAAATTCGCACTCAAATTCAGTTCTTAAATATACATAAATCTTTTCAATGGCATTAGTACATTCTTTAGAAAAAAATGGAAATTTTTTATTCAAGTACCGCGGACAGTTCCCGATACTTCTATTTTTATCAGCAGTACCAGTAATCTATTTTACTGATTACGAAATGTTTAATAAAAATAAAACACTCGAAATCATTTTAACGAGTGTTGCAATTTTTATTTCATTTTTTGGTCAATATATTCGTGCTGTCGCTATTGGAACAAGTCATAAAGCTACTTCTGGAAGAAATACACAAGAACAAGTTGCTGAAGCTTTAAATACAAAGGGAATTTATTCAACTTTAAGACATCCACTTTATTTAGGAAATTATTTCATGTGGATCGGGATTATCATTTATACGTGTAATATTTGGTTTGTAATTATTGCAACTTTACTTTTTTGGTTGTATTACGAACGTATTATGTTTGCTGAAGAACGATTTTTGGAACGCAAATTTGGTGATGATTACGTGAATTGGTCAATGAAAATTCCAGCTTTTATTCCTAGTTTCAAAAACTACGAGAAAACACCTATTAAATTTTCTATGAAAACAATTCTTAGAAGAGAATATTCTGGTGTTACAGCGACAATCATTGCATTTTTGTTCATTGATTTCATCAAAGGATTATTTGCAACAAAAGAAATTAAATTTGAACTTTATCAAGGAATAATTTTAGCTGTAGCAATTTTAATCACCTTGATTTTAAGAACGTTAAAACATAAAACAAAAATTCTTTTCGAAGAAGACCGTTCTTAGAAAAAAGAATTTTAATCTTTGATTTTGTAACTTCAAAAAAGTTAGTATATTTGCACCCGCAAAAGGTACTTTTTAAAGTTCATTTGTAAGATATGGCGAGGTAGCTCAGTTGGTTAGAGCGCCGGATTCATAACCCGGAGGTCGGGAGTTCAAATCTCCCTCTCGCTACCAGAAAAACCAAAGGTTGGAGTTTATAATTCCAACCTTTTTTTATGCTTCATTTTTTAAATTTAAAATAGGAGTTCATCCCCATAACTATCGGGACTCCCTCTCGCTACAAAAAAAGGAATTCAGAAATGGATTCCTTTTTTTTATTTTAGCTAAGTTAAATTTCATTCAATTTTATAACATTTAAACACAAAAAAAGCCTCAATTCATCAGATAAATTGAGGCTTTAGAAAATGTTATATTGAATTTAGTTCACTGGAACACTTTGATCTTTATTGAATTTAACCTTATAACTAAAGTTTAATTTGCTAGATTCTTTTGTTTTCAGTTTCACAGTCCACTCCATAATTCCCGTTTGCTCGTTGTATTTTGCCTTATCCGTTCCTAAAGCTTCTATTGTGATATCAGCATTTTGAGTGATTGGAATTTGATCTTGCACCACAACTTCTATGTTTGTCGATTTTAAGTTTTTAATCTCAATTTCAAAGGAGTTTGTGCGTTCTTTTTGGTTTCCAATGATTTTTTCCTTTGATTCTTTTTTCAAAAGTGTACGTTTCACAATGATATTTGGGTCTTTTCCTAAACTCAATGAAAGCGTGTCTTCCATATTTGTTGGGTCGATGTACGTTTCTCCCATATATGTTCCATCAAAGAAAATATTTGCTTTTGCTGGAACCAATTGTAATTCATCTAATTTTGAAATTTGTGCCACCAAGAAAACGGAAGCGTCTAATTTCGGAACGGTATAGTATTTGAAATTTGCAGATAAATCTTCATTCTTGATTAAAACCATGTGAGATTCATTATTTGAAGCAATCGTATAAGGTAAATCAATTTTGAATTCAGCAGAAATAACCTGATCAACCATTTTCACAAAGTCAACCGATGTTTGAGAGGAATTCATATTCAAATCGTTCTCCAAATCCTTAATTGCTGATTCTTTCTTATATTGGTCAGGCATTGATGGCATTTGCGTGTATCCAAGATTTGAACCATAATTTGGTTTATTCACATAATAATCGATGTACCAAGGGTGTAAAGTCGGTTTCGTTTTATTCATGTATGGATTATTTGTTGAAATCGTTAAACGAACATCATCCCAGTTAATTCCTGTATTTTGAAAAACTTGTGCTTTGTAGTTCAAATTTACTTTACCAGTCAAAATTTCACTTTTTAAATCATATAAAGGTGTCCAACCAGCATTTGAAACCAAATATGAGAAATTTAATTTTCCTGTTACCAATTCTTTTGAAGAAACTGTAACTGTAATACGATGGATTGGTCCTTTACTAGGCTCTTGCACGCCACTTGTATTTTGATAATTTTTTAAATTATTCAAACGTGTTTGCATTTCGGATTTAAGTAGATTTTTTTGATTTTTTCTACGATTTAATTGCAAAAGTTTTTTATTTAACTCATTCATTTTCTGTGAATAATACTCAACTGCTTGTTTCAATAGTTGAATTGAATCATTCACTTTTCCTTGTCCACGGATTGCTCCATTGTTTGCCAAAATAGCTTTCGTAGCATTTAAAACGTCTATTTCATCTTGAATTTCCATGATGTCGTAATTCATCACCAAAAGGGAATCTTCTAAAAAACTGATGTCTTTTTTAACTTTCAACGGTAAACCATCAATCAATTTCACTACATCAGGTTTTGGGTAATAAAGGGAATACTTTGAATCCAGAATAACTAAGTTACCAAAAGCTTTCACTTGAATACTATTAGGGTCGATTGTTGGACAAATTCCATCAATGATAATTTCCGTGACCCCAGGTTTCACTGTGAAATTTGCCTTACGGAAGACTTGTGCTCCTTGTAGGTAAACGGTTACATCTGAAATGGTAGATTTGATGTTTTCTTTTTCTATGGCAAAACTCGTACTTAAACTTGTTGCAAAAAGAACGAATGCGATTAATTTCTTCATGACTCTTATTTTTAATTGTTAACTCTGATTTAATTTGCTTTGATGAAAAGAAATACAGAGTAAATCAAATTTCGTTCAAAACAAAAACGGTGTTAACTAAAAAATAACAATTAAATAGTTCCCTTAAAAGTCATAAAAACAACTTTTTTAAAGGGATTTATTAAGAATAATCGCAGGATTTGAAAACTATTTATTTTTCTGCTTTTCCAAATATTCCAAATGTTTTTCCATTCTTCCAATCATATACTTTTTGAAGAAATACATCAAAATTGCAACAACTGGAACGACATAATAATAAACCCAACGGTCAAAACCTTCTGTAAATCCATAATATGTGATAAAAATAAAGGAAACCAAAGCTACTACGAGCCATAAATAAAGCATTATTTTGTTGTATAATTTCATAATCTACGTATTTAATTGTTTTTATTAATGTTGATTTTTTAAATTAATTTTTCCCTGTGGTTTGATAAATTGATAAGACGAAAAATCTTGTTTGGTACGAACACCCTTTCCGAAAAATAAAGCGTCTGGTGTACGAATTACAACTGCTTTATCCGTAAAAATCGCACTGTCTTTTTGATTCCAGAAAAGTTCTTCTGTTTCAAGTCTTTGCTTTTTTTTCTCGTTGTAAAGTTGAACAGAATCTCTCACAACAATTGTTCCTTTATTTTGACGAATTTCTCCATATAAAGCGGTTAAAACAGATACTACTTCGCCATTATCATCGAAAAATTTCACTTTCACTCCATCTTTAAATTTCACCAAAGGTTCAGGCTTTTCGTATGTTTCCGCTAAAGCAGCAAAAACTTCAATTTTGGCATAACCACTATCGGTATAAAAAACATTCAAATCACTTGTTCTTTCTTCTGGATCAGTTGATTTATAAGTGATTTTTTTGATTGTATCCAAATCGTTTACACAAGAAGAATTCAGACTTACAAAAATTAAAGCGATAAAATAAGAAATGATTTTTATATGTTTTTTAAGAAAGTTCAAAATCAATCAATTTTATACTTTCTAAACCAACGGTCATTTACTCCTGGAGCAATTGAGATTCCAAAATTAATACCATAATATTTTTCATTCAAGGATTTCGCATCGCCATTTCCTCTGTTTCCAGCAACAAAACTTAAATTTAAAGACGAAACAGAACGCTGACTAACAATTGGAAAACTCAAACCAACGCTTGCACTCATATCAGTCAATTGTTTAGATAATCTTTCCAAAGGTAAAGTTGCATACTGAAAACCAGCTTTGTAACGAATTCTACTAAAATAACCTATTGCTTTCGTTCGATCAAAATAATTGTAATGAGGTATAAATTCAATTCCAGCACTGTATTTTGTTGTATTTAAAAAGGTGTTTGCATTTTCGTTAGCAAAATTTGTTTTGTAAGAACTCCAATCAGTTGCAGAATAAGCTCCGTAAAACGTCAACTGAAAAACTTTTACTTTGTTGTAAGACGAATCAACTTTTGGTCTGAAACTATAAGAAAAACCAAGATTCATCGTTGATGGCATAGAAATTTGACCTTTTTCATTCAGAGAGGAAATTGTATCTGAAATCGTGCGTGAATCTGTTACATCCTCAGCATAAAAAATTCCAAAATCTTTAGTTGTTTGTAATGCTTGTGCTGGTGAATACGTTCCAGCCAAAACCAAACGTGAAGTTTTATTAAAGCTTAAAATATAGTTTAAACCTAAATCGTAACGAATGGATTTAATTTGATATTTTGAACTTTCTATTCCACCAGAAATTAAAGTACTTAAATTGGAAAGTCTTTCGTTAGTTGTATTTCCAAAAACATATCCAAGGTTTGTTCCAAGCGATAATTTGTTATTTTTAATATTCAATACCTTAACTGAAAAACCAGTAAAAACTTCGTTAAAACTTCCATTTCCTGTATAGGTATAATTTACAGTATCAGTACCATTTGCAGTATAATCATTAATTGAATAACCTGTTCTTGCAAAAGGTTTTACACCAAAAGCCAAACCAAATCTTCTCGCAAATGGAATTGCTAAAGCAAAATGATTTATTCCAGTTAATCCTGTTTTATAAGAATTTCCATTTTCAGTATAAGTTGAAAATCTGGTCGAAATTCCCGTTGAAAATAAAGGTTGACCGTGAGCCAAAGACGAATAAGACGAAGGATTAAAGAAATTCAAATTAATAGAATCGATTGCAGCAACGTTAGCGTTTCCAATTCCTCCAAAAGAAGGATGATCTAAAGTACCAAACTCTCCTATTCCGTAAGAACTAAAGGGTGAAGTAGCAAATTTTTGTCCGAAGATTCCAAGCGATAAAAAACAGCTAAAAATGAGGGTGATTTTAAAATTTATATTTTTATAATTCATTTGCTTTTAAAATAGACGCTAAGCCAAACAAACTTAGGTTTTCGAGTACAAAGATGTTATTTTTATCAGAATAATCAAAATGTGAAGCATCTCCACCCGTCACAAAAATTGTTAAGTCCTTGTATTTCTGACTGTAAGAGGAAATCAAATAATTTATTTCGCCCTGAATTCCATTTAAAACACCAGATTGAATGCATTCATGCGTTGTTTTTCCTAAAAAATCAATTCTTGACGTTTCATTCAACAAAGGAAGTTTTGCAGTATAATCATTCAAAGATTTATAACGCAAGTTGATTCCTGGAGAAATCGAACCGCCTTCGTAAACGCCATTTTCATTGACAAAATCAAATTTAATGCACGTTCCAACGTCAATCACTAACGCATTTCCTTTTGATTTCATTTTTGCTGCAACTGCATTTGCAATTCTGTCTGTTCCAAGTGTATCTTTTGATAAATACGAAATTTCAATCGGATAAATCAAGTCTTTTACATGAAAACAATTTTTTAAGTTTGAAAGAATAAAATTGGTATCTTCCTCAGACCTCACAGAGGAAATGATTGCTTTGGAATAAGAGAAATCTTTTAAAACAGCTTCAATACTTGAAATTTCCTCACTTGAAAGAGTAGCGAATTTCACAATCTCATCGTTTTCAAACAAAGCAAGTTTTATTCGTGTATTTCCAGCATCAATGACTAACATGTGT
This sequence comes from Bacteroidota bacterium, assembly GCA_040386975.1. Taxonomy (GTDB): domain Bacteria; phylum Bacteroidota; class Bacteroidia; order Flavobacteriales_D; family Crocinitomicaceae; genus M2408. The sequence goes on along the minus strand of JAZKEO010000019.1, from coordinate 22,281 downwards.
AACTTATTTTGATTCACTTATTATATACAAAAGTACTTAAATTGATTTAAAAATCTATGCTACGTTGCAGTTCTTACTGCTACGTCGATTTAAACTAATTATGCTCCTTCAAAAACAATTTACGACAGCAGGAATAAGCATTCCAGCTGAGCTTGGACTGGAGTTGAACTGTATTTGTCCAATTATCTCAATTCCGATTAATTCATCATTTTCATCAAAATCGAAAATAATATCAGGCCCATTGTAATTCATTAAGTCGCATAAACGTTTTATTGTTTTAACTTTTGCAATTTCATTATCTGTAGGGTGATTTTTTAATGAGACATAAGCAACAGAATCATCATCTTCACTAACCTTTAGTTTAATTTTTCTCATCTTATTATTAATTTAAACAATCTCTTCCAAGTACTTCAAAGCTTGAAGGAATAACAATTCCAACTGAGTTTGTGAACGAAATTACATATTTTCAAGTCTATAAAAAACATTATCATAGTTTACATAATATATTTTGACCTTAGTAGATTTAGCTAATGAAATATTTTCCTTTATACTTCTAATCAATCTTTTAGAATGTCGTTTGGTACATTTAGACCAAAATACAAAAACATTGTAATCTTGGTTTTCAAAATCTTGGTTTGTTGAAGTTTTAACTGGTCTTAAAAAATTCACTAGTTTTTGAAGATTTAGAATTGTATCAACAGGCGCTTGATCTTTAGGTAAAAATGTTTCTAAATTCCCATCTCTATTCCAATCAAGATTTGGGAATCCACCTGCATAACAATTGATATAGAATTTCACAAGTTCTCCTTGAGAATTAAAATAAAGTGCTTGAAGTGGTTGTATGTGATTTTTTCTTTGAACCTTAAATAAGTTGGTATCCAAATTAATTATAAAGGAATAATAACTCGTATCTAATTTATAGCTAGTGTTTTGATCGACCTTGAATTTTTTAGACGATTTAATTATTTCAGTATCTGAAATAATCTTTGGATCTTTTATACCATAAATTGATTGCAGAATTGACATGCAACTCGTTAAATGAAAAGCTAAAATCAATAAGGTTAAAATTAATAATTTTTTCATTTTTGCGTTTAATTTAAACAATTTCTTCCAAGCGTTTTAAAGCCTGATCGATTGAATTTATCGGACTGTAAATTAGTCTTAATTTATCGTTTTTCTCACTCATTTTAGCATCTTTAGGTGCTGTTTGAATGTATTTTAGAACTGCTTGAAAAGATTCTGAATCGTAAAACTTCGATTGCGGATTGGAAATAAAGAAACAAACCATGGAGTTTGATTTAATAACTAATTTCTCAATTCCTAAATTTTGCGCCAACCACCTTAATTCGAAAGATTTGAATAATTCTTTTACAGAACGTGGCAAAGCACCAAAACGATCAATTAAACTTAAAGAAAATTTCTCCAAAGCTTCTTTGTTTTCCAAATTATCTAATTGTTGATACAAACTCAAACGTTCAGCAACATTGTTGACATAATCATCTGGAATTCTGATTTCTAAATCCGTTTCAATCACACAATCTTTCACAAAATTGAGGAAATTATCCGTATTTCTATCTTCAAATAAATCTTTAAATTCCGATTCACGCAATTCTTCCATCGCCTCATTTAAGATTTTTTGATACATCTCAAAACCAATATCGGCTATGAATCCACTTTGTTCGCCACCCAATAAATTTCCTGCTCCACGAATATCTAAATCTTTCATGGCAATATTGAAACCAGAACCTAAATCAGAAAATTGAACAATTGCTTCCAAACGTTTTCTCGCTTCAGAAGTCATTTCATGAAATTTCGGAGCTATTAAATAGCAAAAAGCTTTTTTATTCGAACGACCAACACGACCTCGTAATTGGTGTAAATCACTTAAACCAAAATTTTGTGCATTATTGATAATCATTGTGTTAGCATTCGATATATCAATTCCAGATTCAATAATTGTTGTCGCTAATAAAACGTCGTATTCCCCTTGAATAAAATCCATCATGATTTTTTCCAGTTGAGCGCCTTCCATTTGTCCGTGACCAATTCCAACGCGCACTCCAGGGCACAAACGTTGAATCATTCCAGAAACTTCTTTGATATTTTGCAAACGGTTGTGAACAAAATAAACTTGTCCGCCACGAGATACTTCGTAAGCAATCGCATCGCGAATAATTTCTTCGTTAAACTGAATTACTTCTGTTAAAACAGGCTGACGATTTGGCGGAGGCGTGTTGATAATACTCAAATCCCTCGCTCCCATCAATGAAAATTGTAAGGTTCTCGGAATCGGAGTTGCAGTCAACGTAAGCGTATCAACTGTAGCTTTCATTGTTTTTAGTTTGTCTTTTACAGCAACACCAAATTTTTGTTCTTCATCAATAATCATCAAACCTAAATCTTTAAATTTGATTTTATCACCAACAATTTTGTGTGTTCCAACTAAAATATCAATTTCACCAGACTCAACTTTCTTGAGTGTTTCCGTAACCTTTTTAGCTGATTTAAAACGATTTATGTAATCCACTTTTACAGGAAAATCTTTCAAACGCTCCGTAAAACTTCTAAAATGCTGGTAACATAAAATCGTCGTTGGAACTAAAATCGCTACTTGTTTACTGTCGCAAACCGCTTTAAAAGCTGCACGAACAGCTAATTCTGTTTTTCCAAAACCAACATCACCACAAATCAAACGATCCATCGGAGTGGAAGATTCCATATCTTCTTTAATGGCTTGAGTTGTTTTTAATTGATCTGGCGTATCTTCGTACATAAATGAAGCTTCCAACTCATTTTGAAGATAAGTATCAGGTGTAAAAGCAAAACCAGGTTGACTTTTACGTTTGGCGTATAATTGAATTAAATCGTAGGCGATTTCCTTGATTTTTGTTTTCGTCTTATTTTTGAGCGTTGTCCATGTTT
>JAZKEO010000019.1:8298-19349 GCA_040386975.1 Bacteroidota bacterium | reverse complement strand
AATCCGGTGTAAAGAGTGAATACTGACATACAAGACATCTCCATCTTTATAAATCAAACGAATCGCTTCTTGTTGCGTTCCGTTTACATCAATTGTCTGTAAACCAGAAAATTGCCCAACTCCATGATCGATATGTGTTACGTAATCGCCTTTTTGTAGGTTGTAAATTTCTTTTAGCGTTAAAGCTTGTTTGGCTTGGGTAAAACCGTCTTTTAATTTAAAGCGGTGATAACGTTCAAAAATTTGATGATCGGTGTAACAAGCTAATTTTATTTCGGGAATAATAAATCCTTCGTGCAAAGCGATTGGCATGGAAACAAAATCCACATCTGCACCAATATCTTCCATAATCGAGTACAAACGTTCCGTTTGTTTTGGTTGATTTGAAAAGAATAAATTAGTAAAGCCAACAGATTTTCGTGCGATTAAATCATCGCGAAGTAACTCGAAATTTTTATTAAAAACAGGCTGACTTTGAATCGTAAAATTAACCGTTAAATCAGCTTTAAAAGAAAAATCTGGTCCCCATTCAATGATGTTTAAAGCTGAAATTTGACTTTCCCATTCCGTTTTATGTAAATATAAATCGGAAGGAATAGTTTGCTTTAAAGTGTGATTTAAACCTTCATAAATTTTAACCGCTTTTTCGTATTCTTTCCCTAAACAACTTGTAACCAATTGATTTGATGAAAGCCAAAGTGTTGAATTTGAACCCATAAATGAAATAAAGGAAGCGAAATCATCGTGTAAAAAGCTTCCTTGAACATTTGGAATTATATTAAAAAAATCGTGTTTTGCTTGAGAAAGTTGATCTACAGGATCAAATGTTCGGATAGAATCGACTTCATCGCCAAAAAATTCAATTCGAAACGGTAAATCATTTGAATAGGAATAACAATCTAAAATTCCACCTCGAATGGCAAATTGTCCTGGTTCGTAAACAAAATCAACACGTTCAAAATGATATTCCAAAAGCAATTCATTCATGAAATCTAAGGAATATTTTTTTCCTTTTTCAACACGTAAAGTGTTTTTTGTGAGTTTTTTTTGAGTTGGAACTTTCTCAAACAAAGCTTGTGGATAGGTTATAATCCACGTATTTGTTCCATTATTAATTTTCTCTAAAACTTCAGCCCTTGAAACAACATTTGCGTTATCAGTTTCTTCAAAATGATATGCATTTCGATACGAAGCAGGAAAAAAAAGAAAGTTTTTCTCTTCAGGGAAAATTTGCTCTAAATCGTTAAAAAAATAGGCTGCTTCTTCTTTGTCGCTTAAAACGAAAAGATGATTACCAGGTACTTGCTTGGCTAATTGTGAAGAAATTAAAGCTCTAGCAGAAAAAGAAATACCTTTCCAATGGATTTTTGATCCACTAAATTGCAATTGATTTGCTGTTTCATCAATTTGTTTTAGTTTAGAAAAAAGGTTTTTAAATTCGAATAAATTCATTTGCTACTTCAAATCGGCATTCTGAATGCAATCTAAAACCTGTTGAACCATTTTTTTTGAACCAACGATATATGGAACACGTTGATGCAATTCTGTTGGTTTCAATTCCATAATTCGTTCATAACCAGTCGTAGCCAAACCTCCTGCTTGTTCTGCAATCATTGCCAAAGGATTACATTCGTAAAGTAAACGCAATTTTCCTTTTGGTGCAGATGGTACAGCAGGATAAATGTAAATTCCTCCTTTTATCAAACTTCTGTGAAAATCAGCGACCAACGAACCAATGTATCGTCCAGAATATGGTCTCCCAGTTTCTTTTTCTTCTCCTTGACAATAGTTGATATAATCTTTAATTCCTGGATGACAAATATCGATATTTCCTTCGTTCATAGAATACAAACGGCTTGTTTCAGGCATTTTCATTGCTGAATGAGAAAGACAAAATTCACCAATTGATGGATCTAAAGTAAAACCATTTACTCCATGACCTGTTGTGTAAACCAACATCGTGGAAGAACCATAAAGCACATAACCAGCAGCAACTTGTTTCGTTCCTTCTTGCAACATATCTTCCAATGTCGCTTTACTTCCTGTTGGTGAAATTCGTCTGTAAATTGAAAAAATCGTCCCTATTGAAACGTTTACATCAATGTTTGAAGATCCATCTAAAGGATCAAATAAAACAACATATTTACCATTCTTTGCCTCTTCATTTTCAAATGCCATGAAATCGTCGTTTTCTTCCGAAGCAATTCCACAAACTTCTCCTCCAAATTGAAACATTTTGATAAATTGTTCATCGGCAACAACATCTAATTTTTGTTGTTCTTCACCTTGAACATTTGTTTCACCTTGAGCGCCAAGAATATTATCAACTAAACCAGCTCGTCTAACATCTCTTGAAACAATTTTTGATGCCAATGCTATATCATTTAATAAACGAGATAATTCTCCAGAAGCAAAAGGAAATTCTGCTTGGCGGTCCATGATAAACTCATGAAGCGAAATAATTTTTGACATAAATTGATTTTATTGCAAAATTAAAGAAATATTTGAATTATGAATTTTATTTTGAGACCAATTTAACAAAAAAAATCACCGCTAGAAAACGGTGATTTTAAATCTTTTTAAGTCTATTTCATCAAATAATTACAGCTTATTGATTTTTTTAATTTCTTGTCCCTTTTCAGTTTCAAGGATTAAGGTGTAAATTCCAGACTCAAATTTCGTTAAATCAATTTTTGCAGAATGATTTAATTTTTCATCTAAAACGATTATTTTTCCATCAGCTGATATTACTTTCAATGAATTTATTTTCGATTTTGAAACGACATTAAAAACTGAATTTGAAGGATTTGGATAAATTTGACTTTGTGAATTCTCATTTTCATTTATACCCACAGCATAAGGAAATTGAGCGTATTTGGCAGAAGTTAAAACATCTTGTGTATAACCAAATTCAGCTATTATATAAGGTTGAACCTCGTTTGTTAAGAAAAATACTGTTTTTGTAGTATCCGCATAATCAAATCCTGGGATTGTGATGTAACCTAAATTCTGAACATAAAATTCTGGACCAAAAGCAGGATATAAAGGATTAGCGGTCTCTGTAGTTACTCTAAAAACTGGTTTGACAATTCTAATATCTGTAACAACTTGTCTCAAAACAGAAAAATTATTTCCATAGCGATCTAATAAATTACCCCAAGCATCAATAAGAGAAACTCTATGGATGGTAATATCCGCTTTTGCAGAATCAATATATGCAGTATCTACAACTGGAATTGTCCCTGCTGGTATTGGAATTGGGAAATAAACTGCATTAGATTTTAAATTTGAAGAATCAGAAAATCCGCTTAAATAAGTAGCTGGAAAATCCAATTGACGTAAAGGATTTGTTGTTGAAGTTAAAACAACTTTATTAGGAATAAGTGGAATTTTAGTTATCATTCCAACAACATCTAACTGTGTTGAATTTGAATTAAAATAAGTGTAACTTGAATCCAGCATGGCAGTCACAGCTAAGTTTGAATTCAAAAACAAAGAGCCATTTAATGTCGAATTTGGATCGACATAATCAACAGAATCCAATGTGTTTTCTGAAAAAGCTGTAAAATCATACGTTAAATTTTCACCTGGAAGACCTAAATCAATTCCAGAAGTGTTCACTGTATTCACATTTACAAAGCTAAAACCAATACTTGGAATATTTGTTACATCTAAATTTATCGAAGTTTGACCAAAAAAGAAAAAACTTGTACTAACTGTACAAAGTAAAAGTAATGTTTTTTTCATAGTTAATTTTTAATTTCAAGTACAAATATACAAAAATCAAGCACACATGAATACAATAAATAAAATTCCACAATTGGTATTCTATTTTTATTGAAATCCACGTTAAAAAACATTAAAATCATTGATTTTTAGCTTTATTTATATATTTTTACCTTTTCAAAAACTAATTTTATATGTTTAAGTCCCTTTTCACCTTTTCAATTTTCATTTTTACTTTTTCTTTTGCCTTTTTACAAGAAAATGTAGCTTTAAAAGTTACACAATACAAATTGGCAAACGGTTTAACTGTTATGTTAACAGAAAACCACAATGCTCCGCAAATTTTTGGTGTAATTGCTGTAAAAGCTGGAGGAAAAAACGATCCGAAAGATGCTACAGGAATGGCTCATTATTTAGAGCACATGCTTTTCAAAGGAACAGAAGAAATGGGAACTTGGGATTATGAAAAAGAAAAAGTTCACTTAAAAAATATTGAAGTTTTATATGAAGAATTAGGAAAAACAAAAGATGAAGTTAAACGTCAAGAAATTCAGAAAAAGATCAATGATGAAGCAATTTTAGCTGGGAAATATGCTATTCCAAATGAAATGGATCGCATGATTTCAGAAATTGGTGGAACAAATGTAAATGCTTTTACTACGGAAGATTTTACGGCTTATCACAATGAGTTTCCATCAAATAAATTGGAACATTGGTTAAAAATTTACGACCATCGTTTTGAGAAACCGGTTTTTAGGCTTTTTCAATCGGAATTAGAAACTGTTTACGAAGAAAAAAACCGAGGAATGGATTCACCATTTTCAGAAGTAATCGATCAATTCAATAAAAATTTCTGGAAAAATCATCCTTATGGTCAACAGCCAATTATTGGTCATACGGAACATTTAAAAAATCCTTCTTTGCAAAAAATGTACGAATATTTCAACACCTATTATGTTGCAAACAACATGGTTTTAGCTCTTTCAGGAGATTTTGACACGGATGAAACTATGAGTTTGATTGAAAAATATTTTTCAGATTGGAGAGTTGGTGAAATCCCTGTTTTTCCTACTTACGAAGAAAAAGATTTTGTTGGAAAAGAAAGTATGGAAATTAAGGCAACTCCAATAAAAGCGTTTTTAAGAGGATATCGTGCACCAAAAAACAATCATCCTGACCAAAAGAAACTGCAAATTGTGAATTACATGCTTTCAAATGGTGAAGGTTCAGGACTTTTAGATAATTTAAGTACGCAAGGAAAATTATCTTATTCTGGAATTATCCCTTTTGAATACAACGATTACAGTGCATCCATCATTTTTGCTGTTCCTAAAATTGTTGGTCAAAGTTTTGAAGAAGCTGAAGTTTTGGTTGACGAACAAATAAATACAATTAAAGCTGGAAAATTTGAAACGTCATTTTTTGAAGGAGCAAAAATTTCATTGATTAAAGATTATGAAAGACAATTAGAAAATAACGAAGCAAGAGCATTGATGTTGATAACAGCTTTCACTTCCAACATTTCTTGGGACGATTATCTGAAAAATTACACAGAACTTTCAAAAATCACAAAAGAAGATGTGATTCAAACAGCAACTAAATACTATGGCGAAAATTATTTTGCCTTGTATTCCAAAATGGGAACTCCTAAAAAAGACAAATTAAGTAAACCTAAATTTGAAGCAGTAATACCAGAAGATGGAAAAGTTTCAGAATTCTGTAAAATATGGAGACAAACTGAAACAATTGGAATGAACGCAAAATTTGTTGATTTTGAAAAAGACATTCAACACAAAAAAATTGCAGATTTAGTTGAATTGAGAACTGTAAAAAATCCTTTTAATCAAATTTTTAATTTGGATCTTTCTTGGGGAACTGGAACAGATTATGATTCTCTATTATTTTATCTTCCAGCCTATTTAAATAAATTGGGAACGGAAACAAAAACAGCTTCTGAATTTAAAAAATCACTTTTTGAAGTAGGAGCTTCTATGTCTTTCAGTTCAAGTGAAAATAAACTAAAACTAAATATCGAGGGAATTGACTCGAAATTTAGCGAGACAATTGTTTTAGTAAACGATTTTTTAACACATTACAAATCAGATAAAAAGGCGATTGAAATCTTAGCAAACGATATAAAATCAGATCGTAAATTAAACAATAAAGATTTGAATAACTTATTATCTGCAACTCAGCAGTTTGCTTTGTATGGTAATCAATCCAAGTTTTTAAGAGAATTTAAATCCTCGGATGTTACAAAAATTAAAACCGTTGACTTTGAACAATCATTTGATCAAGCTTCAGGAATGGAATTAAAAATTGATTATATTGGCACAAAAAATATTAACGAAATTAGCTCTGAAATTTTGTCATTAAGTCTAGCAAAATCAGATAAAAGTCCTCGTGCATCTGCTTTAAGCAAAAAAGTAAAGAAAAAACAAGGTTTTGATGCTCCAAAAGTTTATTTCTTGGATGACAAAAAAGCTGTTCAATCTCAAATCATGTTTGTGATGGATGGAAACAAAATGAATTTGAATATGGCAGGAGATCAAGCAGCTTTCAATCAATATTTTGGTGCGGATATGTCTTCTTTAGTTTTTCAAGAAATTAGAGAATTTCGTTCTTTAGCTTACTCAACTTCTGCACAATATGTTTTGGCAGAAAAAGAAGGAATAAATAATTATTTTTATGGATATGTTGGTTGTCAAGGTGATAAAACACCTGAAGCAATTTCTGTGATGAATGATTTGATTCAAAACATGCCTATTAAAAAGGAACGTGAAGATGGAATTCGTTCTTCATTAATTTCAAATGCAAAAACGAATAAACCAAGTTTTAGATATTTAATTCAAACTGTTGATAAATGGAAGGAAATGGGTTACACACAAGATCCTAACTTGCAATTAATCCCTTATTATACTGATATTTCTTTCAACAACATTGAAAACTTTTATAATTCAGAAATTAAAGGAAAAACAATGCAAATTATCGTTGTTGGAAATTCAAAAAAATTCGATGTAAACTCTTTGGGGAAATACGGTAAAATTATTAAAGTGAAATCGAAACAAGTCGTGAAGAATTAAGAGTTAAAAATAATCTGTCAAATAGCGAAGCGGGTCTTTTGTCTAACAATCTAATGTCTAATTATAAATGCAAAACGAACGAAATTTTCTTGATGAACTAAAACACCAATACAAATTTGGTGGAATGCACATGAAATTGATTTTTATTAATGTGCTTATTTTTATTTTTATTGTGATTTTTTCAAAAATTGATTTGTTTACAGGAAGTGAAATTTTTTCATTTTTGGTTAAGGATATTTTTACCTTACAAACAGATTTTTATAGCTTTTTATACAAACCTTGGGGATTAGTCACAAGTATTTTTTCTCATTTTGGCATCATGCACATCTTATTTAACATGTTGATGCTTTATTTTGCCGGTAAAATATTTGAACATTATTTGGGTTCAAAACGTTTACTCGCAATTTATATTCTAGGAGGAATTATGGGAGGAATATTTGAAATTCTTGCTCATGGAATTATTCCAACAATGGCAGCTGGTTCAACAGTAATTGTTGGTGCATCGGGTTCAATTATGGCAATTTTTATTGGTTTAGCTTTTTACAGACCAAATTTACCTGTTTCACTTTTTGGTTTGTTTGAATTAAAAATCATTTATTTAGGCTTGATTTATTTGGCTTTTGACATTTTTAGTTTGGGCTTAAACGACGGAACAGCTCATTTTGCTCATCTTGGCGGTGCAATTGTTGGTGTTATAGCTTCTCAACAAGCAAATAGTTCTCAGAATTTTGTTGTACGTTTTGAGAAATTCATTTACAGCATATTCAATTTTTTTAGTACTTTTAGTTTCAAAAGTACTAAATCATCATCTTCATTTCAACACAAAAGACCCAAAAGCGACGAAGATTTTAATATTGAAGCCAAAGAAAGACAAGAAAAAATAAATAAAATATTAGACAAAATTTCAAAATCTGGATACGAATCTTTAACAAAATCTGAAAAAGAATTTTTGTTCAAACAAAGTAATAATGCTTAAAGCTAAAAAGTCAATTTTTCGATTTGCCACACTATTCAAAATACTTACAAGTATTTGTTTACTGTGCTTGATATTGGCTTATTTTTCTCCTTTTGTTCACCCAACAACCCTTTGGATAATTCCATTTTTTGGCCTAGCATATCCAATAATCATTTTATGTACACTTATTTTACTTTTAATTTGGGGAATTGCAAAATCAAAGTGGTTTTTTATCGTTTTATTTTTTATAATCATTGGGGGGAATTTACATTTCAGAATGTACAGTTTACCTTTTGGTAAGGAAACTGAAAAATCTGAAAAGAGTCTGAAATTATTGAGTTACAATGTCAAAAATTTTGATGTTTATAACGCTGGTTTTAATCAAGATTACACAAATAGAAATGCTATTTTTGCATATTTAAAAAAAGAACAAGCTGATATTGTTTGCTTCCAAGAATTTTATTCTCAAGATGATAAACGAAAATTTCCAACGAAAGATACCTTACACCGACTTTTAAAAGCCAATTATTTTCACGATAGAATGAGTTTCAATCGTCATTTTAAAAATTATTTTGGAGTAGCCATGTATTCTAAATATCCTATGCTCACTCGAGGTCATATCGATTTTGATGATTCAATAAAAAATTCAAATAATTTTTGTATTTTCGCTGACATTGTTAAAGGACAAGACACTTTCAGAGTTTACAATACTCATTTTCAGTCTATTAAATTTCAAAATGATGATTATGCTCTATTTGGAGATTCGGTCATTACTGGTTCATCAAAATCTGATGTAAAAAACATGCTTAAAAAACTTCATATTGCTTACCAAAAAAGAGCACATCAAGCACAAAAAGTATTGGAACACATGGAAGAATCGCCTTATGAAGTAATCATTTGTGGGGATTTTAATGATACTCCCATGTCTTACACATATAATTTATTTTACAGCAAATACATTGATGCTTTTAGAAACTCATCAAGTGGTTTAGGAGTAACCTACGCCGGACGTGTTCCTGCAGGAAGAATTGACTACATTTTTCACTCAAAAAATATAAAAACAAGTAATTTTCAAATTCAGAAAGAAGTTTTTTCAGACCATAAAGCTATAAGTTGCGAATTTTGGAAAAATTAGTTTTATATTTGTAATTCAATTTCACTTAAAACTCATAATGAAAAACATATTTTTATTTTTGTTTCTTACAACTACACTCTTTTCATCTGTCTTGATTTCTTGCTCATCAAATGAAAAAGAAAATGATGAGTCAAAAGTAGAAGAAGAAAATGACAATCCAATTGTAGGTAAATGGAAACTTCATAATCTTCAAAAGAAAGAAGGAACGAATTCCGAAATGGATTTAAAAAACCAACCTACAGAGGTTATTCTTTCACTGATGGATGGTGGGTATTTTCTTATTTATGACACTTTTGTTGACCCACGTTTTGATCAAAAAGGATTTAATCGTATTTCTGAAACAAGTAAAGGTCAATGGGAATTTATTGACAATAAAAAATTGATTTTACACCACAATTCTGATGATTCAACTGTAATTGAAGAACTTGACGTCACGATGTTAAACAAAAACACCTTAGTAACAAAAGGAAAAGACAAGAAATCAAGTATTTATAAGACGTATGAAGGTTACTAATTTATCTTATTTCGTTTTAAAATGTTAATAGAAATTAATCCCGAAAACATTGATTTTCGTAAAATAGAACAAATTGTTCATTCTTTAAAAAAAGGAAATATCATTATTTTCCCAACAGATTCTGTTTACAATGTTGGTTGTGATTTGTATAACAAAAAAGCTTTACAAGAATTAGCACGTTTTAAAGATGTAAAACTAAATAAAGCACGCTTTTCAATTATCTGCTCAAGTTTGAGTGACATCTCAAATTATGTCAAACCAATTGACAGACCAACTTTTAAATTATTAAAACATAATTTACCTGGAGCTTTTACATTCATTTTGAATGCAACTACTGAGGTTCAGAAAATTTTTGATTCAAACAGAAAAGAAATTGGAATCCGTATTCCTGACAATGAAATCTTAAAAATAATCACAGAAGAACTCGGAAATCCGTTAGCAACGACTTCACTACACGATGAAGAAGATGAGATTTTAGATTATTTCATCGATCCAAACGAAATGTACCAACGTTATGTAAATGAAGTTTCAATCGTTATTGATGGAGGATTTGGGCATTTACAACCTTCAACTGTAGTTGATTGCACAGAAGGAGATGCGAAAATAATTCGTCAAGGGGCAGGAAATTTAGATGTATGATTTTAATTATCAATTGCGGAAGTCAAAAAACAATTTACATCGAACAAGCCGTTGATGCAGTTTGTGATTTCCAAACAATTGGTATGTTTGAACTTGATTCTTTAGATTTAAATTCATTTGATGGAATTATCATTTCTGGAGCTCCAATTTTAATCACAGAAGTTGATACCGAAAAATACCTCTCCACTTTTTCTTGGATAAAAAATCATGAAAAACCAATCCTCGGAATCTGTTTTGGACATCAAATGATTGGTTTACTTCACGGAGCTTTTGCTTCCAGACAAAAAGAAGACCGAGATTGGCAAACAATCGAACAATGTAACGAATCAACACTTTTTGATAAACTTGCCAATGAATTTGAAATGATGGAAGATCATTGTGAATGTATTTCAATTCCATCTCACTTTAATTTAATTGCAAGTTCAGATGCCTGTGTCAATGAAGCGATGCAACACGAAACAAAACAAATTTTTGGCGTACAATTCCATCCAGAAGTATCTGGAAATCACGGATATTTGTTACTTGAAAACTTTGTTAATATTTGTTTGAAAAACAAGTAAATCTTTTTAAAATTATACCGAATTTTGTTTCATGGTATTAAATCGCGTTTGGATGGGAATGTTTGTCATTTCCTTAATCATGGGTTTTTCAAAATTAATCTTTTGGCAAGATGTAAATATTTTGCAGACAATGATGGATGCACTTTTTGAAGCTGCAAAAACTGGTTTTGAATTAGCTCTTTTCATGACGGGAACAATTGCTCTTTGGATGGGTTTCATGAAAATTGGAGAAGACGGTGGTGCAATTCGCATCATGACAAAACTTATTTCCCCCCTATTTTCAAAATTATTTCCCGAAGTACCAAAAAATCACCCTGCAGTTGGCTCTATCATGATGAATTTTTCAGCAAATATGTTAGGTTTAGATAATGCAGCAACACCAGCTGGTTTAAAAGCCATGAAAGAAATGCAGGAACTAAACCCTGTAAAAGATACGGCC
>JAZKEO010000019.1:0-8288 GCA_040386975.1 Bacteroidota bacterium | reverse complement strand
TCCAAAAGTGGCAACGAACGCTCAAATCATGTTTTTGGTTTTAAATGCTTCGGGTTTAACAATAATTCCAGTTTCAATTTTAGCAACACGAGCGGCTAATCATTCAACTGATCCGACATCTGTATTTCTCCCAATTTTGATTACGACTTATTTCGCTACAATTGGTGGATTAATTTACGTTTCTCTCCGTCAAAAAATCAATCTTTTCAACAAAGTCATTTTAACTTATATTGGGGGAATGACTGCTTTAATTCTAGGCTTTTTATGGTATTTAAACGGTCAAAGTCCTGAAGGAATTAAAGTTATTTCCTCTGTTGTGAGTAATACAATCATGTTTGGATTTATTATTTTCTTTTTCACTTTAGCTATTCGCTCAAAAATTCAACTTTTCGATTCATTTATCGATGGAGCTAAAGAAGGTTTTCAGATTTCAATAAATATAATACCATATTTAGTTGCGATGTTAGCTGCCGTAGCTTTATTTCGTTCATCTGGAGCTTTTACTGACTTAATGAATGGTCTAAAAGAATCCTTGATGTTTTTAGGAATGAAATCTTTGGAGTTTATTGATGCTTTACCTGTTATGTTTATGAAGCCATTCTCAGGAAGTGGAGCAAGGGCTCTGATGGTTGAAAATATGACAGTTTTTGGTCCTGATTCATTTGTAAGTAATTTATCTGCAACTTTTCAAGGAAGTACTGAAACAACATTCTATGTTTTAGCAGTTTATTTTGGTTCAGTTAAGATTACCAATTCTCGTTACGCCGCTGGAGCTGGAATTTTATGTGATGTCATTGGTGGAACTGTAGCTGTTTTAGTTGCATATTTATTCTTTAAATAATTCCGGATGTTAAATTGGTTCAAAAAGAAAAATAAAGGTTCTGAAACTTCATCAAAAAAAACTCAGGCGATTCAGAAAGTAGCGATGAAACCTCTAAATTATTCTCCAAAAATAATTTTAGCTTGGGCACAAGCAATCGATGGGAATACAGAAATTGGAAGCTGGTTAAAAGAAAACAATTACGAAGAATTAGTTTACGCCACATCAGCTATTTATTTGAATAACAAAGCTCGAACGTGGCTCATGAAAAATGGCTATCCACAATTGATGGCAATGATTCATGCAGCTGAAGGAGATGAAAAAGCTCAAAAATGGTTACTTTTAAATAATTTTGAATTGCTTTACCACATTGCTTTAGCTGTCGAAGATGAACAAGATTCTTGGAAGTGGTTAAACCTAAACTCTACACAAGATATTTTTCAGTTGACAAAAACAATCAAAAAGGTAAAGGACAAAATCGAAGAAAATCACAATGATGTGCATTCTTTTGGGAAAGACTAAAATAGATAATAGACTTTTTGACGAAAGACATAAGACTTGATTTTCGTAAATAACATTTAAAAAATTAATTGCAAATAAAAAGTCCTCAAATAATTAAACTTGAGGACTTTTTTATTTTTATGAATTAAAATCTAGAACTAATTACGATTCTCTTTTAATTTACTTTTTTGCTTTTCTAAAATCTAAATTATACGTAATTCCAAATTGTAAAGTATGATTACGTTCTTGTTTAATTCCATCTGTTTTTATCATATATTGGTTCAAATAACCTAATTGCACATTGAAATTTTTATTAAATCTCCATCCTAGGCTTGCTGATATTCGATTTTGATCTAAAACATTTTTCCCGATTCCTTTTCCAAAACCAATAAAAACTTCGTCATACAAGCTTAAAAAAAGCGTATTATCAGCCATTTCCTTTCTACTTAAAGGGATAGTTGCCATAAAACGATAGCGAACTCGTTGACGAAAATTGAAACCATCTTGTTTGAAATTTCCATCTGAATCTTTCACCCAGTTTTCTAAAAACCGTTGTTCAGTACGGTATCGATGCTGAAATTCAATTCTATCGAATTTGTTTTTTAAAATTAATTGTTGCCAAATTCGATGTTCAATAAAGGATTTAGCAACCGGCTGACTTCCATATTCATAAGTATCAATCCAGGCGTATCCAGCAGTATATTGAATTCCATTTTCCCCATAATAATCAAGCCCAATTCGAATTAATGATTGCTGCCAATTTTCAAAAAAATCATTCCTACGCCATTGATATTCCGTGTGAATCCCCCATTTATCTGTAAAACGGTGATTTCCAAAATACATCACCCAAGCATGAGATTGTGTTGCAATTTGTTTTTGTGAGAATACAATATTGACTGTAAATAATAGAAACAATAATTTAATTTTCATTGTATTATAAATTTATTTTTACTCGATTTTTTTAAAAAAATACAAAATTAGACAAAAATCTCTTTTTCAATATTTTATTATCACTTATATCTCAACCACAACATCAAAAATTTGTCCTGCACTTCGTAATAAGGATTTTCAATACCACCATTGTAAAATATCATATCCTTTTCGACCAAAGAGCTTAATGCTCGCTTAATATTTGATGCATTTAATTCGTGCTTTTTGATGAAAGTATTCGCATAAGTCTGAAAGACCTTCCCCTCAAAAGTTAAAGCTTTCAACAATTGAAATGTTCTTTCAAGAAAAATCACCTCCAAATAATTCCAAAATCTTCTTGCTTTGGAACATGCTCAAATTTGATTTCAATAAAATGTTCTCCAGGTAAATAATGTTCAAAATTTGTGTTAAACGAAATTCCATTTTGATTTGAAAAAACCCAACAATTCGCAATGAATTTTGAATTTATAAGTTTAATTTTTGCTGTTTTGGAAGATTCATTTATTTCAATTAATTCAAAAGAAACTTCTTCAGTTTTTGCTTTTTCATACTTCATTTTTTCGTGGAAAAAAGTTCTCGATTTTTGTTCTCCTAAATCATTATTCCATGCTAATTTTAGGATATAATTTTTTGATTTAAGATTCTCTTCTTGCGATTTTAATGCTATTTCTTGAGAGAATTTGCCATTTACAGCTATTTTTTCGCTTTCTTCTAAAAGTAAATTTCCTTGTAAATCAAAAAACTGATAGTTTACTTGACAAGAAAATGTATCAGGAACATCTGAAATTAAAAAGTATTTTTCCTCTCCGATTTTTTTTGTTTGCTCAATAATTCCAAGATCTTCAAAATCATTCTTCACTTGATATTGCAAAGCTTTCCAATTGTTGTAATAATCTATACTAGACCAAGTTGGTGCTGACCAGCAATCATTTAACTGCCAATAAAGTGTTCCCATGCTTCGCGGTGCATCCAAACGATGTCCTGAAATTGCTATTCCAACAGCTTTTGCTTGCGTGAGTTGAGAAAAATAAATAAACTCCTTAAAGTCATCAGTAGAACCAAATAAATTGTCAGAATGCTTTTTTATCATGCCATTTCCAACATACGATTTTTGATGATGTTTCATTACCGAAGAATTCAAATCCCAATCTTTTTCTTCACTAAATGCTTTCAAACTTGCATATTCAGGAAAAGATTGAAAACCATATTCGGCATTAAAACGACCAGATTTCAAACCGAAATCTTCCATTGGATCTTTTCCATGCCAAACTCCCCAATAATGCATAGTTCCGTGATTAAAATATTCATCTTTCCCCCAATTACTAAGCGGTGATGTGTGAATATAAGGCAAATTTGTGTGTGATTTTATAATATTTGGGGCTATAATTTGAAATAAATGAACATAATCTTTTTCAATTTGCTTTTGCATTCTTGGTCCAATGCGGTAACGAATCTGGAAAGCCCAATTTTTCCATGCAACATCAACTTCGTTATTCCCATTAAAATAAATCACCGATGGATGAGCTGAAATACGAGGAATCTGAAAATTCAATTCTTTAGAAACGGAACTCATAAAAGTTTCATCACCAGGATACATCGCACAGGCAAACATCAAATCTTGCCAAACCAAAATTCCTTTTTCATCGCATGTTTCATAAAAAATATCATCTGGATAAAATCCTCCTCCCCAAACACGAACCATATTAAAATTGGATTTCCGCATTTGTTCGATGAGATTTATTGTCGATTCATTAGTGATTTTTGATGGAAAAACTTCTTGTGGAATAAAATTAGCCCCTTTGCAGAAAATTGATCTTCCGTTAATCTTAAAATAAAAACTCGTTCCCCATTGATCCTTTTCTTGAATTAATTCAGATGTTCGAACACCAAATTTAACTTTTTGAGTAGAAACCAACTCCCTGTCTTTATCTAAAACTGTAATTTCATCTTCATACAAAAATTGTTCACCTTGACCTCTTGGCCACCATAATCTTGGGTTTTTGAGTGAAACTGGAATTGACAAAGAATTTCCTTTTTGTTGAATATTTTCAAAGCGACCAAACAACTTACTTTCAATCGTGTATGTTTGATTTTTCTCCAATAAAAGATAAGCTTTTAAAATCAAATTTGCTTGATTTTCTTCCAGAGAAATTGTTTCAATTTTTGTCTGAACAAGTCGATTTGAAGAATATTTAAGAATTTCAACCTTTTTCCAAAAACCAATTGTATTCATTCGCAAGGCCCAATCCCAACCAAATTGATATTGAGGTTTACGTGACATCGAAGCCACGGCAATTTTTCCTACATCATTTGGAGCAGGTAATTTTGAATGTCGTTTATGATATGCTTTTTTGTGGTAATTAATCGGTGATTGAAAAACAACTCGTAAACTGTTTTTTCCAATGACAGCGTTTTGTTTAATTTGAAGCGAATAAGGATGAAAAGCATTATCTGTTTGAGCAATTAATTTACCATTTAAGTAAATTTTTGAATACGTATCCACAACTGGGAAATTAATTTCTATGAATTCATGTTCAAAATCATGTGAGGCAAGTTCAAATTCTGAAAAAAATTCCCAATCGTAATTTTCAATCCAAGTAAATAGTTTTTCATTTTCTCCATAAAAAGGATCGGGTAATTCTCCTATTTCAATTAATTTCTCTTGTACGGAACCTTTTTCTCCAAAATGAATACTTGTTTTTTTTACCGGATGAATAAAATTCCAATCCAAAGTTTGAGAATTAGCCATAAACGAACAAATTAAAAATAGACATAAGATTTTAAGACATAAGACATAAGACTTTGAAGAATTGCCTTCGACAAGCTCAGTCAACTTTTCATTTTTCACTTTTAACTCATAACTCATAACTCATAACTAATTTACCACGTTCTATCAAAATGAGCATCAATCAACTTGTGCTGTTTTTCATCCGTATAAGCGTAATTAAAACCATTGTAAACAGAATATGCTCCAACTTTTCCAGTTTTATCCATAGCTAAAAATCCACATTGCAAACCTTCTAAGTTTTTGTGTTTTTTGATGATTCTATTTACTGTTTCAATACATGCTTCCATTGGTGTTGCCCCATGACGCATCAATTCCACTACCGTATGACTTCCAGCAATGCGAATAATTGCTTCACCCAAACCTGTTGCTACTGCTCCACCAACCTCATTATCAATAAACAAACCTGCTCCAATGATAGGTGAATCTCCTACCCGACCAGGTAATTTGTAAGCCCAACCACTCGTTGTACAACCACCACAAATATTTCCATCTTTATCCATCGCCAACATACCAATTGTATCGTGGTTTTCGTGATTAATTTGTGGATGCGTAGCTATTGCAGCTTGTTCTTTCATCCATTTTTTCCATTCTGCTTTCACTTCAGGAAGTGGCGTTTTAATCTTTCCAAAACCATTTTTTAATGCAAAATCTTTCGCTCCTTGTCCAACAAGCATAACATGTTGTGTGCTTTCCATAACTTTTCGAGCAACAGAAATCGGATGGTCAATTCCTTCCAAAAAAGCCACTGATCCGCAACGAGATTGTTCGTCCATGATACAAGCATCCAACGTTACATGTCCTGTTCTGTCTGGCATTCCGCCAATTCCAACGCTGCGATTTGTTACATCAGCTTCCGTCACTCTCAAACCTTGCTCAATTGAATCCAAAGCTGAACCTCCATTTTTAAGTGTTTCCCAAGCTTTTTGATTAGCTGCCATTCCATGATTCCAAGTAGAAATAATTTTAGGATAAATAATTGATTCACCTTTTGAAATTAATTCTTCACTTTCGGAAACTGAGCCTGTCGAAGTTTCAGCTCCAAAACTCATTTTAGTAAGCCCTAAAACAGAACCTAAAGCACCAATTTTTAGTAATTTTCTTCTATCCATTTTAGAAATTTTATTTATTCTTTTTCAATAATTTTAACGTGTGTTTTAAAGCTTTTGAATTAGACCATTTGAAATGTCCCGGAATCACTAAGTCAATTTCTGGGAATTTATTTTGAACATTTTTTATACTTTTTGGCCACGCAAGTAAATCTGAATCCGCAATATTCCCCATACTTTTATTCTCAACACTCTTCACAAAACAACCACCAAATAAAATTTTCTCATTTTCAAGCCAAATTACGATATTATCTTCTGTATGACCTCTTCCTGGATAAAAAGTTTGAATTTTTGTTCCCGAAAAATTAAAAGTCGTGTCATTGATGAAATAATTTTCAGCAACTTTCTCCTTATTCTCTTTACATAAATTATACGTTTGAAAACTCGTATAGGTTTTTATTCCTTTTGAAGCGTAATATTCCAAACCAGCTGTTCGATCATCATGAAAATGTGTAGAAATACATGTAATTACTTTTTTTGAATGTCTTTTTTCGATTAAATCTAATAAAATTTGAAACTGACTTTTATCCCAAGGCGTATCAATTAAAATAGCACCTTTTTCAGTTAAAATATACATTCCATTAGCCGGAAACAACGTTCCTTTGTAGTCATTGTAAGTCGTATAGACATAGACATTTTCTGAAATTTTTGAAATATCTAATTTTCCTACATTTTCCTGCGAAAAAAGTAAATTACAACTTAAAATAAATATAGCTAATATTTTCATTTACATCAATTTAAAGGGAAGAAAAAACCAATACGATAAATTAGAGGAACTGGCGTACCATTTTCTTTTTTCAATATATAACTTGTGAAAAACGGACTTGATGGATTGGAAATTACATCATAAAAAACTCCTGCATTCAATCTAAACCCAATATTTACAAACTCATGTGAAAAACCTCCGCCAACAAAACAAGTTGGAACCCATCTTTTTATGGAATAGACATTATTATAATAGGTTGGACATTTTAAAACTTCTAACTCTGCACCAACAAATAAACTGTTTTTCAAGCGATAGTGGACAAAAGCTCCACCACCAAAAATCGTAAAACCATATTTTTGTCCGTAATAATTTGACCAAGAACGTTGTAATCTCAAGGAAGGTCCAAAAATGATATTCTTATTTTTAATTACTCCATATTTAGCCCCAACACCAAAACTTCCTCCAAAACTAGAAGCGTTAGCAAAGCCATCTAAACCCAATTCGGTTTTATGATTTGAAACTTCATCTTTTTCCTCTTCATCATCTTGAGAAAAAATAAAAGGACTAACAAAAAGTAATAAAAATAATGTGATTTTTTTCATTTTTATTCGTTTTTAAAAATCAAAAGTAATTTAACTAAATCGATTTTGTGCATTCCGTCGAATAAAAAAACTTCAAAATTTAATTTTTTGTAAAATTCAGAGATTTCTTGAATCATTGATGCATTGAAATATTCATCTTGATTTCCTACAACAAATGATTTTTGACATTCGTCTTGCTTTAATTCATCAAAATTTATTTTTACATCATCAGGAAAAACACAAGCCCATAAAACAAATTTACTGAATTTTATCTCCGTTTTAGCTTTCCATCTCGCGGCAGTTGCTCCACCTTGCGAAAAACCTAATAAAGAAACAGAATTGTAGTTTTTATTTTTTGAAATTTCTTTATGAAGTAAATCCAAATAAGCTAAATTTTCTTCAATATCAATTTCACGTAATTCTTTTGTCATCCAAGAAGCACCAACCCTTCCAGAAGTTCCATTTAAGTAAAAGCGTTGTGTTCCTTCTGGAGCAACAATAAAATATCCCAAATCAGCTAAAGTTTCAAAATTCTTTATAAAATATTCTGCTAATTGTCCATAACCATGCAAAACATAAAGAATTTTATTTGAATTAGGATTTCCTAAAGTCCAATAACGTGCTTTTTTTGAAATTTGAATAAAATTTTCCAAACCGTCTTACTTCTTAACCATTGAAGCAAAATCTTTCGCAAAATAGCTTAATATCCCATCTGCGCCAGCTCGTTTAATGCTTAATAACATTTCACTCATCGTAGCTTCATAATTCAACCAACCATTTTGTGATGCTGCATAAACCATTGCACATTCACCACTCACATTATAGGCTGTGATTGGAATTGGGAAATTTTCTTTTA
>JAZKEO010000018.1:0-41226 GCA_040386975.1 Bacteroidota bacterium | reverse complement strand
TGATAAAAATGAATATAATAAAATTGAATTAAAGAAAAGATTAAATTTAAAAAAAAATTATTATAAAAACTATCTATTTGTCACAATAGATAAAAACAATAACGTAGATACTGCAGTATTTTATGGAAAAAAAAGATTGAATAAAGAAAACAACTTGATTTATTATGGGAAGTTTAGATATGATTTTTCAATATCACTAGTTACTAAAAATAAACTAGAAATAAAAACACCAATAAATTTTATGGGTTTGTACAAATTAAAACATGTATATATTAAGGTTTCGAGCAAGGCAACTAGCAAATAACGTTTCAATTTTATAAAAAACTATTTGGTATAAAATAAGAACAATACTACAATGAATCAAACACAGCTACCGGGCTTGCCATCTTTATACTGGTTACAGTCACCAACTAATATGTGCGGAGGCTCAGATTCATCATCTTTATCAGAGCAAAATTATGGAAATGAAGTTAAAATCGGTAATTAGTATTTTATTTTTATCAATTGGGGTAATTTGTTTTACACAAGAGATAACTATAACAGACCATAACGGTAAAAAGTTACATAGTCCCGAAGGCTTGTTTTTGCAAGTTCGTGTAGACAAAGATTCGACAACTACCTTTATGCTCTCATCAGATAAAATTAATGTCACAAGAGATTCTTGCGATAGTATAGCGGATATTATTGTAGGAGGTGATTACATTCAAATGTATCACAATCAGTATCTACCAAAACAGTTTAAATCATTAGATACTATTCGTGTATTTAACAACCGTTATATAGCGCATCCTTTCCCCATCTTTTTAATTGATATGCAACAAGCCATAGATTCTTTGCTGTTTTATGAGTTAGATTTTGCGACTACATTAAAACAAATAGATTTACCTTACACATTGTCGTTTAATGTTTTTCACGCAGATAAAGTTAGAAAGTGCGAAAAAAAATATATTAGTAAAGCGAAAAAAAAATATTGTGAACACTTGGGAATAGATAATGATAAGATAAAATTAATTTATGAAGATAAACCATATACTACTAACCAATTCGATTTCTTCACTTCAGGTACAGAAGTAACACGGAACTTCATCAATTCTCAGAATACACCATGGATGAAAGGACAAGCTGAAAATTATAAATTAGTTATGTGGGTAATGATTAATTGGACAAAAGAATAAAAATGAACAGAAGAATCATAGCATTACGCGGTCGTGGTGAGATAGGTAAAACCACAACTATCTTACTTTTACCAGGACTACTCCAGTCGATGGGTTGGGAACTTGTTTCTAGGCAACATCCAAAGAAAACTGATACAAAACTGTTCAAATATTTGGACATTCTGTTATAATGATATCGGAAACAATTATCAAAAAATCATTATGTCTTCGTATGAATGTAGAATAAATTAAATATCATAAAAAAGCTTCATTATTTGGAGCTTTTTTATGATAAAATTCTTAAACTAAATATGAGGAGTACCTCGTCTTGCTTTTAATGCTGCATATTTATAAAATTGAATGCATTCATTCAACACAGCTTCATTATCTAATTCTGTTTTTTGTTCTTTTCCTTCACTATCTAAATATGTTCCTTTCCACAATGGAAATTTAAGACTAGCTTTATCCAATTTAGAAAATTCTTCCTCAGCCTCTAAAAATATATCAAATGAACTTTGTGTACATAGAAATGAAGTAATTGATTGATTCTTTGTTTTTTCCTTGTATAAATCAAAGGCTTTAGATAATTTTTCTAAATAATCCAAATTAAACGCTTTTGCAGGTATTGGTCGAGGGGCTGTTCCTTTCTTTAATAAATCCTTGGATTCCGTTAAACGAAATAGAATATTTCCAATTTTATCTTGCCCTGGGTCATCTTGAAGATACACTACCTCTTTAACATTTCCCAAAGTCATGATTCCAGAACATTGTGAACAAGACTCTAAAGATGTATAAACAGTAACTCCTTCTAATAACTTGGAATAGCCCGCACTACTTTCGATTTCCTTACCTATATTCCAAGAATCATTAATTTGATTAAGTGAAAACATTCTATTTAACAATCGTGCCTCAGCATGTTGAACAGAACTATTAAAAATTTCATTATGATTGAAGTCGAAATCAATAATAAAACCATCTCTATCTACACCAAAACAAGCAATATTATGTCCTAGGTATTGATTTTTTAAAAACTTACCTCTCTTTTCATTATTTCCAAGTATAAGATTATTCCCATAATCCTTATTTGTATCAATCTTAACAGATTCGTCAATTTTAGATTTATTTCCATTATAAAAATATGAAACCATTGACATAAGGAGCAAAGAATATATTTTATGTCTTTCTTGTTCTTCAACACTTATTGTTCTAGGTGATTCTGCTATCAGCTCGCTTACATACTTTTTTAGATATTCATTTAAATTTCCCATAATGATTTTAACATTTCTTTAAATTGAGTTTTGAACTATTTTTTGACAAATATAAAATTATTTCTCAAAAATATCTTCTCTGAGTTTTTATAGTTTTCAAAAAAACACTTTCAAAAACTATAAATTTCATATTCATATTCTTACAGAACAACTAATTTTATTTATAATCAAAGTAAATTGGAAAGTGGTCACTATAAACAGAACGCCACTTGAGCATGCCTGTTTCAGATAAATCTTTTGGTTTATAAATTTGAGCCTTGCTTTGTGATATGTGTTTTTTTGCTGCTTTTGAAATAAGAACGTGGTCAATGATGCTTGAAAGAGTTTTATTCATTCTCGTAGTTCCAAATGAAGCGTCAACCAAGTCAATGTATCCCTTTTCTTCCATGTATTTGTACATTAGATCAGAATGTTCGCAACATCCTCCTTTATCATTTAGGGCAAACGGATTATTATTGAAATCACCTAAAATAATAATGTCTTTTTCCTTTTCAATTCCTTTTTTCTTTAATTGTAAACCTAAATTTTGTTCAACAATAATCATCGATGCAAGATGGTTTTCAAAATTATCTTGACCAGAAGCCATGTGAAGATTTACAATGATAAATCCATCATTCTCTCCCTTTGGTACAAAATATCCAATCAAAGGTTTTCGGTCAAACATCTTTTTCTCATCAATTTCATAATTAGGAACATCCATTTCAAAAACAATCTTGAGTTCAACTTTGTCAGAATTATAAATGAAGGCATTTTGCATCTCATTTTCAGATGAGCCACCTCCTTCAAAATTTGCAAGGTAATACTTCCATGTTGTGCCAAGGTTTGAAATGATTTTTCCGAGTTCATCTGAATACGATTTCTCAGATTCTTTTTTGGAGCTTGCTATTTCTTGCACACAAATGACTTCGAGTGAAAGTGAGTCTTTTATGAAGGAAGCTATCATTTTATAGTCATCTGCGGTTCTGTCACCAAGTTTGCCTTTTTTAATTTCTGGGAATCCACGTCCGCTGGAACCTAAGTGTTCAATGTTCCAAGTCGCAATTGTCAGTTGACCAAATGAAAAAGAAGTAAATCCAACAATTAGAAAGAAGTGAAGAAATAGAGAGGTTTTTGCTTTCATGTTGATAATATTAGGTATTTTAAGTTTAAAGTCAAATGTAATCATTTTTATATTCTTGATTAAATATAAATCAAATATTCATGGATAGTGGTCGATTATCCTCACCTGTGAAGTTCTAAGATGAAATGGGTATCATTTGTTGTGTCTGTTCCATTTTTTGTAGATTAAGTCAGCCTCACCCCCTACCATTTCTTCAGCCTAAAAACATCACCCTCAACAACGATCTTTACTAATATTTTAAATTCTACTTCCGCATCACTTCATCATAAAATTTATTATATTTGAATTCACATTCAATACCTAATTATGAAACAATTCTAACCATTTTGCCATTTTCTTATGATACATAATTATTATACTCCTGACCCCATTTGGTCATCTTTCAAAATAGAAAATCAAGAAGATTACGTAAAAGAATATGTAATCAAAGGAAACTTCCATGATGGTGTGCATAAAGATGTAGTCAGGAGTTTCAAAACCGTTGAATATTTAATGGCTCATGCATATTACCATTGGGAACTTTATGATCAGGTATTGGTAAAAATGTTGTCCATTTTTGAAATGGCGGTGAAATTGAGATCACAAGAAATCAACAATCCATTGGAATTTCAAGATCGAAACGGAAAAACTCAAGATAAAAAATTGGTGCGATTAATTGACGAATTAAAGAACTTTGGATACCCATCTTATTTAATTCACGATTTACATTGGCTTAGAGAGATCAGAAATACAGAAGCGCATCCTGACCGGCATAGTTTCGCCGGGGCAATGAAAAAAGTTGCCATAATGCCAGGACTGAACATGATCAACCGGCTTTTTCTTGCAGCAGGCAAATTAGCTCTCCAAGAGGAAAAAAATACGCTATTACTGAAGAATAAAAACATATTTACCAATGATGTATTTATCTATTCTTACAAAGGAAGAAACTTTCTGATTCACGATCTTGAATTCCTTGCAAATATTGAATTGAAAATCCATGATTGCGAATATTGGAAAGCAAACCCAATATTAACAGATACCTTTGAATCATACAACGGAATGAAATTTTCAAATCCGTTCATATTCTTCTTTACAAACGTCAGGATCGAGAATGGCAACCTGTTAGCGACAGACTTCCACACCAACGAATCTGTAATACTTCATAAAACTACTGCTGAAATAAACATCAAGATGTATCAAACCCATATGGAAGGGCTAGAAAAATTGGAGCAAACTCCAAAATTTGCACTTGCGGCATCACATAGGAACTACCTGAATACCTATTTAGAAGAATTCATCTATACAAATTCTTGGTTTTCTAAATAACACAACCTTTTAAACTACAAAGATTATGAGTAAATCATTTGAAATATTAGGAATTATTACAAAAAGACATACAAAAGATATTGATGAAGGAAAATACGCCTCTTTGACCAGAGGCTTCCAAGGTCATATATACTTTGATGCCTTAAAGGTTTTAAATGAAAATACGGTCTATTCCCTAAATCATAATTATAAAATTGATTATCAGGAAGAAAAGATAATATCAGTTAAGAAAATTACTGCACTATTTGACATTTATTCTTATGGTTCTCCTAAAATTCAGGTAAATGCGATTGTTGGAAAAAATGGAAGTGGTAAATCTACTTTAAGTGAAATACTCTATCTGATGCTTTACAACATTGCGATTGATAAAGGGCTTATACGAGATCCAGACGATAAATTGATAACAGATTACAAAAGTCTTCTAAATGCCATCCTTATACTTAAACAAGACGAAGAGTACATCTTTATAGACTTTGAGGTTTTAAACTTCTTCGAATGGAAACATTCTCAAAAGCAAGACTCAAAAAATATAAGATATTATAAGTTAGAAAGTCAAGGTGGCCATTGCAAATTTGAGGTTGACAAACTGATACCATCAGACTATATAGTAGATGATTTATTCTACATGATTTCCATGAATTACTCCATGTATGGTTTAAATGAAAAAAAAATGGGGCATTGGATAAAACACATCTTCCATAAAAATGACATGTATAGAACACCTATTGTAATCAATCCCTATAGAGAAGATGGCAATATTGATGTTAATACGGAAGACACTCAAAATACTGCAAGAGCAATTAGTAATTTGAGCCAACGGAATAGTGATTTAAATCTAACCACGCTTTCTCCTGATTACAAGTTCCATCAGCTTAATGTAATTTATCAAAGGCACAATAGAAAGACTGCTTATCTTACAGATCAGATGAAGGAATACATTGAAAAGAATTTAAGAGTTCAGACTGGTCCACCTTTAAATGAAGATAACATTGAATTCAGGTCTAATTATAATCCATATGATTTTTTCAATCCAATTCCAGAACCTACCAACAAAATTAATTCATTTGGACCTTTTGAATTAAAATTCCGAAACAAAACTCCTTTTGAAACCAATCCAATGGAAGTTCAAAAAATTGCTTCGATCTTACTATACAATTCCAAAGATGCTTTTAAAATTATTCATACGTATTTCTATAACATTTCTAACTATAATGATTTGAATGAAATCATTCGGAATTTAAAGGTTGATGATGGTAGTCAAATAATTGAGGACTTATTTTCGTATTTCATTTGCAAGCTATACCGAATTGGCATAAATTATCCGGAAGAATACGGCTCCTTATTGAATCATAATAAAGATGGTTTTAGTAAAGGAAAAGAATTTGAAAAGGCCTTACTCCATGTTTTAACAAGTGATTCACACACTTGCTTTAAATTAAAAAGAGTCTATTTCTTTTTAAATTTTTCAAAAGGTAAAGAATCAATCAATTTCGTATTTAATGCTGAAAATCGTAACGAAAATCATATAGCTTGGATATTGGAAGAACTTTCAGATAAACGGCCCGATAATCTCCATTATCGAAACGTGCTTAATCAAACATTCCCTGTACCGGAATATAAGAACCAAAATTTTTATCAAATTGACGAACATTTTTTCAAAAAGAACGATTTGGCGTGGAGAATTCCTCCTCCAATTTTTTATACAAATCTAATAGTCAAGAAAACACATAATGATCAGGAGGAAGACCTTAATAAATTAAGTTCTGGAGAAACTCAATTTATTTATACACTTCAAACCATTTTATATCACATAATCAATATTAATTCAAACAGGGAATACAAAAATATAGTTCTTCTCCTGGATGAAATAGAATTATATCATCATCCGGAATACCAACGAGTTTTTCTATCAACGCTTAGAAAACAAATCAATGAATTAAGGTTGGAAATTGAAAGTATTCAAATCATTTTACTTACTCATTCTCCATTTATCCTTTCCGATATACCGTCTTCGAATATTCTAAGATTGGAAAATGGGATTCCATCACAGGAAAGTTTTAATCAAACCTTTTCAGCAAATATCCATGATATGTTCCTCTCAAATTTTTTCATGTCGTCCACAATTGGAGAAATAGCAGAAGAAAAAATAAAAGAAATAATTCATTTTCATAAACAAGTTATAAGTGCTTCAAACAAAGAACAGATTGACAATCTTAAGAATGCATACCTGGAAGAAAAAAAGGACAATTTTGGCATGGTCATAAGTTTAATTGGAGACGACGTAATTAAAGGAATCCTTGAAAATAACCTAATTCATATAGAGGAAAAATTAGGTGTTGGTAACTTCATTGAGGCCAAAATAAAAGCATTAACAGCGGAAATTAAAAAACTTTCAAATCAAACAAACGATGCTGCAGATTAAATATCCAACGAAAAACCTGATAAAATTTAACGACAGCTATTATGACTCAATTATTAGTGGCTTAGATAAAACTGGAATTGAAACTATATTAGCTTCCTCAACGGGTAGAAATTTTACTATTAAAGAGATATTAACTTCTACTTTATCTGATTTAATCAAGATAAAAAACGACATCCAAACGGGCATTATTCCAACTGAATTCATAAAACTGGAAACCTTCTTTGAATATAAAAACCTTCAACCCATTATCGCTCATTTTTTTTCAACACAAAATGAATTAATTCTGGAAAGTTGTTTTTACTGTAATATGGATTTTATTCACTCTTTTAAAGAGTATGGTGATTATGAAAATGGTTTAGATTTATTAAATCGTGGACATGAATATGAATTACTAAAAATACCTTATGTAACGGAAAATAAATTAAACAATCTTAGAAGGAGGAATCAATTTAATCGACCATTTAACTCAATCGACGATCCGAATCTCGATTCTAGATCAAAAGCTTTTTTGAGAGGGTTTAATCCAGCAAATATAAAAAATCATTTTACTTTAGATCACGCATTACCTCAAAGTAAATATAAACTACTTTCGCTGAGTTTATTCAATTTTGTTCCTTCTTGCTATGCCTGTAATGCAAAATTTAAAAAAGCCAAAGAGTTCAAAACTGAAGCTGATTTTTTAATGGCGAGTCCATCATCATCTACTTTTTCAATAGTTGATGATTTTGAATTTTACTTGTATTTTGAAGGGAAAATAGAAGATTTGAAAGAATATAGTAAAATAAATCTTGCGGAACGTATTATTCGGAATGAACCATTAATTAATGAGTATTTCAAAATATTCAAAATTCCAGGAAGGTATCTGATTCACAAGAAAGAGGCGTTACGTATTATCCGATTAAGAAACAGGTATCCCCAGAGTAAGATAGAAGAAATTGAAAAATTGACTGGAGCAAGTAGTATAGAGATAAAAAGAGATTTATTCGGAGATGAAATTTTCGACTACAAGGAAACATCCAAATCTCTGACCAAATTCAAACGTGATATAGCACGTAATTTAAAAATTCATTAGTTCCAAAATAGGTATTTCCCACAAAGGAAGGTAAATCGGTCTTCCTTCTGGTTCTCACAGCTTCAGAAAACATAAAAACAAGGGTAATACAAGCTTCATCTTTGCTCTTGCTTTTAGCCTTCCTTAGCCAATTGCTTAAAATGTGCCTTTGTGGCTGTTATCTTCTTTCTATAGAAATTATAAAAGCATCGATATCCCAAAAGTGTAAAATTTTAATCTTATTTTCCTGAATAGTAAATGACTTTGATTTTACTTCAATGAACACAAATGATTAAGTTTACAATCCAAAATTTGGCAAATATAATCTTTTTAAGTAATACAAATAGTTCATTTTTAGATGAAATTTCAGTCATATCAATTGGAATCTGTTTTAATGTAAATCTCTATATATTTATCTTTAACGGATTGTGATTCGAGGGATTGATCTTTTGACAAATACTCTTCTATTGCTCTTTTCAAAGTTTCACAATATTTAAATCTTTTGTTATAAACTTTGCTGTTATGTTCTGTAATCCAATGAGCATCAAATTCTTTATAGTTGAACTTTTCTAGGTTGAGAAGCCATTGATAATAAAGGGAATGATAATTAAGAAGCGTAAGCTGTTTTTTTGTCAATTTTAGATTAAATTTATAAATGACTTCAATCATAACATCTAAATTCCCATTGTAATTTTGAATTCTTTTTTGCGAATAACTATCACGTTGTATGGGTTCTTTGGGAGAATATAAAGCTATCAAACCATCAAAATAGGTTTTATCAAAAGGTAACATACCATATAATAAAGCAATACAGTATTCAATTTTATATTTTGTATTTTCCTCCTTTAAGAAGTGGCCCACTAGCTCGATGAACTTTCTTTTTTGAGCATTACTTTTTGTAATTCTCCAAATATGAATTATTGATACAATATCTCTTGCTCGATTTGTGTTCAAATCAATTTCAACCTCAGCAAATTCCTTTTTTGAAAATACAACTTTAAAATTATTGTTAATACCTATTTCGGCTACATTTAAAAAATGATATGTTTTAATAATGTTATTGTTAACATGGCCTGCAATTAGGAACTGTTTCCAAGAATCATAAGTGACATGTTCCTTTCTGCGTAAAAGTAAATAGTGTAAATTGATAAAGTCAATTCTATCAATAGAATCAAGTGCTATCTCAGATATAAGGACCAAACATTTTTCAATGAAATAATCTTCAAACTTTATTAAGCTAAGGATGATAAATATATTTTCAACCCATTTATCATATTTTTCTAAAAATTTATCCTCTAAATATTTGTCTTCAAACTCTAAAAATTTTCCCGGATCCTTATAATTAGACAAGACATTCAATATTTTATCCGTGATTTGTTCACCAAACTCATTTGAAGCAATATACTCAATATCTTTAGCCACATAAGTTCGAATGTGTCTTTGAATTTTATCAAAGTTTCCGAATTTCAAAAATTGATACAGGATCCAATCATTGAAGTGAGAAATTTTACTACTGTTACCTCCGGCAGTAATAGAAGCTAAAACACTTTCAATAAAGCAATCAACTATATTTTCAAATTCATCAAAAGTTTCATAAATAATAAAATTTGCTTGAATAAATAATAAGATTTGAGAATATTCAAAACCTAACTCATTGAGATGACTATTGCTGTTATAACCATTATTGTGTGAGTTTCTGTTTAACTCCGTGATTTTGTCCCTTATTTGAGAAAGATTGTAAAATGAACCTTTAATAAATTGATCGTTGCTTAACCAAGAGCTAAGCTCTTTAGTTAATTGTTCTGTTTTATCAGATCCAAATTCATGTAAATAGATTTGCTTTAAAACGTTGAGTTCTTCTGATAATGATTCTTCTAAAAAGTAATCATTCATTATTTTGATACGTAACTTAATTAAGTTATACTCACATCTTAACTGATTTAATTCGCTATTTGATACTTTTGCTAAGTTATATGCTACATTGAAATCCTGATAAGCCTTTTTATAGTTGCAAACATTAAAGAAAACAAAAGCCCTCTTAAAGTAAAATTCAAAATCAGTTTCTTTTTCATTTCGAAAAGATGTATCTATTTCAGAAAATTGAAATAAATGTGTTCTACACCGAATACATAAACATTTTTCTTGTGTTAATTGAGGTAAAGATTCTTGTGTATTATTGTGCGTTATATAATGTAGTGATTGCACCTTCAGTTTTTCGATTATGAATTTAAATTTCTCACTATTTATTTGTAATTCATTATTCTTTGAAATAAGTTTTCCTTCATCTGAAACTTCCCAGGATGAAAACAAGTTGTAAACAATATCATCATTAGTAAATAATTTATAGGGTATAAAACCCGCCTCTAATGAACATTGATTTAGGTATAAACTATTTAGGATCCTTGTTGGAATGAAACTTAAATCCTGATATGCAGTTGAGAATTTTTTATGAATCTTGCTCAAAGCATCGTTCGCGTTTTTGAATTTAAGTGCCTTTTTTTTATCAGGAGCGGAATGATTTAGAGTGCTACTATTCTTCTTTTTCAATGCTGGAAGCCCTTCTAAGATCATTTTTTTAATAAAATCATGAACTGAAGAAAAATAATCTATTTCTACTCCGTCTGCTATTTCAATAAGTCCTGGATGTAACTTTTCATTTTTATTCTCTGGAAGCCCAAAATCATTAGTGTTAGAAGTAATTAAACTGAATTTATTTTGGGGCCATTCCCAAGAATTTTCTATACATGACAATATAAGAATTGCATCGTTATCGCTTTCAAATTTTGAATGAAATGGTGCCTTTCTCTCGGCTTTTAGGTCAAATAGTTTTGCTTTGACGTTGTTAGATACTGAAATTTTAACGGAATAATTATCAAAAAGATCATTTATGTCATCAATTTGACCATTAAGAGTTCTTATCGCATTTTGTTGTTTTTTACTTATATCAGGAAGACTCATCAAATCATGAACTCTTGAAATTTGATTAACACTTTTTTCAATTTTTTTTCGTTCTTCAATTTGATGTTTACTCCATTCTTTTTCTAAAACATCTGGTACTAAAAGTGTTATGTGACCACTATGGCACCAAGTAGAAATTTGTTCCAGGGACTTACTATATGAATCTTTAGCTACGAATGAACCTACAAAAATTGAAGTGTCTATTAATAAATATTTCATGAATAATAATGAATGATTAGGTTCAGAACAAATATAATAATATTTGTATTGATTTGATTTAATTATTCTTAATTTTAAATTGTTCTATCGTATCAAATTAAAGTTATAAACTCACAATGGCCCAAAATAAAAAACAACATTTTGTACCCCAGCTTTTATTAAGAAATTTTTCAGTCCCTGGAAATAAAAAGCAAATCAATCTGTATGATAGAAAAAATGATAAATTCATTCCAAATATTGAAATTAAAAATCAAGCACAAGAAAAATATTATTATGGTAAAGATTTAGCATTTGAGAATTTTTTGTCAAGTATAGAATCTTTAGCGTCAAACATCTTTAAGAATATTGTATCTACGGATAAACTGCCTTTACGTTTCAGTAAAGATCATGAAGATCTTTTGAAATTCATTTCGCTATTGCATAAACGAACAAAAGCGAGCGTTAAGGAACATGAAAGTCAACTCAATTCTATATTTCAAACGATGCTTAAATATGATGAAAAGATTAAAAATAAAGATTTTGAAAATTTAAGAATAGCGCATCCAGAACCGGCAGCATTTAATTTGGCAATAACAATAAGTTCCTGGCCACTTTATTTAGATTTAGATGCTTGCATTTTAAAAAATACTACTACCAAACCTTTTTTAATTTCTGATAATCCAGTAATTATATTAAACCCATTATTGATGAAACGAAAAAAGTACTGGTTACTAAGAGGACCAATAAACAAAGGTTTAGTAATTCTTTTACCAATTTCTCCGGAATACTATTTACTTCTATATGATGATTGGGCTTACTCCTTAAATTCTAAGGAAGAAATGATTGAATTAACAAAGCCTTCTGATATTTTCAATATAAATATTTTACAATCAATTGCCTGTGATAATATCTTGTATTCATCCGATATTAATGCCTCAAAATATTTAAAATCACTAGCTAAAGAAGGAATGAAATTCAAAAAAGATGTCATCATTAAAGAAGAGTTACAACATATATACGACTCAAGCAGAATAGCAGTACGTTCATATTATCTCGAACATAAAATGAATTTGAATTTTTCATTTCTAAAAGAGAAGGAACAAACCCGAAACTATGATTACGAGCAAGAAAAAGTTATTCCGAGAAGTCCAGAGCTGTTGGAAGTTGCTGAAAAAATTATAGCAGATGAAAAGGAATTTATGAGAAAAGCGAGCCAGAATAGTACCCAAACATAATCAAATTATTAAATACTATGAACATCTTAAAAGAAGATCATCTTTCTAGTTTACCTGATGATTTAATTCAGAAAGCAAAGCATATGTCTAAAGTTTATGAATATATCTATTGCATTGAAAATTTATTACGACTGTATTTAGAAATCCATTTAAAAACAAAAAAATTAAAATTTTCCACTTCAGTTCTAAAAGGAATTGAAGTGCGTAAAAATGATGAGTCTAAACATAAATGGCTTTCATTAAGAGGAGGTACTGATTTATTTTACATTGATTTTAAAGATATATCAAGTCTCATCACTCATAATTGGGAATTATTTCACGAAGATTTTCCGAGCCAAAACTGGATAAATTCAAAATTGGAGGATTTGACGAGGTATAGGAATTTAATTGCCCACAATAGCTATATTGACAAATCAGATGTTGATACTATAAAAGCCCACTTTAATTTAATTTCAAGACAATTAAATATGAAGTCAAAAGACCAAGGATATACTGAAAATGAAGAAAGTTTCTTTATAAAAGGACTTACTAATTCAAAAATATACACTCCAATGGAAATCTACGAGGGCATTAATCATACGCTGGTTTATCCTGCAGAATTAGAAGTTGCTCCAATTTCTGTATCAACTTATTTTGAACAAATTGGACCATTTTTTAGAGTAAACTTTGAAAATTCATATACTCGTTTGGATGCTAAAATTTTGTTTCATGAAGATTCGGGATTTGATTTTTTTGATGAAAATGTAGAATATATTAAATTTCAAATAGGTCAACATGATATTGATGGTGACGGTATAGATGAAATATTTATTTGTGTACAAAAATATGCACTAGATTTTGCCATTGAAGCTGAGGTACGAATAAACATATTTAAGTATTTCCCTCCAGCATTTAAAAAGCATTCTTTCAGAGATGAAAATTGGGAAAAAATTGGTTCGTTTCACAATGGATGCATAATGGATGAACCCATCGTTATCGTCAAAGGAAGTTCAATCTATAGTTCGCGGAATTTTAGACATTATTATTCGGAATGGATTTATGTGGATGGAGAATTTGTTGAGCGTGGAATTTAAAAGCAATTTTGTATCAATATATTATTTAATGCAGACCTAAAATTTATTTTTTTTTGCTCAATCAACTCTTTCTGTGGAAAACAATCACTCTTATCCTTTCTAAAATTCACATGAGATACCAAGGATAGCTAACTTTGAATACTCCCAAATATCGGCAAAATAATGTTTGGAATATTGTATGTTTCACAAAAGTAGTTGAGCAATATTTTTAATTGTTTTCTTGTATATTTAAGCTTCTTTATGTAACATTCGTTGCTTCCTTTGAAAATTAATGAGATTTAAATAGAAATTCTTATAAATTAAAAACATCTTTCGATTTTAAAATCATCTCAATATCTTCATTTAAAAAGTTTGACGAATCACCTATCGAGGTCACAATAAAAAAAGGATATCTAAATTAGATATCCTTTTTTTAATTTAAAATATTATGTATTATTCGTATGTCTTACTTTCATTGAAAAATGGATTAATTTATAAAGGTTCAACTGAAAATTTAGAAAATAGAATCATAGTTCATAATTCTGGAAAAGTAAATTTCACTTCAAAGTATTTACCTTGGGAATTAGTTCTTTTTGAAGAATTTGAAACTAGGTCAGAAGCACTGAAGAGAGAGAAATGGTATAAATCTGGTGTTGGTAGAGAATGGATTAAAGCTCAAATGGATAAGTCGTCGTAGCTCAATCCGCCGCGGCGGAAGCACTACATTACGGCTGTAGAGGTTTCAAGTTTGAATCTTGACGAGGTCACAAAAGAAAGTTCATCAGAAATGATGGACTTTTTTGTTTTACATTTAAACTAAATTTGAAACTCTCTCATTTTTTTTGCGTTAAACACTGAAAACAAGTTTATTCGTATGAAAAAAGAAAACGAAAACACATCTTTGGTTGAAGGTTTATTTCAGAATATTTTACAAATAGTAACTAAAATTCCTCAATTGTTACAACCCAATAAAAAACTTTTCGGCTATATCTTTGTCGTTACTTGGATTACCTTACTGGTTTTGAGTGGTTTTCAAGTGACACGTTGGATTTTCGGAATGGAACTTCATGTTGAAATTTTGTTATTTTATCTTTTGATATTCTTTGTTTTAGTACTCACACCTATGCTGATTTCGATGTTTAATGAGTATGAAAAAAGAAGTAATGCACTGCATGAAAAGCTAGAAAAACTTTTGGAGGAAAAAGAGTCCAAGATAAATTAAAGTTGATTAATAAAAAGAAAAATCCAGTATAATTTTATGCTGGATTTTTTTGTTTTTAATGAAAAAGGTTAGATTTTGTAAGATAATATTCTTAGTATTACAAAGTCAATGAATCAGTATATAAATAGAGAAAATATAATTATGAGGAAAGGATTATATATTAAATTTTATAATATATTTTTTAGAAAACTAATTCTTTTTACATTATTGTCTATATGTGTTTTTTTTAAAACAAGTTTTAAAAGAGATAATAATATTTTATTTAGATGTAAAATATATCAACCAGGTTCGATAGGTGATTTTTATAATGTTATTTTGCAAAAAGATCATCAATTATATGTTTCTTTTTCAGAAATTGAAGATACTTTAGATTATAAAATAAGGGAAGAGAAGAGTATTATTTTAAATGAAAATGATTACAATAAATTAGAATCATTAATAAATAGAATAAAAAAATATAAGGGATTTAATAAAAAGCACACTGGTGCTGGGGGATGGGAAATTGATATATTAACTGGTCGAAAAAAATATAATTTTAACTATGGTGAAAAGGAAAATACTGTATTTTCTGAATTATTTCAGGAAATCAAAATTTTATCACCAATTGATATAAATCTTTATTGGGGAGGGACGAGACCTAATTCTAGGTAAGATAATTACCTCGCAAACACCCAATCCGTCTCACTCGATAAACTCGGCATGAATTTATAGTTGGAAAGCGAAAAATCTTTTATGTCTTCAACATCTTGGATTTGATTTAAAGCACAAAAACGAGCCATTTCGCCACGAGCATGTTTGGCAAAAGTCATCACGATTTTATATTCTCCGTTTTTTAGTTCCTTGAAAATTGGCGTGATTATTTTTGCTTTCGCTTTTTTTGTATTTACTGCCTTAAAATATTCGATGGAAGCTAAGTTTACGATTGTTTCACTTTCTTCAGAATTCAATTTGTCCGTAATTTTATCTCCCCAAAATTGGTATAAATTCTTGATTTTTGGTGTGATTTCAATTTTTGTTCCCATTTCCAAACGGTAAGGGTAAAGTAAATCGTAAGGTTTTAATAAACCGTACATGCCCGACAAAATCCTCAAATTATCATTCAAATAATCGCGTTGTTTTTCTTTCAAGGATTTGATGTCCAAACCTCTGTAAACTTCGCCCGAAAAAGCAAAAACTGCTGGAATTGTTTCGTTTACAAGTTCAACTGGACGTTCCCAATTTTGAAAACGAGCATAATTTAATTCACCAATTTCTTTTGAAACATGGAAAAGGTCACTTAATTTTTTTACCTTGTATTTTTGTAGCTTTTTGACTAATTTTTCAGATTCATCCAAAAATTCACAACTTGAAAAATTCACTTGTGGAAAATCGGAAGAAAATTGAATAGATTTAGCTGGCGAAAGTAAGATTTTCATTGTAAAATGGTTTAAGTTATTCCCAAGAAAAAGTGTTTATTAATTGTAGTAAGTCCACTTTTAAATACTGTAAACTAGGCTTTAAAGAGTCATATTTTGGTGTTTTATTTAAGTAAACAACACCACTCACAAATTTTGAAACGGAATCCGTTAAATAGAATTGAAAAGGAGAAGCCACATCGCCTTGCAACTCGAAAAAAGTTCCATAAACACGATTTTTTTTATTGATGATTAAACTATCTTCAATCGCACTCGCTTTGATTTTGTGCTCATCCACCTTGTCAATTGCGAAATCGATGTAATCTCCCAAAGGTTTTTCCATCGGAATAAATGAAAAATGAATGATTCCATTTAAAGCTCCCAAGTCAATGTCTTTGTGACATGTTAAGCCTAATTCGTTCGTTACTTCACGAATTTTAAACATTTTGGAAATCTCAAACTGATAAGAACAATTTTTTTCCTTGAACTTTACATATTCGTGTTTTGGTAAATCCAATCTCAAATAAGTTGGTGGTTTGGGAATCGCAATTTCTTCACCACAACTGAAGGTTAAAATTCCAATAAAAAATAAAAGTATGATTTTATAATTCTTCATTCTCGTCTTCTAAAATTACTTTAATAGATTTAATTCGTTTTTTGTCGGAAGAAAGTACAATCAATTTCACATTTCCTACCTCAATAGATTCTCTGTTTTTAAGAATTCTTCCGGCGTTTTCAATCATAAATCCACCTAATGAATCTGAATCTCCTTTTAAAGACTCGAATTCTTTTCCGTCAGTTTCAATAATTTTGTAAAAATCAATTAAAGAAGTTCTTCCTTCAAAAATAAATTCATTTTCATTTTCTTGTTTGAAAACAATATCATCTTCGTCAAATTCGTCTGTAATGTCTCCAATAATTTCTTCTAAAACATCTTCCAAAGTGATGATTCCACTTGCGCCACCGTATTCATCAACGACAACTGCCATGTGCATTTTTTTTGATTGAAATTCTTTTAATAAATCGTCAATTTTTTTGTTTTCAGGAACAAAAAATGGTTTCCGAGTCAATTTATTCCATTCAAAATCAGGGCCTTCATCAAAATATGGAAGTAAATCTTTAATGTATAAAATTCCGTTTACGTTATCAAAAGTATCTTTATAAATTGGAATTCGAGAATATCCGGCGTTCAAAATAAACTCCAAAATCTGAGCAAAACTGGACGATTCTTCAAAGGCTTCAACTTCCATACGAGAACGCATAATTTGTTTTACATCTGTATTCCCGAATTTGATAATTCCTTCTAAAATCTTGTGATCTTCCTCGCTTGTTGCTTCTTCTTTTGTGAGTACCAAAGCTTGTTCCAACTCGTCGGAAGTGATTTTTATAGCTCGCTTTTTTGCGTATTTATTGATAATATTTGTTCCTCGAGTCAAAAAATTCTTCAACCAAGAAAAAGGTGGAATAATACTAAAAATGGAAAGTGGTCGAGCCATAAATTTCGCCAAACTAATTCCATTTTTTGTGGCGTACACTTTTGGAATAACTTCCCCAATTAATAAAATCACAAAAGTGATCAAAAAGACTTCCATTATAAAACGAACAGTTTCATTTTCTGGCGTCGGTGGATACAATTGTGAGAGTAAAGAACTCGACAAAATAACAATTCCAACATTGATAAAATTGTTAGCAATCAATATAGTAGCTAATAATTCTTGCGGTTTTTCGAGTAATTTTTTCGCTAAATTGGCGTGTTTTGAATCTTCGTTCTTCAACAAGATTTTTTCCGCTGGACTGAGTGAATAAAAAGCAACTTCAGAACCAGAAATCAAAGCCGAACAAATAAGTAAAACGATAATAATTAAAATAGAAATTAAGATTCCACTCATTTTATTTGAATTTTAAATTAAAATGGTAAATCATCGTCTAAATCTTGATTAATTTCAGGCATTGGTGAAGGATTTGTCGGTGCTCCTTGATTTGAATACTGTGGTTTATCTTCTTGTGGACGTTCTCCATCCTGACGAGAAGATAAAATCGTTAATTCTTCAGCTAAAACTTCAGTTGTGTAACGTGTATTTCCTTCTTTGTCCTGCCAAGAACGGGTTTTTAATTTCCCTTCAACGTAAACTTTTGTACCTTTTTTGATATATTTTTCAATCACTTCGGCTAAACCTCTCCAGGCAACAATGTTATGCCAATCGGTGTTTTCTTTTCTTTCCCCAGTTGCTTTTTCAATGTAAGTTTCAGATGTTGCAATTGAAAAATTCGCTACAACAGCACCGTTTTCTAATCTTCTAATTTCAGGATCTTTACCTAAATTACCAATCAAAATCACTTTATTTACACTTCCAGCCATTTTATTCTGTTTTTTACAAAGATACAAATTTGATTAGAAAATTTAAACGCTTTCTCAAAATTATTTAAACAATTTATCAGAATTATTTTCCAAAAATCGGTCTATCAATCTTGGCAAAGGATAATCGCTTAAATCTTCAATTTTTATTACAGATTCATTTTCATGTTTCAAATTTGACTTCAAATCTTTCAATTCGAGCACAAAAAACGTTGAAAAAATATGCTGATGACTCAAAATGTGTTTTTTCTCAGTAAAAGTTTTAAGACTTAAAAAAGGATAAAGAGCTTTTAGTTTTTCTTCAATTTCACTCAGATCTTGTTCGTTTTCAAACTCAAATTTTGGAAATTCAAATAAATGTTTCCAAATGTCATTTTCAGTTCTTTTTGTAATAATAAGTTCCTTAAAATCAGTTAAAATGAAATAGTAAAAATAGCGCTTTCGGATTTTTGTTTTCCCGATTTTTAATGGTCTATTTTCAATTGTTTTATTTGCAAAAGACAAGCATTTTGAATTTATTTCACAGTTCTGACAATCGGGATTTGTCGGTTTACAATACAAAGCTCCAAATTCCATAATCGCTTGATTGTATTCTGAAGCGTTGTTTAAAGGCAGAATTTCTTGTGCTAATTGAGAGAATTCTTTTTTTCCTTCATTTGAATCAATTGCTGTTCCAATATCAAAAACGCGACTCAAAACACGAAACACATTTCCATCTAAAACTGCATAAGGAAGATCAAATGCAAAAGATGAAATCGCAGCAGCAGTATAAGTTCCAACTCCCTTTAAGTTTAAAATTTCTTCATACTTATTTGGGAAAATCCCGTGATACTTTTCATAAATGATTTTCGCACTCGCATGTAAATTTCTTGCCCGTGAATAATATCCCAAACCTTGCCAATCATTCAAAACTTCTTGCTCGTCAGCTAAAGCCAAATCTGAAACTGTTGGATAATGTTTGATAAATTTCAAATAATAATTCATTCCTTGATCAACACGTGTTTGTTGCAGGATAATTTCCGACAACCATATGAAATATGGATTTTTACTTTCCCGCCAAGGTAGGTCTCGTTTGTTTCGTCTGTACCAATCGCAAATTAATAGGGGAAAATCACTCATTTAAATTATATTTTAACTTTTTTTCGATTTTTTTTAAAAAAACAAAAGTAATATCTTTTTAAATATATACTTTTGTGCCTTGAAAATCAAAATATTATTTTAAAATTAAACAAATAAAAAAATGACAAAGGCGGATATCGTTGCTGAAATCGCAGCAGAAACTGGATTAGAGAAACAAGAAGTTTTAAGAACTGTTGAAACGTTTATGACTTCTATTAAATCTTCATTAGCAAAAAGCGAAAACGTTTATTTGAGAGGTTTTGGAAGTTTTATCGTAAAAGAAAGAGCTGAAAAAACAGGTAGAAATATTTCAAAAAATACAACTATCATCATTCCAGCACACAACATTCCTTCTTTCAAACCTGCAAAAACATTTGTTGAGGAAGTAAAAAACAAAGTTTCTGTAAAATAAATATTTATTAATTTACAGTTTATTGCTGTAAATTGATTTAAAATACTTATCTTTGCTCTCCAAAATTTAATAATTATCAATGATTTAGTTATTTAATTAGG
The DNA here is from genome assembly GCA_040386975.1 of Bacteroidota bacterium. GTDB lineage: Bacteria > Bacteroidota > Bacteroidia > Flavobacteriales_D > Crocinitomicaceae > M2408. Next base: position 20,859 of record JAZKEO010000018.1, on the reverse strand, counting down.
AATATAAAAAAGATTATTTTAACATTTAATATATATAGTTATGCCAAGCGGTAAAAAAAGAAAAGGTCATAAAATGGCTACTCACAAACGTAAAAAAAGACTTAGAAAAAATCGTCACAAGAAGAAAAAATAATTTTTCTTAGTTGATGAGGGAACTTAAAATTTCTGTAAAAACTTATGTTTTACATTACTTTTTAAATCCCACGATATTTAGTAGAATAACTTAGTAGGAAAACTTACTAAGTTATTCTTATTTTTAACGTTTTATTTTTAGCTTTCATGAGTTTAGAACTAATTGTAGATTCCCGTTCGAACGGAATCTGGTTAGCTCTGTTGCGTGACGGTAAATTAATTGAATTACACGAAGAACAAGGGAATACTGAATTTGCAGTTGGTGATATTTATCTAGGAAAAGTTAGAAAAATAGTACCAAGTTTAAATGCAGCCTTTGTCGATGTTGGATATGAAAAAGATGCTTTTCTACACTATTTAGACCTCGGACCAAAATTTTCTTCACTCAATAAGTTTACAAAAGAATCACTTCAGGGTAAACAAAATGTTGCTGATTTGCAATATTTTAAAATTGATAAGGATATTCCTAAAGATGGGAAAATCGATGAAATTCTTTCTACAACGCAACAAATCTTAGTTCAAGTTGCTAAAGAACCTATTTCAAGTAAAGGTCCACGTTTGTGTGCCGAAATAACACTTGCTGGAAGGTATTTGGTGCTTGTTCCTTTTTCTGATAAAATCTCTATTTCACAAAAAATTAAAGATCCTGAAGAAAGAGACAGACTTAGAAATTTGTTGGAATCCATCAAACCTAAAAACTTTGGTGTTATCATCAGAACTGTTGCTGAAAACAAAAAAGTAGAACAAATCGATCAAGATTTAAAAAATCTGACTGATAAGTGGGCTACGATGTTCGAAAACCTAAAGACGGCAAAACCGCCGAAAAAAGTTTTGGGTGAAATCGACAAAACAGCTTCTATCTTAAGAGATTTATTAAACGGAGACTTTTCAAACATTCACGTTAACGATAATCATCTTACGAACGAAATTCGTGAATACGTAAGCGGAATTGCTCCAGAAAGAGAAAAAATCGTTAAATATTACGACGGTAAAATCGATATTTTTGAGAAGTTTGGAATCAGTAAACAAATAAAATCACTTTTCGGTAAAAAAGTTCCACTTCAATCTGGTGGATATTTGATTATTGAACACACAGAAGCAATGCACGTTGTGGATGTGAATAGTGGAAATAGAAAAGGTACTGAAGGTCAAGAGAACAATGCTTTAGCAACAAATATTGAAGCTGCTGAAGAAATCGCTCGTGTGATGCAATTGCGTGATATGGGTGGAATTATTGCCATCGATTTCATTGATTTACACGATAAAGAAAACAATAAAATTCTTTTTGAGAAATTGAAAGAATTTATGAAGTCTGATCGTGCAAAACACAATATTTTGCCACCTTCAAAATTTGGAGTTGTTGAAATTACACGTCAGCGCGTTCGTCCAGTGACGGAAATTATCACTAACGAAACATGTCCAACATGTGGCGGAACAGGAGAAATTTCAGCTTCCATCTTATTTGCAGAAGAAATTGAAAACAACTTGAATTTCTTACTTTTAGACAGAAAAGAAAAAGATGTTTCTTTATTGGTTCATCCATATTTAGAAGCTTATTTCACAAAAGGATTAATTTCCCGACAAATGAAATGGTTCTTCAAATTCAAAAAGTGGATTCCGGTTCGCAAAATGTCTGCAAACAACTTATTAGAATATACATTCGTAAATAAAAATAACGAAGAAATTACCCTTTGATTTTTCAAAGGGTTTTTTTATGATTAAATTTGTAAATTTTGTCCGAAAAACTCACATATCACGAAGCGAAATTAAAAATTGAACATTGGTGTGCCTATCAAGAAAGATGTCAGTATGAAGTGAATTTAAAACTTCAATCTTACGGCTTATTTTTGGAAGAACGCGACTCCTTGATTGCAGATTTAATTTCCAACCGTTTTGTGGATGAAGAACGTTTTGCTGAAGCTTTTGTTTCTGGTAAATTCAGAATCAAACGTTGGGGGAAAATTAAAATCAAGCAACATTTAAAGCAGAAATTTATTTCTTCCTATTCCATTCAAAAAGCTTTGAATACAATTGAAATGGAAGATTATTCGAATACCGCTATTTCTTTAGTTGAAAAGAAAAATCGAGAACTTGAAAAAGTAAAAAATTCCTTTGAGAAAAAGACAAAAATTCATGCTTATTTAGCTTCAAAGGGCTATGAATTTGAAGTAATTGAAAATGCGTACCAAGATTTTCTTCAAAGTATAGTTTAGTCTTTAACGCAGATTTTTTTCTTTTTGAACCACGGAGAGTAAGAGAAAAAGAGGTTTAAGAGCCTGATGTTTTGATTTGTTAAATTTTATTCTTTGAATAAAATTATTTTCTCTTATTCTCCTACTCTCCGTGGTTCAAAAAAAGTATAATATTCTTCATTTTCAAACGTTCAATTTAAAAATATTACACATGACATTTTTCTTCATTTCTTTTACTCTTTGAGGTTCAAAAAAGAAAAAAAACATTCTTTTTCTTAAAAAACTAAATACTCAAAATTTATATTTATTTTTACGTCAAATATCCGAATCTACAAACAAATAATTTTCAATTTTTAAGCTTCGAGCGTGTCAAAAAGTGTCGTAATTATTCCAACGTATAATGAAATTGAGAATGTTGAACGCATGATTCGACAGGTTTTGGCTTATCAAGATAATTTTCACATCCTTATTGTTGACGATAATTCTCCCGATGGAACGGCTTTGTGCGTAGAAGATTTAATCGCTGAATTTCCTGGAAAACTCTTTTTGGAAGAGAGAATGGGGAAGATGGGACTTGGAACGGCTTACATTCACGGCTTCAAATGGGCTTTGAGAAATGATTACGAATATATTTTTGAAATGGACTGTGATTTTTCTCATAATCCAGATGATTTAAGCAGACTTTTGAAACCATTAGTTGATGGAAAAGCAGATTTCAGCATCGGTTCACGTTATTGCAAAGGTGGAAAAATTTCAAATTGGCCTATGGATCGTATTTTGATGTCTTATTTCGCTTCCATTTACGTTCGATTAATCTTATTTATTGGAATAAAAGATACAACGGCAGGATTTAAATGTTACCACCGAAATGTGTTAGAAAAAATAAAATTAGATAACATTCCGTTTAAAGGATATGCTTTTCAGATTTGCATGAAATTTGCAGCTATAAAACACGGATTTAAAGTTCAAGAAGTTCCAATCACGTTTATCGATAGACAAAAAGGCGAATCAAAAATGAGTTCAGGTATTTTCAAAGAAGCATTTTATGGCGTTTGGAAAATGAGAAAAATGGATGTGTAAATTTTGTCTTAATATCTTGAAGTCCTAACATCTTAATATCCAACATGACGACAATAATAAAAAACGCAACAATCATCAACGAAGGGAAACGTTTTGTTTCGGATGTTTTGATCAAAAATGATCGGATAGAAAAAATTGCTCCTTCGATTTCAGTTCATGGAAAAGCCTTGGAAATTGATGCTGAAGGTTTGCTTTTAATTCCAGGTTGTATCGATGATCAAGTACATTTTAGAGAGCCAGGCTTAACACATAAAGGAACAATTAAATCTGAATCTATTTCGGCTGTTGCTGGCGGTATTACTTCTTTTATGGAGATGCCAAATACCGTTCCAAATACTTTGACGCAAGTATTATTGCAAGATAAATACGACATTGCTTCACAAAATTCTCCTGCAAATTATTCATTTTTCATGGGAGCTTCCAATGATAATATGGAAGAAGTTTTGAGAACAAATCATGAAAATGTTTGTGGAATTAAAGTTTTCATGGGTTCATCGACAGGAAATATGTTGGTTGACAACGAAAAAACATTGGATTCTTTGTTTCAACGCGTTCCACCATTGTTAATTGCCACACATTGTGAAGATGAAGCGACGATTCAAAAAAATATCGAACTTGCAAAAGCACAATATGGAGAAAATGTTCCGATAGAAATGCATCCAATTATCAGAAACGAAGAAGCGTGTTATCTTTCATCTTCTTTGGCTGTTCGTTTGGCAAAAAAATACGGAACACGTCTGCATATTTTACATATTTCAACAGCAAAAGAACTCGAATTGTTTGATAATTCATTGCCTTTGGAACAGAAATTGATAACTGCTGAAGCGTGTGTGCATCATCTTTGGTTTTCTGATGAAGATTATAAAATGAAAGGAAATTGCATCAAGTGGAATCCAGCTGTGAAAAAAGTTTCTGATAGAGAAGCAATTTGGAAAGCCGTTTTGGATAATCGTATTGACATCATTGCAACGGATCACGCTCCGCATACCTTGGAAGAAAAAAACAATTCTTATTTCAAAGCTCCATCTGGTGGACCTTTAGTTCAACATGCTTTACTAGCCATGCTTGAAAAAGCAAAGGAAGGTAAGATTTCCTTGGAAAAACTTGTGGAGAAAATGGCTCATGCTCCAGCGAAATGTTTTAAAGTGCAAGAAAGAGGTTTTATTCGCGAAGGTTATTTTGCTGACTTAGTTTTGATTCAGGAAAATCAAGCTTACGAGGTGAAAAAAGAGAATATTTTGAGCAAATGTGGCTGGTCTCCTTTTGAAGGAACAACTTTCTCAAATTCAATTCACTCAACTTTTGTAAACGGAAACATCGTTTATGAAAATGGAAAAGTTAATGATGCTATTTTTGGTCAACGTTTGAAATTCGATAGAAAATGAAAGCAATTTACTTGATTTTAATGGTACTACTTGGTTTTATTTCCTGTGAAATGAAAATTAATCAAGTTCCAGAGCCCACGAATTTGATTTCAAAAGAAAAAATGGCTTTGATTTTAGAGGAAATTATGGTCATTGAAAATCACATTCAAAATCGTTTCCCACATATTAGTCAATTTCAAGAATCTGTAAAATCTTCTGGAGATTTAATTCTAAAGAAACATGATGTTTCGTTCAAGCAATTTGAAAAATCGTTAGAATATTATGGTGCTCGACAAGATGAAATGAAAGAGATTTACAACATTTCCTTGGAAAGCATGAATAAGAAGTTGTTGAAATTACAAGCGGAGTAAATAGTTTTTTAAAAAGCAAAGCATTTTTTTCATAAATTTGTAAAAAAGAACACATGCAATCACTTATTTTAAATAGTAATTCCAAATCAAATATGAAATTATTAGCTGATTTGGCTAAAAAATTGGGCGTTTCTGTGAAAATTCTGAGTAATGAGGAAAAAGAAGATTATGCTTTTTTTAATGCGATGGAAGAGGGACGAACAGGGGAATTTGTTGATGAAGAAGAGATTTTCAAAAAATTAAAAAAATGATTGTTTTATACGATCGTTCCTTCTTAAAAGATATCTCTAAAATTAATGATAAAAAAGTTTTACTCAGCATCGAAACTTGTATTTTAGAATTCAAAAAAGCTGAGAATATTAGAGAAATTTCTAATGTTAAAAAGCTGAAAGCAAATAAAACTGCTTATCGAATTAAAATTGGCCTATATAGACTTGGATTCTATTTGAATGAAGATAAAATTGAATTAACTCGTTTTTTGCACAGGAAAGAAATTTATAGGTTTTTCCCTTGAAAATAAACTTCACTTTCCTTTCACAATCGCATATTGATTTAGAAAATTACCACTTGATTCTTCATAAAGCTTTATGATATAATTTCCTTGTCTCCAGTTTTTTGTATTCAAATGAGTTAATTCTGTGTCTGAAAATCCTTTTTCAACTATTTTTCCTGTTTCATCATAAACAATAAAATTGAATAGAAGATTTAAGGAATTAACAGAAATTGTTAATTCGTCACCAAATGGATTTGGATAAACATTTATTGTATTATTGACTACAGAATCTTCTTTAGTAATAAGCTTTATATTGTCAATCTTTAAATTTAGATTACCCAAAGTAACTCCTTTTGAATTTGTAGGTGAGGAAGCACCAATAATTATAGAAATACTATCATGAATACTATTGTCAATTTTACTTAAGTCAAATGGAATTTCAATCAGTGAATAAGTTGGAATTAAATTATAAGTAGTCCAAACCCCAAGACATTGCCCCCAACCAGATCTTCCATAAATAGCAATATAAGTAAATACATATTCTGATAGGCTATCACATTTTAAATAAAAAGAAGCTCCTATAGCCGAATTTCTGACGAAATTAGGAGAAATCGCCCAAGTAGATGCATAACTTCCTTCAAAACTTGGAGGTATGCTATCCAAATGAATAGTAACTTGCATTGCAAAATCACCTAAATAACTGTCAGTAGTTTTTGAAATGGCGTTATTATGGTCTAAGTCACTTGTTTGCCAACCAATAGGATTTTCATTAACTAAGGAATCAACACTCCAATCTTCAAAGCCTGAATTTGGAACTTGAGCAGAAAACTGAAAGTTTAAAGTCAAGAACAAAACAAGTAAGTGTACAATTTTTTTCAATAGCTAAATTTTATGCTACAAGTTACAAATTTTAAAGGGAGCAAAAACAATATTTATTCAAACTGTAAATTCTATTGATTATAGCAAAAAAAACTCCTCAATCTTGCGAATTTATTTAATTTCCTCTCCGTTGTAGTTTTCACAAGCATTTCGTAGAAAACACTTGAGCCAATTTCGAGTAATTTTTTGTTGTATTTTATTAAATATAAATTACAGTCCCAATCTTTTATTATCCTTACAATGGATTCAATTTCATTTTCATCTTCAAGCTGAAAAATATCAGGAGATAGATTTACTGAGTTTGAATTCCAGTACGATATAAATTTTTCTGTTTCATTGTAATAATCTTCCAAACTCAGACCGATAAAATCATATGTAACCAAGTCCCAATCATCTAGCTCTAATTTTTTAGAAATAGAATACCAAGCTTTTTCTATAGATACTTTATCATCAATTGCTATCCAAAATTTTTCAAAGTCAAATTCTTTTTCAACGAATCTTTCACCATTTACTTTTACAACATCCAAATCTCCTGAAGAAAAAAAATCATACATTGATTTTCTCGTTATACATCTTTGATCAAAATTTTCATTTAGCTTCTCAAAATCATCGGACAAAACTATTTCAAAGTCCTTTGCTTCAATCTGAAACAATTTAAGAAATAAGGTGTAAAAAAGCCGGTATAAAGAAGTAGGACTAAATCCTCCTGTCTCTATAAAGAGCAAATTGTCACAGAACTCACATTTTTCAATAGAAAGAACCCAATATCCTTTAATGAAAATATCCAATGTTCTCGTCTGTTCTACATTAAGATCCAGTTTAGATTTTGTTTCTGATGATTTTAATACCTTGCTCAAATGTGTAATGAAAGTGTTTTTATCCCCTGGAATTTGGGAGTAAATCAATATATAATATCCTTTTTTTTCGTTCATTTTCACTTTCAAATATATAAAAAATAAATTCATAAACAAAAAAACTCCCCAATCTTGCGACTGAGGAGTTTCGTATTTTTAAAGTTTAGAAAAGATTACTTTCCTTCACCTTTCATTTTGTCTTTCAACGCTAACAAAGCATCTAAATCACCTAAAGTAGATTTTTCAGAATTTTGGTTAATCGCTTTTACAGCTTGAGAAGTTGCTGAACCACCACCAGAATTACCAGTAGATTTTTTAGCACCTGTACTTTTTGCTGCTGGAGCTTTATCATCACCTTCTTCAAATAAACGTGTATGAGAAACAACGATTTTTTTCGTTTCCTTGTTGAATTCAATTACTTTGAAATCTAACGTTTCTTCGATTTTCGCGTTTGTTCCGTCTTCTTTTCTTAAGTGTTTTGCAGGACAAATTCCTTCAACACCGTAAGGTAAAGCTACGATACCTGATTTATCTTTTGTTTCGATGATTGTTCCTTGGTGAATTGAACCTTCTCCGAAGATAGTTTCAAATACATCCCATGGATTTTCTTCTAATTGTTTGTGTCCTAAAGAGATACGACGGTTTTCACGATCGATTTCTAAAACAACAACTTTCATATCATCACCAACTTTACAGAACTCAGAAGGGTGTTTGATTTTCTTTTGCCAAGATAAGTCAGAAATGTGGATTAATCCATCAACTCCTTCTTCTAATTCAACAAAAACACCGAAGTTTGTGAAGTTACGCACTTTTGCGTCATGTTTTGTACCTACAGCAAATTTCGCTTCGATAGCATCCCATGGATCTGGCATCATTTGTTTGATACCTAATGACATTTTTCTTTCTTCTCTATCTAACGTTAAGATTAATGCTTCAACAGAATCACCAACTTTTAAGAAATCTTGAGCAGAACGTAAATGTTGTGACCAGCTCATTTCTGAAACGTGGATTAAACCTTCAACTCCTGGAGCGATTTCAATAAATGCACCGTAATCAGCTAAAACAACAACTTTACCAGTGATTTTGTCACCAACTTTCAATTCAGTGTCTAAAGCATCCCAAGGGTGAGCTTGTAATTGTTTTAAACCTAAAGCGATACGTTTTTTGTCGTCATCAAAATCTAAGATTACAACATTGATTTTAGAATCTAATTGAACGATTTCTTCTGGATGTGTAACACGTCCCCAAGATAAATCTGTAATATGAATTAAACCGTCAACACCACCTAAATCGATGAATACACCGTAAGAAGTGATATTTTTAACGATACCTTCTAATACTTGTCCTTTCTCTAAACCAGAGATAATGTGTTTTTTCTGTTCTTCTAATTCAGCCTCAATAAGAGCTTTATGAGAAACAACAACGTTACGGAACTCTTGGTTGATTTTCACAACTTTAAACTCCATGTTTTTACCAACGTAAACATCGTAATCACGGATTGGTTTCACGTCAATTTGAGATCCTGGTAAGAAAGCTTCTAAACCAAAAACGTCAACGATTAAACCACCTTTTGTACGACATTTCACAAAACCTGTGATAATTTCACCTGTACGCAATACATCATTTACATGAATCCATGCTTTGTGCATACGAGCTGTACGGTGAGAAATAATTAATTGTCCAAATTTGTCTTCTTGACACTCAACGTAAACGTCAACTGTATCTCCAACTTTTAAATCTGGATTGTAACGGAACTCACTTACAGGAACTACTCCTTCAGATTTGTACCCAACATTAATTACGGCTTCTCTTTTTGTTAATACAACAACTGTCCCTTCAATTACTTCTTTTTCATTGATTGAACTTAAAGTTGCTTCGTATTTGTCTGAAAGTTCAGCACGTTCGATTTTGTTGTATCCGTCTAATGCTAACGCATCCCAATCAAAATCAGCAGTTCCCTGCCCAATAATTTGTGTTTCTGCCATCTGGCTTTTTTAAATTGTATTTCTCAAGAATCTTGATACCCTCGAAAGTTGTTAATACTACTAAAAGTCGCCTGAATCAAGATTAACGACTATTTTTCGAACTAAATCGGGTGCAAAAGTACAGATTTATTTTTGAAAATCAAAAGATTACAACATTAATTTCACTTAAATTCTTTAAAATCAAATAATTCTCATGTTGGACTTTAATTTGGGAATAATATGTTTACATTTGAGATTAAAAACAAAAACTGATTATACTCTATGAAATACCTAAGCTTTTTATTTTTAACTTTTTGTTCCTTTTCTTTCTCACAAAATTACACTTCTTATTTTGCTGGAAATCAAACGGATGTGATTACAGGTCCTAAAGGCGGAATTTGTTTAATGGGAGGAGCAACAGAACACGATGAAGCCATGAAATGGTTTTTAAAACAAGCAAATCAAGGTGATGTATTAGTTTTAAGAGCAAGTGGATCTGATGGATACAATGATTATTTTATGAATCAGTTAGGTGTTACGATTAATTCGGTTGAAACAATTGTTTGCAATAATGCAAGTGCTTCAAATGAAACTTACCTTCACGATAAAATTAAAAAAGCTGAAGCGATTTGGTTTGCAGGAGGAGATCAATGGGATTATATTTCTTATTGGAGAAATACACCAATGGATAGTTTGATAAATGAGGCGATTAATGTACGTAAAATCGTCATTGGAGGTACTAGTGCAGGAATGGCAATTCAAGGATCGTGTTATTTTTCTGCTGAAAATGGAACGATTTCAAGTGCCACAGCTTTAGCGAATCCATTTTCTTCAACTATGACTGTATCAAATTTACCTTTTTTAAAGAATGAATATTTGGAAGATGTAATTACAGATACTCATTATGATAATCCTGATAGAAAAGGAAGACATGTAGCTTTTTTGAGTAGAATGTTCACAGATTTTCAAATTCAAGGAAAAGGAATTGCCTGTGACGAATATACATCGGTTTGCATTGATTCCTTAGGTATGTGTAAGATTTATGGAGATTATCCAAATTATGATGAAGATGTTTATTTCATTCAAACAAATTGTGAACTAAGTGATTTGACTCCAGAATCTTGTGAAGCAAATGCACCTTTAACTTGGAACAAAAGCGGAATGGCGTTAAAAGTCTATCATGCAAAAGGAACGATGAATGGAAGTCAAACATTTAATTTGAATGATTGGCTTTCAGGCGTTGGTGGTGTTTGGGAAAACTGGTATGTAGAAAATGGTGTTTTGAATCAAGTTGAAAGTTCTGCTCCAGTGTGCAATTTAGAAAATTCAACGAAGGAAATAGAAAAAGAAAATCCAATTTTGTTTGAAAATCCAATTGTAACAGGAGAAATTAAACTAAATGGAATTGATTTTGAAAAGGCAACAATTTATGACCTAAACGGAAAAATTCAAGAAATAATCTTGAATGAAAATAGCTTAAATGTTTCTAAATTGATTTCTGGAACTTATTTTCTTGACTTGGAGCAAAATTCAACTCTGACAAAATATAGAATTGTTATTTTGAATTGAGTTTTTTCTTAATTTTGCACAAAAAAACACAAATGAACCAAGTAATTCCAATAGATTTAGGATTAGTAGATTATAAAAAAGCTTGGGACTTTCAGGAAGAACTTTTTCAGAAATCGGTACAACAGAAAATCGCTTTACGAAATGGAAAGTCTGAAGAGAAAACAAAGAATTACATGATTTTTTGTCAGCATCCACACGTTTATACGCTTGGGAAAAGTGGTTCGAGTGAACATTTGTTGTTAAACGAAAATCAATTAGAGGAAAAAGAAGCAAATTTTTACCAAATAAATCGGGGAGGTGATATTACTTATCACGGACCAGGACAATTGGTTGTTTATCCGATTTTAGATTTGGATTATTTTTTTACAGACATTCACAAATACATGCGTTTTCTGGAAGAGGCTGTTATTCAAACTCTGAAAGAGTTTGGAATTGAAGGAAATAGAGTAAAAGAATACACAGGAGTTTGGTTGGATGTAAATACTGAAAATGCACGTAAAATCTGTGCAATGGGAGTAAAATGTTCCCGCTGGGTGACCATGCACGGAATTGGTTTTAATATTAATAGCGATTTATCTTATTTTTCTCATATTATCCCTTGCGGAATTGAAGATAAATCTGTAACTTCCATGCAGAAAGAACTTGGATTTGAATTAGACATGGAAAAAGTGATTGAGGTTTTTAAACAAAAAATATCACAACTATTTGAATTTGAGTTTCTTGAAAACAAAATCATCCAATTAGCATGAAATTGATTAAGAAAATATTGAAACGTATTCTTCAAGTAGTAATTTTACTATTTATTGTGGCGAATTTATTTGTCATACTTTCTGGTCGATTTTATTTGTACAAAGGAATATACAATACCTATTGTAAAGGTAGAACAGGACCAAGTATCTATGACAGAGATGTTTTTGCATTTCAAACTTTAAAAAAATCAGGAGAAGCTTATCAATGGATTGAAAAAAAGAATCAAAAATCACTTTCAGCAGAAGATGAAAAATTTATCACTTCCTTAAAAGGCTCATCCTTTTTGGTTTTTAAAAATGACACCTTGGTTTTTGAAAAATATTGGAATGGGCATGAAAAAAATACGGTTTCAAACAGTTTTTCAGCAACCAAAACATTTGTATCGCTTTTAGTTGGTATTGCAGTTGGTGAAGGTAAAATTAAATCACTTGATGAAAAAGTTTCAACTTACATTCCTGAATTTAAAGAAGGGGACAAAAACAAGATTACGATTCGCCAATTATTGATGATGTCATCAGGTTTGGATTGGGAAGAAAGTGGCAAAAATCCCTTGTCAGAAAATGCCGAATCTTACTACGGAACGGATTTGTATGGTTTGGTTACTAGACAAAAAGCAATTGAAAAACCTGGAGTTCGCTTCAATTACCAAAGTGGAAATTCTCAATTATTAGGTTTTGTCATCGAAAAAGCGACTGGAAAAGATTTGACACAATACGCTCAAGAAAAAATTTGGTCGCAAATTGGAAGTGAATCCGATGCTTATTGGAGTTTAGACAAGGAAAATGGAGACGAAAAATCATTTTGTTGCTTGTACGGAACTTCAAGAGATTTTGCTCGACTTGGGAAATTGATTTTACAAAAAGGTGTTTGGATCAAAAATGGTGAAAACAAACAAATAGTTCCTGAATCTTACATGGAAGAATTGTTTGAAAATCCAGAAATGACAACAGATGAAGAGATAAAAAATTACCGTTATGGTTTACATATTTGGACCTATTTAGGAAATAAAAATCCTGTTTATTATTGCCGTGGAATTTTAGGTCAATACATCATCACCATTCCAAATGAAAATATAATCATCGTGAGAACGGGAGAAGATCGTATGAAAAACATTGAAAAACATCGAAATAAATACAAAATCGGACATCCAGGAGATTTATTTCGTTATGTGAGTATGGGGAAACATTTAGCAGAAAAATAAAAAATGCGTAAAGAATTATTAGGACCAAAGGTCGAAAATGTTGCAGTTGCAATTGTGCAAGAGAAAGGTGAAAATGACGAAATGATTTACAATACTTACCTTTTGAATTTGAAAGAAGATGAAATTATGGAAGGAATCATCATTACTTCACAAGGTTATGGTGAAAATGTAAATACAGGAGAACAAGTTAAAACGTCAACTTTACGTCATTGCATGGAAATTTTATTGCCGAATGAAGCTGCTCGCATTGAGCCAATTATGGAAGAAGTTTTTGGTTTGTCAAACGAATATTGGGTGAGTTTTTGGATTCAAGATGTGATGTACGACAAAAAATTCATTTTCCTACCAGAAACAATCAACGAAAAAAACATGAAACTCATTCCGCAATTAAATGCGAAAGGAATTATGATTGTTTAATTTAATTGAAGGTTTATTGAGCCTGTCGAAATAATACCTTTCATCAACACAAATTCAACCTTTATAAATTATACTATTTTTATTCTAAATAATAATCCTAACTTTATACCAACAATATCTAAGCTTATCATGAAAAAACTATTTTCTCTAATTTTTGTAACATTTTGTTTAACAAGTATTTATTCTCAATCAATTTCTTATACTTTGAGAATGCCAAAACCACAAAATCATTATTTTGAAGTGGAAATGCTTATTTCTGATTTCAAAGAAAATGAATTGGAAGTAAAAATGCCAGTTTGGGCACCAGGTTCTTATTTGGTGAGAGAATTTTCAAAAAATGTGAACTTAGTGAAAGCTTTTGATGAAAATGGAAAAGTTTTGGATGTTGTCAAAAAAACAAAAAATGCGTGGATTGTCAAAAAAGGTTCAGCTAAAAAAGTAAAAGTTAACTACGAAGTTTATTCATTTGAGTTAAGCGTTAGAACAAGTTTCTTGGATTTAACCCACGGATACGTAAGTGGAACAGGAGTTTTTATGTATGTCGATAAATTGAAAGAAAAAGCTGGAACTTTAGCCATCATTCCTCATGAATCGTTCAAAAAAGTTTCAACTGCTTTACCAAAAGGGGATGAAAAAATGGCTTCTGATAATGTATTTTCTTATAAGTTTATGAATTACGATCAATTGGTTGATTGTCCGATTGAAATTGGAAATCAAGTTGTTTTTGATTTTATGTCGGAAGGGGTGAAGCACAACGTTGCTATGTATGCTCCTGGAAATTACGATATTGATGTGTTGAAAAAAGATATGGCGAATATCACTTCAACAGCTACAAAAGTTTTTGGTGAAAATCCAAACAAAGAATATACTTTTATTATTCACAATGTTGTTGACGGACAAGGTGGTTTAGAACATTGTAATTCAACTACTTTGAGTGTCAATCGTTGGACTTACCAAGGAGATGAATACATTGGATTTTTGTCTTTAGTGGCTCACGAATATTTCCATTTATGGAATGTGAAACGCATTAGACCAATCGAACTAGGACCGTTTAATTACGATGCTGAAAACTATACAAGTTTATTGTGGGTGATGGAAGGATTTACTTCATATTACGACGAATTACTGTTGCGTCGTGCTGGATATTACACGGCTGAACAAATGATTTCAAAATTAAATAGTTCAGTAAATTATGTGGAAGGTTCTGAAGGTTCTCGTGTGCAACCTGTTGCTCACTCAAGTTTTGATGCGTGGGTAAAAGCATATCGTCCAAACGAGAATTCAGCGAATACAAACATGACATATTACTCGCGTGGATCTATGTTGGCTTCTATTTTAGACGCAAAAATTGTACAAAAATTCAATGCGAAAAAATCTTTGGATGATTTTATGCAGAAATTGTACAATGATTATTATAAAAAATTGAATCGTGGTTTTTCAGAAATGGAATTTCAAAAAGCATTATCTGATTTCATGGGAGAAGATATGAGTTCGTTTTTTAATGATTTTGTAAACGGAACGAAAACGCCAAACTTTAAAGAAATTTTCGCTCCTTTGGGTGTAAAAGTGGATTACACAGGAAGCAAAAAAGCAAATTTTGGAGCAAGTTTTGGTACTTCAAATGGTAAAACTGTAATCAAAGGAATTCGTTCCAATTCTTCATGTGAAAATGCTGGATTATCAGTAAACGATGAGATTATTGGAATAAATGGTTACCGTGTGACACAAGGAGAAGTGGAAGGGATTTTGGCTGGAACAGTTGAAGGAGAATCTATCAATTTTTTAATTGCTCGTGAAGATCAATTGATGGAAATTGTCGCGAAAATGGGCTTGTACGAAAGACCAAGTTTTAAGTTTACAATAGAAACTTCCAAATCAAATCAAAATTTATTTGACTATTGGATGCGTGTTTTTTAACTTTGAGAAACACTAAATAAATAAAAAGTATGAAAAAAGTAGCAAAATTATTAAGTTTAGTTCTATTTGTAGGTTTCTTGTTGAACTTACAAGCATGTGTTGTTGTTCACAAAAAAGACAATGGGAAACACAAAGGTTGGTACAAAAACAAAAGAAACCCACATAATCCAAATACTGTAAAAGTGAAAAAAGTCGTTGTTGTTAAAGAGAAAAAAGGGAATAATGGAAATGGGAACGGAAAAGGTAAGAAAAAATAAGTTTATTTAAAAAAAAAAAGGCAATATTAGAAATGATATTGCCTTTTCTTTTTATTTAAAATCGTAAAAATCTTGGTCTTCTGCTGAGAATTTGAAGCCCAAACGTTTTCCAGTTTGAAGGTTTAAACTTGAACTAATTTCTTGAATTTGCAAAACGTTTACTTCCGACATCATTTCAAATGGTGGACACAGTAACTCAAATTGTGCGGCAAAACTAAAGGATTTGTATAAAATATCTTTCAGTAAATCGTTTGAAATGACACTTTTTTCTACGTCTTTAAATTCTAAACCTAAAGCCCCTTTTCCTTCAATGAAAAAATGCCCCTCTTTATTTACGAAAATACGGCCAATTAAATAACCTGGATCGCTATCTCTACCTTGTAAAACAGATTGAGCCAAAAAATTGTAAATGTAGATGATTCCAAAATAACCATTATCTCTATTTTTCTTTAAATATTTTAATTTCCAGAATGGATGATCGTCTGGAAGAAGGAAAACATTGGTGTGCATGTGGAAAAATAATAAATCACTACCTACAAAAATTTGTGATTCATATTGACCTTTGTCTACATATTGCATACGAATACGCTCATCCGTCAATTGAGATTTCAAAAAAGCAACTTCTTCCTGCATAATTTTTTTGAAACTCCCAAAAACTTCCAAAGTATCAAAATGTATATCTTGTTTTAAAGCAGCTTTACTATGTAGTAAGCCCAAAACTTCTTTTCTATTTTCTTCTAACATATTACTAAATTAAGAAAAATTTTATTCTTTTTCACAAAATTTATCTTTTTCCCAATTCATGGGATTGTTTGCAATGTAATTTTGGATATTTTCAAACGATTTTGCATCACGAATTATATGATCGTGAAACCGTGTTTGCCATGCAAATTCGAAACCCAATCTATTACAATGTTTTGTAACGGCAGATTTGTACGAACCAACAATTGATGATATGGTGTTTTTACCCTGATTTTGAAAACGTTGTTGTCCAATGGTTTTTTTTGATTGTTCGGGATTGGAATCTGTATTGGATTCGGATTCCGATTGACGTAGAGACAAGGCATGCCTTGTCTCTACGTCAATCGTTCCGTCAATCGTTCCGTCAATCGTTCCGTCAATCGTTCCGTCAATCGTTCCGTCATTTGGATCGGTAAATTTTTGACAATACAATTCGTCGATCGACGTACTATTTCTATTCAAAATCAATATCCCATGAATATGATTCGGCATGACAACAAATTCACCTAATTCGATATTTTTCGCATGATTTTTTATTTCAAACCACAATAAATCGGCAATTACACCAATATTGGATAAATTCATTTTTCCATTTTCAACATCACCGAAATAGTATTCCTTATTTTTTGTACAAATGGTTATAAAATAGGCTCCATCGTTAGAATAATCCCAATTTTGTAATCGGGCTGATGAAATTCTATATTTATTTTGAAATTTGTCTGACATTAAATTATTTGAAAATAATTCTTTAGGTTTTACTGAAAATTAGTTTTTTCGAGGCGAACAAGATTTTTAAAGCGTAGTTTACATTTGGTAAATGTCCCGATAATTATCGGGATTAAAAATTACAAGTCAACGAAGAAAAAACTAATTTTTAAAAACCTAATATGCTTTAGCCAAAACAACTCGTTTGTTTGAAGGTAAACCTGTAACTATACATTTTCCAATTTCTTCTTTTGCATCTAATGGAACGCAACGAATGGTAGCTTTTGTTTCTTCTTTGATTTTTGCTTCCGTTTCTGCTGTACCGTCCCAGTGAACCATATAAAATCCACCGACAGTTTCAATTTTTTCTTTAAACTCATCGTAAGAATCAACAGTATGCATGTTTTCTTCTTTGTATTTTAAAGCTCGCGTGTAAAGATTATCTTGAATTTCATTCATTAAGTTTTCAATGAAATTTTCAAGTCCATCAATGGAAATCGTCATTTTTTCCTTTGTGTCGCGACGAGCTAATTCGATTTTATTTTCAGCTAAATCTCTTGGACCAATTGCCAAACGAACAGGAACACCTTTTACTTCGTATTCAGCGAATTTCCATCCTGGACGACGGTTGTCATCATCATCAAATTTCACGCTAATTCCTTTTGCTAGTAAAGATTTTTTAATCTCTAAGGCTTTTTCTGAAACAAGTTTAAATTCTTCTTCATTTTTGTAAATCGGAACGATAACTACTTGAATTGGAGCTAATTTTGGAGGTAATACCAAACCTTCATCGTCAGAATGTGTCATGATTAAAGCTCCCATCAAACGTGTTGAAACTCCCCAAGAAGTTGCCCAAACGTGATCTAATTTTCCTTCTTTATCGGCAAATTTCACATCAAAAGCTTTGGCGAAATTTTGACCTAAAAAGTGTGATGTTCCAGCTTGAAGTGCTTTTCCATCTTGCATCATTGCTTCAATGCAATAAGTTTCATCAGCTCCAGCAAAACGCTCACTTTCAGACTTTAAACCTTTAATTACCGGCATCGCCATGTAGTTTTCAGCAAATTCTGTATAAACATCCAACATTTGTTCTGTTTCCTGAATTGCTTCCGTTTTTGTAGCATGAGCCGTGTGACCTTCTTGCCATAAAAACTCAGTTGTACGAAGAAATAAACGTGTTTTCATTTCCCAACGAACAACATTTGCCCATTGATTAATCAAAATTGGTAAATCTCTGTACGATTGAATCCAACCTTTGTATGTATTCCAGATAATTGCCTCACTTGTAGGGCGAACAATCAATTCTTCTTCTAATTTTGAATCTGGATCTGGAATTAATTTTCCTTTGTTATTTGGATCAGCCTTTAAACGGTAGTGAGTAACAACTGCACATTCTTTGGCAAAACCTTCTGCGTTTTTTTCTTCTGCCTCAAATAAACTCTTCGGGATGAAAATCGGGAAATAAGCATTTGAGTGACCAGTTTCTTTGAACTTTGCATCCAAAATATCACGCATTTTTTCCCAAATGGCAAAACCATAAGGCTTAATAACCATGCAACCTTTTACACCTGAATGTTCAGCTAAATCTGCACGTCCAACCAGTTCATTGTACCATCTTGAATAATCTTCTTCTCTTGTAGCGAATTTTTGAGCCATCTTTTTTTATTGGAATTCTAGTTATAAAATTTTGTTAATTCTCTTGCAAAGTTAAAAAATTTGTTTATCTTTGAGTAAATAAGTTAATTCTATTGTCATGAAAGTTTTTAATTATATTCTTGGTCTTTTTCTTTTTGTAAACTTAGTTTCGAGTTGTGCGTCTATAAGTCGTGTTGATGATGACGATGTTTACGTTTCAAAAAATCCTTCTTTGCCAAGTGGCGACGTTGTAAATGATGAAACTTCGTATGAAAATTACAAATTTAAACGCGATAAAGGCAATGTGAATTCTGTTTATTCTCGATCAACTATGTCTAATCGTTTTGGAGGTACTAATTTGATATATTCACCATATTGCGATCCATTTCATTATCCACAAAGTTATGTTTATGCTCCAGTGGTTTTTAGTAATGGGCAAGTTTATAATAGCGGTTTTTACAACGGATTTTATTACCACCATTATTCTCCATATAATTATGATGAGTTTAATAATTATTCGATGTTTGGAAGTTCTTATTATGGTTACCCATACTATTACGGTAACCCTTATGGAAGTATCAATTGTTGGAATAACAATAATTGGAACGGAAATAATTGGAATAACAACAATACTAATGTCAAACCTCAAATTAGTTCAACTAATTTCCACCAAGGACCTAGAAATTCGATTGCAGGAGTGAATAATGGAAGAAGATCTTCTGCTTCAGGAATGAAAGGGATTTCTACTAAGCCAAACACTAATATTTACGCCGAAAACAAAGGTTCAACAACAAAATCTGTTCAAAGAACTAGTAGTTCACCAATTAAAAATGGAGATACAAAAACTACTTCGACCAGTCGTCCGGTTACCTCAGGAACAGGTTTGTCAAAATCAGGAACAAGAGTTTCTACTACAAATACAAATGTGAGAAATTCTCAATCAAATTCTCAAAGTGGAGCAGGAACACGTGTTGTAAACGAAAGAAGTGGTAGCACAAACACAGGAAGATCGGTTACTGTTGAAAGTCCAAAATCGAGTGGTGGTTCAACTGCAACTCCATCGCGTTCAGGATCTACAGGAGGTACAAACTCTGGAGGAAGAAGACCATAATTAATTTTCTTGAACTTAATGAAAGGCTTCATACTAATCTTTTTTACTGGAATTTCGTGTGCTTTGTTTTCGCAAGATGTACGTGATTTAATTCGCTTTTCTGAAACACAAGTTTTTGGTTCGGCTCGTTTTGAAGCCATGGGAGGTTCATTTGGTGCTTTGGGTGCAGATTTGAGTTCCGCTTCGATAAATCCTGCTGGTTACGGAAGATATTCTTCTTCGACTTTTGGAATGGGGTTTCAGAATACAAGTATTTTAAATAAAGCGACATTTAATAACAATGAAACTCAAAATAAATTCAATTCTTTTAAATTAAACAATTTAGGTTTCGTTTTGACAAGTGATGTTTCAGAGCAAAATAAAGGTTTCATTTTTACGCAATTTGGCTTTAGTTTTAATCGTTTACAGAATTTCAAGGATTCTTATTCTTATTCTGGACAACAATTTAGTTCTCTGCTGGACAATTTTTGTACGATTGCTGACCAAGTTTCTCCTGATTTTATCTATGACGAATTGCCTTTTTCTTCGGCATTAGCATGGGACACGTATGCAATTGATGAAAATGGGGCAGGAGGTTACGTTCCAAGATTGAATTATGCTGACGTTATTCACAGAAGAAGGGTTGAAAATTCAGGTGGAATTTCTGAATATAATTTCACTTTGAGTACAAACTATATGAACAAATTATACATTGGTGGAAATATTGGAATAAAAACAGGGAAATACCAAGAAGATTATTATCATTCAGAAGAAGCAACAAATTCAGAGGGAGTTACGCTTGATTCTTTTGATTACGAATACCATTTAAAAACAAAAGGTTCTGGGAGTAATTTAAAATTAGGCGTAATTTATTTGCCCGTAGAAAATTTGAGATTGGGTTTAAGTCTGCAAACACCAACATTTTTCAAATTAACAGATGATTTTAGTGCGAAAATGACTTCCTACCACAAAGACACAATCTACAGAACGACAGAATCTAATAAACCTGTCGGAAATTATAAATATAGATTGCGAACTCCAACAAAAGTTGTAGCTTCAGCAGCTTATGTTTTTGGAACTCGAGGTTGTATAAACGTTGATTTAGAAGTAGTAAATTATCAATTTGCTCATTTGAAAACCACAACTGATTCAAGTTATGTTCCTTATGATTACACACCAGTAAATCAAGAGGCAAGACCACAAATGCGTACAGTTTTGAATTTGAGAGTTGGGGGAGAACTTGTCTTT
>JAZKEO010000017.1:0-1574 GCA_040386975.1 Bacteroidota bacterium | reverse complement strand
TCGAACTGATATTTTCTCCTAACTTCACAAGAAAACGAGCTTTGTAATGCTGACTCATTTGTGAATTCAAAAGCGGTAAAATTTTATCTAAATTATACTTCGACTTTTCAATTCGTTTGAATTTTTCAATACTTTTTGAAAGTTCTTCGCGTCCAATTGGTTTCAATAAATAATCGATGCTGTTTAACTCAAACGCTTTGATCGCATATTCGTTATATGCTGTTGTGAAAATCACAGGTATTTCAAGAGAAATATCCTTAAAAATATCAAAACTTAAGCCATCTGCTAAATGAATATCTAAGAAAATTAAATCGGCTTGTATTCCTTTTTTTAGTACTTCGATACTTTTCTTAACCGAATCATATTTGCCAATAATATCAATAGAAGAATCTATTCGTTGCAACAAATTCTCCAAATGTTCGGCAGATAATTTCTCGTCTTCAATGATAATCGCTTTCATAAAAAGAGTTTAATTTACAGTCAATAAAGGAACTTTTACTTCAAAAAATGAATCCGTTTTTGTGATAAAAACTTCTTTGTTAGTGAAATGAGCTATCCGATGTTGGATATTTTTCAAGCCCGTATTAGAACTTTTCTCAGGATTCGTTCTTTCTTGCAAGTTATTTACAATCTTTAAATAATCAGAATCAGATGAAATTTTAATTTCCAAAGGATTTTCTTCAGAAACTTCGTTGTGTTTGATGCAGTTTTCAACCAACAATTGCAAACACATCGGTGGAATGTATTTCAATCTTGAAGATTCGTCAAGTGAGAATTTCACGACTAAATTGACATCAAAACGAATTTTTAGTAAATAAATATAGGACTCGATAAAAGTCAATTCTTTTTCTAAACTTACCAATTCATTTTCTTGATTTTCTAAAACGTAACGATACACTTTCGCCATTTGATTAATGAAATCAACCGCTTTGTCTTGATCTTTATAGACCAAGGAAGACAAAACACTTAAATTGTTGAACAAAAAATGAGGATTTACCTGATCTTTTAAATTTTGCAATTGCGCTTGAATACTTTCGGCTTTGTATTTCTCAACTTCAAGTAAGGACTTTTTCCAATTTTTGAAAAATTGTGTGCTAATTTCAAGAATCATTATGAAAAAAGAAATCAAAATCCCTATGACCAAAGCAATAAGAATCAATAAATTTTCTTTTTCTGGCGGTAAATAGCAAACAAATTTATTAAAGCTCAACATCGGAAAATAAATCGCGATGGAACTAAAAACCAAAGTGATCGCGAATTGTGTAAAAATACGTTTTGCTGTATTTCCCAGCCAAGGTAATTTTTGATTCAAATAATGGTCAATTCTCAAACTTCCCTCCCAAATGATGAATGTGATTAAAACGGAACTAAAAATATCGTAAAGAAATATATGGTTCGGATTGTCGAATGGGACGAGTGAGTTCATGATAAATGCTATCACAATCCCAACAAGGAACATATAAATAAAACGCTTTTTAGATTTTTTCATTTAAAGTTAATCGTATTAAAAAGTTTATTCTTTTACTTTTTTTCAACCATAAAAAAAGTAACAAAAAAATCTCCGCTTGGAATAC
>JAZKEO010000016.1:109933-128244 GCA_040386975.1 Bacteroidota bacterium | reverse complement strand
AATTCGTAAATTCTAATCTACTATGAATCATTTCTTTTGCTATTTCCAAATCAATTTTATCTGTTTTAAAGTATGAATAAGTTATTCCATTAATTTCTTTAAAATTTGCATATTTAGCTGAAAACTCTCTTACTTTTTCCATAACTTTTATATAAAATTGATATACAAAAATAGACCGATTTTTCAAAAAACTAAGACTTTCTCTTAATTATTTAGTTGAGAAAAAGTAAGACTCATAAAATGAGTCATTTAAGACTAAAACATTTTAGTTTTTACTTTTTATCCACTCTATAGCTTTATTTTTATCCGTAAACAAACGAATAGGAACTGTATATTTTCTCATACTAATTTTAATAACAAAATTGGCGAGAAAAACTGACAGTGTTGTATTTGCATATATAGCCATAATATTTAATTTTTGATTCGATTCTTCAGACCCAAAATAATCCCTTGCTGCTTTATCAATCGTTTTAATACGTGTATTGTCAACTAATAAGTTTGCATCATCATCACCAGAAAACATTATTCTATCGCGAATAATCTCTTTCGCAATTTCTAAATCAATGTGTTTGGTCAATATCGTCACAAAAGTAATTGTATCATTCATTAAATAATAGGCATATCTTCCTTCATATTCTTTCATTATGTAGTGGTTTTAGGTTTATTTTTTATTTTAATTAAAACTATGTTCTATTACTTCAAAATTAAATTGATCAACTGAACTTATAAAAGCACTTTTTTTAAGTTGTTTAGCTCCTAATTTTTTCTTTTCAAAATCTGCAGACACACCAAAATAAATTTTTTCAAATCCACGTTCTCTTGCATCCAGTACTAAATTATACAAAATTGTTTTATACACAAAAAACTCTTCGTTTTTAGAGTAATCTAAACCAATTATCAAAGGAAAATACGATTTATTGTTTTTAAAACATAAAACGATACCCAGGATTTCACTCGAGTTTGCCTTAAATAAAACTCCAAATTCCCAATTTTTATTTTCGTTGATATTTAAAAACAGCTTGAAAGGATACTTAAATATATTTATTGCTAAATTTTTAGCTGAAACACTTGAATATAATTCATAAAACAACTTTAATTCCCTTTCGTCAAGTTGACTTTGAACTTTGTATCTCGACTTCGAACTGTTCTTCAAAACTTCATATTTAATATTTCGTTTTGCTTTTGGACTCAACAAACTCAAATACGGACTCTCTTTATCTTTTTGCAAATCAAAAATCACATTTGAATTAGGCATCGAAAGCGAAAAATAGGCTTCGTCATGGAAAACTGAAAATAAGCTTTTATCATCTTCCGAAAAGTCTCTCAAAATTACATTTTGAACTTGGTGTTCTTTTTGAATTTCATTGATTTTCAAAAACATACACTTTAAAACTTCTTGATTATTCTGCTCAACATCCTTTTTAATAAACAAATGTTCTCCTTCAGACGAAAGCGAACCCATAATCAAGGTTTTTGAACATAAATAATAAGGATCTAAATGTCTTTTGATTTCAATTGCAGCAGAAACTTCCACAGCAGAAAATAAATCATCTTTCATCAAAGCTAGAGTGAAAAAAGTTGCCAATAAAATCTCTCCTTTAACATTTTTTATAATGAGGTAATAAAAAGACCAGTTTTCTTCCTTTTTACTATTCCCTTTAAAAGATTCCTCTAACAAAATCAAACTATTATAATCAAAATTCCCTTTTCCTTCAAAACAAGAATCCCAATCTTTTTGATTAATTTCATAAATTGATGAATATAAATTTACATCAAACTGCTTCTCTTCAAGCTTTTCTTCTAAATCTTTATTTAAGTCTAAACGAAAAGCTCTCCTAATGTCATTTGAACTCTTATTTTCTTCCTCCAATACTTTAGGGAAATGATAATTTAAGGCTCCTATTAAATCCTCAATATCTTGTTTTGAATTGTGATTTGTGATAGTAAAACGCAATCCCGTATTCTTTATTGGAACAGCTGGAAACATACCAATATTTACGTAAAACCCTTCATCTAAAATACGTTTATTGAGTTTATAACCAACAGCAGGTTGACCAGTTCCTAAGAAAAAAATAGGAGTTTCGGGATTTGAAATAATTGGTAAATCTGTTTTTAGAAATAATTCATTTGCAAACTTTAATTTTTCTCTCAGTGAATATTGTAATTCATAAATCTCATCTGACAAATGAATTTCAGCCGAAGCAATTGAAGCACCAAGCATCGGTGGAGGAATTGGATGCGAATGAGTTAAGGAACCTCCATAAATTTTTACTGCTTCAAACAACTCTTTGCTTGGGAAAACTGCAATTCCGCCCATGGCACCAAAACCTTTTGCCATTGTTGAAACATACATTGTACGTTCGTTTTTCAAGCATGATTCAAATATTCTACCACAACCATTTTTCCCATACCAACTCATTCCATGAGCATCATCAATATATAAGTGCAATTGCGGATAAATCTCCATAAAACGATTGATTTCATCGATTGGAGCTAGATCACCAAACATAGAATAAACACCATCAATCATGTACCAAATCTTATCGTGTTTGTTTCTCAAATCTTTGATTTTTTTTTCAAGCATCTCCAAATTACTATGGCGAATAATCTCCACAGGTATTTTTTTTGACGCCAAAGATTGTGTAGCAGTCTGAATACTTGCATGACACTGTTGATCAAGTATAACTAAATCTTTTGAGCCAACAATAATTGGTATTATCGCAGCATGAAGCATCGTTGTCGAAGTAAAAGTAAGTACTTTTTTTCCAGAAAAAATTTGTGATAATAAATCTTCCAAATAGATACTATCTCGAGAAGTAAGATAAGTTCTTGAAACTGAAAATTGTGTTCCAAATTTTTTAGTGAAATCAATCGATTTATTAATCAAATTTTGATGAAATTCTAAACCAAGATAACCACAAGTACCAAAATTCTTCATAAGTTGCTCACCAACAAGCATTTGCGAACCTTCCCAAATTTTACTTTCAAAT
The DNA here is from genome assembly GCA_040386975.1 of Bacteroidota bacterium. GTDB lineage: Bacteria > Bacteroidota > Bacteroidia > Flavobacteriales_D > Crocinitomicaceae > M2408. The sequence continues at coordinate 125,254 of JAZKEO010000016.1, read as the reverse complement.
TTCAGTTGAATAACTCCCCTATCCTCTGCTTCTGTAAGCAAAGAAGTAATAGAATCATTAAAATTTGGGTGGTTAATTTTAGCCATGTATTTTTGAATCTAAGATAAGGTAAAAGTTTTGAGTTGAAATTTTTTCTAAGAGAAACCACGTATTTTTACCTATAAAACCAAGTATTTTTACGTGTTATTTAACAAAAAAAAGATCGATTTATTTTTCGAAAAAATAAAATTAATTTCATTTCAACTAGTTTTATTATTATGTTTACATAATTGAAACCAACTCATGCTGAAAAAAACATTACTTAAAGGATATACTATTATATGTTTTTTCCTTGTCGTTTTACTTTTAAATTCTTGCACCATCGAAAAACGTTTGCATCAAAAAGGTTTTCATGTGGAATGGAGAAAACTATCTACAAACTCAAGTTCCTCAGTTAAAAGTGAAGAGCTAAAAGTTGGAAAAATTGAAGATTTTGATTTGGCGACAAGAGATAGTATAAATATCAGCTCCAAAGAGTATGATGTTTTCTCATCAGCTTCTGAAAAAATTAAAGAAAACATAATAACTAATAAAATAATTTCAGAAAATAAAACTATTAGAATTGAAAATGTAAGTCAATCAATTAAGAAAGATGAAAAATCAAAAAATGAGACTGAAAAGCAAGCTGAAAGCAAAAAACTTAATATAGAAACATTATTAAGTTTAATTTTTACAATTTTAGGTTTTATTTCATTTGGCATTCTTATTAATGCTTTAAAATATTACTTCTTTGCAAACGCACTAATAATAAGTTTTGTAATATTTTTTCTTTTTTCAATTTTGGCACTAATTTTTAGTATTAGAGCTTTGAAGAAAATCTCCAAAAATAAAAACAAAGGTCTTCTCTTCGCAAGTATTAGTTTAATCTATGGAATTGGTGCAACATTATTAGCCTTACTGATTTCACTTATGGTAATTGGCTTAGCTTATTCCTAAAATTCTCACTCCTTCACAAAACTCAAATTCTGAATCGAATTATTATCTGAAATTCTAACAAAATAAACTCCCTTGTTCCACGTTGAGCAAGAAATTTTTAATAATCCGTTTTCATTAATAAAATCAACTTTCATTTGACGACCTAAAGCATCAAAAATTTCAAGTTCTTCAATCAAATCATTCGCTTGAATAAAAATGTAGTCATTCGCTGGATTTGGATACAATGAAACACTTTTTTGCTTCGAGTTTTCCGAAATTGAAACTGCTGTGATAAAATTTTGAACAGTTTCACCCCAAATACTATCTGCCCATTGTGGATTGTCTATAAATGGATTTCTATTGTGCTGATAATCTGAATATATTACATTATTTCGAGCAATCTCTTTTGAACTGACAGGATCATTGTGATGCCATGTCAACAACACATTTAATTGCCAAGGTAAAATCGTCGATTTATTCGTTGCAATTGAACTTGACCAATTTGCATCCTCCGAATTGTAACGTGTACTCATGTAAAAGTAATTTCTCGCCAAATCTCCTTTGTATGCGTCAATTGGTTCAAAAACAGCACTATTAAAACCTAAATCAGTTGTAATACCCAATAAACTTCCATTTGTACTTGTAAAATAAACCGGTGAACCAACATTTCCGTAGGGAGTATTACCTCGCTCACCATTTACTTTTCCATCCGACGGCATTACATGAAATAAATCAGATTGTGGTCCATTTTGACTATTAAACCAACTCTGAGGCCACGTATGTTCACGATTGTAACAATCTCCTTCAACAGCATAATTCCCACATTGATCGCCAGAAGTAAAACTGTAATAATATGCAGCTGTGCCACCTGGAACATCTGAATAAATATCCCAAACTTTCCCACTTGGAAGTTTGTCTGTGTCAAAATAAGCATCATGTAATGCATTATAAGATATGACTGTATGATTATCAATAATATTATGCAAGGCAACAAGCAACTCATTTCCACTCAATCCTTGAGCAGAATTATAATATCCAGCAGGAATTTGTGCTTGAAGAAAAGTTGGAATACTAAAAAGTAAAAAAAACAGATTTTTCATTGAGACAACTTACAAATAATACATAAAATTACGAAATTAATCTCAATAATTTACAACAAAAAACACAAAATCGATTAATAATTAGCTAAATCGATTAAAGCTTCAAAAAAGCGATTTTTCGGTAAAAAGTTGATTTCCAGATCATCAGCAAATGGAATTGGCGTATCCAAAGAAGCAATTCTTTTTACTGGAGCATCTAAGTTTTCAAAACAGTTCTCGTTGATTAAAGATACCAACTCACCTCCTATTCCACCAGTCAAACAATCTTCGTGTAAAACGATTACTTTCCCTGTTTTTCTAACAGAATTGTAAATCGCTTCCGTATCCAAAGGCAATAAAGTTCTTAAATCTAAAATGTCTATTGAAATATCAGGATTTTTATCTGCTGCTTCTAAAGCCCAATGAACTCCCATTCCGTATGTAATGACAGAAATTTCATTTCCTGCGCGAACTGTTCTTGCTTTACCAATTTCAACCGTGAAATAATCGTCTGAAACGTCTTCACGCAAAGAACGATACAAATTTTTATGCTCAAAATACATCACAGGATTTGGATCCTCAATGGCTGCATTCAACAAACCTTTTGCATCTTCTGGAAAAGATGGATAAACGATTTTTAAACCTGGCGTATGGAAAAACCATGCTTCGTTACTTTGACTGTGAAAAGGTCCAGCAGCCGAACCAGCACCTGTAGGCATTCTCACAACAACATCCGCATTTTGTCCCCAACGCCAGTGCATTTTCGCTAAATTATTCACAATTTGATTGAATCCACACGTCACGAAATCAGCAAATTGCATTTCAACAACTGCTTTCATTCCTGCGATAGACAAACCTAAACCTGCCCCAACAATTGCTGATTCACAAATTGGCGTGTTTCGAACTCTACCTTTACCAAATTCTTCAACAAATCCTTCGGTAATTTTAAAAACCCCACCGTATTCTGCGACATCTTGTCCCATGATTACTAAGTCGTCGTATTTTTGCATCGATTGACGTAAACCATCTGAAATAGCATCAATGAAACGTTTTTCAGTTTTCTTAGCACTCGGCTCAATTACAACTTGTTTGAAAGGAGCAAATAAATCATTAATTTCATCTTGTGTGTTTGGAACAATGTCCTTTTCATCGAAAGAAATATCCAAACCTTCTTGAATTTCAGCCTTAATCTCGCTTGTAATACGCTCAACATCAGCATCTGAAAGAACATCAATTTCTTTTAAATATTTCTCGTAATTCGTTACTGGATCTTTTTTCGCCCACTCATCTTGAATTCCTTCTGGGTAGTATTTTGTACCCGAAGCTTCTTCGTGACCACGCATTCTGAAAGTCATACATTCCAACAAAAATGGACGTGGTTTTTGACGAATCGACGCCGCAATTTTACGAATGGTAGAAATTACTTCTAAAATATTGTTTCCATCAACTTGAAAAGCATCCATTCCATAACCAATTCCTTTATCGATAAACTGTTTACAACGAAATTGCTCATTACTTGGCGTTGATAAACCCCAAGCATTGTTTTCAATAGCAAAAATCACTGGTAAATCCCATACAGAAGCCACATTTAATGATTCATGAAAATCTCCCTCGCTCGCTCCACCATCACCAGTAAAAACGATTGTCGCTTTATTTTCGCCTTTTAAATTAGAAGCCAAAGCAATTCCATCAGCAATTCCCAATTGTGGACCAAGGTGAGAAATCATTCCAACAATTTTATATTCATTTGTTCCAAAATGGAAAGAACGATCACGACCTTTTGTGAAGCCCGACATTTTTCCTTGAAACTGAGCAAACAATCTATTTAATGGAATTCCACGTGTAGTGAAAATTCCTAAATTACGATGCATTGGCAATAAATATTCATCATCATTCATCGCCAAAGCTGAACCAACAGAAATTCCTTCTTGTCCCCAACCTGAAAACCATTTTGTGATTTTCCCTTGACGTAACAAAATCAACATTTTTTCCTCAATCAAACGCGGTTTTAAAATCGCTTTGTAGATTGAAACCAACTCCTCATTTTCAAAACCTGTTCTATCGTATTGAATTGCTCTTTTTTCCAATGTTTCCATTCTTTTTTTATTTTTGAATCTAAATATTTTATTTAATACACATACCTAACTTTAATGGCATTTCTTATTATCCGTAAATATTAATACTTTTGCTTTCAGACCAAGCCTTTGTTGATGCAAATAATCTTGTAGAATAATAAAAATCTTTGGTGCAGTTTATCCTCAATATACTTGATAATGTAACATCATCAATATCTTTTGTCTTTCCTTTTTCTCTAATAAATTGTGAAAAAGTTTTTGTGAAGTCATGTCCGTTACAAAGTTGATAAGGATTTGGATTTAATGCTTTTAAACCGGTCATTTTAGATTTAATAATATCTATATCAACAATTTTTGCATTTGGAGATTTAGATAATAGTCTACTAAAATATTGATCAAAATCTATTCTCAAATTTACAAAAGATAATAAATCCTGAAAACCTGTTTTATTAAATACAATTTCTAAATTTTCACGATAATTTAGCCATTTCAATAACGAAACTTTTTCTATTGTACAAATAATTTCCTCTCTTACCAAATAATGATTTTCTTTTTGAATATCTGTAAATTCAAAAATAAGAGAACTCATGGAATCATCTTGAGAAATGAGAGTCATTTCAATATCATGAAAATCAGTCAAAAAAATATTTGTTTTAGAATAAGGTGCTTCAGCTAAGTTGATAAAATCAGCATCTCTGATGCCAATAACTAATTCAGAAATTTTAACTAATTCAGAAACTGCCATTTCTAATTTTGGATTACCTCCTGGTATATTCTCTACCTTACAATTTTCTAAATTAAAAAATTTTCTAAAAAGTCTAATATCAGTTTCTCCTTCTAACAATACAAAACAAATACCATTACTATTGGGATGAGATAAATCTAATTTTAACTCATTAAGCTTATCTTGATATGTTATATCTTGTTTTTTCATTTACATCAAGCCGTTTCAAGATTATAAACTAAATCCCATCTATCATTTATTATTGCTGGAGAGTGAGTTGCTATAAGCACTTGAATATTCTGGATTTTAATAATTTTTATTAAATCATTCAAAAATTCTTTTTGCCAAGTAATGTGGAGTGATATTTCAGGTTCATCTATCAAAACTAAAATATTGGGCTTAACATTAAATATCAATTCATATAAAAGCACTACTTCATGTTGTTCACCCGACGAAAGCTGACTTAATTCAAGTGGAGTTCCTTTATTTGTTTTAAAATAGAACCCTTTACCTCTACTTATTGCAATAGATTTAAAAGTGAATCTTCTTTCGTTCAATATATTCGTAAATAATTCTAATTTCTCTAACAGATTATCAAAAACTCCTAATTTTAGCTCAAAATCTTTCAAATAAACAGAAAGTGCTTTTGCATCTTCAGAATTGTAATCAAGAAATTCTTGTTTACTCTCAAACAATCCAAATTCAGTTAATTTTTCTTGTTTGCTTTTTAAAATATTATATCTTCTTATATATTCTGGTTCGCTTAATATATTAATTTCACTTGTAAGCCTTTTGGGATAACTGCTATCAAGTTCTTGAGTTTGAATAAATGATTTTTGAGAAAATTCAATAATTAATTGCTTTAATTCTTCAGCATAGGTTTGAATGCTTTCAATCATTACATTTTGCTCTTTATCTTCTCTATAATTCCTTTCAGTAAATTGAGCTTTTTTGAACAATCTTTGTTCCTGTATTAAGTGAACTTGAATTGAATCTAAAATTAAATTTACTCTTTCAGATTTTATAGGCAAAATATTTTTTCTTATTTCATCTGGAAATTGTTCAGAATATTCATTTAGCAATTCATCAATGTTTAAAACTCTATCCGTTCTAAGATCACGCCATTTTTCAGGCGCAATTTTACGTACTGGTAAAAAATTTTGAATGCTTCTCTCTAAATCATGTTCTAATTTATTTGAATAATCAAATTTACCAAGTTCTGATTCTTTTTCGTAGAAAAAAAAACTAATTTTAGGTTTATCTTTTTCTAATGTTCTCGAAATAATTATTTTTATTTCTTCATCTAAACAAAGAGTTATTTTATCAAATACGAGTTTTTGAAAAAATAAAAATTTTCTATTGAATAGACTAAATATTATATTTAAAACCATTGTTTTTCCAAAACCATTTGGACCAGTAATAATTAAAACATTTTCATTTGGCTTGAATGAAATATCGTAAGTAAATATTTCAAATAGGTTTTCTATTTTTATTGAGTTAATTTTCATTATAAATATTTTTTTTGAAAATTTAATAAAATCTCTATCAGAATGTTCTGACTTCTGAATCTTAAAGTCTATTGTCTTATGTCTTTCAGTCTACTTAAGAGTAAAACTATCCGTTCCAATCAATTGACCATCACAGAAGATTTTCACTTTATAATTCCCTTTCGCAGCTTCTTCTCCGTTCAAATCATAGAAAATTGCTAAGTCAATACTTTGATTGTTGTAATCAATGTCTTTCTTGTCTGAATAAGCAATATTTCCTAAATCCGTTGAAACAACATAAGAAGATTTCGATTGCAAGGTTTTTCCTGTTGGATCAATAATTTGCATGTAAACCGTTTTCTTTCCTGCTGGAGTAATTGGATTTTCAGAAATCGTGAAACTTGATTTGATTTGAACACAATTTTTAGCTTTCGAAGTTTCTTCTGTTGTATTGTTTAATTTCAACTTAAGTCCTTGTGAACTAAATCCAAAAGCTTGCAATTTAGACCCTTTTTTCACTTGAGCAGCATTCGTTTCTGCTTCTGTTTTAAATTGATCTCTCTCCTCAATTGTTTCCGTTAATTGAGTTGTTGTTGTTTCTAAATCAGACGACAATTGAATATTCAAGGTATTTAATGAATCAATTTGATGTACATATCCTTTCATGATGCTTCTCAAAGTTTCATTTTCCTTTCTTAAAGAGAAAATTTCACGTGCAGATAATTTATTGGATCTTCTTTTTTGCTCCAATTCAGCCATTAAACCTTTAATTTTATCTTTTTGAATGTTCAAACTATCTGATTTTGAAGCATCTTTTTCAATTAAAGCGTCATAGGTATCTAACATTTTTTTGAAATCTTGTTTCAAATCGTTACTCATGTTATCAACATAACCAGACATCATATCGTTCATTCCCTGCATATCAGCTTCCAATTCAGTATTGGTGTTTTTGAATGAATTTAACTCTTTATTTTTATCCGAAATTAAATAAGCCATATACGCTAAAGCTATGAACAAAAGGAAGATAACTACTAAGTAAATTCCATTTCCTTTTTTCGATTTTTCTTGAATTTCTGTCATGATTTTATTAATTTAACTAAATACAAAAGCAAAGATAGTTAAGTTGTTAATAGATTTATAATTTTAGTTGAAAAATTCTGATAAGTTATTGGTCTGAGAAAACGAAAAATCGCATCGCGACCAACAGCTGTGAATCTTGAATCGCTCGATGCTGGGAAAGGTCCACCGTGATTCATCGCTTCACAAACCTCCACTCCTGTTGGAACGCCGTTAAAAATTAATCTTCCAGCTTTTTGATTTAAGTGCTTTAAAAGTTCAATATTCTCCAAAAGTTCAGCTTCATCAGAAAAAACACTTGTTGTCAATTGACCTTTTAAAAATTCTGCAATTTCTAAAAATTCAACTGTATTTTTACATTTTACAATTAAAGTATATGAACCGAAAACCTCATCTTGCAAAATTTCGTTCTCAAAAAATATTTTTGAATCGCAAAGAGTCAATTTTGGCTGAATAAAATTTGTTTTTAAATTCTTAGTTTCAACTAAATTCACAATACTTTCAATGCTTTCAATTTTAGAAGCATTTTCAATAAAATTTTGATAAATTTGAGGATGAAGCATCGCTTGAGAATCAACTTGATTTAAAGCAAATGTCAATTTCTCAATAAAGTCATTCGTTTGCCAAGATTCAAGCAAAAACAACAAACCTGGATTCGTACAAAATTGTCCAGCACTCAATGAAATCGAAGCAGAAATTTGAGAAACTAAAGTTTCAATTCCAATGAAATCATAAGCACTTTGAAAAACAAAAATCGGATTTACACTTCCCATTTCAGCAAAAACAGGAATTGGTTCTGGTCGATTCTGAGCCAAGCGAAAAATGGACATTCCACCAGAAAAACTTCCTGTAAAACCAACAGCTTTCACAAAAGGATGTAACACCAGTTTTTGACCCAATTCGATTCCTTTTGAGTTGAGATTAGAAAAAACTCCATCTGGCATTCCAGTTTCTTTTGCAGCTTGCAAAACCAATTGTGCGACCAAATCTCCCGTTCCAGCGTGCATCGGATGGCTTTTCACAATCACAGGACAGCCAGCCGCCAAAGCTGAAGCCGAATCTCCACCAATTGTTGAATAAGCAAAAGGAAAATTACTTGCTCCAAAAACCACAACTGGTCCAAGAGCTTGCAAATATTTTTGTAAATGAGGTTTGGGGGTTGGTTTTCTATCAAAATCAGTTTTTTCTTCTGAACAAAAATTCCAATTTTCCTTTGAAAGTAAATCAGCGAATTCTTTTAATTGATGAATTGTTCTGTTTAACTCAATTTCAGCTCGACTTTCTGGCAAAGCAGATTCCAAAGAATAAAGTTCTTTTAAAATTTCACGATTTAAATCTAATTTATCAGCAATTTTAAGAAGAAAAGAAGCTCGATTTTTAGCTCCTAAAGTTGAAAATTCGGTAAAACACGCTTTTGCTTTTAGAAGAGCTAATTCAATATCCGAATCTGATGCTTCGAAAATATCAAAGTCATTTTCGCAATTCAAAATTGGATTGAATGTTCTGAAAGAATTTGTTTCAGAATCGCTTAAATCGTAGCCAATTTGACTTTTACCAAGAATTTTCATTTGGGAAATAAATCACATAAATATTCTGAAGTCTAAAAAAATAAAAATTCGAGGCGTAAGAAAAAATATGTTTTGAGTTTACTTCAGTAAATGATAAACATATTTTTTTGAAACCCTGCCTACCGTCAGGCAGGAACGAAGAAGTTTGATTTTTTTATGCTTCTTGCAAGTCGAATGTATAGCTTTCCATTATCTGATTAGAAAGCAATTTAACACACGCAGCATCCACTTTTTGATTTGCTAATTCTTTCGTTTCAGCATCAACAAATAAACGAATATGGCGACCAACACGAACTCCTGTAATTTCAGCTAAACCAATATTTTTCATACTGTTTGTTACTGCTTTTCCTTGTGGATCTAAAAGTGCATCTAATGGCATTACATCGATTTCAGCTCTGAATTTCATATCGTTTTCTTTTTAAAAAATTATCAATAAGGGATAAAATGAGGTACAAAATTACAATAATTCCTAAAGACCAATACAAGGTAAGCGGAATTATTAATAAACAAGTTATTAAGAATATGAAACGAATCTCATTTCCTTTCCATTTGAAGTGTTTGAATTTAAGTGAAAAGATTGGAATTTCTGAAACTAAAAGTATAGATAAAACTATAATCAAAGGTATTAAAAACCAAGTCTGCAGGACAAATTCTCTTACGATATAATTGACAGAGCCAACTTCAAAATCTTGTACTAATATCAAAGGAAAAGTGCACAATAATAAGGTATTTGCTGGCGTGTTTAAACCTATAAAACCTTCCGCTTGACGTGTGTCTAAATTGAATTTCGCCAAACGAAACATGGAGAAAACTGGAATTAAAAGAGCTAGGAATGGTGTGTAACTAAATAATTTTAGATTTGAAATTCCAAATAAAAAATTCATCTGTTTCATGGAGAAAGATGCCAAAAATGAATCTTTATAGTTTGAAAAATTATTAATATGATAACTAGTTTCCTCAGGAATATCATTAAAGTCAATCATACTAGGAAATGTTGAGTTCACCAAAACACCCATCATCATAATCCCAGGAGCCAAGCCAAAAGTTATCATATCAGCTAATGAATCCAACTGTTTTCCGAGTTCGCCTTGTTGTTTTAATAATCTTGCTACAAATCCATCTAAAAAGTCAAATAGTGCACCTAAAAATATCGGATAGGGAGCCAAATCAATTCTACCGCTTAATGAAAGTAGAATTGAGAAAATTCCACACAGCATATTTGAAGCAGTCAAGAGATTTGGTATATTAAACATTGAAAATGTATTTTTATTCATTTGCGAACTTTTTTTCAAAATAAATCGTTATTTTAGCAACAAATTTATACTTAATAATGGAGAGAATACAATTTTTTCGATTTTTTTGAGTTTAATTGGTAGAAAAATTAACACTTATGTTCAACAAAATAAACGTTTTATCAGGCTTTTTTGTGTTTTTTGCAAGTACTTTTTTTGCTCAAGACAAGGTTGCACCAAAATATTCAAATGAATTTCTTCAAATCGGTATCGGAGCCGATGCCTTGGGTATGTCTAACGCTGTTATTGCTTCCACTTCGAATGCAAATTCGGGCTATTGGAATCCAGCAGGTTTAACGAAAGTGAGTAAATGGCTTGAAGTAAGTGCGATGCATTCGGAATATTTCGCGGGAATAGCAAAATACGATTATTTAGGTTTGGCAAAAAGCATTGATTCAAACTCTGCAGTAGGATTTTCCTTTATTCGTTTTGGTGTTGATGACATTCCAAATACAACGCAATTAATTGACAATGCTGGAAGAATCGATTATGACAGAATTACAACTTTTACTGCAGCCGATTATGCTTTTTTGTTTTCTTATGCGCGAAAAATGCCCATTGAAGGTTTGAGTGTTGGGGGGAATTTTAAAATCATTCACCGAAAAGTAGGCGATTTTGCAAAATCTTGGGGTTTTGGAATTGACGCTGGAGCACAATACAAACAAAATAATCACTGGAAACATGGAGTGATGGTTCGCGATGTTACATCAACTTTCAATGCTTGGATTTTTGATTTGAATGATGAAATGAAAGAAGTTTTTGTGAAAACTGGAAATGTTTTACCAGAAAATGGCTTAGAATTAACCTTACCTCGTATCATTTTAGGTTCTCAAGGAAAATATGATTTGGGTAAAAAGGGAATCTACGTGGCGAGTGAATTAGATATGGCAATAACCTTAGATGGAAAAAGAAATGTTTTAATCAAATCAAAACCATTCAGTATTGATCCATATATGGGAGTTGAATTTGGTTACAAAAATTTCGTTCAATTGAGAATGGGAATTGGAAACATTCAAAAAATTAAAGATTTTGACGATAACGAGAGTTTAACACTTCAACCTAACATTGGTTTTGGTTTAAATATTAAAAATTTCTATTTGGATTATGCTTTTACAGATATTGGAGATGCTTCAGTAGCTTTATATTCTCACGTTATTTCAATGAGAATAAAGTTAAACAAACCAGCTCCTAAAATGTAATCATAAAGACATTTAAAAAATTATATATGAAAAAAATAGTACTTATTTGTTTTTTGTTAATTTGCTTGTTTCAAAACAAGTTATTTTCACAGCAATATGGGAACGAATGGATTAATTATGGTCAATCTTACTACAAATTCAAACTTGTAAATGAGGGTATTTATAAAGTTGATTATCAAACTTTAGTAGATGCTGGTGTTGGAGCTAATGGTTTTGATTTTAACCCGACAAAAATGCAATTGTTTGGAAGAGACAAACAACAGCCAATTTACATTGTTGACGGTGGAGACAACAATTTTGGACCAGGAGATTATTTTATGTTTCATTTTGAAAGAAACAATGGTTGGTTAGATTCAACCTTATTTGAAGATCCAAACACAATAGGAAATCCATATTATTGTTTGTTTAATGACACGATTAATTACTTTTTCTCTTGGAGCAATTCTACAAATAATTTAAGATATACCTTAGAAACAACAACAGCTTCTGATTTAACAAATTTCCCTACTGTTTCGCCTTATTGTTTGGTTAAACAAGAATTTGCAGGAAGCGGTTTTTATAATGAAGGAAGAATTGAGGGAGGTGGTTTTATATCAACTTTTTCACCTGGTGAAGGCTACTCAAATACTCCAGTTGATGGTGGAGGTAGTAATTCAAGCTACACTTTAGCTTTATCATTTAACACAACGAATAAATACAATGGAACTGGGGCACCACAGGCATTTTTTCATTCTAAAACAAACTCAAATTCTGATGCCGCTGCAACAGTATATGACTCTAATCATCATCTTAATTTAACGATTGGTCCATCAAATTACATAATTAAAGACTCTATCTTTAAAGGCTTCAAACAAATAATAATAAATAAAAACATCCCCCTTAGTCAACTTACTAGCAACTCAACAGTATTCAATTTTAATATTATAAATGATTTAGGTGCTTTGACTGATTATCAAACATTTAGTTATGCATCATTAATCTACCCTAGATTAACGAACTTAAATGGTGCTAACAAAGACAAATTCACTTCAATAAATAACCCTTTTCAAACAAAAACGCGTTTGGAAATCACATCTACCTCAATTACAACACCTTTAATGTTTGTTAAAGGTACAAATCCATGTTTTGTAGCTCCACTTAACAATGGGGGTGGAAATTGGAGCGCTCTAATACCGTCAACAGGAGAAAATCGCGAGGTTATTTTTCAAGATGCCAGTTTATTACAAACAGTGGGTAGCTTAAGCCCTGTAAATGGAACGGGAAATTTCTCAAATTTTTCCAATGTCAGTTTTGAAGCGGCCGATATTATGGTATATCATCCATCATTAGATTCTGCATCTCAGCTATATGCTGCTTACAGAAGTTCAATTGCCGGAGGTTCATACAATGTTATACTATCAAACATCGAAGAACTTTATCTTCAATTTGGTGGAGGGATTCAGAAACACAATGCTGCTCTAAGAAGATTTTGTCACTTTGTTTACAATAATGCAACGGAAAAACCTCTTGCTTTAACAATTTTAGGTAAGGGTTATATACCAGAAAAAACTAAAAATACAGGAACTTTTCCTTTAAGCTTAATACCCGCTTTTGGACATCCAGGTAGTGACATTTGCCATACCTCTAATCTACAAGGTTCTGGATTCACACCTTTAATTCCTACAGGAAGAATATCTGTAACAACAAACAAAATGTTATCCGACTATTTAGAGAAATTAAAAGAATATGAATTACAGCAAACTCAAACAGATGTTTACGATTCAGAGAACAAAGATTGGCAAAAGCAAGTCTTACACTTTTCTGGAGGAGCCACTGAATATCAACAAAACTTGTTTTTTAATTACATGAATGGCTTCAAAAGTATTATTGAGGGTGCTTATTTTGCTGGAAACGTTACTACTTACAGAAAAATATCTAGTGACCCATTAAATCCAACACTTTTGGGAGAATTAAGTGAACGCCTTCATAATGGAGTCTCTTTGATTAACTTTTTTGGTCATGCATCTTCCACTGGCTTTGATTTATCAATAGACTCACCTGATAATTGGGAAAATCAAAAAAGATATCCAATAGTTGTTGGAAATGGTTGTCATTCAGGAGCTATTTATACAGATAATAGTTCTTCTTTTGGAGAAAGTTTAATTCGCACTCCTAATGAAGGTGCAATAGCATATATTGCATCAACCGATAGTGAATATGATATAAGTGTTCAACAGTATTGTAATGAATTATATAAGCAATTTTCACCTAATAACTATGGTCGATCAATTGGAGAACAAATAAAAAAAACAATTGAGGCTTTAATTCCAATTGCTGAAGAAAGTTATCTTCTCAAAGGTACTTTAAGTGCAACAAATCTAGATGGCGATCCTCTTTTGAAATTAAATTGGCACGCAAAACCTGAAATTGAAATCACTGAAGAGTCTCTATTTTTCAAGCCAGAGGATATTAATTTAAGTGTTGATAGCATTGAAATTAATTTAGTAATGAAAAATTTGGGTAGAGCTGTAACTGATACTTTTCAAGTTGAAATTAAAAGAAGTTTCCCCAACTCAAGTATTGATTCAATTTATTCATTTGAATATTCTTATTTAAACTACAATGATACTTTAAGTTTAAAAATACCTACTCAAGCAAATGTTGCAACAGGGATAAATACAATTTCTGTTTCTATTGATTTACCTGATTCAGAAATTGAAGAACAGTACGAAGAATATACCAACAATAAAGTTTCAAAAACTTTATTTTTAAAACTGGATGCAATAATTCCAATTTATCCATTCGAATTTGCTGTTGTTCCAAATGATAAAGTAAATGTTCAAGCTTCAACTGTGAATCCTATTGGAGAACTAAAAACTTACCATTTTGAATTGGATACAACAGATCAATTTAATAGTGAAATTAAACGGCATTTCACTTTTTCAGCTTTAGGTGGTGTAAAAGAAGTTAAATATAATCAATGGCTAGATGAAAACAATGATAGTCTTCCGTTAATTTGTGAAGACAGTGTGATTTATTTTTGGAGAACTGCCATTGATAGTACTGTCTTAATGTGGAATGAAAGTTCTTTTCAATATATTGAAGGAAAAGAAGGTTGGGGACAAGACCATTTTTTTCAATTTAAAAAGAATAACTTTTCCAATGTGAAATATAATAAAGATTTAAGAAATAGGTCTTTTCAATCATTTCCAAGAGAACTTGTGTGTGATGTTTACGATCATGCATCAGATGTAAACTTAACAAGATACCTGATAGATGGACAACAAATGGAATACGGAATGTGGCAACTTACACCTTCTCTACATCTAGTTGTAATTGACCCAATAACTCTTAAACCATGGAAAAACATCAATAATTATCCAGGGTATCCAGATACAGAAGCCGGTCATTACTTAGGAAATGCAAATCATTTAGGGGCCGCTCGATACTGGAGACAAGAAAGTTATTTTATTTACAGACAAGATTCAACAGGTCTAAATAATTTAAAAAATGCTTTACTTACAATACCTGCAGGACATTACATTATTGTTTATTCAGTGAATTATGCAGACTATTCAAACTGGAATCTTTATTGTCCTTCACTTTATGGTACTATAAATAATTTAGGAAGTACAATAATCCAGCCAGGACTTGCTGAAAACTCATTTATTTTTTTCACACAAATCGGTACGCCGTCTAAAACTCAAGAGGTACTTTCAGCTGGTTTAGGCGAAAAAATTTCAATTTCTGTTAATATCGTTAGTACAGAATTTGAAGGTGAAGAAACTTCCACTTTGATTGGTCCTGCAAAAGAATGGCAAACTTTATACTGGAATCAAGATTCTCCAGACTTAATTAACAAGGATTCAACACGATTAATTATTCAA
>JAZKEO010000016.1:15850-109923 GCA_040386975.1 Bacteroidota bacterium | reverse complement strand
AAAATAGAATTTAACGAAAAATTGAGTATTATTTTAATTATTCAATTATTCAATTCTCAGGGAGCGTTAAGTAATCAAATAGATACTCTTTTCAGTCATAATGACTCTATTATCGACCTACAAACATTATTTAGTGCTCAAACTTATCCCTATATTCGTTTGAAAGCACATTATATTGACAGTGGCAGCTTTACTCCTGCTCAAATTGATAGATGGCACGTATTATTCACACCATTACCTGAAGCAGCCATAGATGGCTCAAATGGCTATACCTGGATTCCTGATGTTGATACACTTCATGAAGGGGAAGAGTTTAAATTTGCAGTTGACATAAAAAACATCAGTAAACTTCATATGGATTCATTACTTGTATCTTATTTTATAGAAGATAACAATCATGTTAAACAACCATTGCCTTATGAAAGACAAGACTCATTAAGGGCTTTTCAGACCCTTAGAGATACTATAACTTTCAAAACGACTGGTTTTCCTGGATTGAACTCTCTTTGGGTAGAAGTTAATCCTTATGTAAATGGAAGTCTCGTACAAACAGATCAGTTGGAACAATATCATTTTAACAATTTTCTACAGGTACCTTTCTACGTCATTGGAGATTACATAAATCCAATTTTAGATGTAACTTTTGATGGGAGACATATACTAAATGGAGATATTGTTAACCCCAAAAGTGAAATTTACATTTCATTAAAAGATGATAACGATTTTTTAGTCATGAATGATATTTCCGACACAACTTTATTTGGAATTTTCTTAACTGGACCTGATGGGGTTCAAAAACGAATCCCTTTTATTGATGGAAGCGGAAATGAAGTTTTACAATGGCAAGCAGCAGAATCTCAATATAAGAAGTTTAAAATTATTTATTCTGCATATTTTGAAACCGATGGAATTTACACTTTATTAGTTCAAGGTTCGGACAGAAGCGGGAATCTTTCTGGTGATTCACAGTATAAAATTAGTTTTGAAGTAATACATGAATCTTCCATTACGAAATTAATGAATTATCCAAACCCATTCAGTACAAGTACACGATTTGTGTTTACTTTAACTGGTTCAGAAGTTCCTGATGAGTTTTTAATTCAAATTATGACTGTTTCTGGTAAAGTTGTCAGAGAAATTACAGAAGATCAACTTGGCCAAATCTATATTGGACGAAACATTACAGAATATGCTTGGGATGGAACGGATGAATTTGGAGATCCATTGGCGAATGGCGTTTATTTATACCGCGTTTTATCTCAAATTAATGGTGAAGAAATAAAATTAAGAGAAACTGAAGCAGATAAATATTTTACCAAAGAATTTGGGAAAATGTATATTATAAGATAAATTAAAAAAAACGACAACTAAAAATCGCAGTGTCGTCAACAAAGTTGCGACTAGCTTTCCATTCTTGAAGTTTTGAAAAAATAAGTTCATTTAAATCCTCCATTTTTAGTGGGTAATAAGAATGAACCAATTTTACTAATCTTTCTAGTTCAAAAAAATCGTTTTTTTCGTTCTCAAGCTCAATGATTCCATCTGTATAAAGTACTAAAGTTGTGTTTGCACCGATATTCATTTTTCCTTCATTCACGAAAGGCAATTCATCAAACATGCCAAGTCCGACGCAACCATCGTTGAGCAAAGTAATGCTTTTTCCATTAGTTACAAAAGGAGAATTGTGCCCAGCATTGATGTAATTTAATTCCCTTGTTTCAATATTATAATGTGCAACAAAAAAAGTAATAAACTTCTCCCCTTTTGAGCTTTTCATTACTTTTTTATTCAATTCTTCCACCAAAAAACGTAAATCAAAACGTTGATACGAAAACAAGGTTCGAATCGTTGCTTGAAAATTTGCCATCAACAAGGCTGCACTGATTCCTTTTCCTGAAACATCAGCTATGCAAATGATGTATTCCTCGTCATTTAAAGGAATAAAATCGTAGTAATCACCACCCACTTCGTGTCGAGGAATGTATTTTGCTGAAATATCCATTCTTCGATTGGATGGTAAGTCTGATGGAAACAATAATTTTTGCATTTCAGAAGCAATCTCTAATTCCTTTTTGATCCGCTCCTGAATAATTCCAAGTTTGGTCATGCGTTTATTCTCAATTGCAACAACAATTATGTTAGCTAAAGTTTGAATAAAGCCCATTTCATTAATCAAACTTTGGCGATCAGCTTTCAAATTTTCTAAACCAGACAAAAGTAAATAAGCCAAAACATCGTTTTTATGAAAAATAGGGACGATAACATCAAATTCTCGAATGATGGGTGATAAAGATGATTCAATTACGGTAATGTCGCGAAAACGCTTTAAATCTTTTTCAACATCAATGTCTTTGGCTTTTCCTTTAAATCCAACTTTTAACAAAAGATTCCAATCGTCTTGTTTGTTAAATAAAAGAAACTTGGACAAACCAATTTGCTCTTTTAAAATGAATTCAAAGATTTTTGTAAGTTGCTCAACACTTTGATTTGTATTTATAGCATTAGTAATTTCCAACAAAGAATTTAATCGAAACTCTTTATCTGAAATCTTTTGCTCTAAATTTAAAATCAATTGTTCACTCACAATTCTTACTTAAGTTTACTTAATAATTCTGGCAGCTTTTTCAAGGAAGCGATTTCTCTGAATTTCTCACGAGCATCACCACATGGACTTCCTAAAAATGTTTTTCCAGCTTCTAAATCTCTTCCAACTCCAGACTGACCATAAACCGTTACGTTCTCGTTCAAAACAACATCACTTGTGATTCCAACTTGTCCCCATAGGGTAACATTGTCTTTAATCGTTACACAACCTGCAATTCCAACTTGTGCAGCCATCAAACAATTTTTCCCAACAACGGTGTCATGACCAATATGAACGTGATTGTCTAATTTTGTTCCTTCACCAATAATTGTGAATCCAGAAACTCCTTTATCAATGGTACAACTTGCGCCGATATCCGCATTTTTTTCGATAATTACACCGCCACAAGAATGCATTTGATCAAAACCAGCTGCTTTCTTTTTGTAGTAAAATGCAAAATGACCGATTACTGCACCAGGACCAATTTTGGCTCCTTCACGAATAATCGTGTGGTCCATTATCACTGCATT
Organism: Bacteroidota bacterium; assembly: GCA_040386975.1. Classification (GTDB taxonomy): domain Bacteria; phylum Bacteroidota; class Bacteroidia; order Flavobacteriales_D; family Crocinitomicaceae; genus M2408. The sequence goes on along the minus strand of JAZKEO010000016.1, from coordinate 106,809 downwards.
AGGATAAATCACTACATTTTTTTCAATTTCGACATTGTTTCCAATAAAAACATTGGGGTAAATCACAGCAGATTCATCAATTTTTGTATTGATTCCAACAGCAGAATTTTGAGGAATAATTGGGTCGTAAAAACGCGTTAATTTATTGTAATCATCAAAAGGGAATTCAGAAATCAACAATCCTTTTCCCTCTGGACGATCCACTTTTTTATCAATAATAATGGTCGTTGCAGCACTTTTTAATGCTTTGTCGTAATATTTTGGATGATCCACAAAAACCAAATCACCTGCTTCAACCTGATGAATTTCATTTATTCCAGTAATCAAATGCTCAGGATTTCCAATAAATTCGCAGTTTAAAAATTTGGCTGCTTCACTTAACTTCAAGGGATTTGTTAACTTCATGAATCTTTTTTTTACGAAATTACAAAGGAAAATGGCTTAAAAAGTAACGAAAATCAATAGTTATTCATTGTTGATTGTTAATTGAATCCTCAAAACTCTAACTCACTTTGATAATAAGATTCCTTAAAATCATCTTTTTTAAAGCCCGAAATTTGAAAACCAATCAAACGAATAGGTTTTTTTAGTGGAAAAACGGAATCAATTAGTTCAGTTGATAAATCTAATAGTATTTTTTCTGAACTAATTTGTTGCGGAATTGTTTTGGATTTTGAGTTAATCGTGAAATCATTAAATTTAATTTTTAAACTCAAAGTTTTTCCTTTTTGACTAAATTTTGAGTAACGAATCCACAAGTTTTTGGCAATTTTTTTTGCTTCTTTTTCAAACGTGAATTTATCCGAAATATCTTTAAAAAAAGTACTTTCAACCGCTATGCTTTTTCGTTCTCGAGACGATTCTACTTCTCTATTGTCAATTCCTCGAGCGATGTTGTAAAAATAAAATCCTGATTTTCCAAAATTTGAGGTCAAAAATTCGAGACTTTGCTTATTTAACTGTTTCCCCGTTGGAATTCCCAATTCAATCATTTTATCGGCTGTCACTTTACCAACTCCAAAAAAACGATGAATTGGCAGCGAAAAGACAAAATCCAAAGCATCCTTTTCATTTATGATAAACAATCCATCAGGTTTATCTTGGTCAGAAGCCATTTTTGCCAAAAATTTATTGTAGGAAACTCCAGCCGAAGCGATTAAATTCAACTCATTTTTAATGTCATTTTTTATAGCTTGAGCAATGAAAGTAGCTGATTTAATGTTTAATTTATTTTCAGTAACATCTAAAAAAGCTTCGTCCATGGAAAGTGGCTCGACCAAATCCGTGTAACGTTCAAAAATTTTTCGTATTTCTTTTGAAATCTCTTTGTAACGTTCAAATCTTGGTCTAGCAAAAATTAAATCGGGACACATTTTTGCCGCCATTTTGGAACTCATTGCTGATTTTACTCCAAATTTTCGTGCTTCGTAACTCGCTGCTGCAATAACTCCGCGTTCGCTATTTCCACCAACTGCAAGTGGTTTATTTCTATATTCAGGAAAATCCAACTGTTCAACAGAAGCAAAAAATGCATCCATATCAACGTGAATTATTTTACGATTTTCCATAATTAAACTAAGTTTTCTTTGAAATAAAACAGGATAAAAAAACGTTATTTCTGAATAAAATGAACTTTTTTTTGTGAAAGACTATTTTAATTGAGGTAAATTTACGATTTTTGTATAATATTTGAGTATAAATGACAAAGCTATTTTTATTAAATCTTATTCTGTTTCTACCTTGTGTGTTGTTTAACGACATTCATTCTGAAAATTTGGATGAGATTCATGCAAAAAATAATTTTTACTCAAAAGGTCTGAAAGACGATTTGATTTTCGCAAGTTTTTTCAGTCCAAATGGTGATGGTCATAACGACACATTTTTCATTGAAAACCTCAAAGAATATCCGATAAACAAACTATTTGTATTTAATCGTTGGGGAGAAGTTATTTATCAAGCTGAGCCTTACAAAAATGATTGGGATGGTACGATGAATACACCAGGACAATTGTTTGGCAACAAAGTTCCAGAAGGCATGTACTTTTATCGTTTTGAATTTATCATTGGTGATTTCCTTACACAAAACAGTGGAAAAATTATTTTGAAAAGATGAAAGTATTATTAGTTATAATTTCATTTTTTGTCTGCCTTACTACTTTTTCTCAAACAAGATTTAAGTTTAAGCAATACATGATTCATCAATCCTTGTATAATCCAGGTTATGCGGATAGGGAAACGAAATATTCATTTAATTCTTTGTACAGAAGACAATGGCTTAGACAAGAAAACTTTCCTGAGGCATTTTTCATCTATGGTCATTACAATTTTGATAAAACACATAGTGTAACGGGAATTATTTCAAATGATTTAATTAATAAATATAATCAATTTGAGATTTCGGGTTCTTACATTTACAACATTGAATTAGCAAAAGATGTAAACTTAGGACTCGGTGCAAAAATCGCTTTTAATGAGCAAAATTTAATTGTTCACGATGATTTGGTTTATTTCGACCCAAATGAACCAACTTTAGACGGAAATTTCACCAATAAATACTTGAATTTTGGAACGGGTATTTCTCTAACATCCAAAACTTTAAATCTACACATCGCATTGCCATACATGTTTGGAAATAATTTCCTTTCTCCGACTAAAAATTACACTTTCCAAAGCAATCATTTATATGCAAGTGCTGGATACAAAGTTCGTTTCAATGATTGGTCTGTGATGTATCCAACTGTTATGCTTTACGGAGTTGGAGGAAGTAAATTTCACGGTTCATTTAATGTAAACTTCCTTTCTAACCAATTAATCTGGTTTGGGGCTGGTATTGACTCAGAATTTACAATGAATGCATCTTTGGGAGTTTTTATGATGAGTGGATTTAGAGTTGTTTATGTTATTGACAACCGCTTTTTTCCTGCAAATCAAACGACAGGAGTTTCCCACGAACTATCTGTGAGTTATGCCAAATCCTTGAGAGATAACCCTTTTAAAAGAAGAAAACACAATAGACGAAGAAGATAAAATCAGACTTAAGACTGAAAGTTTATTTCTTATTCTTAATAATCGAATAAACCACTCCAAGAGTTAAAAAAGATAGAATCACAAGCAGTGAAGTTGTTGGAGTTATTACAATCCATTTTACGTCAATTAAAACCATTTTTAGACCTACAAAAAGTAAAATTCCAACCAAAGAATACTTGATGTACTGAAATTTATCCATCATTCCCGAAAGGAAAAAGAATAAATTTCTCAAGCCTAAAATCGCAAAAATATTTGAGGTAAAGACAATAAATGGATCTTTCGTTACCGAAAAAATAGCAGGGATGGAATCTACCGCAAAAAGAATATCAGAAAATTCAACTACCACCAAAGTTGCGAATAAACCTGTTGCAATCTTTTTCCCATTGCGTTTAACGAAATATTTTCCGCTTTTTTCTTCCCAATCAATTGGATAGATTTTTGAAAGTAATTTTACCCCGATATTTTCTTTGAAATTCGTTTCCTCATCTTCTGATTTCAACATTTTAAAAGCGGAAAAAATCAAAATACCACCAAAAACATAGGTTGCCCACTCGAATTTTTCAACAAAAGTAGCACCTAAATAAATCATGATTAAACGGAAGAAAATTGCTCCAATAATTCCCCAAAACAAAATTTTATGCTGGAATTTTCCTTCGATCTTGAAAAAAGAAAAAATCATTGCAATGACAAAAATATTATCCATACTCAATGATTCTTCAATGATATAGCCCGTAAAATATTCAAACATCGCTTTTGAAGCATCAATTTTCAAAGGATTTATTCCTAAAACTTGATTGTCATATAACCAATAAATAACGCCTCCAAAAGAAAGTGCCAAAGCCACCCAAACGATTGTCCAAGCGATTGATTCTTTGATGCTAACCTTTTTGTCAGCTTTATGAAAAACGCCTAAATCAAGCGCTAAAAGTCCAAATATTATTGCTATAAAAATTACCCAAACCATACTAAAAATTGAAATGCAAAAGTAAGAAACAGTTTTGAATAATTTACTCAAAGAAAGCAAATCACACATAAAAGTCTATGTTTTCAAGCAATTTAAAAAACTTAAATCTAAATTTTTTTTCACTTTTAAAGTCCCAAATAAAATCATAAATTTGCATCTATGGATTTTGAGCTAATTTCAGATTTTTTGCCAACTGGCGACCAGCCAACAGCCATTCAACAATTAGTTGATGGAGTTAAAAGCGATGTACAACATCAAACTTTACTCGGTGTTACAGGAAGTGGTAAAACATTTACGGTTGCAAATGTGATAAAAGAAATCAAACGTCCAACTTTGATTTTATCGCACAACAAAACGCTGGCGGCTCAATTATATGGCGAATTCAAGCAGTTTTTTCCAAATAATGCGGTGGAATATTTCGTTTCATACTACGATTATTATCAGCCTGAGGCTTATTTGCCAACAACTGATACTTTTATTGAAAAAGATTTAGCAATTAACGATGAACTTGAAAAATTGCGTTTATCTGCAACTTCTTCTTTACTTTCAGGCAGAAAAGATGTGATTGTCGTTTCATCCGTTTCCTGTATTTATGGTATTGGAAATCCAAATGAATTTGCAAATAGCATCATCGAAATAAAAAAAGGTCAAGCTATTTCTCGAAATAAATTTCTTCATCGTTTGGTTATAAATTTGTATTCAAGAGCTGTTGAAGACTTTAAAAGAGGAACTTTTCGTGTAAAAGGCGATACGATTGACATTTATTTGGCTTATGCTGATTATGCTTTACGTGTAGAGTTTTTTGGTGATGATATTGAAAACATTTACACCATTGATCCGATAAATAATTCCAAATTAGAAACATTAGAATCAATCAATATTTATCCTGCAAACATTTTTGTTTCGAGTCCTGAAACGCAACAACAAGCCTTGAATCAGATTGGGGAAGACATGGTAGTACAAGTTGAAGCATTCAAACGAGAAGGTAAAATCATTGAAGCAAAACGTTTGGAAGAACGTGTTTCTTACGACATGGAAATGATTCGAGAATTAGGTTATTGTTCTGGAATTGAGAATTATTCACGTTATTTTGACCAACGAGAAATTGGAACACGACCTTTCTGTTTAATCGATTATTTCCCCAAAGATTTTCTGATGATTGTGGACGAAAGTCACGTTACTTTACCACAAATCAGAGCAATGTATGGTGGAGATAGAGCTAGAAAAATTAATTTGGTGGATTATGGTTTTCGCTTGCAAGCAGCCATGGACAACCGTCCTTTGAAATTTGAAGAATTTGAAACGGTTGTCAATCAAATGATTTACGTTTCAGCTACTCCAGCGGTTTATGAATTGGAAAAATCAGAAGGAATCATTGTCGAGCAACTTATTCGTCCAACTGGTTTACTCGATCCAATCATTGAAGTGCGACCAAGTCAAAATCAAATTGATAATTTAATTGAAGAAATTCAAATTCGTCGCGAAAAAGACGAACGTGTTTTGGTAACAACTTTAACCAAAAGAATGGCTGAAGAACTTCAAAAATACTTGGATAAAGTTGGAATTCCTTGTCGCTACATTCACAGTGAAGTCTTGACGATTGAACGGGTTGAAATTTTACGTCAATTGCGTTTGGGAGAATTTGATGTCTTGATTGGAGTAAATTTATTGCGTGAAGGTTTGGATTTACCTGAAGTTTCTTTGGTTGCGATTTTAGATGCCGATAAAGAAGGATTTTTGCGTGATGAGCGTAGTTTGGTTCAAACTGTTGGTCGTGCCGCGAGAAATGTAAATGGAATGGTGATTATGTATGCCGATAAAATCACACAATCGATGGAAAAAACCATTTCTGAAACTTTGCGAAGAAGAAATATGCAAATTGCATACAATTTAGAAAATGGAATCGTTCCAACGGCCTTAAATAAATCCAAAGAGAAGATTTTGGAATCAACTAAAGTTGCTGATGGAGATGGCTTGACAGGCGATTACGCTCAAAATTTCTCAGAAAAAGCAAGTATCGCTCAAGATCCAGTTGTAAAATTCATGCCGAAAGATCAATTAAAAAAATTAGTTGATAAAACGCGTAAACAAATGGAAAAAGCTGCAAAAGACTTAGATTTCATTGAAGCAGCTCGTTTGCGAGATGAAGTGAAGGAATTGGAGAAGATGATTTGAGTTCCTGAAAATTCAATCAAACCCCACCTCTTTTCTTTGAGGTTTCAAATTACAACCTCAAAGAATATAATCAAAATAGGTAATATACCGTATTTCACGTTTTACTATTTCAAGGTATTTTTGTTCATATAAATCAAATAAAAACCATACCATGAAAAAAATAACAGTAAGTAGCATTTTCACAATCCTTTTAGGATTATCAGCTTTTGGACAAAAACAAGCTCCTATGAAAGTTAAAAAGGAGGACTTTAAAGATTTAAAAGCAAGTACAAGTATGGTTTTTGCTGGTGGTGACACTGATGCGATTGTCAAAAAGATATTAGAAAGTGGAGATAGTAGCAAAATAAATATTAACTTAAATGGAAGTAGCTCACAAACCGACCCGAACTCCATTAGTATCAATGAAGTAGAAGACAGATACGCAAATGGACAAATGAAGTCTAGCGGTATGCATACAATCAGCAATACAGAAGATGGACAATGGTATTATTTCAGAGAAGATGGAAGTTTGAGTAGCATGGCATTTTACACCAATGGTCAAAGAAATGGTCCTTATGCTGATTATTATCCAAATGGACAAGCATCTCTTATCTGTAAATTTATTGAGGGAAATCAATCAGGATTGTCGCTTTCATTCTACGAAGATGGTGCAAAAAGAGAAGAAACGGAACATAAAAATGGCATGAAGAATGGCAAAATGGTTCAATATTTTCAAAATGGTAAAATTTCCTTAAATACAACATTTCTTGACGATCAACCAAATGGAGCCTACGTTGATTTTTATGAAAACGGAACCAAGAAAAAAGAAGGTAAACTTAGTAGTGGAACAATGGTTGGAACTTGGAAACATTATTTTGATAACGGAAAAATTTCTCTTGAAGAAGCCAGAAATGTTGAAGGTAAACTCAACGGTGCTTACAAAGGATTCTATGCAAATGGACAACAAAAATACATTTCAGCTTATGTAAATGGAGTAGAAAATTGTGCTACTTACAAAGAATGGCATGAAAATGGAAAAATCAAAATGGAAGGCGAAGTCAAAGATGGAAAAGAATTCGGCGATTGGAAATTTTACGATGAAAATGGAATACTAAAATAAAAACTAGTTTTTCAGTTAAAATAATTAATTATCAAACAATTAACCTGAGGTCGTTTTACTTAAACTAGCATTCAAAAAAGCTCATTTTTCAAACCCCTAAACTTATTTTTTTCATTATATTATATAGTTTTTTGCATTTTGGAATTAAAAATAGTTAATTTGCACAACTTTTGATTTCATTTTCAGTGAAATTTGCAAAGTTTTTTAATATAATTCTGTATCCATGGCTAAAAATTTAGTAATAGTTGAGTCCCCTGCGAAAGCAAAAACCATTGAAGGTTATTTAGGGAAAGATTTCGTTGTGAAATCAAGTTATGGTCACGTTCGAGATTTGGCTAAAAAAGGGATTGCTATTGATATTGAAAATGATTTCAAACCAACTTATGAAGTTTCAGCCGATAAAAAAGCTATTGTTTCTGAATTAAAGAAATTAACCAAAGAAGCGGAGGTTGTATGGCTTGCGACGGATGAGGACCGCGAGGGAGAAGCAATTTCTTGGCATTTATACGAAACTTTAGATTTAGCAAAAAAGACTACCAAACGAATCACATTCAACGAAATTACGAAAAATGCCATTTTAACGGCAATTGAAAAACCAAGAAATATAAATCTAGAACTCGTAAATGCACAACAAGCACGTCGTGTGTTGGATCGATTGGTTGGTTTTGAACTTTCCCCTGTTTTATGGAAAAAAGTGCGTCCAAGTTTGTCTGCAGGACGTGTGCAATCCGTTGCAGTGCGTTTAATTGTTGAAAGAGAAAAAGAAATTCAAGCATTTAAAAACGAATCATTTTATAAAGTACAAGGTCTTTTTTCAACTGGAAAAGATAAAATTTCAGCTGAATTGAGTAAAAATTTTGATTCACTTCCAGAAGTTCAAGCTTTTCTTGAAAAATGTAAAGCAGCGAATTTTTCTGTTGATGATGTTCAACAAAAACCAGCAGTAAAAACGCCATCTTCGCCTTTTACGACATCAACTCTGCAACAAGAAGCAAGTTTGAAACTTGGCTTTTCAGTTTCGAGAACAATGTCTGTTGCTCAACGTTTGTACGAAGCAGGAAAAATCACTTACATGAGAACGGATTCTGTCAATCTTTCTCAAACGGCATTAGACGGAGCAAAAGACGAAATTACAAGAGCTTACGGAGCAAATTATTCCAACCCAACCAAATATAAAACGAAAAATGCTGGTGCTCAAGAAGCCCACGAGGCAATTCGTCCAACAGACTTCAGTTTACACTCAATTAGTGGTGAAAATGAAGAAGTTAAATTGTATGATTTAATTTGGAAACGTTCAATCGCTTCTCAAATGGCTCATGCAAAATTAGAAAGAACGACAATCAAAATCACTTCATCTTCCGTAAAAGAAATTTTTCAAGCAAAAGGTGAGGTAATCAAATTTGATGGTTTCTTAAAAGTTTATTTGGAATCAAAATTAGAGGAAGACGAAGAGGATGAAGATTCTGGACTTTTACCAGATGTTTCCGTTGGAGATGCTTTAAATAGAGATATTATCAAAGCTACGCAACGTTTTACGCGTTCAGCACCACGTTATGTGGAAGCTTCTTTGGTGAAAAAATTAGAAGAATTAGGAATTGGTCGTCCTTCAACTTACGCACCAACAATTTCAACAATCCAAAAACGTGGATATGTGGAGAAAGTGGAGCGTGAAGGAGAAATTCGTGAATATGATTATTTGGAATTAAAAGGTACAAGTATTTCTGAAACGAAAAAAACAGAAACAACTGGAAAAGATAAAAACAAATTAACGCCAACTGACATTGGAATTGTTGTTACAGATTTTTTGGTTGAACATTTTGACCGCATTTTGGATTACAATTTCACAGCAAAAGTGGAAGCACAATTTGATGAAATTGCACACGGAATGATTGAGTGGACAAAAATGATTCACGATTTTTACAATCCATTCCATTTAAGTGTGACCGATACCTTGGAACATTCTGACCGTGCAACGGGAGAACGTGAATTAGGAATTCATCCAGTTTCTGGAAGAAAAATCATTGTTCGAATTGGTCGCTTTGGTCCTATGGTTCAAGTTGGAGACGAAAAAGAAGACGGTGAGAAGCCACAGTTCGCATCTTTACGCAAAGAACAGTCAATTCAATCAATTACTCTAGAACAAGCCTTAGAATTGTTTAAATTGCCACGTACAGTAGGCGAATTTGAAGATTTAGTTATTAAAGCAAATGTTGGACGTTTTGGTCCTTACTTGCAACATGGAAAAGCTTTTATTTCTCTTAAGAAAGAAGACGATCCAATGACGGTAGATTTAGTTCGTGCAATTGAAATCATTGAAACTAAACGCATCGACGACGCAAACAAGATTATCAAATTGTTTCTTGAAAATCCAGATATGCAATTGTTAGTTGGACGTTGGGGACCTTATTTGAAAATCGGAAAAGACAATTACAAATTGCCAAAAACTGCTGTTGCAGAAGATTTGACTTACGAAGAATGTTTGGCAATTGCTGAATCACAACCTAACGTTAAAAAAGCGGGAGCAAAAAAATCCGCAGCAACAAAAACAACTGCGGCAAAAACTCCAGTAAAGAAAGCACCAGCTAAAAAAACGGTGACTAAGAAAAAAGTAGCTACGAAAAAGAAGTAGAAAAACTGAATGCCAATAATCAAATTAGAAACAGAAATAAAAACCGATATTCGAATCTGTTTTGATTTGGCTCGAAGCATTGATTTTCATAAATTATCTACTGGAAAAACAAAGGAACAAGCAATTGATGGAAAAACCAGCGGTTTAATCGGTCTTGATGAATTTGTCACTTGGCAGGCGACACATTTTGGTCTGAGACAAAAATTGACTTCCAGAATTACAGCTTTTGAGAATCCATCTCATTTTAGAGACGAGCAAGAAAAAGGACCGTTTAAATTAATTTGTCACGATCATTACTTTGAACAAAAAGCTGACAAAGTAAACATGAAAGATGTTTTTTACTTTGAATCCCCTTTTGGAATTTTTGGTCGATTATTTAATCAATTGATTCTTACGAAGTATTTAACAAAATTCATTGTTGAAAGAAACACCTTACTCAAAGAATTTACTGAAACTGATAAATGGAAAACTGTTTTAAAAGAAGAGGAATATTTGTAAACAAAGAAAGTCACAAAAAATAATTCTTGTGACTTTCTTTCACCTTAGATTTGAATCAATTTATAATATCAAATCCAGTATATTTTCTCAACACTTCTGGAATTAAAACTCCATCATTTGTTTGATTATTTTCCAACAATGCCGCAACAATTCTTGGTAAAGCTAAGGCTGAACCATTCAAAGTGTGACATAGAGCAGTCTTTTTGTCGTCTGTTTTGTAACGTAATTTCAAACGATTAGCCTGAAAAGTATCGAAACGAGAAACGGAGCTGACTTCCAACCATCTTTCTTGAGCTGCAGAATAAACTTCAAAATCGTAGGTCATCGCAGAAGCAAAACCTGTATCTCCACCACAAAGTCTCAAAATTCGGTAATGTAAACCTAAATTTGCCAATAAACCACGAATGTGTTCAACCATTTCGTTTAATGCTTTTTCAGAATTAATTGGATGTTCGATGCGAACGATTTCAACTTTATCAAATTGATGCAAACGATTTAATCCACGAACATGTGCTCCATAAGAACCAGCCTCACGTCTAAAACATGGAGTATAACCCGTTAATTTGATTGAAAAATCTTCGTTTGGAAGAATAACATCGCGGTAAATATTTGTCAAAGGAACTTCAGCTGTTGGAATTAAATACAAATCATCCTCTGGGATGTAATACATTTGACCTTCTTTATCTGGCAATTGTCCTGTTCCAAAACCACTCGCTTCATTAACAACCAAAGGTGGTATAAATTCCTCATAACCCGCTTTTTCTGCTTCATCTAAGAAATAAGCAATCAAAGCACGTTGCAATTTAGCTCCTTTTCCTCTGTAAATCGGGAAACCTGCTCCAGTAATTTTAACGCCTAATTCAAAGTCAACCAAATTGTATTTTGATGTGATTTCCCAATGAGGAAGTGCTTCTCCTTCAAAAATATGTTTGCTTCCAACTTCTTCGATGCATTCATTATCTTCTTCATTTTTACCAGCTTTCACCAATTCATTTGGCACATTTGGTAATTGATACATCAATAATTTTATTTCTTCTTCAAGCGAATTGACAGTTTCTTTTAATGTAGCTTCTTTTTCCTTTAGGCTGACAGTTTGCGATTTTGCTTCGTTTGCTTCAGCCTGTTTTCCTTGTTGAAATAACTCGCCAACAGATTTTGAAATTTTGTTTAATTCCGAAGAAATCGTTTCTAATTCAGTTTTCACGCTTCTCCACGATGAATCTTTTTCTAAAATTGAATCGACAATTGGTGTGACATCGATATTTCTTTTTGAAAGACCATTAATAATTCCTTCTCTATCTGTTCGTATGCGTTGAATTTCAATCATTGTATTGTGTGTTTTTTTACTATTTGCAAATGTAAGAATAATTAAAATTTTATTCATGTTTTTAGCTAAAAAGCACTTTAATATTCAGAATTCTTTTCTTTTTACCACGGAGAGTAAGAGAAATAGAGAATTGTAAAATAATATCCTCCGAAAAATAACAAAGTTATTTTTAATGCGAACTTCTCTTTATCTCCTTTTCTCCGTGGTTAAACTTTTTCAATTTAAAAGTCAATTTTATGTATTTTGGCAAAATAAATGAACCAAATTCAAGTTTGATTGTAAGAAAGAGAAATTAATCCATTATATCATGAAAAATCTTGCTTTAATACTATTTTTACTTGTTAATCTATTTACTTTCTCTCAAACCAAACAAATCGCACATAAAAGTCATAGCGGGAGAAATCAAGATTTTATTGCTGAAAATTACACAGATAATTTTGGAGCTCCACCACAAGAAATAAAGTCAATTACTTATTTAAAAAATAATTGTGTCCTCATTTCTTATTCATATCCAGGGTTTTATCGTCCTGATTCAATTTGCAATCATCCAAATTTTAGCGGGAAGTATACTTTGGAGGAAATAAAAGCTTTTTATACCCCAAGCACTGAATTTATTGGCTTTGAAAAACAATTTTTCAATGATTCCTTACAAAAGCCAAAAGAAAAACCGAAACAAAAAAGAAATTCATTTTATTTATTCGCACTAATTGGATTTATTGGAGGAGGTTTGATTGTTTTACTCCGCAATTCCGATAACAATCGGAAGCCAAGTCGCAAGTTGTTTACTCAAAAAATAGCAATTTTAATTTTACTTCTTTCAAGTTCTTCCTTTATTTTTTCACAAACAAAGCAGATTGCTCACAAAAGTCATAGTGGAACTAATAAAGATTTTGTTGCGAAAAACTACAATGATAATTTTGGTGCAATTCCTTTGAATCATCCTACTATTCAATCGGAAACTACAACAAAATCTGTCAAACTAATTAAAAATAACTGTGTTATAGTTACTGAAACTTATAAAATTATTGACTCAAAAACCGATAAAGAGAAAGATGTTTCACTAATCGATACGCTTTGTAATCATCCGTATTTTTCTGGACAATATACCTTTGATGAAATAAAAACATTTTATTTGCCGGAAACAAAATTTATTGGCTTTGAAAACAAATTTTTCAACGATTCAATCCCAAAAAAAATAGAGAATCCGAAACAGAAAAGAAATTCATTTTATTTATTTGCTCTAATTGGATTTATTGGGGGAGGTTTGTTAGTATCTCTCGCCAAGACGCGAAGTCGCAAGACATACAATGGATTATTAATCGTTTTTCTTTTTACTTCTTTCATAACTTTTTCACAAACAAAACAAATCGCTCATAAAAGTCATAGCGGGAAAAATCAAGATTTTATTACCGAAAATTACAACGACAATTTTGGCCTTAATAAAGATTTAATTAAGCAAAGTGAAAAGATAAAAAATAACACAACAAAAACTATCAAACTTATAAAAAACAATTGTGTTATTCTCATTAAAACTTTTCCAATTTTTGATACAAAAACTGATAAATGGATTGATAAAAAAATAATCGATACACTTTGTAATCATCCTTATTTTTCTGGACAATATACGTTCGAGCAAATCAAAACATTTTATTTACCCGAAACAAAATTTATAGGTTTTGAAAAGCAATTTTTCAATGATTCCTTACAAAAGCCAATAGAAAAACCGAAACAAAAAAGAAATTCATTTTATTTATTCGCGCTAATAGGATTTATGGGGGGAGGTTTGATTATTTTACTAGCAAAGATACAAAATCGTAAATTGCTCACTCAAAAAAGGGCAATTTTAATTTTACTTCTTTCAAGTTCTTCCTTTAGTTTTTCTCAAACAAAACAAATCGCACATAAAAGTCATAGCGGAGGAAATCAAGATTTTGTTGCTGAGAATTATTCGGATAATTTTGGTGTCATTGCTCCAAGAGTCAAAGAAATTAAATTGTTAGAAAATAAATGTATTGTCGAAATTTTGGAATGGGGTAAAAATGACACTGTTTGTGATCATCCTTATTTTACTGGACAATATACTTTGGATGAAATCAAAACTTTTTATCCAACTAAGACAAAATTTACAGGTTTTGAAGGACATTTTTTTAATCATGCTCTTCCAAATCCTCCACCTCAAAAAACAAATTACATTTATATTTTCGCAATAATTGGATTTATCGGAGGAAATATGTTTTTACTTTTGAGAAGAATCAAAACTGTGTGAATTAAATTTATTTACTTCAATCAAAGTCTTACGTCCTATCTCTCTTAGTCTTATGTCTTTTAAAAATTTTTCAAGAATATTCGCCCTTCTCTTCATTCTACTTTTCACCTTTACCCTACCCTTTCCACTTCAATTTATTGAACATCCAGCTTTTTTATTTGAACAAGGATTCATCAGTTTTGAAAAAGTAATTTGTGAGTTTTTTGGACTTAATTTTGATTTTCAAGGACATTTTTATTCTGATTCACCTGATTTATTGGTTCATACTTTCTTTTTAATCTTCTTTTCGCTTTTGGGAGCATTTTTTCTTAGCAAGTATTTCAAAAATCGAAAAATCGAAACACTTTTAATCACGAGTTCTAGTTATATTCTGGCTTTTTTTCTTATCAAATATGGTTTTGACAAACTATTTAAATTACAGTTTTACGCTCCAGAACCAAACATTCTTTTCACGCCATTTGGTAAATTAGACAAAGACATTTTATATTGGTCAACAATCGGAAAATCATATTCTTACAATGTTTTTTTAGGCTTATTGGAAATCATTCCAGGGATTTTGCTTTTTCACCACAAAACAAGAAAATTGGGAGCTTTTATTGCTTTTGGAGTTTTGATAAATGTTTTGATGATAAATATTTCATACCAAATTGAAGTGAAAATTTTATCTTCCTTTTTAGTTTTTCTTTCACTTTGTATTTTATCATCTTATTGGAAAGAGTTTTTTGCTTTTTTTATTCAAAATAAAACGGTTCCAATTCGAGAACGTGAAGAACTTGATTTACCAATAAAATTAAAACCTTTGCTCAAATTCACCTTGATTTTTTACATCTTTTTTGAATCCATTTTTCTTGCTTTCACAACAGAGAATTTCAACGATGATTTAGATAAACGTCCTAAATTTCATGGAACGTATGAAATTCAAAGTTCTGCCCAAGAAATTTCAGATTTATTTCACCTCAAACAAAAAGTAAAACGTTTTTTCATTCACCGTCAAGGGTATTTTATCTTACAAACAGAAAATGATGATTTTTTCGATTATAAAGAACAAAGCTTTGAAAAATTTAATTTTATTACATTAGATAAACCCGAAAATATCAAAATTGAATTCATTAAACAGAAAAACAACTACCAAGTTAAATTTGAATCGGAAAAGGGAAGTTTTGTTGCTAAAACGTTAAAAATCCAATGATACACCAAATTTAACTCGCTTTTATTCGGGAACTATTTTTATTTTCCATACATTTGTATTCATAAATTCAAACATTAAAATACAAATTCGTTTTTATGCGCGTATATTTCGACAATGCTGCCACAACTCCTGTTTTACCTGAAGTTGCTGAGAGCATTTATTCTTGTTTAAAAAACACTTTTGGTAATCCATCATCTTCTCATGCTTTCGGTCGAACAGCCAAAGGAGAATTGGAAACATCTCGAAGAACAATTTCAAAATTTTTAAACTGCTCGCCAGCAGAAATTTTCTTCACTTCTGGTGGAACGGAAGCTGATAACATGGCTTTTTATACAGCAGTTCACAATTTGAATGTCGAGCAAATCATCACAACACACATTGAACATCACGCAGTTTGTCATACAGCAGAAAAATACGCTAACGAAAACAAACTTGATTTACACTTTTTGGAAGTTGATTCAAAAGGAAATATTTCTTTTCAGGAATTAGAAAACTTGCTTAAAAATGGAAAACGCACTTTTGTTTCCATCATGCATGCAAACAATGAAATTGGAACTTTAGCCGATATCAAAGCAATATCAGCTTTGTGTCATAAATACGAAGCGTTTTTTCATTCAGATACCGTTCAAACAATGGGGCATTACGCTTTCGATTTGAATGATTTACAAATAGATTTTATTACTTGCGCAGCACATAAATTCCACGGTCCAAAAGGAATTGGTTTTTTATATGTCAACAAACGCATTAAACCAAATGTTTTAATTCACGGTGGAGCTCAAGAGCGTGGTTTTAGAGCTGGAACGGAAAATATTTCTGGGATTGTTGGTTTAGCTAAGGCAATGGAAATCGCTTATTCAAACTTAGAAAGTCATCAAAAACATGTACAAGAATTAAAAACTTATTTCAAAGAAAAATTAGTTTCTTCTATCGAAGATGTGCAATTTAACGGAGAAACAGCTCCCGAAAAAAGTTTATATACGGTTTTAAGTTGCTCTTTCCCAGCAAACGAAAAATCAGGAATGCTTTTATTTACTTTGGATTTAAAAGGGGTAGCTTGTAGTGGCGGAAGTGCCTGTAGTTCAGGAGCTAACAAAGGTTCACATGTTATGGAAGGAATTAAAGCTGATCCAAATAGACCAACAGTTCGTTTTTCTTTTTCACATCTGAACAACAAAGCAGAAGTTGATTTTGTGGTTGAAAAACTGAAAGAAATTTATCAAACTGTAAACGCATAAATTATGAAAACAATCCTACTACTCATAACTGTTTTTACTCTTACATTTTCAAAAGCACAATCTTTGTACTTCCCTCCTATTACAGGGACAACTTGGGAAACAACAGATCCATTGAGTTTAGGATATTGTCAAGAAAATATTGACAATTTATACGACTATTTAGACGATACGCATTCCAAAGCATTTATTTTACTTCAAGATGGTAAAATTGTCTTTGAAAAATATTTCGGAACTTTCACGAAAGATAGTCTTCATGTTTGGAATTCAGCTGGAAAAACACTTACAGCCATGGCGGTTGGAATTGCACAAAAAGAAGGTTTTTTAGATATTCACGACACAACTTCTCAGTATTTAGGTCAAGGCTGGACAAGTTTAAACCCTCAGCAAGAAGAAAAAATCACAATTTTAAATCAACTAACGATGACATCTGGTCTAGGATATGCTGCTGGAACAGATCATTATTGTACCGATCCAGCTTGTTTGGTTTATCTCGCCGACCCAAATACGCGTTGGTCTTACCATAACGGACCTTATACGCTTTTAGATGGAGTAATTGAAGCAGCAACTGGAGTGAATTTGAATACCTATGTAAGTCAAAAAATAAAATCTCAAATTGGAATGAATGGTGCTTTTGTTCAAGTTGATTACAACAATATATTCATTAGCAATGCCCGAAGTATGGCTCGTTACGGTTTATTGTTGTTAGGCGGAGGAACTTGGAATGGAACTCCAATTTTGGACGATGCTGCTTACTTTCAAGCCATGACAAACTCGTCTCAAAACTTAAATCCATCTTACGGATATTTAACTTGGTTGAACGGAAAAAGTTCATGGATGGTTCCTTCAGCCGATGTTCAAGTTTCAATCCCAGGAAGTGCGATGCCAAATGCTCCAGACGACACTTATGCAGCTATGGGAAAAAATGGACAATTTATCAACGTTGTTCCTTCACAAAATTTAGTTTTTATCAGAATGGGAGATGCAGACGGAACAAGTTTGGTTGGAAACCAATACTGTGATACGATTTGGCAAAAAATCAACGCTTTAGCTTGCACTGGAAATACTTTAGAAATCAATCAAGATGAAAAAATTAGACTTTATCCAAATCCAAGTAAGGATTTTTTAGCAATTCAATCTGATAAAGAAATACTGAAATACAAAATTTCTGACATGAACGGAAAGCTTTACGTTCTTCCTTTTAAAAACAATAAATCCGATAGCTATCGGATTGAAATCGGAAATTTAGAAAAAGGAATTTATTTTATTGAATTGTTTTATGAAAATGAAATAAAATGCTTAAAATTCGTTAAGGAATAAAGAACTGATCATACATGCACATTTTACTCATACCGTCTTGGTATCCATCAAAAAAAGAACCTTTTTCTGGGAATTTTGTAAAACGTCACGCTGAATTAATTGCTCAAAACCATCAAGTTACCGTTTTAAATTTTGTTTCTGATTCAACGAAAGAAATTCACTTCGAAGAAACACAAACTGGTAATTTATTTGAAATCTCAATTTACTATCCAAAAAAAAACAATAAAATCATTCAAGTATTGGCTTTAAGAAGAGCTTTTTTGAAAGTTGCAAAAAAAATCAAAAATGTTGATCTGATTCACGGTCATGTCATATTAGAAAAAGGCTTGTTGTTTATTTGGGCAAAAAACTATTTCAAAAAACGCTTGTTTGTAACGGAACACGGTTCTTACTTCTTTCGAGAAAATTATGGAAAACTTTCCACTTTTCAAAAAATGACAATTATTCAAACCATGAAAAATTGTGATTATTTGAGTTGTGTTTCAGAAGTTTTGAAAGATGAAATCGCTTATTTATTTCCTCATAAAAAGATTGTACTAACACCAAATTCGATTGATTCTGAAGTTTTTAATATTGGAACTTCGACAGGCTCAGTTTCCCAAAATGAAGAAATAAATTTTATTCATATTTCAACTTTAGATCAAGTTAAAAACCCTATAAAAATCATTCAAGCTTTTGAAGATTTAAGTGAGGAAACCAATCACCAGTTTTCACTGAAAATTATTGCTGAAAAATCAAATCTTGAAGTCATTTCTTATCTTGAAAAGAGTAAAATCAAAGATAAAATTTCACTTCTTGGCCCACTTCAAATTGAAGAAGTAGCTGAGGAGCTAAAAAAATCAGATGCTTTGGTTATGTTATCTAATTTTGAAACATTTTCTTGTGTCATAGCTGAAGCTTGGTCGTGTGGAATTCCTGTCATCTCAACATCTGTTGGAATCGCAAAAAACATGCATTCAGACTTTGGAGTTTTGGTGAAAAATACTGAAAGTGAAGCTTTAACGATTTGTTTAAACGAATTTATGGAAGCAAAAAAAGTTTATGACAAAAAGAAAATCAGAACTTTTGCCCTTCAATTTTCTAAGGAACATGTTTTGAAAAGTTTTGATGAATTTTATGCACAGAAAAAATGATTTTGGGAAAACGAATTTTATTTCTTTCACTTTTAAGTTCCGCTTTTGTTTTCTCACAATCCAAAGAGAACGAAAACTTATTCATTTCAGCCAATTTTAAATTTGGTTCGGTTTTACCTGAATATCAATTTGTTCACTCACTCGTCGATAAAAATATTCAGCAAGTTGAAATTTCAGTTTTTAAAGAAACTAATGGTGAAAATTATTGGCAGAAATTATACAAATATCCCAAATTGGGTTTTTCATTATTTTATACTTCGCTTGGAAATAATGAACTTTTAGGTCATGAATTAGCACTTTTTCCGTTTGTGAGTTTACAATCCTCACCAAGTAAAAAGTTTCACGTAGAAAACAAATTTGGACTTGGAGTTGGATTTGTTACCCGAAAATTTGATTTACAAGAAAATTACAAAAATGTTGCCGTTGGTTCAAAATTAAATGTTCATTTTTCGTATGATTTTGGCTTAAATTACAATCTCAATTCTAAACTAAACCTCAAATCTTGCTTGAGTTTTAATCATTTTTCAAATGCCAATATGAAAGAGCCAAATTTGGGGATAAATACTGTTTCTGCTTCAATCGGATTGGATTATTTACTTGGCAAAAGAACAGAACGTTTATCGCCAGAAATACCTGAATTTATTCCAAATAATGAATTTGCTTTCGTTTATGCTTTTGGAGGAAAACACACACGAGCCTTACAGCAAACTGTATATTTTACTTCATCACTTTCCTTTGAATATAAACGAAAAATTAGACAAATTTTCCATTTGGGCGGAGGTTTAGACTTATTTTACGATGCTTCAACAAAAACTGAAATGTCTGTTCCAGGAAAAATTCCTTACAAATCGATTTACGATTTCAAAACGGGTTTTCATTTTTCGCAAGAATTCGTTTACAACAAGTTTAGTTTCATTCTTCAAGAAGGTTTTTATGTTGGCTTGACTGACAAAGTCGATAAAAGTCCGATTTACAATCGTGCTATTTTTAGATACAAATGGAATCAACATTTTTTTACTCATATTTCAATGAAATCGCATTTGTATATCTTGGATTATCCCGAAATTGGCTTTGCTTATTATTTTTAATATGAAAAATTTAAACTATATATACCTTTGTATTCTTCTATTTTTGATTTTTTCATGTAAAAAAGAATCAAGTACTTTATCGGAATTAACATCAACTGAATATTTCAATGAAATAAGCTTGAATTCTTATTTTGAGGTCGTTTTAATTCAACGAAATGAACATGCAATTCAACTTGAGGGAAAGGAAAAACGATTTGATAAAATTGACTTTGAGGTAAAAGATTCAGTTCTCACAATTAAAAATTCCTCAAAAGGTGTTTGGCTCAATCCAGATAAAAATAAAATCAAACTCTATATTACCTTTAAAGATCTTAAAAAAATAAATCTGAATGAATCGTGTGAAGTGAGTAATTTAGGAACTTTATCAGGAAATGAACTTGGAATTGTTTGCGCTAGTAAACTCAATGAAGCAAAGTTAAATTTAAATTATTCAACGGTATATTACTGGAATAATTTCCCTTGTGGTGGAAAAATCGAGCTTTCAGGAAACTGTTCTTTTCTTAAAATATGGAATTTTGCCTTAATGCAAATTGATGCAAAAAATCTGCTTACGGAACATGTTTTGGTAGAAAACTCTTCCAAAGGAGATTGTTCTGTTTACACCAATGAATTGATTGAATATTCCATTTTTGGAGAAGGAAATGTGAAAGTTTTTGGAAATCCAACGACGATTATCAAAAAAGAAGTTACCTCAAACGGAAAGTTGATTTTAGAGTAAAATTACAAAGTCAGACAAATGACTTATATCTAAATCAGAATTATTTACGTTATTTGTAATATGAAAGTTTTCAGAATTCTTTTCGTCTTAACTTTACTTTTTTCTTGTTCTAAAGAAAAACGAAGTAATAATGCTGGAGAAAAAATGCAAGATTTCGTCATAGACATCAGTGCATACGCCAAAGGAATTAATTCAAATTTTGCCATCATTCCTCAAAATGGAGAAGAATTGTTGTATCGATTTTTGAACGATGGAGAAGGTTTTGATGAACGTTTTATCTCTGCTATAGACGGCTATGGAATTGAAGAATTATTCTACAATGGAGGATTTAGTGCTGATAATTACCGTTTGAACTTATTACTTCCTGCAAGAGAAAAAATTCCAATTTTGGTTTCTGATTACACTTCCAATCAGAATAATTTTGACTCATCATTTGTTTACAATACAGACGCCGGTTTTGTTCCTTTTCCGAGAACTTCAGATAATTACGATTATAAATTTATTCCAACGTATGTTCACAATGAAAATGCGAATAACATAACAAAAGTAAGTGAAGCAAAAAACTATTTGTATTTGATTAGCACTGAAAATTCCACAACAAAGCAAAGTTTTTTAGATTCTATCAAAGAAACAAATTTTGATTTAATTATCATTGATGCTTTTTTCGGCGATGACTTGTTTACAAACGCTGAAATTACTTCCTTAAAAACGAAGAAAAATGGCGGAAAGCGTATGGTGATTTCTTACATCAGCATTGGTTCGGCTGAAAAATACCGCTATTATTGGCAAGAAGATTGGAAATTACACAAACCGCGTTTTTTAGAGAAAGAATACACTGGTTATCCAGATGAAATTTGGGTAAAATATTGGAAAAAAGATTGGGAAGAAATCATTTATGGAAACGAAAATTCTTACATGAAAAAAATCCTAGATGCTGGTTTTGATGGAGCTTATTTAGACAATGTGGAAGCTTTTTATTTTTTGTATTTTGATTGAGAAATTAGACAAAAGATAAGAAAAGCGAAAGCTTTGATGAACAAGCGTTAGTGCAGTTTATTTATTATTCTGATTTAAAAATGAGACAAATGAAAAGAAATCTAAGAAATAAAAATATTTTGAATTTAATTGTATATTTAAATCCTTTAAAAGTTCTAAAATGAAAATATACATACTATTAATAATAATTTCGATAAACTATATTGCTTTTACTCAACCAGAAGTTCTTTGGAAACAAAAACTAGAAGGAAGTGTAGGTGAACCTTATGCTCAGTATATGCACCCTAGCGAGTGTATTGCAACAGATAACAACGGAAATGTTGTTGTAACAGGAAGATATTCAAGTCAATTTGATATAGATGGTACAGATAGCAATTATTTTGTTTCTCAAAATGGTCAATGGGGCAGTTACATAGCTAGCTATACTAATAACGGGGCAGTTCGTTGGGGGTATTCGTTTGACTCTCAAGGAGTTAATGAAGTGCAAGGTTTGGCTATAGATTCAAATTCAAACATTTATATTTATGGAATGATGGATGATACAGTCGATTTAGATCCGTCAATTGGAATACATAATTTATATCCACTTGATGATGATAGAGATTTATATATTGTAAAACTCGATTCGAATGGTCAATTTATTCAAGCCATGCAATTAGTTGTTGAATATTTAAATCCAACTGCGGGATTCATACTTAATATGGAATTTGATTCAAATTCAAATATGTATATTTCAGGATATTTTCGCGGTTTAATGGATGCTGATCCGGGTCCAGACACAAATTATTTAACTAATTATACTGGATTAGTAGGGGATAAAGGCTTTATTTTAAAATATGATAGTTCATTTGAGCTTATAAATGAGTGGACAATTGCTTCGCCAAACCAATCTGATTGGTTTTATATTTTGGATTTTAATTTAACTTCTGATAATGGATTTTATATAACAGGCGAAATGTTGGGGACTTTTGATGTGGCAATTGACACCGCTGAATCCTTTCAAAACAGTTCATCAAAACGTCTGGGCTATATAGCAAAATATAGCAGTGAAGGGACTCTAGGGTGGTTCAAAAAAGTTGAGATGGAGAATTATTCTCGCTGTCATCAAGTTGTTGTTGACGCACAAGACAATGCTACAATTTTAGGGAATTTTGGTGGTGATGGTAATTTCGAAAAAATAAATGGGGATTCTATCATATTTGATTGGTCAGGTTCATATTGGGATTGCGATTATTTTATTCTAAAATATGATAATTTAGGCTTTCCAATTTGGGGAAAACATTTGAATCTTTTATCAACTACAGCAACAACTTCACTTTTTTTTAATTCAGCACAATATTTACCTTCAACAGATGGATTATGGACAACTTTTTCGTTTCATAGTGATATTAATTTAGACTTAGGTGTAACTAATCAAATCATGTCAACTAGTTCATGGCCTGGAATTCAAATGAGTCTTTTGAATTACGATAACAGTTCTGGTGAATTATTAAATGCATTTCCTTTTGAATTCAATACAAATAATGCACTGTATAATTTCTTTGATTTTCATAATGACGAAATGACAATGTGGGGTGATTTACCCGTAAATATTAATCTTGATGTAGATTTAAGTACGGATATCGATTCAATTCGTACCACAATTGGTGGCATGTACATGGTACGATATTGTATGAAAGATGTATTAATTTCTTATCCAGATGATACAATATCAAAATGTATTGGAGATACATTAGTTATAGCACCAACTGGTGCCTTAAATTACGAATGGGTTGAAGGAAGCATTAATGGAAACTTTCTAGGATATACAGACTCTTTGATTTATGTCGTAAACGATAATAACACTTTGTTTTTTACAGGATTTAATGGTTTATGCCGTTCTGAAACTAAAAGTATAGAGATAGTTCTATTAACGAGTGATCATATAAAATGTGTTCAAGATACTTTAAACTTAATGAAAATAGAAAAAACGAAGATGGATAAAAAATTAATCAATATAACGGATATTCTAGGTCGAGAAACTAAAGAAAAACAAAATACTATTTTATTATACATTTACAGTGATGGAAGTATCGAGAAAAAAATTATTTTAGATTGATCATTTCTTAATGAAAAGTAAATTCTATGGACTCTGTGTAGCTATTAAGAAAATGTAGAACTTATTTACTAAAAAGTTGATTCGGAATTCAAATAATCAACTCATACTCCGTTCCAATTTCACTTTCAATTTTAAGTTCTGCATCAATTTGATCTGAAAGCATGTGTATCAATTGAATACCTATGCTTTTAGTGTTTTCAAAATCAAATTCTTTTGGAATTCCAATACCATTGTCTGCAATAATTAACTTAATTTTATTTTCGCTTTGTACGACTTCAATCTTGATTTTTCCTATGTGATTTGGAAAAGCATACTTAAAAGAATTCGTCATTATTTCGTTCAGAATCAAGCCTAAAGGAATCATCGTATCGATTGCAAAATGGATGTTTTCATCAACTTTTAAATCAAATTCAATATCAAGTTCCTTTCTTTCAAAAGTACTGTAAATAGAATGATATAAAATATCAAGGTATTCCTTGAAGTTAATTTGACTGAAATTTTGAGACGTATAAAGCATTTCGTGAATCAAAGACATCGAATTGATTCTATTTTTACTTTCTCGAATTAAAGTTAAAAAATTTTCATCTTGAACGTAATCAGATTGAAGGTTTAATAAACTCGAAATGATTTGCAAGTTGTTTTTCACACGATGATGAACTTCTTTTAATAATTGTTCTTTTTCTTTAAGTGAAACCTTTGAATTTTCTAATTCTTCACCAAGCATATTTACCCCAGAGCTAATTGCATCAAAAACGTCTTCTTTTTCGCTTACAAAGGTTTTTTCTTTAAAATCAAGACGTGCATAAGCTAAAATGACTTTTAAAATATCATTTGCACGAAAATTAGAATATGTTTCCTCATTTGATTTCACTTGTCAAATTTAAATTCAACAACCATTCTTTCGCTTTTTCTTCGCTTTCAAATAAACGTGTTGGAACAGCTGGTTTATTAATTCCCATAAAAAAATTGCCAATCACACGGCTCAAAGGCGAATCAATGATAATAGCGAAAGAAGTAACAAACGTTTTTCTTCCTCTTGTTGAAAACTGATTTCGTGCGTCACGTGTCATTGATTTAATTCCTCTTGCATCAACAATAAGTGGAAATTTTTCTCCCTTTTTTGAAAGACTATTTACTGCCACCGAATTTTCTTTAGCAAATTCTAAATTTACTTCCGCTGCAGTTTTAACTTTTGTACGAGCAATACCATCTTCACCCATCCAGGTAAAATAACACGTAATTTCTATTGCTGAATCTGGTATATTCATGCTTTGAAAGTAGTAATAAAAAGTGAAAAAGAACTAATTTAAACAAAAAAGTCCCACTTTTCAGTGAGACTTTCAATATAAGTGAAGAATTAATTAAGCGTGAACGCCCATTACTTCTGCCATTTTTTTACCTATTTCTGCTGGAGAATCAACAACGTGAATTCCACATTCTCTCATGATACGTTTTTTAGCTTCCGCTGTATCATCATGCCCACCAACAATTGCACCTGCGTGTCCCATTGTACGTCCTGCTGGAGCAGTTTCACCTGCGATAAATCCAACAACTGGTTTTGTTCCATTTTCTTTAATCCAACGAGCAGCAATTGCTTCAAGATTTCCTCCAATTTCACCAATCATTACGATTCCTTCCGTTTCTGGATCATTCATCAATAATTCAACAGCTTCTTTTGTTGTTGTTCCGATGATTGGATCTCCACCAATTCCAATCGCAGTTGTGATTCCTAAACCAGCTTTTGCAACTTGGTCAGCCGCTTCATATGTTAATGTTCCTGATTTAGAAACAATTCCGATTTTACCTTTTTTGAAAACAAATCCTGGCATGATACCAACTTTTGCTTCGTCAGCAGAAATAACACCTGGACAATTTGGTCCAATCAAACGACAATTATGTCCTTTCAAGTATTCTTTCGCTTTCACCATATCGTTTACTGGAATTCCTTCTGTAATACAAACGATAACTTTAATTCCTGCATTTGCAGCCTCCATAATTGCATCAGCAGCAAAAGCTGGTGGTACAAAAATAATAGACGTATCAGCAGCAGTTTTAGCAACAGCGTCTTTTACTGTGTTAAATACTGGGCGATCCAAATGTAAACTTCCGCCTTTTCCTGGTGTAACTCCACCAACAACATTTGTACCATATTCAATCATCTGACCAGCGTGAAATGTACCTTCACTTCCTGTAAAACCTTGAACAATAATTTTTGAATCTTTATTAACCAGTACGCTCATTTTATTTATTTTTCGTTGCCCAAAATTACACTTTTCTCTTAGATTCAGCAAATTTTTGAAAAAAATAATTTAAGATTGAGTTAAAATTCAATTAAAAACATGATTAAATTGTTAATTTTTACGATAAATCGCTTTTTTCTATTGTTTAATTAAAAATAATTGTAAATTTATACCATGAATTTTCACGAACAATTTGAAGAACTTTCAAAATTAAAAGTTAGCAAAGCTGATACCTTGGATGACATTCTTTTTAGAATTGGTCAAAAGTTGTGTATTTGCTTAGAAATTGAACGTGTTAATGTTTGGATTTTCAAGAAAAGTCCAGATAGAATTGAATGTTTAGGGAATTATACCCAAGAGAAAAATTTATTTACAAAAGGACAAATTTTACTTGAAACTCAAATTCCATCCTATTTTTCTCATTTACAAAGTGATAGAACAATTAAAATTCAAAATGTTAACTCAAACGAAATTTCTAAGGAATTAAAAGATTCCTATTGCAAAGAGTTTAAGATTCAATCGATTATGGATATCCCTATTCGTATTGGTGGAAAACTTGCTGGAGTTTTGTGCTTCGAAGATTGCAAAAAAGAACGCATTTGGACGGATGAAGAAATAAATTTCGCTTTGGCTGTAAGTCAAATTGTATCTCTTTCTATTGAAAATCAAAAGCGTAAACGCTATGAAAAGCGTCTAGAAAAAGCACTTGAAGAAAAAGATATTTTATTGGTTGAAATGCATCACCGTTTAAAAAACAATTTGACGATGCTCAACAGTTTGTTGCGAATTCAATCACGTTCTATAACAGATCCTTCAGCTTTAAGTATCATCGAAAATTTTGAAACACAGATTCTTTCCATCTCAAAATTACATGAACAATTATACAGTTCAAAAAATTACATTCGTGTAAATTTAAATTCCTATTTTCAAGAATTATTAGAGAATTTTCAAACTTCCTCGCAAAAAATCGAAATCATCACAGACTTTGAAGATGTTGAAGTAAGTTCTGAAAAAGCAGTTTCAATTGGTTTGATTATCAACGAAATACTTAACAATTCAATCAAATATGCTCGACCAGAAAGTGGGGAATTGATAATAAATTTTGTTTTAAGCAGAAATGTATTGAGCGAAAATAGTAGAAAAACGACTATTTTCGTTTCTGACAATGGTTTAGGATTTGATTTAACAGCTGAAAAACTAGAATCTTTTGGATTAAGTTTAATTTACGATTTATCGGGACAAATTAATGCGAAAATTAATTTTGAGAGTTCGAAAAATGGCACGAGTTACACGATTAACTTCTAGTTTACATCAACAACTTCCAAATGAAAATAAAGTATTGAATTGACTGGAATATCGTCTAATTCATAATCTCCATAGCCTAATTGTGGCGGAACAAGTAATTGAATTTTCCCTCCTTTTTTAAGATAAAGTAAAGCTTCTTGCCAACCTTGAATCAATTCATTCACTTTAAAAGTAATCGGTTTTTTCTTATTTTCTCCATCAAAAATTTCTCCACTCAACAATTTTCCTTCGTAAGTAAAACTTACCTCATCAGTTAATTTAACAAATTCACCTTCACCAACAGTTTCAATCGCATAATACAATCCAGATTCTGATTTTTGATATTTCACACCCGATTTTTTGATGAAATTTTTAATCTTTTTGTCAAAATCTGTTTTGTCTTGTTCAGAATAGGTTCCACAAGAATAAAGTAAAAGAAGAAGTGTAAATACGTAAAGAATTTTATTACTCATTTTTTTAATTTTCTTTATTTTGAATTCGTGAGACTTCGTGTTCATGATTAAATTTTGACTGGAGAAACTGTATAACCTTTTTTTCTAAGTAATTCGATTACTCCAAATTCGCTTGGCAAATGTGCCGCTCCAACAGCGATAAATGTTTGTCCCGATTTGATGTATTTTTCAATTGGTTCAATCCACCTTTTGTTGCGATTTATTAAAATTTCGTTTTCAATTTCAGCAAAAACATCGCCCATTTCTTGTGAAATAATGTAAAGTGAATCTAATTTTTGCCTTTTATAAATTCCTTGCATTTTATTCATTTCGGCGATTGTTTTTTCTTCATCACGAATTCCTTCCATCACCATAGAAGCTTGTTGTTCACGTGTTAAATCATCAAAAATTTTCATTTGCTCAGCCATTTTTTCAAGACCCAGTGTTTTAATTTTGTGTTTTACAGCTAAATCATTGATTGTCATTTCATAGGATTCAGTTTTCCCTATAAAACTCATTTGAATAGCTGTTTGAACAAGTACAAAAGGCTTAAATTGAGAAAAAGTTGCGTCGAACATTGTTTTATCTATAAACAATTTCTTTTTTGCCCAAGTATAAATGGAATCTTGTTGTTTTTCATCAAAATAATCCATCATTTTCCCTTCTTTCAAAACCAAGTATTTCATGGCTTCAGTTTGGTTGTTCATTTCTTCCATACTGAGTTCCATGACTACTAAATCTGATTTTTTGATGATTTTCTCCAAACTTGAAGGGAAATAAAAATATTCTTTTTGAATCAAATGCATGGTTCCAAAAAGATAAGACGGTTTTGACAAACCATTTCCTTCAATTTTCCATAAAAGTGATGTTTTTACTTCTTCACCACCACTTGATTTTACTTTAACCTCTTTTTTTGATGAAAGAGCTAAAAAAACAAATGAAATCAATGCTAAAAAGCAAAATTTAATCAAACTTCTCATTAAGAACTTAATTTTCTAAGGTAATTTTCGCTAAATAATGATCGTCTTTATCATACAAACGTGAAGCTTTCAAACCCACATTTTTTGCTGCTAAAAACAAATTATCGAAATCTACATAAAGCCAGTCAAAAGTTGTGCCTTTTTCTTTTTTGTAAGACATTTCAAACTTAAAATTTCCGTAATAATCAGAATTCAAATTCATCCACAAAGCACCTTCTTCGTCTTCATACAAATATTTTATATCTGAAGAATCGCACAAAATTGAACCTCCTGGATTTAAAAGCGTTTTAGCATGTTCGAATGTGTTTTCCAAATTAGCTAAGGTTCCAGCAATTCCAATTCCATTCATTAACATCAAAATGGTGTCAAATTTTTGTCCTTTTAACTTAAAAAAATCTTCTTGACGAGCATCTAAACCATTCATTTTCATGTAATCAACAGCTCCTTTTGAAATATCAATCGCCACAACCTTTTTACCTAAATCTGAAAGATAAGTCGCATGTGATCCTGCTCCAGCACCAACGTCCAAGATTGAACCTTTACATTCTTCTAAAGCTAATTGCTCTAATTCTGGCATGTCTTCGTAAGTACGAAATAAAACTTCTACTGGAATTATATCGTCTTCACAAATATCTGATGAAACAATGATGTCTGCTGGTTTTTTGAATCTTGCGTAATCTTCTATCGCTTTTCCTATTGGGTCGTTCATTTTACTTAGTTATGAGTTATGAGTTATGAGTTATGAGTTAACACTCCTAACTCCGAACTACAAACTATTAATAATCATCAAATTTTGAGTAATCTTCATCGCTATATCCATCTTCATAATCGTCTCCAAATGGATTATCGTCATCTTCTTCGTCGTCAAATTCATCCGAATACAAATCGTCATCATCGTCGTCATTTAAATTGGCTATTCTTGAATCTTCTGGCGGAGCCATTCCAATTGACAAAATAACTTCAGGCGTTTTTACAATCGAATCATTTTTTTCTAACAATTCAATCAAGAAAATCCACATGCGCATGAAATCATAAACCAAAATAACTTTTTGATCTGCTTCATGCATGAAATCTCTTAAAATCGCTGATGACATAACGGAAGCAACTTCATCAATTGATTCATCGCCATAATTCATATCCATCAAACTGATTTCGTGACCTTTATCCCAATCTTCATTTGACATATAAAAAGAAGCCATTTGGTCACCTTCAAATCGAAATGATGAAATTATTGCGTGATAGAGGGATTCAAAATTATCGTTTTCATCGATTAAAATATCTCGAAAAATTTCAGATTCTTGCTCTGTATCTAATAAAACACGAAATTTTAAAGCACTCATATTGTTGTTTTTTGTCGTAATTTAAGTTGAAATTAATGTAAATTACAAAAATACTATTTTTTTTGAAACAGAAAATCTAAAAATCAAACTTTCTTTAAGCCCATTTTTTCCGCTAAGACAAGCAAATAGGCATAGGCTTCGTCGTAATCATTTTGAATTGTTCCTTCTAAAATCGCGTCCTTAATTTGATTTTTCAATGTCCCAATTTCTGCACAAGGCTTTAAATTATAGATTTCCATAATCAATTCACCCGAAATTGGTGGTTGAAAATTACGAACTTGATCTTTAGCTTCAACATCTTTTAATTTTTGTGAAACCAATTCAAAATTCTTGCGGTATTTCACAACTTTAAATTCATTTTTAGAAGTAATATCGGCATTACAAAGTGTCATCAAATCTTCAATGTCATCTCCCGCTTCAAACAGCAATCTTCTTATTGCCGAATCCGACACATCGCCTTTCACCAGGGAAATAGGACGTAAATGCAAGCGAACCAATTTCTGAACATATTTCATTTTATGATCTAGAGGCAATTTTAAATTCTTAAAAATTTTCGGAGTCATTCTTGCACCCAAATCCTCGTGACCATGAAAAGTCCAGCCCACTCTTTGGTCAAATCGTTTTGTTGGAGGTTTTGCAATATCGTGCAGAATTGCCGCCCAACGCAACCAAAGATTATCTGTGTTTTGAGAAATATTATCTAACACTTCTAAGGTGTGAAAGAAATTATCTTTATGTGATTTTCCATTGATGGTTTCAACACCTTGAAGTGCAATCATTTCAGGGAAAAATTGATGTAAAAGCTTTGTAGAAAATAATAATTTAAAGCCTCGAGACGGTTCTTTTGACAAAATGATTTTGTTCAATTCATCTATGATTCGCTCTTTGGAAATAATTTCTAAACGAGCTGAATTTTCTAAAATTGCTTGTAAACTTTTTGCTTCTATTTTAAAGTTCAGTTGTGTAGCAAAACGAATTGCACGCATCATGCGCAATGGATCATCCGAATACGTTTGTGCCGCGTCTTGTGGCGTTTTTAAAACTTGATTTTCAATATCTTGCAAACCATTAAACGGGTCAACTAATTCGCCAAAATCATCTCCATGAAGACTTATTGCCATAGCATTTATGGTAAAATCTCTTCGCAATTGATCGTCTTGAAGT
Source organism: Bacteroidota bacterium (assembly GCA_040386975.1). GTDB lineage: Bacteria > Bacteroidota > Bacteroidia > Flavobacteriales_D > Crocinitomicaceae > M2408. The sequence continues at coordinate 75,590 of JAZKEO010000016.1, read as the reverse complement.
GTTCCATTTTCCACAAGAGGTTTTCTTGAATCGTGGGAATAGGATTCTTTTCTGGCTCCAACAAATTCAACATCTAAATCTTTGTATTTGAATTGAGCTGTTCCGAAATTTTTAAAAAAAGAAACTTTCTTTACTCTCAATTTCTCTGCACATTTTTCTGCCAATTCAAGCCCACTCCCAACCACAACGATATCAATATCTTTGGAGGGTCTTTCTAAAATTAAATCACGCACAAAACCTCCAACCACATACGCTTTCAAATTGTTTTCCGTGCAAATTTGAGATGTAACTTTAAAAACTGGATGTTTGAGATGTTGTGATAAATTCATTTAATTTTAAAAAGTGAAGAGTTAAAAGTTAAGTGTACAAAATTAAACACATATCAACAATAATCAAGTCTTTTGTCTTGCAGTCTTATGTCTATTATTTTGATTTTACTTTCTCACAATTTTGATTGAACTATCCAAACCAATTTTGATGATTTGAGAAGGAGTAATTTGTTTTTCTTCCAAACGTTCCAAAATCATGTGGTCAACAGATGCTTTTAATTCCGTGTTTATATCATTGAAACAAGTTGGGTAAGCTTCTCCTGAAAAATTTGCCGATGTAGAAACTAGAGGCTTTTTTAGACCTTTAATCAATTTCAAACAAAGAGGGTCTTTTGTCAAACGAATCCCAACTGAACCATCTTCACCCAAAACAGAAGGAGCTAAACCTTTCGCTTTTGGATAAATGATTGTAAGCGGTCGAATTGCCAATTCAGCCAATTCATAGCAAACATCTGAAAATTCAGGAACATATTTTTCCAGCATCTGAAAACTATCTACTAAAATGATAAAACTTTTCGTTTCTGGACGTTTTTTGATTTCCAAGATTTTTTTACAAGCTTCTTCATTTGTTGCATCACAACCTAAACCCCAAATTGTATCTGTTGGATAAAGAATTGTACCGCCATCTTTTAAAGTCTCAATAATTTGCTCAAAATTTTCCATAATCAATATTTTTAGTAGTAAAATCTAATCTTTTAATAAATCTGGTCTTCTCTTTTTTGTTCTCTCCAATGCCTTTTCCTCCCGCCAAAGGTCAATTTTTTTGAAATCGCCTGTCAACAAAATTTCTGGAACTTTCATTCCATTAAATTCTTCTGGACGTGTATAAACAGGTGGTGAAAGTAAATCATCTTGAAAACTATCTGTCAAAGCTGAAGTTTCATCATTCAAAACACCTGGTAGCAGTCGAACAATACTATCCACAACAACTGCTGCAGCTAATTCTCCACCAGAAAGCACATAGGAACCAATCGAAATTTCTCTCGTTATGTAATGTTCGCGAACTCTTTCATCAACACCTTTGTAATGTCCACAAAGTATCATGATATTTTCACCAAGTGAAAGATTATTTGACATTCTTTGATCCAAAATTTCTCCATCTGGCGTCATGTAAATAATTTCATCGTAGTTGCGTTCGGCTTTCAGTTTTTCAATTAAAATTGCGATTGGTTCAATAGACATAACCATTCCTGCTCCCCCACCGTATTGATAATCGTCAACATTTTTGTGTTTAGAAGTCGAATAATCGCGAATGTTATGAATAACAATTTCAACCAAGGATTTTTCTTGAGCACGTTTTAAAATCGAGTCCGAAAATGGTCCTTGCAACAAAGCTGGTAAAATTGTTAAAATATCAATCCGCATAATGCAAATATAATCAATTTGAAGATTTGAAAATTGAGTAATTTGAAAATTAGACAAATAAATACCATTTTTTACTAAATTTGTCTCAATGAGATTGAAAAACAACTTTTTACTTTTAACAATACTTTTAGTTGCAACAATTTTGCGTTTTTGGAACTATTCTGAAATTCCATTTACGAATGATGAATTTAGTGCCTTATTCAGAACGCATTACGATTCGTTTTCTGATTTAATATCTAAAGGAGTAATTATCGACGGTCACCCAGCAGGAATTCAAGTTTTCATTTATTATTGGGTTCAGCTATTCGGTTATACAGAAATGAGTGTAAAGTTTCCTTTTATCATTTTTGGAATTTTATCCATTTTAGTTTTGTATCGAATAGCAAAAATGTGGTACAACGAAACAATAGCCTTAATTTGTGCTTCATTTTTAGCTACTTTACAATACACAGTTGTTTACAGTCAAATCGCACGACCATACATCAGCGGTTTACTTTTTTGTTTACTAATGGTTTTATTTCTAACGAGAATCATCAAAGAAAAAGGAAAAAAACGCTATTGGAATTACATTTTATTTGTTCTTTCAGCCTCACTTTGTACTTACAATCATCATTTTAGCCTATTATTTGCTTTAATTATTGGTGTAAGTGGACTTTTCTTAATTCAGAAAAAACAATTTTTACCTTATTTTTTGTGTGGGCTAGCAATCATCGTTTTATATCTTCCACATTTACCGATATTTTTCTACCAATTAAAAGTTGGTGGTGTTGAGGGATGGCTCGGAAAACCAAAAAACGATTTTATTATTTCTTATTTGAAATACATTTTCCAGTTTTCTTACTTTACATTCTCACTTGTTTTTTCCTTGATGATTTTCGGTATTTTTAGACGAAAAACACTTAATAAAAAGAATTTTATTATTGCAGTAATTTGGTTTTTCCTCCCATTCTTAATTGGCTTTTTCTATTCAAAATATGTGAATAGTGTTTTGCAATATTCTGTTTTGATTTTCAATTTTCCTTTCTTGTTTTTTATTTTATTCGGACACATTCAAGAACAAAAAACTAAAATAAACGCTTTTCTTGTAGGGATAATTCTTCTTTCAAATACCTTGGTTTTATGTTTAGAAAGGAAACATTATGAAACTTTTTACAAATCACCACAAGAGCACTTTATTTTAGAGCTTAAGAAAATTGAAAATAAAAAAACCACACTTTCTATCATTGCTGATTACAACAGAAAAATATCGAATCATTACATAAAAAAGCATCGTGTAAAATCAAAAATCACTTGGATTGATTCGTTTAAAACTCAGCAAGATTTCATTCTGTTTTTAGAAACGAATTCATCAAAATACGACGAACTTTATTTTGGAGGTTTATCTGAAGTCAATCCTTCAATTGTCCCTCTAATTATGGATTATTTTCCTGAAATTGTTTGGCAAAAAAATTATTTTGGTGGAACAGCGTATTTATTCCTGTCTGCCGACAAGGCAGGCTCAAAAGGAAAAAAATCAAGTTGTAAAATGATTGAAAAATTAGATTTTGAATCAAAAACAAATAACTGGTCTTCATTAAACCCAAAACAATACACCGATTCTGTAAAGTTTGCTGGAAAATATGCCTATTTAATCGATTCCTTAACTGAATGGTCACCAACATTTTCAAAAAATGTGTGGGATTTTGCCAAAAATAAAAATAACATCGTAGATGTTTCTTTGAAAACTTGTTTACCCGATACTTTAATTGATGCAATTCTAATTGTTAGCTTAGAGGCAAAAGATAGTGCATATTATTGGGGAGGAAGTTCTTTTGAAACTTTCAAAATTGAAAGTAAAACATCAATCGCAAGAAATAAGTGGATTTCAGTACATCATTCCTTTAAATTATCACAGGATTTCCTTAAAGTTGAAGATTTAAAACTGAAGGTTTTTATTTGGAATAGAGGAAAACAGAATTTTTTAGTGGATAATATTGAAATCAAACTTCGAGATGGAAATCCAATCATTTATGGATTTAATGAAAAATTTTAGTTTAAATATGAAAAATATAGCTCTCCGCCGTCGTGGACTTTTTTTAATCATTTGTTTTCCTCAAATCCTTTTCTCCCAATTTGCAGTAAATCAAACACCAACTTACCCAAAATTGGTTCATTTCTACGATTCTTTAGCCAAAAAAGGTCAAATTGAATTGTACAACATGGGGAATTCAGATTATGGCTTACCAATTTATTTGTGTGTTTTAAACGGCGAAAATGATTCCATAAAAACCTTTCAAAACTTCAAAAATCAAACTGCTATCTTGATAAATAACGGAATTCATCCTGGAGAACCTGATGGAATTAATGCTTGCGGAAAAATCACCTTGGATTATGTAAAAAAAGACTTGAAATTTGATAAAAATGTCTCTTTTTCTTTCATTTTGTGCTACAATGTTGACGGAATGATGAATCGCAGTACAAGTAGTCGAGCAAATCAAAATGGTCCTGAAGAATACGGTTTTCGTGGAAATGCTCAAAACCTTGATTTAAACCGAGATTTTATCAAAATGGATTCTGAAAATGCCTTTACTTTTGTGAAAATTTTTCAAGCAATAAATCCCGATATTTTCATTGATACGCATGTCAGCAATGGCGCTGATTATCAATACACTTTAACCTTAATCCACTCGCTAAAAGAACGTTTAGAACCTGCTTATCGCACGTTGACTTACAAACATTTCATTCCAGATTTGGAACTTGCTATGCAAAAACACAGCGTTGATTTATTTCCGTATGTTGAATCTTTGGAAGAAATCCCCGACAAAGGAATTGTTGCTTTCAATGATTTACCACGTTATGCCAATGGCTATGCTTCACTTTTTTCCTGTATCAGTGTTACAACTGAGACTCACATGTTAAAGCCTTTTCCACAACGAGTTGAAGCGACTTATTTGTATTTAAAAGAACTTGCAAATTGGTCTAAAAAAAATCACAAAACGATAAAAAATGTGCGCCGTTTGGCTTTAGAATCACTCGAAAAAGATAAATTTCACTCCTACAACTACAAATTAACAGAACAAAAAGACAGCATCTTGTTTAAAGGTTTTGAACACGACTACAAAAAAAGTACTGTAACTGGATTAGATCGTTTGTTTTACGACAGAGCGAAACCTTTTGAACGTTACATTCCACATTACAAGACTTATAAAACAAGTGATTCAACTAAAATTCCTTCATTTTACATTCTTAGCTCTCAATGTAAAGATGTTGTCTTACGTTTGAAACAAAATCAAGTTGAGATGAAAGAAATCAGGCACGATTCACTTGTTAATTTAACTTTCTTTCGCGTGAGAAATTACAAAAGTGGAACAAAACCTTACGAAGGACATTTTCTGCATTCAGCAATGGAAATTGAAGAACAAGAAGGCAAAATTCAACTTAAAAAAGGAGATTTTTTAATCTCTACCAAACAAGCTAAAAAGAAATTTATTTGTTCCGTTTTGGAGCCAGAAACGGAAGACAGCTATTTCGCTTGGAATTTCTTCGATTCCTATTTACAAGAAAAAGAATATTTTTCAGACTACGTTTTTGAAGATTTAGCCGTCAAAATTTTAGAACAAAGTTCAGAATTACGCTCCCTTTTTGAAGAAAAAAAGAAAAATGACGCAAAATTCGCTTCAAATCAATGGGAACAATTGTATTTCATTTACCAAAATAGTCAATATTTTGAGGCGAGTTTTATGCGTTTGCCGGTTTTTAAGGTTTATTGAAAATATTTCTAATTAATTTTTTAGTTCTCTTAGGGGTAAAATCTTTTTTTCTTGTCTTAGTATTATGCTAACTAAATTTCATGAAGCGTTTGTGAAATTTTAAAATAAAAACCACTATCCTATGAAAACTAAAATTATCCTTTTTTGTTTGTTTTTGTCTTTTAATTTTAGTTTTAAAGCTCAAACCTATGTTACAATTCCTGATGCGAATTTTGTGACTTGGTTGCAGACAAATTATCCAAGTTGTATGAATGGAAATCAGATGGATATTGATTGTGCAGAGATACAGAATACAACATTTTTGGATATTCATTTCACAAACATTTCAAATCTAACAGGTATCCAACACTTCATAAATCTTGACACTTTATATTTTTCACACAATTTAATTACAAGTTTACCAATCTTGCCAAATTCATTATTAGTATTTTCATGTCCTGAAAATCAATTAACGAACATAGACAATTTACCTGACTCTCTCATTTCGTTTTATTGTAATGAAAATTCAATAACTAATATTACATATTTACCAAATACTTTACAAAATTTTGGATGCGGTGGGAATTTACTATTAAGTTTACCGTATTTACCAAATTCTTTAAGAGGAATATCATGTATATCAAATCAATTAACTAATTTACCTACATTACCAGATTCTCTTCTAGGACTAGAATGCTCATACAATAACTTGACAAATCTCCCAAATCTCCCAAACACTCTTTATCAATTAATGTGTTCCTATAATGATTTGATTGATTTACCAGCTTTATCTGACTCCTTAAGAAACTTTGATTGCTCAAATAATAATATTTCTATTCTGCCAGATTTACCCAATAAATTAGAATTATTATTTTGTGTTGATAATCATATAGTAATTTTACCAGATTTACCATTTACAATGAAAAGATTAGCAATTTCTAATAATCAAATTTCTAATATTAATTATTTACCTAATTCGATTTTTGGATTAGGTTGTTCAAAAAACCTATTAACAAGTTTACCAACTTTACCAAGTGAATTAACTGAATTTTCTTGTGACTCCAATCAGCTAATTAGCTTACCAGAATTACCTCCAAATTTACATTATCTGAACTGTAGTTCAAATAATATCTCTTGTTTTCCATTTTTCCCTAACCAATTTGTTAATTACTCTAACTATCAATATTTCAACATCTCAAATAACCCATTCACATGTCTTCCCAATTATATAAATGCAATGGATTCAGTAACTTTGACTTATCCACTTTGCCAAGAGGGAGATATTATTAACAATCCAAATAATTGTAGCTCAATTGAAGGAATTTATGGGTTTTTATTTGATGATTATGACTTAAATTGTGAAATAACGGAATATGAAAGCAAAGTAATGAATGCTAAAGTTAAATTATATAATTCAAATGATTCTTTAATAAATCAATATATTAGTTTACCAAATGGGTTTTATAATTATAAACTAGACTCTGGAATGTATAAGATTCAAATCGATACAATTGATTTACCTTATACATTTAATTGTCAAAATTTAGATACATCAATTATATTAAACTCACAAAACCCTTTAGCGGATAATGTTAATTTTGCTTTAACTTGTAAACCAGGTTTTGATGTTGGAGTACAATCAGTTTTAACAAATGGTTGGGTTTTTCCAGGACAAAATCATCTATTAAAAATCATTGCGGGAGATTTAAGTCGCTGGTATGGTTTGTTCTGTGCCTCGGGAATTAGTGGAGAAGTTCAAATTTCAATTGATGGACCTATAACTTATCAATATCCAAGTAATGGTGCTTTAATTCCAATCGTTTCGGGAAATACCTTTACATATAACATTTCAGATTTTGGAAGTCCTAATTTCATTTATGATTTAGGTTTAATTTTCAAAACAGATACAACGGCTCAAGGAGGCGATGAAATTTGTGTGTCAATAAATGTTACACCAACAAATGGAGACAACAACATGAGTAATAATACTTATGAATATTGCTATCAAGTTGTGAATTCGTATGATCCAAACATGAAAGAAGTTTATCCAGTAAATGTTCAGTCAGGTTTTGACGATTATTTTACCTATACCATTCATTTTCAAAATACGGGTTCTGCTCCAGCGTTTAACATTCGTTTGCTTGACACTTTAGATGCAAATTTGGATTTAGAAACATTTCAAGTGACAAATTACAGTCATTATAACACGGCAATGGTCAAAAATAATATTTTGACTTTTCATTTTCCAAACATCATGCTACAAGATAGCACAACGGATTTAGAAGGCTCAAAAGGTTTTGTACAATACCGCATCAAACCAAAAGCAAATTTAACTTTGGGAACACAAATTAAAAATACAGCAAATATTTACTTTGATTTCAATGCTCCAATTGTTACCAACACGACTGTAAACGAATACGTTCAGACGAATTCAATTTCAGAGAATGAAAGTAAATTGATGAACATTTTCCCAAATCCATTTTCTTCAAGCACAACAATTATCTTCAAAAATTCACTTCAACATGCTGATTTAACTCTTTACACTATTTTCGGACAAAAAGTGAGAACAATTTCTGATTTTTCGGGAGATAAATTGAAACTTAATCGTGAAAATCTGGCGAGTGGAGTTTATTATTTGAGTTTGGAAAATGAAAATAATTCTGTTGAGACTGTGAAATTAGTTGTAGGAGATTGATTTTGAGTTATAAAAAGCGCCTTTGAGTCTTTGCGAAAAAACAATTTTAAAACTTTTAATTATTCGTACATTTGCCCTATGATTAAAAACCAGATTAACATTAAGAATAAGCGAGCGAGATTTGAGTATCATTTATTTGACACTTATACCGCTGGTATTCAGTTGACTGGTACAGAAATCAAAAGTATTCGTAATTCTAAAGCAAGTATTTTGGAAGCATATTGTATTTGTGATAAGGGCGAGGTTTTCATTCGAAACATGCACGTAACGGAATACGAGAATGGTTCATTTTACAACCACAAACCAAGAGCTGATCGTAAATTACTCTTAAATCGAAAGGAAATCAACAAGATTGAAAAGTTTTTGATGATTAAGGGAAACACCTTGATTCCTTTGAAAATGTATCTAACGGAAAAAGGTTGGGTGAAAATTGATATTGCGACTGCACAAGGTAAAAAACTGTTCGACAAACGTCAAGACATGAAGGAAAAAGACGATAAGCGTGATATGGCTCGAGCGATGAAGAAATAATTAGCTAATTAGCGAATGTGATAATTAGCTAATTGAAAAATTATCGCAAAAAAATATAATTTTCACTCATTTTTCATCTTAAGGCTTTTGATTTTTAGAATACTTTTTTTAGAAAGTTAAAACACAATTAGCTAATCGGCTAATTAACTCATTTGCTAATTAAACAAATCCTAAAGTTAGAATGTGCAACCACCTTTCTTGTGTAAAAACAAAATAAATTAGAAAAATCCCAATAAAATAAAAGCTTACAAAATAAGCCAAAGTAAATTTCACTGATTTTCGTTTGAAATAAATCGTGAAAACCGGAAATAAAAGTAAAATTGGTATTGTTGGAAAAAGTGAAAGCACAGAAAAATCAACTTCATAACTATCATTGATAAATGCTGTTTTGCTCCAAACTTTTGTCGGATTGTGAAAAAACCAAGAACGTTCAATTAAAATCTCTGGATTTGTTGAATAAAGCCTTGCATCTGGATTTTTTATAAATAATTGCAGGTTTTTATCTGTTTTAAAACAGATAACATCTCCATTTAAAATTCCGCTGTATTTTGGTGAAAACTCAAGTATTGTATGACTTTCTAAGTGTTTTGGTAGCAGTGGCTCAATAAAAAGTATGATAGAAAAAAAGAGTGAAACATAAGCAATTTTCTTAAAAATAGACCATTTCAAGCCGCTTGTTAACTTTTTAAAATAGGCATTTTGTTCTTTTTCTTCACGAATTTGCTGTTTTTTAAAACGATGTTCAGCTTCTTTTTTTCGTTCTTCAAAGGTTTTTTCATTCCTTTTTTTGACAACATTTTGCTCTTTGTTAAATTTATCACCGATTAAAATTTCGTAAGCTTCAGCTAAATCAATGAAAATTTGATGTGCTTTTGGATCTGAATTTTTATCAGGATGATATTGCATAGCCAGCTTTCGATAAGCCTTACGAATTTCATCTTTACTCGCATTTTCATGCAAACCAAAAATTTCACAATATTGAGCTTTTGTACTCATTTTACTGATTTAAGCTTTATTTCTTGCGTTTTCAAACGATTTATTTTTCCACTTTCAGTTTGCGAAAATTCATTCACAAAATAGATTCTTTTTGGAATTTCATATTTTTCAAAAGTAGTTTTAAATATCAAATTCAATTCTATTTCTCTTTCCTTTGAATAATTCGATTGAAGATAAAACGTTACAATTTCTCCAAATTCAGCGTTTTTTTCGCCAATAATAAAAAATGATTCTTTCATTATTTTGGCAATTTTATTTTCTAAGATTTCTGGATGAAACTTGTATCCGCCCGAATTAATAACAAAATCTTTTCGTCCTTTTAAACTAAATTCTGATGAAGAAATCAATTCAACAACATCATTTGTCAAAAGTTTTTCAACGCCAATTATAGGAGCATGAATTACCAAACAAGAATCAATTTGAGAAAAACTGATTCCATTTAATGCTTTGAAATTTTCATTTCTATCACTTGAAATTCTTCTCAAAGCAACATGAGAAAGCGTTTCAGTCATTCCATAGCTTTCAAAAAAGTTTGTTTTGATGTTTTTGATTTTCTCTTCTAAATCTGAATTAATTTTAGCTCCACCAATTAAAATATTCTTAATTGAAAGCAATTTATCTTTATTTTCTGTTATAATTACTTCTACTTGTAGAGGAACAAGAGAAATAAAATCCGCTTTTAATTCCAAATCTTTCAACGGATTTCTGGAATTATCGGTGATAAATATTTCCATTTCATGAATCATTGCACGCAAAATTTGCATTTTCCCTCCAATGGTTTCCGCCGAAAGACTTAAAACAATTCGTTCATTTTTTTTGAATTCAAAATACTTTCCAGTCAACTTTGCTGATTCCAACATGAATTTTTTCTCAAGCTTAATTTCCTTCGGAAGTCCCGTCGATCCAGAAGTTTTAGTCAGAATAAAGTCATTTGAATCGTTCCATGAATCAATAAAAGCATTAACTTGTTGAATTACAAGCTTATCTTTTGTTAAGAATTCAATTTTGAAGATATTTAATTTTGGAACGATATTTGTCATTAAGAAAATAAGTTTATTTTTACATTTGAAATATTTAACTTATATTTGATATAGAAAATGTGTTCAATAAGTTTGCTAAAATAAAGAATTAAAAGAAGTAATTAGATTCAAATTAACTAAAAACCAAAAAAAATGAAAAAATTATTTGTATTGTTATTAATTGTTGGAGGAGTTTCTTCTGCATTTATTACGAAAGAGACTAAAGAAACTGTTGCAGGTGCTGGAGGAATTGAGTTTAAAACTATGACCTTAGAAGAAGCGAAAAAAGAAGCAAATGCAACAGGAAAAATCATTTTCATCGATTGTTATACTGAATGGTGTGGACCTTGTAAGAGAATGGCTGCAACAGCTTTTGTTGATGAAAGTGTAGGCAAATTATTCAATTCAAAATTCATCAATTTAAAAATTGAAATGGAAAAAAATGCCGATGGACCAGAACTTGCTAGAACTTATAGCGTAAAAGCCTATCCAACTTTAATTTTCATTGATGGAAATGGGAAATTAACAAAATCTGTTGTTGGAATGCAGACTGCGGAGCAATTGTTAGCTGTCGGTAAGTCTATCTAAAAACTAAAATATTTAAAGTCTTAAATCCTTGATTTTGGTAAAACTGAATCAAGGATTTTTTTTTTAACTTATTATATGATCAAAATATTTTTCATTTGCGTAATTTCATTTTTAAGTGTTGGTTTTTCTCAAATCAACATTTTTTATTTTCAAAAGAAAGATAGAGTATTTGAGAAAAAAGTTGACATCGTTAGTGTTGAACAGGTTTTTACTGAAACAAAAGTAAAATTTCTATTGGCTTATGCTATCAAATTGAAACAAGCGAATAATCCAGCGTTTATTTATTCTTTATCATTCAATAAAAAGAAGAATTATATTCTTTCAAGTGAAAAAGTTGAAGGTTTAGAAATTTTTATTTTTGAAAAAGAATTATTTTTTAAAAACAAAAAACTTTTCTTGCAGGTAAAAGACACTGTTCAAAATAAAAAATATAATTACGTTTTTAAAAAGAAGAAAGTAAAGTCTAAAAAAGGTGAAATTATTAGAGGTCACTAAAATTTAAAATTCCTCAAAAACTAAAATCCTTCCTTTGGTAGTTGTAGCATAAATTTTATTCTCAAAAGAAGTCATAGAAAAGGTGTTTTCATCAGTTATTTTATACCAAGTAAGACCTAAATCTATAGAAAAATCAATTCCATTTGTTCCACAAGCATAAAGTGTTTTTCCAGTTTTTATGACACATGATTTATAACCAGAAATTGTTTTATTTGGTTTGAACCACGATTTTCCGCCGTCACGAGTTAGGAAACAATTGTCTAAAGTATCATTTGGAAGCATATAATCTCCTCCAACACAAATTCCATTTTTTTCGTTCCAAAAATGAGTCGAAAATGGTCCCGAAGCTTCACTTTTCTTAAACGGAATTGGAGATTTTGACCACGTTAAACCAAAATCACTTGTTTTATACAAATTTGAAGCCATTCCTCCGCTTACAAAATAGAAAGTTGAATCATTTAAAACTTGAACAGTTGTTCCACTTGCTGCAAAACCAGCTTCTCCTTTTGTGCATTTTAATTCAGGATGAGAACTTTTGTTCCAAGTTTTACCAAAATCTTTTGTCAAATAAACTTGTAGTTCTCCATCAATCGGATCACCCATTAAAATCCCAAAACCATGATTATTTATATCTATTCCATCAAAAAAAGTAGCTAAATTTGGCAACCATTCTGTTTTTACTTTTCCATTTTTAGAAAAAATTACACTTTTATCATTTGATTGCATGGCAATAAAAGCAGAATCGTTTATTACGGCAATATCGCGCAATTCAACCATTGGAAATTCATTCAGTTTATCTGAAATTTTATTTTTCAAATCATAAGAGTAAACAAAACCATTTGAATTTGCAGTGTAGATTTTATCGTTAAAAACTGCTATTCCTCTTGCATGAATCGTATCGGATCCATATTGGATAAATTCAAATGTTGTTTCTTTTTGGATTTTAAAAATCGTCTTAGTATTCGAACAAGATTGAAAGAAAAAAGTAAGTGCAATTAAAGCGAAAACAGATTTTATTAATTTCATGATTTAGCGAATTTTTTATTAAAATCAGCTCTTTGTTGAGCTTTTAATTCCTCCAAATTTTCTGGAATTTGTCTTTTCCAGCGTTTGTGTGACCAAATCCAATTTTCAGGAAAATGAATGATTTCTTTTTCTAATAATTTTGTGTGCTTTACTGTAATTTCTCCCCATGAATTTGAAGATACATCTTCAGAAATCAGCTCAAATTCAAGTTCATAGTATCCTCGTTTTACTTTTCGCATCACAAAAAACACCACCGCTTGATTGTAAGTATTTGCCAACAATTCACAACCGAATAAAACTGCTGTTTGTTGATTCAAGAATTGTGTCCAATAGGCTTTTTCAGAATTACTTGGAGATTGATCAGACAGAATCAAAGTAGCAAAAGGTTTTTCGTGTTGTTTTGAGAAATACTCTTTCACAGTTTTTGCATTAATAACCTGCATCCCAAAACGACTTCTTCTCTCATTCAATTTTTTATCCCAAAACTTACTTGTCAAAGGCATTCCGATACCAACCGCTTGATGTGGAAGTAAGAAATTCTGAGAAGTAATCAACCATTCCCAATTGTTATAATGTCCAGAAACAAGAAAAACTGACTTGTTTTTTTGATATAAATCTTCGATGAGTTCAAGGTTTTTAACTTTTACCCGTTTTCTTAATTCTTTTTCAGAAATACTTAAATTTTTGATTCCTTCGGCTAAAATATCCGTGAAATGTTTGTAAAATTTGCGCTTTAATTGTTGAATTTCTTTCTCCGATTTTTCTGGAAAAGAGTTTTTCAAATTCTGAACAATTACTTTTTTACGATATTGAAAAACAGAAATAAAAATCAAAAACAAAAAATCGGTAAATAAATAAATTACCCATAATGGCAACAGAGAAAGTGGAAATACAAAAACGTAATAAAAAAATGCCGCCATTAATCTTTTATTTATTGTAAAAGTACATGAAAAATAGACTTTGACAAAATTTGGAAAATGTCAAGCAGATTTCAATTGATTCATTAAGGAAAAACTTTCTGTATTCATTTTCGAAAAAGCAAACCATTTTTTGCCTAAATCTTTTATTGAAGCACCAATGTGATAAAGTTCATTTTCATCAATTAAAATAAACCTGTCGTGAGAATTAGCTAAAAGTTTGATTTCTATTGTTTCATATTGAGAATTGTACTTTTCTAAATCTAAATGCAATTGTTTATTAATTGATTTTGTGAATAAAATTACTTTAACTCCATTTTTTCGTTTTGATAGCAAGGTTAAAACTGAGTCGTCAATGTAATTATCAATTATAAAAAGTGATTTTTCTGCTTTACGAATTAAATCTGAAATAAAAGAGTAAGCGTCGAAAACTTGGCCATCAAAGAATATTCCTTTATCAGGAATTGTATCTTTATTCTCCAATGCCTTAAAAATTCGTTCAAACTTTTCATCACTTTCAAATTGTTTGTTTTCAAGTTTATCCATCCGACTGATAATCAAATTGTTTTCACTCACTATTTTTCTCATTTCAACAAACGAAGACATGATTTGAATGCTTATTTTCACAGCCGTTTCACTTTTTAAAACCGCTGAAAGCATTGCAACTCCTTGTTCGGTAAACACAAATGGTAAAACTGAAGAATGTTTTAAAATTTCTAACCGGTCGCAAAATGCGACCAGTTTAATTAGCTCAATTGCAATGAGTTGAAAGCGAAATGTCTCAGGGAAACGCTCAATATTACGTTTAATAGCTTGGTTTAATACCTTTGTTTCGACACCATATAATTCTGCTAAATCACGATCAATCATGACTCGAAATCCACGTAAATTGAAAATCCGATTTTCAATATTACCAATAAGTTCATTTTTCATTTAGGTTTTGTTGTATTTAATGAAATTAAGAATTAATTTTTAATTATCGAACATTTTGTGATAAAATAAATCTCGAAATATTGAACTGGTCACAAATTGTGACCAGTTCAACAAACTGATATTCAACTATTTTAAACTTTAATGTCATTCTCCTGATACGTTTATCAACTTATTACAAGCGAAAATCAAAATTTTACAAGCGATTATTTTTTCCAAATAATATTCTTTCAAAATACTTGTTTTCTAAGATTATTAATTTGATATTTGTTTTCAAAATTTAATCGACTATGAAAAGCAGAAATCTCATTCTATCACTGATATTATTCGTATCAACTATTTTATTTTTTCAATCTTGTGCAACAAAACCTCAAGCAATTGTTGTAGATCCAGCTTTTAGAGAATATGTTTCGGCATATACCTCTGGAATGGTTAGCCGAAAATCTGCCATTCGTATTCAATTGAATAAAAGTGTTTACGATAAAATTCAAACTGCACTAAATGAAAATCAGGATGAAGAAGGAGAAAATTTACCTGATTCAACTATTTTACAAGATATTTTTTCTATAGAACCGGCAGTCAACGGAAAAGCTGTTTGGGTAAGTGATCGTGAAATTGAGTTTCGTCCAGAAGAAATTCTTCCATCAGGACAACTTTACACCGTTTCTTTTGAATTAGACAAAGTCGCTAATGTCAAAAAAAGTGAACACGAGACCTTTCGCTTTCAATTTGGAACTTACGAACAAACTATGTTTTTCACTCAAGGTGATTTGAGAATGTACAACGATTATGACATCGATTGGTATTACTATGAAGGAAAAATATCAACTTCTGATGTTGAAGATAGTTTGAAATTAAAACAAACTTTAACGGCAACAATTGACGGAAAAAAACTGCCAATTCGCTTAGAGAAAAATTATTATCAAAATGAATATACGTTTTACATTGATAGCATCAAACGTTCAAAAAATCTTGGAAAACTTGAAATTAATTGGGATGGAACGCCAATAAATGCGAAAAGTATTGGGCAAACAACTGTTGATGTTCCCGCTTACGGTGATTTTTCAATAAGTGAAGCAAAAGTTGTGGATAGAGATGATCAAAAAGTGGAATTAACTTTCACAGAGCCATTACTTTACGGTCAAAACCTAAACGGAATTATTACTTTGGAAGGAGTTGAAAACCTTACTTATAAAATTGAGAACAACAAAGTTACCGTTTTTCTTCCGAACCGCTATTTAGGCGAGAAAAGGCTTGACGTTTCTAGTGGAATCAAAAACATCAAAGGATATAACATGAATTATCCTTACGAAGATATGTTGACTTTTTACGAAGCAAAACCTTTGGTAAAAATCAAAGGAAATGGAAGTATTTTGCCAAATTCTCAAGGATTAATTTTTCCATTTGAAGCAATTAGTTTAAGAAAAGTTGACGTTAGAATCATTAAAATTTATGAAAACAACATTCATAATTATCTACAAGTAAACGAATTAAATGGCGATGATGGTTTAACTCGTTTTGGGAAAATCGTGAAAGAGAAAACCATTTCTTTAGATTACGATGACAAAGATTTAAAAAAATGGAACAGCCATGTAATTGATTTGAATGATTTAATAAAGGCAGAACTTGGAGCTATTTACCGCGTTAGTATTCGTTTTAAGAAAGAATATGCAATCTGTAATTGCGAAGAAGAAAACGAGAATGATCAAGCTTCAATCGACAATCAAACATCTTATGGAAGTTCAAATGAAAGCGAAGATGCTGGCTGGACCGAGAAGTTTTGGCATGGATATAATTTTGACGAATACAATACTTGGGATTATTATGAAGAAGAATACAGTGCTTGCAGCGACGATTATTACTACGGAAAAGCTGTAAGTAGAAATATTTTAGCATCCGACTTAGGCTTGATTTACAAAATGGAGGAAAACAAACTTTCTCACGCTTTTGTGAATGATATGTTGACCACAAAACCAATTTCAAATGTTGAAGTCGAGTATTTTGATTTCACAAAACAACTCATTGCCTCTGGTCGAACAGATGCAAATGGAATGTTGGAAATTAAATTGAAAGAAAAACCGTTTTTGATGGTCGCAAAATACGGAAAACAACGTGGATACTTGAAATTAGCCGATGGTTACTCAAATTCTCTGAGTAAATTTGACGTGAAAGGTGAACTAGTTCAAAAAGGTGTAAAAGGTTACATTTATGGTGAACGAGGAGTTTGGCGACCTGGAGATTCACTTTATTTGAATTTTATTCTCGAAAATAAAGACAAACTTTTGCCAGAAAATCATCCTGTTTCATTTGAACTTTTCAATCCAAATGGCCAAGTTGTTTACAAAACTACAAAAACGAAAAATTTGAATGGTTTGTACGATTTTCATTGTAAAACAAGTGATGAAGCTCCAACTGGAAACTATACAGCCGAGGTTAAAGTTGGAAATAAATCATTTACAAAAATTTTAAAAATCGAATCTGTTAAGCCAAATCGTTTGAAAATTGAATTGGATATGGACGAAAATTCGATGCTTGATTCTGTTACAACTCTATCTTCCAAATGGTTGCACGGAGCTTTGGCGAAAAATCTACGGGCAAGTGTAAACGTGAAAGTTTCTCGTGGAAACACAAAATTCGATAAATTCAAAAACTATGAGTTTGATTCACCAATTCGCGATTATGTTTCTGAAGAAGAAAATGTGTTTAACGGAACTTTAAACGATAAAGGAGAAGCAAAAATCAAAACGAAGTTACAAATTGGTAAAAATGCTCCAGGAATGTTACGAGCAACCTTCATTACCAAAGTTTTTGAAAAAGGCGGAGATTTTAGTATCGATAGAATGACCGTAAAATATTCTCCATTCAGAACATATATTGGTCTTGACGCACCAGAATTTGCAGACAAACAGCAAGAATCGTATGAAACGGATAAAAATTACAAATTCAATGTCGTTTCCATAAATGAAAAACAAAATTTCGTTTCTGCCAAAGAGTTAAACGTAAAAATTTACAAAATTTCTTGGCGTTGGTGGTACGAAAAAGATCAAGAAGATTTCGCGAACTACATTTCTCGCTCGGGAACAATTGTTGTGAAAGATACACTTATTTCAACTGAAAACGGAAAAGGTACGTTTAATTTCAAGATAAATTATCCTGATTATGGTCGCTACATTGTTACTGTTACGGATGTAAATGGAAAACACCAAACTGGGAAAATTATTTCTGTTGATTGGCCAGCATGGAACCGTGCAAATCGAGGAAACAATGAAAATGCAAACATGCTTCAATTTTCAACCGACAAAGAAAAATATCAAACAGGAGAACAAATTAAATTATCTTTTCCTTCACCTTCAAACGGACGAGCATTGGTAAGTATCGAAAATCGTTCAAAAGTATTAAAGAAATTTTGGATAGAAACACAAAAAGGAGAAACGACTTATTCGATTGAAGCAACAAAGGAAATGGCACCAAATGCTTATATTCATGTTACTTTATTACAAGCCCATATTGGAACTAAAAATGATTTACCAATTCGCATGTACGGCGTTCTTCCACTTTTAGTTGACAATCCAAATACACATTTATATCCCGAAATTAGTTGTGCGGAAGTATTCAAACCAGAAACGACTGCAAACATCAAAGTCAGCGAAAAAAATGGAAAACGCATGACTTACACCTTAGCAATTGTAGATGATGGTTTATTAGATTTAACTCGTTTTCAAACTCCTGCTCCTTGGGATGCTTTTTACGCAAAAGAAGCTTTAGGCGTGAAAACTTGGGACATGTATGACGACGTTATTGGAGCTTATGCAGGGAAATTAAACAAATTATTGAGTATTGGTGGAGATGGAGAAATAGCCCCTGGAAAAGGAGCGAAAGCAAACCGATTTAAACCAATGGTCAGACATATCGGACCTTTTGTTTTGGAAGCTGGGCAATCAAAAACTCATCAAGTTGAAATCCCAAACTATGTTGGCTCAGTTAGAGTGATGGTTGTTGCACAAGATGAGGGAGCTTACGGAAATGTAGAAAAAACGGTTAGTGTGAAAAAAGCATTGATGATTTTACCAAGTTTACCTAGAGTTTTAGGTCCTTCGGAAGAAATTTATTTACCTGTGAATGTTTTCGCAATGGAAAAACACATCAAAGACGTGAAAATTTCGATTGAAGTAAACGGTCTATTGACAAATATTGGCAATAAAGTAGAAAGTTTATCTTTCTCAGAAATTGGCGATGATATTGTAAACTTCAAACTCAAAGTGGCTGATAGGATTGGAATTGCAAAAATAAAAATCATTGCAACATCAGGAAATGAAACTGCTATTGACGAAATTGAAGTAGATGTGCGGCCTTCAAATCCAGTCGTTTATGACGTTGAAAATAAAACCATCGAAAGCGGAAAAGAATTGAATGGCGAATTAGCGTTCACAGGCTTAATGGGAACAAATCTTTCTACAGTTGAAGTTTCTTCCATTCCTGCTTTAGGACTTGAAAAACGCTTGAGTTATTTAATTGAATATCCTCACGGATGTATCGAACAAACTACATCAGGAGCATTTCCTCAATTGTTTGTTTCAAATTTAATGCACGTTTCTGAAAAAGAGCAAGCTTCAATTTCGAAAAACATCAAAGCGGCAATACGAAGAATTCAACTTTTCCAAAGATCAAGCGGTGGTTTTTCTTATTGGCCGGGAGAAAGCGATGAAAGCGAATGGGGAACCAATTATGCAGGTCATTTTCTACTTGAATCGGAAAAACAAGGTTATTCACTTCCTTCGAGTTTGAAAGACCGATGGATAAAATACCAGCAAAAACAAGCTAAAAACTGGTCAAGTTCAAGTAATTTCTACACACATTCGCATGCAAAAGAAAGTCATGAATTGGTTCAAGCTTACAGGCTTTACACCTTGGCTTTAAGCAACAATCCAGAATTGGGAGCAATGAATCGCTTGCGTGAAGAAACCGATTTATCACAAATTGCTAAATGGCGTTTGGCTGGAGCATATCTTTTGGCTGGACAAGAAGAAGTTGCTGCGAAACTGATATTTAATTTACCTGCCACAGCTCCACCTTACAAAGAAATGTCATACACTTATGGTTCTGACAAACGTGACAAAGCAATGATTTTGGAAGTATTAAGTTTGTTTAAAAACACGGCTAAAGGTCAGAAAGTAGCTGATGAACTTTCTGGACAACTCAACAATAATTCATGGATGAGTACTCAGGAAACTGCTTATTCTTTGTTGGCAATTGCTTCTTTTTATGGTGTTAAAGGAATTTCTTCTAGTAAAATGGAGTTTTCTTATTCCTTAAATGGACAGAAAGAAGTTCAAAAATCGGGCGAATCAAAATTAGTTAAACTGACTTTTACTGAAAATGATTACAGTTCAAAGGCCAAATTGAAACTAAAAAACAACGGAAAAACAAAATTATTTGTAAAAATAACGAATCAAGGAATTCCGCTTATTGGCGATGAAAAAAATCAAGCGAATAACTTGAATTTAAAAGTTCTGTACAAAGATTCTCAAGGAAACGACATCGATGTAACAAAAATCAAGCAAGGAAATGAGTTTTTTGCCGAAGTTACCGTAACAAATCCTGGGAAAAAAGGATTTTACAAAGAAATGGTTATAAACCAAATTTTCCCTAGTGGTTGGGAGATTCACAATTCACGTATGGATGAAAGTTCCGACAAAAACGAAGCACGTTACCAAGACATTCGCGATGATCGGGTTTATACCTATTATGACATTCCTGCAAACTCAAGCAAAAAATTCAAAATCAGACTGAATGCAAGTTATTTAGGGAAATTCTACCTGCCTTCAGTTTATTCTGAAGCTATGTACGACCACGGAATTAATGCAAAAGTTGGAGGAAAATGGGTAGAAGTTGTGAAGAGTTGAGGTTACTTTTTTGTAGAAACTGGGAAGCAGGTAATAAATACCTTAAATTATGAATACTATTTTATTTCTATGTGCAGAAAGTACTGCTTATTTAGTACTATTATATTTTAGCTATAAATTACTCAATAAAGTTAAAGGAGTTAAATTTCTAATTTTTTCAATAGCTTTATTTTTAATTATTTGGTTTATTACTGAGTCATTTAATCAATTTCATTATTTTTTAAGAGATCGTAAAATATATATTGAGCTTGGTCATGCGTCTATAAAAAGTTTACTTTTATTAGCAATTGCAATTTTACTTTATTTTGCAATGATTGCTTTTCTTTTAATTAAAAAATATTTGAAAAAATAATCTTAAAATAGAATCTAGCTACCCTAAATTTCCTAATTCTGCGTTCATAAAATCTATAAGAAACATTTATTTCCTCCGCCTTATCTTTTGTTCATTCATTTCACAAGGAAAAAAGTCAGTCAAATATATTTTCTTATTCTCTTCATCAACATAATAAATGATTTTTACGGTTATTTTTGTTGTTCGTTCAAATAGGATAAATCTATACTTTTCAGAACGTTGCTTTAAATTAGCTTCGATTGTACCTAAATTGGGAAACTTTTTTAAAATTTGAGGATGTTCTAAAAGTTCTAAAGCAATACTATTTGCACTTTGCTTGCTGTGATGTTCAAAAACATAATCTAAAACCTCAAAATAAGCTCTTTCTGCAGTTGAAGTAATAACTATTTGATAGTCTTGTTCTTCAACCATTGCTTAACATCTTTACTAAAATCATCAAAAGAACGCGTCTTTCCCTGCTCAATATCTACTTGAGAAGAGTCAGCACGTGAATTCATTTCAATTTCTGTGATAACTGCTTCCAATTTCAGAATTGAAGGTTCTTGTTTAATCTTCATAAAACGCTCAATAAGACTTAATTTTTTGGCTTCTAAACTCATCACTGCAATTATTAAATGGAAATTTTAAATAAATTATATATACAAATATAAGAAAATATTTCGAAAAATAAAAACCCTACTCCCTTACAAGCATCAAATTCCCTTGTAATTTTCCACTTTCTCCGTAATTGTCTGTAAATTCAACTGTCCAGAAATAGACTCCTTTACTAGCTTCTTTTCCCTTGATGTTCCCATCCCAACCTTGTATGAATTCATTTCCTTCATAAACAAGTTCTCCCCAGCGATTGATGATAAGAATGTGATAATCTTTGATGTTAAATGCTTTAGCTGGAATATAAAAATTATTCAAGCCATCAGAACTTGGCGTAAAAACATTTGGCATTTCTAAGGAAACACAGCCCTCAAGTTCACTTGGTTGCTCAACAGAAACTGAAATTGTTTCCTGACAGCCATTTGCATCTGTTACTGTTACTTTATATGTTCCTACAAGTAAATTACTTAAAATATCTAGTGTGTCATTTGCACTTGTACTCCACAAATAGGTGTATGTTGGAACTCCACCACTTGCGACAACTTTAGCTTCGCCATTCGTAGCTCCAAAACAAATTTGATTTGCACTTGAAATAAGAGAAACGGGAGAATCTGGTTGTGTAATGATTGTTGTATCTATTTTCTTGCAACCATTTGCGTCAGTAACTTCAACAATAAATGTATCAGCTATTAAAGCGGAAATATCTTCGTCTGTTTGACTTGTATTCCACAAATAAGTATAACCACTTGTTCCTCCGATTACAGTAATATCAACACTTCCATCATTTCCATCGTAACACAAAACAGGATTTGAAGTGTGTGTAATATCCAATGCCGCACTTGGTTCAGTAATCACAACCGTAATGTTATCTTGGCAATTATTGAAATCTTCTACAAGTAAAGAATAACTTCCGATAGGAATATTTATTAAATCCTCTGTTTCTAACGCATTACTCCAAATATAAGTGTATGGAGAAGTGCCACCGGTAGTCGTAATATCAATCGAAGCAGTTGAAGTGCCAAAACACAAAACGTCTATGTGTGTTTCAGTTAAATTTAAAACAGTTGGTTCTTGTACATTTTCCGAATGATTTAATTCACAACCATTTGCGTCTGTAATAAGAACTGAATACGTTCCGACTGTAAGATTATCAATATCTTGTATTTGAAGTGTATTGTTCCATTCATAAGAATAATTTGTTGTTCCACCAGCAACTTCAATATCTATTTCTCCAGTATTTCCTCCAAAGCAAAGAACATCATTTACTGTTGAAGAAACAATATACAATAAAGTATCTGGCTGGTCTATGAAAAAGGACATAAATCCACCACAATTATCGTTATCCTTTACAACTACTGTGTAAGGACCATATATTAAACCATTTACATCTTCTGAAAAAACGTTGTGACTCCAGATAAAAGTATAAGGCTCAGTTCCATTTGAAGGAGTGATATCAATCGAACCAGTCGCATCCCCGTAACAAAGAATATCTTGATGCGTCTCAGTAATAAGTACAGCGTCAGGATCGGTCAAGGTTCTCGTAATTATTGAAGTACAATTATTGTTGTCAGTGACGATACATTCATAAACTCCTGCAAAAAGTCCGGTAATATCTTCTGTAACTTCAAGTGTATTCCAATTAAAAGAATATCCAGGAGTTCCACCACTAACAGTTATATTTAAGGAACCTTGACTTCCATTTTGGCAAACTGGATTCACTTGAACTGCATTAATCGAAATTTGACTTGGTTGATCAATCGTTAATGAAAAACTTTGTGAACAATCATTATCGTCTGTAACATTTACCGTGTAAGTTCCAGCAGGTTTCCCTGTTAAATCCTCTACATCCTCCCCACTCGACCAAAGGTATTCATAAGGAAGAACTCCACCTAAAACAGTCAAATCTATATCAGAAGTCGAAGCTCCAAAGCAAAGTATTTCTGTTGACGTCGCCGATAAAGTCATCGAACTTGTTGGCTGACTTATAACAAACGTTTTTATACTTTTACAGCCGTTAACATCAGTAACAGTGTCAGTATAAGTTCCTGCAACCACATTTGTTAAATCTTCCAAAATAGCATTATTCGACCATTCCGATGAATAGGGAGAAGTTCCTCCAGTAATTGTAGCATCTACATCTCCTGTATTATTTCCAAAACATAAAATATCAGTTACAACTCCAGTTATTAGTAAAGCATCAGGTTGTACCAAAGTAACAGTATCTTTTGCTTGACAACCTGAATTATCCGTTAAGGTAACAATATGAATTCCTGCCACTAAATCACTAGCAATATCTGTTGTTTGATTTGATGGAAACCAAGAAAAATTGAATGGAGCAATTCCTCCAATGACCGTAGCGTTAGCACTTCCGTCACTTGCATTAAAACATGAAATATCTTCACCATTATAGTTCGATGTAATTGTTGCACTCACTGTCAATACAGCTGGTTCTGTTATCTCATAAACATTATTTGGACTATCACAACCATATTCATCAGTTGCAGTAACATTATAAAATCCAGCTATTAAATTTTGGATTAAAGTATCTGTTTCAAGTGTTGACCACAAGTAAGTGAACGGCCCATTTCCAACTCCCACAACCTCAATAAAACCTGAACCAGCCTGAAAACAGGTATCGTTTTGAAAATCAACAAGAAAAATTGTTGGATTTGGCAAAACGTCTATGTTTACACTGTTATCGAGCAGACACGATTGACCATTATAACTAACTTCCAAAATATAATCACCCGAATGTATCAACTCCGAATTTGGAATTGTTGGATTGCTAATATTCGATGTAAAACCATTTGGACCAGTCCAAGAAAAATTTAAGAAAGCAGAATTTGGGTAACTTAAAGATATTGTTTCTCCTAAACACAAAGTATCTGTAAATGTAATTTCTGCAGCAGGACAAGCACTTACATTGATATTCACAACTCCACTTTCTAAAGAAGGGCAACCGTCGTTATCTAATAAATCCGAAGCACCGTTGTTTCCATTAGGGATGCCCGAAATTTGACCTGTTCCAACTAGAAAAGCTTTATTTTCCAAAACAGACCCGCATTGCCAAACAGCACAATCATTTGTAAGCTGAACACGAAATTTAATCACCGTACTATCTGCTCCAGTTGGAGAGTTGTTCACCGATCCACCAATAACTCCATTTGCACCACTTCCTATTCTTGCTTTAATAACATTATTTCCAACAACAAATTCCGCTTGATCAGCATCTGTTAAATCTGTTTTAAGCCCACTATTTGGTCCAGAACTAATTTGAATAGAGCCTGGAATATAGGTCAAACGACTATCCAAGGTATCAGTTAAAATTGTTCCGATTGACACATCTGATCCAATGTTTTTAGCCGTTATGGAATACTCCAAAATATCTCCAGGAACTACATTTCCACCATTTAAATCTGAGAATGAAACAGAAGCTCTCAAATCTGGAACATAAATATCTATCGATGAGGTTATTACGCTTGTCAAAACATTATCAGTAGCAGTTGATATTCGAATAGAGGCACTTGTTGCTGAATTACCAATGTAATTAAATGTTGAGTTATCTGGTGAATAAATGTTCGCATCGTGTCCAAGATTATTATTATAACTTGGATTTCTCAAAGGAGTTAAGACTCCATTATTGGATATAGTACTATTAAAAGCGTCATTTAATGGATGAAGTGCATCACTAATTCCAACAAATGTTCCCGCACCATTAAATTCTAACTGATCTCCTGTATCTGCTCTATCTCCATCATGTGCAACTACTCCTAATTCAAAATTTACAGCACCAGTCGGTGGAGTCAAAAAACCATTTAAAGCGATATTAACTGATGTGCCACCACTTACATTTGTCAAACCATCAAAGACAGTAATGTTTTTCATCGTTTCATAAATGTTTCGATAAACTACAACTATATTCCAGCCTCCAAATGTATTGTCACCTGTTTCTGAAACTACATTTGCAACATTGTATCTTGTATTTGTTGGATTTGCTTGAACAATATTTGTAATATCTTTAAAACAAAAATAACTTACCTTTCCAACAGTATTATCAAATAATTCGTCAGCAGTTAAAGTGGTGTAGGAAGAACCATTTGCACTCAGTTTGACTTTATTTCTATCTGCAAAATTAGCAGTATTAGCTGGGGTACTATTCAGAATTCCTTCCCAATAAAGTCCAGCCCAAAGAATTTCACTACAATCAGGTAAATTTAATTGGTCACTAGAGGACATGAAGGTTGAAGCATCGCTGTCTATATCAACAAAATTCATTTGGGAACCATTGTTTTTACCATCTCCACCAGGTGGCATTTGATCATTTTTGGCACAATTACATGTTAAAGAAGTATTTGCTAAAAAAACCAAACCACCTTTATTAATTGTTTGATAACGAATTGTAAAAGGATCAACAATTTGTCCAAAATAATTAGAAATAATGAAAAATAATATGATAGTTAAAATGAAATGTTTTTTCATTGAATTTTAGGAAATTGGAAATCAAATGTAATGAAAATTAAGTGATTTCTATGGATAATGGACATCTTTATATTGAAAAAATATTTCTAATGATTCATAAACGATTAAAATTCTCTTTGGTTGGTCATTTTCAGTTTTTGTAAGAAAAAAAATGTATTTTTGAGTGTGGATTTAACGGGCTTGGTTTTAATGGGTGGAAAATCTTCGCGAATGAAGGAAGAAAAAGCTTTGTTGGTTTATCATGAAAAACCTCAATATCACCATATTTACGATTTATTGAAGAAATTTTGTCCAGAAGTTTACCTTTCGCAAAAAAAAAATATAGCAATTAATTTACCCACAATTTTTGACAAAAAGGAATATCAAAACATCGGACCACTTGCTGGTTTAATCTCAGCTTACGAAACTAAAAAATCTGCTTTTCTTCTATTTGCAATCGATTATCCTCTGATAAATGAAAAAGACATCGAAAAATTAATTTCTGAAAGAGATTCAAACTTCCATGCAACAGTTTACTATAACGAAAATGATTTTTTTGAACCTTATTTGGGAATTTATGAAGTCTCATTTTATGAAATAATCAAAACAGAAATCGAACAGGGAAATTATTCCTTACAGCAAATTTTAAAGAAAAACCACGTACAAAAAGTAAGTCCAATTAATCCTGAAACTTTAAAAAGCATCGATAATCAAGAAGCAAGATTACATTATTTAAATCAATACAAATGAGTCAAATTGAAATTTCGACAACTAAAATAATCAAATTTAAAAATTCTGAATTCACTGAATTATCAGATTCACTGGCTATCGAAGAACCTTTGGAAATCAGTTTGAGTTATTGGAAAGAAGAACAACTAATCAATAAAAATATTTCGATTACCATGCGAACTCCCGGAGCTGACACAGAATTGGCTCTGGGTTTTTTAGTGACAGAAGGAATCATCAAACTTGCTGATGATATTGAAAGAGTTAGTGAAATTTTAGAAAATAAAGTCACCATTAAACTAAAAAAAGGCGTTGAATTTGATTTATCCAAAATAGAACGCCATTTTTATACTTCAAGTTCTTGCGGTGTTTGTGGAAAATCATCCATCGATTCAATTAGAACTATTCATAGGAAAAGTGATAGCTTTGATAAATTGAACGATAGTTCAATAATGAAAATTTCAAAAGAAATCATTTTAAACCTAAACAAACAAGTTACTTCCCAACAGGCTGTTTTTGAGAGCACTGGAGGTTTACATGCCTCATCACTTTTCAATTTAAAAGGTGAATTTCTCGAACTCTATGAAGATGTAGGTAGACACAACGCCTTGGATAAATTAATTGGTTCAAAATTTTTAAAAAACGAATTTCCTTTAAAAGAAAATATTTTACTCCTAAGTGGTAGAGCAAGTTTTGAGTTAATCCAAAAAGCTGCTATGGCTGACATTTCAGTAATTTGTGCTTTAGGCGCTCCTTCTTCCCTAGCGGTTTCTTTGGCAAAAGAATTTGATATTACTTTAATCGGATTTTTAAAAGAAAACTCGTTTAACATTTATAATGGAGCCGAAAATATTGTCTAAAAAGTCAAACTTTTTACTTAAATTTGTTTGCTTAAAAATAAGTATATGAAAATAAGAATAAAAGGAAACTCCCTTAGGTATCGCCTCACTAAATCTGAAGTTGAACTTTTCAGTAAGGAAGGATATTTGGAAGAAAAAACACATTTCCCTTCTCATGTTTTCACCTATGCTTTAGAAGCAAAAAAAGACATCTCGGAACTTCAAGCAAGTTATTCGAATGACAAAATAAGTCTTTTTTTTCCTGATTCTGAAAAAGAAAAATGGTTTCAATCAGACCAAATTGGCTACGAAAGTTCAATGAATTTAGAAAATGAAATGACTTTAAAAATTTTAGTGGAAAAAGATTTCGTTTGCTTAGACCACATTGACGAAGATCAATCAGATAATTTCCCGAATCCAAATTTGACTTGCTGATCATGGAAAACGATAAAAAACCAAGAAAACCAATTGCTGAACCACCTGAAAAATTCACAGGAATGAAATTAGGTGAACCAAAAGATATGGCAGCAGGATTTCCAGCTGTTGTTTCGAGTTTGAAACACGTTTTTGGAGAAGCTGGAGTTGGAAGAGGTTTAAAAGCATTAGCAAATTTAAATCAAAAAGGCGGAACGGATTGTCCTTCTTGCGCATGGCCAGATCCTGATGATGATAGAAGTACGATTGCCGAATACTGTGAAAATGGTGCAAAAGCAATTGCTGAAGAAGCAACGAGTAAAAAATTAGAAGCTGATTTTTTTAAAGAAAATTCAGTTTACGATTTATCACTTTTGAGTGATTATGAAATAGGAAAAAAAGGACGAATTGCACAACCGTTGTACCTTCAAGAAGGAGCAACACATTATCAAGAAATATCTTGGGAGGAAGCTTTTAATAAAATCGGTAAAAAATTAAACGACTTAGAAAATCCTGATGAAGCAGTTTTTTATACTTCAGGTAGAACAAGTAACGAAGCAGCTTTTTTATATCAATTATTTGTGAGAGAATATGGAACAAACAATTTGCCAGATTGCTCCAATATGTGTCACGAATCGAGTGGCGTAGCACTTTCAGAAACCGTTGGAATCGGTAAAGGAAGTGTCAAACTAGAAGATTTTTATCACACAGATGTGATTCTTATTTTAGGTCAAAATCCGGGCACAAATCACCCGAGAATGCTTAGTGCTTTGAAAAAAGCTAAGAAAAATGGCGCAACAATCATCTCTGTTAACCCATTGATTGAGACAGGTTTAGTTGGTTTTGCAAATCCGCAAGAATTCAAAGGAATGCTTGGGATTAACACTAAACTTACTGATATTTATTTACAAGTAAAACTAAACGGTGATATGGCACTTTTAAAAGCCATCATGATGC
This sequence comes from Bacteroidota bacterium, assembly GCA_040386975.1. Lineage (GTDB taxonomy): Bacteria > Bacteroidota > Bacteroidia > Flavobacteriales_D > Crocinitomicaceae > M2408. Next base: position 46,731 of record JAZKEO010000016.1, on the reverse strand, counting down.
GTTTACTTGAGGAAGAAGAAAAAGCAAAAGGAACAGTTTTTGACCTTGATTTTATTAAAGAAAAAACCGCTGGATTCGAAGACTTTATTGATAATTTAAAGAAACAAAATTATTCCGAATTACTTAAAATATCTGGAATTTCAGCTGAAGAAATCGAAAAAATTGTAGCAGTTTTAGTTGAGAAAAAAAATATTATCGCTTGTTGGGCAATGGGTTTGACACAGCATAAAAATGCTGTTGAAACGATTCAAGATGTTGTCAATTTGCTTTTATTGAAAGGAAGCATCGGAAAACCTTTCGCTGGAACTTGTCCTGTTCGTGGTCATAGTAATGTTCAGGGTGACAGAACAATGGGAATTTACGAAAAACCTTCACAGGCATTTTTAGATTCAATCGAAGAAAATTTTGGATTTAAACCTCCACAAAATCACGGGTACGATGTTGTAGAAGCAATTCATGCAATGCACCAAAAAAAAGCAAAAGTGTTTTTCTGCATGGGTGGAAATTTCCTATCAGCTTCTCCAGACACATTTTATACGGCTCAGGCGATGGAAAACTGTGAAATGACAGTTCAAGTTTCAACAAAATTGAATCGAAGTCATTTAATTCACGGAAAAGAAGCGATTATTTTACCTTGTTACGGAAGAACAGATATTGATTTGATAGACGCAGAAAAACAATTCGTAACCGTTGAAAACTCTATGGGAATTGTTCACGCTAGTCGCGGAAGTTTAACGCCAATTTCTAACAATTTACTGAGTGAATCTAAAATTGTTTGTCACCTTGCAAAAGCTACTTTTGGGGCTAAATCTAAAATAAATTGGGATTTATATCTAACTGATTACAAACACATTCGCGATAGTATCGAAGCCACAATTCCCGGTTTTGAAAATTTCAACGAAAAAATCAAAATAAAGGAAGGCTTTTATTTACCAAATGCAGCTAGAGATAACGATTATAGAACGATTACTGGTAAAGCCAATTTCACTGTTTCAAGTGTTGAACAAATTCCTTTGAAAAAAGATGAATTTATGATGATGACGATTCGCACACACGATCAATTTAACACAACAATTTACGGTTTAGATGACAGATATCGTGGAATTTACAACGAACGTCGCGTTATTTTGATGAATAAATTAGATATTGAAGAAGCTAATTTAACAAAAGGAGATTTGGTCGACATCTACAACTATCACGATAATATTGAACGAGTTGCACATAAATTTATCATTGTAGAATACAATATTCCACGACAATGTGTGGCTACCTATTTCCCAGAAACGAATGTTCTTGTTCCGATAAATTCTACAGCAAAGAAAAGTAATACGCCCACATCAAAATCTGTTATTGTTGAGCTGAAGAAAAGTTTACTTCGACAGGCTCAGTAGCCTTTTCAATTTATCTCGATAAATAAGATTTCAGGAAATTTAATTCAGCCTCATTTAAAGCTTTCTGAATTTATTTCATTCAAAGGTCTCTGAGCCTGTCGAAGAGAGCGTTTGAATAACCCTTGTTCTCTTTCTATATTCCGAGTTTAACTCATCATCGAGTTGATTGAGCCTGTCGAAAGCAACTTGATGATCTTCATTTAAATCAATTTTATAATTCAAAGACAATTCAGGCAATTTTTCAAATTCTCCATTAATTAAAGCTTCTTTTTTCTTTCTACCCCAACCTTGAATTTGTTTTTCACGAAAAAAAGCCCAATCTATTCGAGAATATTCTTCAAAATAAACTAACTTAATTGGCAAATGTTTTTTTGTGAAATTTGCACCTTCACCATTTGAATGTTGTATAATTCTTTCATCTAAATATTTCGTACTTCCTGTGTAATATTTACCATTTGAACACTCTAAAATATAAACGTAAACTTTCATTCTTTTTTAAACTAAAGTTAACGAAATTTATCACTTAAATAACAAATTAAATGAAAAGGTGATTGAGCCTGTCGAAAGCAACTTTTTAAATTTGCCAAAATAAACAATAATAACTATTTTTAAAGTTCAAATGAAGAGTAAATTCAAACATTTAATAGATTTCTTTCGAGAATTTAGAAAATTCAACGGAAAAAAATTACGTATAATTCGTTCTATTTTACTACTCATTTTTGCTCTTTGGTACACCTTTTGTCTTCCTGATAAAATTTTCATTGACGACACTTCCAGTGTTTTATTTGATCGTAATGGAAATTTATTGGGAGCTAAAATTGCATCCGATGGACAATGGAGATTTCCACAAACACAAGATGTTCCAAGTAAATTCAAAAGCTGTATCATTGAATTTGAAGATCGAAACTTTGAAACACATATTGGCATCAGTTTAAAAGGAATTTGCAGAGCGTTTTATCAAAACTTCAAAGAAAACAGAGTTGTAAGCGGTGGAAGTACAATCACGATGCAAGTTGCTCGAATCATGCGGAAAAATCCAAAAAGAACTTACTTTGAAAAATCAATTGAATTATTATTGGCAACACGCTTGGAAATTCACTTCTCAAAAGATGAAATTTTAGCTTTATACGCTTCAAATGCACCCTTTGGAAATAATGTAGTTGGTTTAGAAACTGCTGCATGGCGTTATTTCGGGAGAAAAGCATCTCAATTAAGTTGGTCAGAATCAGCAACTTTAGCAGTTTTACCAAATGCTCCCGGTTTAATTTATCCAGGGAAAAATCACGATAAATTGCTTAGAAAAAGAAATCGTTTGCTAAAACGCTTGTTTGAACAGCACGTTTTTGACGAAACGACCTATCAATTAGCAATCGATGAGCCGCTTCCAGATAAACCTTTAGCTCTTCCACAATTAGCACCCCACACACTCGAAAATTTTGCTAAAAAAATGCTTGTTGAAAAGCAAATTCATTCAAGTATAGATATTCATATTCAGGAAAATGTAATCCAACAATTGAGTAATCATCATAATTTACTTAGTGAAAACGGTATTTTCAACGGTGCAGTTATCGTTTCTTCAGTTAATACGGGTGAAATTTTAGCTTATGTTGGAAACACAAATTTGAAAGAAAAAGAATTCGCCAGCGATGTCGATTGTGCGATTGCTCGAAGAAGTACTGGAAGTATTTTAAAGCCCTTTTTGTATGCAAAATCATTGGAAGATGGGATTATCACTCCAGAAATGTTACTAAACGATATTCCTTCACAATTTGGAAGTTTTTCTCCAAAAAATTTCACTGGAAATTTCAACGGTGCTCTTCCTGCAAGTAAAGCTTTATCAAGGAGTTTAAATGTTCCTATGGTGCATTTATTGAATCAATATGGTTTGAGTAAATTTCATTCCGAATTGCAAGCTTATGGTTTGACAAGTTTAGAAAAACCAGCAAAACATTATGGATTATCACTTATTTTGGGCGGTGCAGAAGCTAAATTGATCGATTTAACAAAAGCTTATACACAAATGGCTCAGGAATTAAAATTTGGATATAAAAAGCCACTTGTTTTAGAAATCAATAAGGTTTTAAAAGATAATCCTGAGCTAAAGAAAAACAGAACACAAACTGATAGAGCTTGTATTTTTTCGTGCTTTGAAGCAATGACTGAAGTGAACCGTCCCGATGAAGACGATAATTGGCGTTATTTTTCTTCCGAACAAAAAATCGCTTGGAAAACAGGTACTAGTTTCGGTTTTCGCGATGCTTGGGTAATTGGAATTACTCCCGATTATGTTGTCGCAGTTTGGATTGGAAATGCAGATGGAGAAGGACGTCCAGGTTTAACTGGAATTAAAGCTGCAGCTCCACTAATGTTTGATGTTTTTAGATTTTTACCTAAATCTAAATCTTGGTTTTCAATGCCGAAAGAATTAATGTCTTTTGCAAAAATGTGCAAAGAAAGTGGTCACAGGGCAACAAATTTATGTCAACCTGTTGAAAGAAAATGGATCCCTAAAACGGCTTTAAATTCCAAACCTTGCCCCTATCATCAAATGATTCATCTTAACAAAAAAACGAATCAACGCGTTGATAGTGACTGTGAAGAAGTGGCAAATATGAAACATGAATCTTGGTTTGTTTTACCTTCTATCGTTGAGAAATTTTATAAAAATTCACATCCAAATTACAAAACTTTACCTGATTATAAAAAAGAATGTTGGGAAAACATCGCCGATAAATCTCTTGGAATAATTTACCCGAAAAATAAAGCAAAAATCTATATTCCAATAGAAATTGATGGGAAATTAGGAGAAACAATTTTTGAAGCAACACATAAAAATCCTGAAACAAAAATCTTTTGGCATTTGGACGAAAAATACCTCGGCTCAACACAAGAAATTCACCATCTTGCACTCAAACCAAAAGTTGGAAAACATACTTTAAACTTAATTGATGAAAATGGTGTTTCCATCTCCGTTGAATTTGAAGTCTTAGGAAAAAGTAGGAAAAAATAGTTAAGAATGAAAAACTAACAGTGAAGAGTTAATTGAAAAACTTTTCATTTTTAACTCTTCTCTTTTCACTAAAAAAGGTAACTTTGCTCTATAATAATATTCTTAAACATTTGTAAAATTCTTAGATTGAGGCTTTTTCAAAATTTAAGTTGTGAGTTTACTCGAGTAAATGAACGAATTAAATTTTGGAAATAACGAAGAGATAAGGATTTTCAAAGGTTTATTAAAAGACTAAACATGATTCAATATAAATTTTCGATAGAAAATCCGGCTAACCAATACATTCAAATAGAAATCTCTTTTGATTCAAATAAAGAAATGGAACAAATTCAACTTCCAAGTTGGCGTCCAGGTCGTTATGAGTTAGGAAATTTTGCTAAGAACGTAAAAAGTTTTAAAATTGTTGGAGAAGACCGTAAAGCTTTACGTTTTGATAAAACTTCAAAGGATTCTTGGAAAGTTGAAACAAATGGTCAGAAAAAAATCCACGTTTATTACCAATATTACGCAACAGATTTAAACGCTGGAGCAACATATTTGGATAAAAATCAATTGTATGTAAACCCTGTAAATTGCTGTGCTTTTGTTGTTGGAAAAGAAGATGATAGTTGTGAAATCAAGATAAATATTCCAGAATCATATCAAATTGCTTGCGGTTTAAAGCAAGAAAACAAAACACTTTTTGCACAAAGTTTTGATGAGTTAGCCGATTCGCCTTTTATTTGTTCGCCAAGTTTACAACACGATACATATTCTGTAAACGAAACACTTTTTCACCTTTGGTTTCAAGGTGAAGTAAAAGTTGATTGGGAGAAAATCAAAAAAGATTTTGAAGCTTTTACGACAAAACAAATCGAAAAATTTTCAGAATTTCCAGTTCCGGAATACCATTTTTTCTTTCAAATAGTGCCATTTAGAGCCTATCACGGAGTTGAACATCAAACATCAACGGTAATTTTACTTGGTCCATCTTACGATATTTTTGATTCAGCTTACGTTGATTTGTTGGGTGTAAGTTCTCACGAATTGTATCACACATGGAACGTAAAATCAATCCGCCCTATTGAAATGTTTCCTTATGATTTCACAAAAGAGAACTACTCAAAATTGGGCTATTTGTGTGAAGGAGTTACAACTTACATGGGAGATTTATTCTTATTGAAAAGTGGTGTTTTTACCTTGCATCAATACTTTTTGGAACTAAACGAGCAACTTCAAAAACACTTCGATAATTTTGCACGTTTCACGTATTCAGTAGCCGATTCTTCTTGGGATACTTGGCTTGATGGCTATGTTCCCGGAGCACCAAATCGCAAAGTTTCAATTTATACGGAAGGTTGTTTACTTGCTTTGGTAACAGATGTTTTTGTGATGCGAAATTCCAAAGAGAAATACAATTTAGACGATGTAATGAAGCGTTTGTATTTTGATTATTATCTGAAAGGAAAAGGGGTTTCAGAAAAAGATTATCAAAACACGGTCGAACAAGTTGCAAATGCTTCTTTTCAGGAAATATTGGATCAATATTTTTATGGCACAAATCCTTTTGAATCCATTCTTGTTGATGCGCTCGAATATTTAGGTTTGGAATTAATTCACAAAGCCTCTCCCAAATATTCGTATGCAAAATTAGGTTTCAAAACAATTCCTCAAGGTCAAAATTTTATTGTAAAAGCGATTTATCCAGGAAGTCCAGCTGAAATGGGAACTTTGATGCTTGAAGATGAAATTATTGCTATAAATTCTTATTCGTGCAATGGTGAATTAGACAAATGGTTGAATCATTTTGATGATGATATTAAAACGCTAACTGTTTTACGTCGCGGAAAAATGATTGATGTGATTATGCCAACTGCAGTTCGCAATTTCTACTTAGATTATTCCGTTAAAAAAATCGAAAACCCAAATCAACATCAGAAAAAAGCGTTTGAAAGATGGATACGATAAATGTCGTATTTACATCAAAAAAAAGTTTATATTAATTCTAAAAAAATTAAAAAAGGCTACTTTTGTGTAAAGCAAGTCAATATAAATTGTTTGATTAAAAAGCAAATTCTAATTTATTGAAATTAATTATGAAAAAAACCGTCTTGACACTCATTATTTTCATGAGTTTGAACAATCCACATGCACAACTCGAATTAGTAACAGGTTATAGCCGTTGGGCGTTTAAAAGTCCTTCATTTAATAACTTTAACACCAATTATAACAACGTCGTTTCCTCTACAAATACTGAAACTCTTGATAAATTCTCAGCAATTAACAAAATGTTTTTTGAACTTGGAGTCGGATTAACAGGTATAGATGTTAGAGCATCTTATTCTCCTATAAATACAACTTCAAGTGCGACTTTCATGAATGGAGAAAAGCGTATTTTCAACATAAATGGTAGTTTGTGGCAATGGGAAATCGGTGCAAGAAAAGTTACCGAGCAAGGCTATTTCGGGATTTATACTGGAATGGCAGTTACAGGATTCAACACAAGAATGGATAGCTATTATGTTTATGCAGATGGAACGAAAAGTTATGGTAACGATAAATTTATCAATGCTTCTTTTGAAGAAGGTGGAGCAGCAATGATTTTAGCTTGTAGATTTGGAGTTGGTACAAAAAATGTAAAACTAATCGGATCATTTGGTTACATAGGAGTTCTTAGTAAATGGGCGAATGGAAATGGAGGAATCGATTTGAAAGACAATTTTCATACGATGTTCATTTATGGAACTAAGTTTGGTACAAATTACCTTATTGAGCAATATTCTCAAGCAAATCAAGATATAAATGCTAATGCAGGAAATCTTCCAAATGTGAAATCTGAATTTTTAGGCTGGTATTTACGACTTGGACTTGAAATTGATCTTTTCCGTAACAACTATTAAAATTACTATTATGAATTTAATAATACATTCAAAATTCTTTGTTCTCAAAAAAATAAGTCTTCTAGTACTTAGTTTTTTATTCATTTCATTGATTTCTTGCGATAAGGAAACCAAAAAATTTGAAAAAGAATCAGAGAAAAATAAAGGAACTTATACTTTAACTCATTATTCACTTCAAGAATACGATGAAGATACGCGTGAACTAACTACAAATATAGATACTGACTCTTATACTGCTGAATTTAATCTTAGTTTATCTGAAGATGAAAGTCCTTATTCTTTAATGAATGAGTTCAGATTTAAATGCAGTTTTCCACTAAAAATGATGGTTCCAATTAGAGCAAAAGTATTACCTGAGCAAAATGCTGATGGCACAGAAAGTGTTTACTGGCGACCAGATGCAGCCACATATAGATTATTAATTTTTCACAGTAAAGTTGAAGGGTCTGAATACATAATTCTTACAATTGAAGATTTAGGTAAAAATAAATATCGTTGGACTTACATTGAAAGTTTTGATGGTTTTGATGGAGGAAGTTTAAATTCTTTAAAATTGAAAGAAGTTTTTGATCTAGAGAAATCAAAGTGATTTGCTCATTCACTTCTAAAAGCTCAATAAATATCTAAGTTTTTCATTTATTGTGTAACAAGAAACCATGCTTTAATATTGATTTTTTTAGTTGTAATTCTTGTTTATTCAATAAAAAATACGTAAATTTATGTGAAGTATGTAATAATAAAGAATAAATATGTAAGAAGAATCTATTTTATTATTTCTAATCTTGTTAAAAAATAGAAATCATGAAAAATTCAATAAAATTTATCCTTTTCATAGCTTTAGGATTCTCAAATTACTTCTTTTCTCAAGAAACAAACTCAGATATCGCTGACACCATTCATTGGACTAAAATTGGCGAAACAGTTATCAATTATGAAAACGATCGTAATGAAGTTTTGATTGTTAGCCCAGAAAAATTCAATGAATTAGAATTCATTGTAAAACTTGCTCCAATAGAATTATTTGAAATTGTTGTTTTCTATAAAAATGGAGATCAACAAAAATTTCAAGTAAATGAAAGCGTTAAATCGGAAGGATTTAGTCAAGAACTTGAGTTAAATGGAAGAAAACGCATTATTTCAAAAGTTATTTTTCAAAGTAGAACAATTTCTAATTTAAAAGAAAAGCGAGCTACTATAGAAGTTTGGGGCAAAAATGATTAAGACTGATTGTATTTGAAATTCAGCAAAAAAATTGAAACAAAAAAGGGCTTTATGAAAGCCCTTTTTATTTTAATAATAATTAAAATTTCTCAAAAGAAATCAAAGAAAAACATAACCGCAGCTTGCTTTGGATCTACTCCAGAAGCTGATCCAACAATACTTCCATTTTTACGAATATCGCCATTAGATTCGATTTTCCCAACAATACTTCCATTCAATCTAACATCTCCATTGGATTCAACTTTTCCAACGATTGAACCATTTTTACGAATATCTCCGTTTGATTCAATTTTTCCTTTAATACTTCCGTTTACACGAATATCGCCGTTTGACTCAAATTTTCCTTTGATACTTCCGCTGATTCTAACATCGCCATTGGATTCAATTTTCCCATAACTTGAACCACTTTTTCTCAAATCTTGAGCATTTACTGAATTCATAGCGAAAATGAATCCAAAAACAAATAAAATAACAGGTAACTTTTTCATAGACTTTGGTTTTATAATTTTGTTAAATTTACACAAAAAAAGTTTACAATAAAAATACTTACCACGGTAAGTTGTATTTTTGTATTCTCAAAATATAAAAGATGTCAAAAGAAAAAAGCCCCAAAATAAAATTCACATCTTACCAACGTTTGGTTATCTTGCTTTTGGCATTGACGCAATTCACTGTTGTATTGGATTTTATGGTGATGTCACCCTTAGGTGATTTATTGATGAAATCAATGTCGATCACTCCGGCTCAATTTGGAATTGTTGTTTCATCTTATGCTTTTAGTGCTGGGATTTCAGGGATTTTAACGGCTTCTTTTGCCGACAAATTCGATCGTAAAAAATTATTATCAATATTTTATGTTGGTTTCATAATAGGGACGCTTTTTTGTGGACTTGCTAATTCGTATCATTTATTAGTTTTTGCTCGCATCGTAACTGGAATTTTTGGGGGAGTAATTAGTTCTATTTCATTAGCAATAATTGCTGATTTATTTGAATTTAATCAACGTGGACGTGTCATGGGATTCATGCAAATGGGCTTTGGTATTAGTCAAGCATTAGGAATTCCTATTAGCTTAGCAATTGCTGTTAAATTCAATTGGCAAATGCCTTTTTATATGATTGTTGTATTAGCTTCGATAATTTGTATTGCAGTATTAATAGTCATAAAACCTGTTAAAGAGCATTTGAAATTACAAAAAGACAATCCATTTATACACCTATGGAAAACAATTAAAAATAAAGATTACCGAATTGCTTTTTTAGCAACAGCATTCTTATCTATTGGTGGGTATTTGATGATGCCTTGGGGAACATCTTACTCAGTTAACAATTTGGGCGTTTCACAATCACAATTGCCTTTATTGTTTATTTTAATTGGGGCATCAACAATGGCAATAATGCCCATAATCGGAATCATTAGTGATAAAATCAATAAATTCACTTTGTTTGCAATTGCATCCCTTTGGATGGTTGTAACAGTAATTGTATATACAAATTTAAGTAATGTTCCATTTTGGATTGTAGTAACTGTAAATTGCTTAATGATGGTTGGCATTATGGCACGAATGGTTCCTTCGCAAGCTTTGACATCTTCTGTACCTGAAATGAAAGACCGTGGAGCATTTATGAGTGTCAATTCCTCACTTCAACAAATGGCAGGAGGTTTTGCCGCAGTTTTAGGAGGAATGATTGTTGTTCAAAAAGATGAATACAGTCCACTGGAACGTTTTGATATACTTGGTTATGTCGTTTTATGTGCCATTTTAATCAACATCTTCTTGACTTACCGAGTAAACAAAATGATTGTTAGGAAAAACAAATAATATTTTATAGCTTTGGTAAAATTCTTTATCAAAAAACTATGAAAAATATTAAAATTGAAATAAAATGGGCTATCATTTTTGTTGTGATGACTCTGTTTTGGATGATACTGGAAAAATTACTTGGTTTCCACGACAAAAACATTGAAAATCATCCTATTTTCTCAAATTTTATTGCCATTCCTGCAATTACAATTTACGTTTTTGCACTTTTGGACAAAAAGAAGAATTTTTATCATGGAAAAATGTCTTATGGCAAAAGTTTTATATCTGGAGCCATCATTACTTTGATTGTAACACTGATAAGTCCCCTAACTCAATTAACTATTTCTTATCTTATTACCCCAGATTATTTCAACAACGTAATTGCTTACGTTGTTAAACATAATTTAATGAAACAAATTGATGCAGAAAATTATTTCAATATCAAAAACTATGTTATAATGACTTTGATTGGGACTCCAGTGATGGGACTTTTAACAACAACTTTGGTTTCCATTTTTACGCGCTCAAAGTGATGTAAGATTGTATATTGTAAGTTTTAAAATTACAATGAATAAAATCAAAAAATATTCTTATTTTAGCACTTTGATTTAAATGTCTGAAAAATAAAAAGTTTGAAAAAAAAGATTATTATATCCATTTATTGTTTGTTGTCAAGTTTTGTTTTTTCTCAAAACTTATCCATGTATGGGAAATATAGTGGTCAATTTTATTCACTTAACGATTTTAACAGCAGTGCTCAAATTTGGACAGGAACACAAGGTCTAAATGACAAAGTATATTTTGGAAACGATACAGAAATCTTATCTTTTAATGGAATTACATGGGAAATAATTCAATGTGATGAAAAAAAATTAGGTGAGAAAAAGTCTAAAATTGTTAGCAAAACAAAAGTATCGAAACTTTTCACCTCTAAAAATGGAAATATTTTTGTAGGTCGATCGGATAATTTTGGAGTTTTAGAATATTCAAAAAATGGCAAAGTTATTTATCAGCCTTTAATGACAGCTAATTTTGAAAATGAAATTGGTCGGATTTGTAATATTTTTGAATTTGAGGAAGCAATATATTTTGTTGGGAAATCCAAAATCTTTAAATACAAAAACAAAAAAATTACAACAATTAAAACCATTGATTTTGAAAATCATGTTTGTCTTTCTGCATCAAAAGTTGACGGAGGAACTTTAATCGCTTTCAAAAGTATTGACCCAAGTATTGAGTCACGTAAATACCTCTATTTTGATGAAAAACTGGAAACATCAACAGAAGTAATTACTCCAGAAAATAATTCATTAAAATTCATTGATGGTTCATTTTTTATGAACAATGCATATTTTCTTTTTACAGAAAAGGGAGAAGCATACAAATTTATCAAAAGAAATAAAAAAATCATTTTTGAAAAAGAAGAACATAAATTCCCAGCTTTATTAAAAGACCTGACACTAAATCAAGTTAAATTATTCAATAATTTAATTTATATATCAAGCAAAGAAAGTGGCTTGATAATTTTAGATAACAATGGTAAAATTTTCAGAAAATTTGACTTGAATGATGGAATGGAAAACATACACGTTATCGATTTTTTTCATGATCAAGAAAATAATTTATGGCTAACCTTAGATAATGGTATTCACTTTTTTGAAACTTCTTCTCCTTTAACTTTATTAAACAAAAACGAAGGTTTAGTTAGTTCAATCAATAAAATAGAATTCATTGGTAATAAAGATTATGTAGCAAATGGAACATCGATTTACGAATCATATATTGAAGATTATCACAAAAAATTTAGAGAGATATCAATTGTTGATGAGCAAACATGGGATTTACTTACTGTAAAAACGTCTTTTGGAAATAAAACAATTGCTATTGGAAACAGCGGGATTTATGAGTTAAATTTCAAAACAAATAAAATTGACACCATCGCTAAAGAATATGCTTGGACAATTCATCAAAATCCAAACAATAAAGATGAAATTTTTGTAGGACTTGATAATTCTTTAGCCAAATTATCTCTAACAAAAAAAGGCTGGGAATACAAAGAATTAATTGTTGATACAGATGGTGAAATAAGAAAATTAACCGTTCACAAAAATAAATTAATTTTTGGAGTGAAAGATATTGGAGTTTATGTTTTTGACTTGAATACAAAAACTTATTATCTAGCAAAAAATAAGTTTAACAAAAAATTGACCACCCCTTATTTCATCGAAACATTTCAAGATGTTGTATATGTTGGTATGACGACAGGTTTATATTATCTTGATCCTCAATTTAAAAAATTAATCCCTTTTAAAGAGGTTAACGGGAAATTTGTTGGAAATAAAAACTTACAAATACATAGAGTAATTAATATTGATAACAAAAAATTGTTTTTAGCCACTCATAACGAGAAAAATGAAGTCAAATTTGAACACGGTTGGCTTGAAAAAAGGGGCAATAAATGGACTTGGAATCCAGAACCTTTTGCCTTATTTAACATCAACAAAAGTGGTTTGGCTTATGATATTAGACAAAAGTCAAAAAATGAAATTTGGTTGGGATTGGGTCAAGAAATATATATCTTCAATGAATCTCAGAATAATAATTTAAGTAGAACCTTCACTTTAAGTTTTGATAATATCTCAATAAACAATAAAATTGAAATTTATGACCCTAGGAAGGCTAATCCACTTAACGATTTAGAATATAAAAACAATACCTTAAAATTTGTTTTTCATGCCAATTCATTTATGGGAATGAACCACATGAAATACCGTTTTAAATTAGATAATTATACCGATGAATGGTCTGAATGGTCAACTTTAAACTTTGTAGATTTCAAAAAAATAAGTGAAGGAACATACAAATTAAAGATTCAAGCAAAAAACATGTATGGTTTTGAAAGTGAAATTTTAGAATATGACTTTAGAATTCTTCCTCCTTGGTACCGTTCGTGGTGGGCTTTTACACTTTATTTTATTACCTTCATATTTTTGATTTACCTTACAATTCAACTTAGTATTAGAAGGATTAAAAATCAAAACATCAAACTGGAGGCTACAGTAAAAGAAAGAACAAGTGAGATTGCAACTCAAAATCAACAATTAGAGATTCAAAAAGAAGAAATTGAACAAAAAACAAAAGATATAGTTGATAGTATCGTCTATGCAAAACGTATCCAAGAAACAATTCTACCAACAAAAGAGAGATTAAATTCATTCTTTAATGAACATTTTGTATTCTATCGTCCAAAAGACATTGTTTCAGGAGATTTTTATTGGGCAAGAAAAAAAGGTAATTTAGCTATATTTTCTGCTTTAGATTGTACTGGTCATGGGGTTCCTGGAGCTTTAGTAAGTATTGTAGGAAATGCTGCCTTACTACGCTGTGTAAATGAACATAAATTGACTGAACCATCAGAAATTTTGGATAAATTGAGAGACATAGTTGTGAGATCTTTTGATGCGACTGGACAAAGTGACGTTAAAGACGGAATGGATATGTCGTTATGCACCTTGGATTTAGACACTCTAAAACTTAAATTTTCTGGGGCTAATAACGAGTGTTTCATAATCCGTGATAAAGAATTAATTGAATTAAAACCTGACAAACAACCAATTGGCAAGTTTTCTCATGCAACTCCATTTACACAAAGAGAAATTCAATTGCAAAAAGGCGATTGTGTTTATCAATATACAGATGGTTTTGTTGATCAATTTGGTGGTGAAAGAGGTAAAAAATTAAAATCAAGACCTTTTAAAGATTTCATCAATATCATCAGTCATCTAAGTATGGAAGAACAACATGAAAAAATTAAAAATTTCTTTGACTCTTGGATTGAAAACTACGAACAAGTAGATGATGTATGTGTATTTGGTATTAAAGTTTAAATAGAACATGTTAAAAAAAATCATATTCATTCTTTTCTATTTAAGCATCATTCTGACAATCTTCTTTGGAATTTCATTCTTTTTAGGGTTTTTAGAGCTTATAGAAAGTGTTCATTATACGCTAATTTTGATGAGTGTAAATCTCTTTTTAGTCGTCATCTTATTGCAAGATAGACTTGAAAAACGTATTTTAAAAGCACTTATTCTTATTCCTCTTTTCGTTGGGTTTATTTTATGGAATTGCTCCTTAATTCAACTCTTTGATATTCAAAAAACAGGATTAGAAGCATTTTTATGCATGATCTTTAGCCTTGTATTTTCAATTTTTGCCTTGACAACACAAAAAGCTTCTCAAATGATGAAATTGCTTAGTGGATTTAGCATGGCAATGTTATTGTTTACCATTTATTTCACAAGTGAAGCTGTTTTTGACAACTCAATGCTTTTAATTAGTAGTTTGAGTTTATTTACACTTTTCTGCTTTATTTCTTATTTTTTCCCAGAAAAAAAGAAATAGTTATTCCGTCACAAAAGTTCCAAAACCAAAAACCCGTTTTTCCCAATAGGCAGATTTTTCAATTTCAGTAATAATTACTCCTTTTGAAGAACTTGAGTGAATCATCGTCAAAGGCTCATTTTTGTTTGAAACAACAATTCCAACATGAGAAATTCCGGCACCATTATCAAAAAAGATTAAATCTCCCATTTGTGCGTTCCCTTTTTTAACTTTTGTGGCATTTTCATATTGTTCAACTGCTCTGCGAGGTAAATCCTTTTTAATATCTTTTAAAACATAAGATGTAAATCCACTGCAATCGAAACCTTTTGGTGTGTTTCCAGCCCAAGAATAAGGTACTCCCAATTGTTTTTTTGCATTTTCAACAATTTGTTCGCGTTGCTTTTTTGTTCCAATACCTTCTGAAATATCATTACTTTCCGTACTGATTTCCTCCACTTTTTTCCCTCCTTCAAATTCGATGTCGGGTACATTTTCAAACAAATTGTACATGATTTCTTGCACATTTTCAAATGCTTGACGTTGATTTAATCTCTTTAAATCTTCTGTCCAAGAAGTTAAATCTCGCTTTAAAGCTGAAATTTCAAAAATGTGAGCTTCAAAAATGCGTATTCCATCTGAAGATGATTTTATTTTGGTAAACAAATCTTTCGCTTCTTCCAATGAATTCGGATTTCGTTTAAACCAATATTCATTCTGACTCATTTGAAACAAAGCCATACTTTTATACAAAGATGGAACCAATGAATAATCGTAAGTAGGGTCATCTAATAATTTATTTGCCTTTTTTAACACCAAAGCATAATGTCCTTGATCGTAATACATTTCAAGTTTATCAAATTTCTTCACCTGTGAAAACAGCTGAAAAGAAACTATAACAAAAAATAAACTTAAAAATAACTTCATTGAATTTGATTTCGAGTAAAAATAGTAAAAATTAGTTTGCAAAAATAGATTTTTCTTTTTCATTTGAAACTTCATTCTTTAAATAATTAGAGTTTTTTAATAAGTTCTTTCCTATCATCTTCGAAAATGTTAACTTAACATAAAAAAATCAACATTCGTGTAACTTTTAATGAAGTCAAACATTTATATATGTAAATTAGTATCAAATTAAAATCCTATGTCAAAGATAATTTCACTTTCAATCATGCTTTTGTGTTTAAGCTTTACTTTTTCACAAACAGAACCAAAAAGAAACTCAAATACGCAAAAATTTGCGGAAATTTTGACGTACATAAACAGTGTATATGTTGACACGGTGAACGAAAATCAGTTGACAGATGCAGCGATTGAAGCAATGCTTGAAAAATTAGATCCTCACTCAACTTATATTTCAAAAAATGATGTGGATGATGCCAACGAAAAAATCAACGGTAGTTTTGTTGGAATTGGAATTCGTTTTCAAATTTTGAAAGACACATTAGTTGTTGTACAAACAATTACTGGGGGTCCTTCTGAAAAACTAGGAATTCGTGCTGGAGATCGAATTGTTTCCATTGAAGGAAATTCAGTCGCTGGAGTTGGCTTAAAAAATGCTCAAGTGAGAGAAAAACTAATGGGTGAAATGGGTACAAAAGTGAAAATTGCCATCCGTAGAAAAAACATTAAAAAACCAATGGATTACGTGATTACGAGAGATAAAATCCCAGTAAATTCTGTTGATTGTTTTTACATGTTGAATCCAGAAACAGGTTACATCAAATTAAATGCTTTTTCTAGAACAACGACCGAAGAAATTCAATCAAGTATTAAAAGTTTGAATAATCAAGGAATGAAAAACTTGATTTTAGACTTACAAGACAATGGTGGTGGTTTGCTTTATGCCGCAAAAACTGTGTCTGACGAATTTTTATCTGGGAATAAATTAATTGTGTATTCGGAAGGTCGAGCACAACCAAAACAAGAACTTTTCGCAGGACAAAAAGGAAACTGGGAACAAGGAAGATTGGTTATTTTGACGAATGAAAATACAGCTTCAGCAAGTGAAATCGTTTCAGGTGCAATCCAAGATTGGGACAGAGGTTTGATTGTTGGAAGAAGAAGTTTTGGTAAAGGCTTAGTTCAACGCCCAATCGATTTAACTGATGGCTCACAAATTCGTTTGACAATTGCACGTTATTTTACGCCAAGCGGACGATTTATCCAAAAACCTTACGAAGATTTAGATGCTTACAGAAACGATTACATGGATCGCTATTTACATGGTGAATTGTCGAGTCAAGACAGCATCAAATTCAACGATTCATTGAAACACGAAACGAAACTAAGTAAACGAACTGTTTATGGTGGCGGTGGAATTATGCCTGATGTTTTTGTTCCTTTAGACACCAATTTTTCTACTGAATATTACAAATCTCTGGCTCGTGGTGGGTATTTCAATTCTTTCGCATTAACCTATGTTGAAAAAAATAGAGAAAAATTAAACGCTTCCTATCCAAATTTTGAAGCTTACAAAACAGGTTTTGAAGTTGACAAAAAGTTAATGGATGAATTTTTTGCTTATGTTCAGAAAGAAGATGAAAAATTGCTTTTCAATGAAAAAGACTATAAAACGAGTGAAAATTCAATTAAATTGAGAATGAAAGCTATGCTTGCGCAAGATTTATGGGGAATTAGTGAATATTATCAAATTGCGAATGCGGAAAACGAAATTCTTCAAGCTGCAATCAAAACAATCGAATCTGAAAATTACGACAAAAAAGGTTTGGCACAACAATAGTTTTTTTGATTTTGCTAGCGGTGGATTTTAATCCACCGCAAAAAAGATTAGAATAATTCTTTGTGGCATGTGTTTTTGTTTTAAACCGCGAAGCAGCCACGAAGTGAAACCATGACACAAACCGCGCTTAAAAGAAATTAATTTTCAAATCCGTTTGCCTTGGCATATTTTGTAAAAAGAAAAAAATATGTAAGTTTGTCATATTACTTTTCAAAAATTAACCATGAAAAAATTACATATTGCTTTTATTTCTATGTTTTCTTTAGCTGTCTTGTCTTGTTCGGAAGATAAAAGCGAAAAAGAAGTTGTTTCAACAATTGCCGCTGGTGGACAATCTGAGAAAGAATTGGAAAAAACCTTAAAGGAATTTGAAGAGGAAGAAAAATCAATGAAAGCAGCTGAGGCAAATTCACTCACTACTTTGAAATTTGACAAACTTCGCCACGATTACGGAAATGTAAAACCTGATTCTGAAAATTTATGTAAGTTTAAAGTAACAAATACAGGGAAAAATCCTTTGATAATTGAAAGTGTTTCGGCAAGTTGTGGTTGTACAACACCACACAAACCTGAAAAACCAATTGCACCAGGAAAATCAGATTACATTGAAGTTGGCTTCCACCCAAAACCAGGTCAGTTAAACGAAATTATCAAAACGGTAACTGTTACAGCAAATACGGATCCGAAAATTTCTGAAATATCAATTAGAGCTTTTGTGAAGTAAAAGCGAAAATCTTTTACTTTTTAGGACATTTTTTACAATGAACGCCTTTTTTCTTATATTTTTTACAACATTCCTTTTTCTTATCACATGAACAATTTTCGCATGAAATAAAACTTGGAAAGTCTTTACTTTGAAGAAGATTTGTTTTCATTGCTATTTAGAATTAATCTAAACAAAGATAATGACTATTTTTGGATTGACAAATTTTTAAACTAAAAAGTTTCCTAAAAACTTATTAGGGTTTCTAAAAATTAGATTTTTTGAGGCGAACAAGATTTTAAAATGTGAGTTTACTCATGTAAATGAACATTTTAAAATTAAAGTTCAACGATGAAAAAGCAATTTTTAGAAGTCCCGTAACTTTATCTCAAACAAAAACTCAAAACGGCTTCTAAAAATTCTTTTGGAGCTTCGGCATGAACCCAATGTCCAGCGTTTTGAATAGTTACTAAGTGTGAGTCGGGAAAACATTCCTCCAATTCACTCCAATCTTCATCTAAAATATAATTTGACTGTGCACCACGAATAAAAAGCGTAGGAATAAAAATTTCATCTTCTGGACGAATATTTTTAAGAATTTCTCCCATGTTTTTTTCCAAAGAAGAAACATTCATTCTCCAAGTCAATTTTTTTTCTGAATTCCAATACAAATTTTTCAATAAAAACTGTCTTACACCAAATGATTCAATGTATTTTGAAAGATTTGTTTCAGCTTCACTTCGTGAAATATTTCCATTTGTGTCAACCGATTTAATTCCTTTCAAAATCTCCTCATGATGCATGGGATATTGTTTTATTCCGATATCAACAACCAACAATTTATCTAATAAATCGGCATATTTCGATGCAAAAACCATGGATGTCTTCCCTCCCATCGAATGCCCCATCAAAATGACATTTTTAAGTTGTAAATCATCTAAAAGTTCTTTCAAATCTTCCGACATTAAATTATAAGAAAATTCATCACTCCAATCCGAATGACCGTGATTTCGCTGATCAACCAAAATAACACGGTAATATTCAGCCATTTTTTTAGCTAAAGTTTGCCAATTATCAGAATAGCCAAAAAGTCCATGTAAGATTACAAAAGGTTGACCTTCACCCAATTCACGGTAATGTAATTTCATACAACTATTTTTAAATCACGGAGTACTTAAAGAAACTGGAATAATTTTTCCATTCATAAATTTAGAACCATTCAAAGCAAAATCAACTATAAATTCAGCCATTTCTGCAGAACTCAAAGGTGCTTGATAACCTGGAAAAGCTTCTTCCAACATTTCTGTTTGAACGGCTCCAAGGCACAAGCAATTGACTTTTATTTTCGAATCTTTATATTCTTCAGCTAATAATTCAGTAAAACTCACTACAGCAGCTTTTGAAGTCGAATAAGCCGAAAGTCCAGCAAATTTAACACTTCCTTGGAAACCTCCCATTGAGCTTATATTTACAATATGTCCACCAAAATAAATCATTTTAGGGAGGATAGCTTGAACAGTTTCCATAACGCCAATGACATTTGTTTGGTAGCAATCCAATAAATCTTCGTGAGATAAATCTAAGAATGATTTATTAACTAATTTCCCGGCATTATTTATTAAAATATCAATTTTATCGATACTTGATAGTAAATTTTCAGCATCTTTTCTTACTTGAGAAGAATTTAAGTCAAAAGCATGAATTTCAACATTTTTTAGAGTTGAAAAAGATTCAAGTGCTGAAATGTTTCGAGTTAAAACAAGAACTTTAAACTCTTCATTTTCAGAAAACAGTTCAACTAATTCTTTTCCTATACCCCTACTCGCTCCAACAATAACAATGGTTTTACTCATCGTAAGAAATTGTTAATTCTTCACTTGTTGGGTGAGCTTGACACGTCAAAATATAGCCATTTTTAAGTTCCAAATCAGTCAAAGAATAATTTAACTTCATGGATGCTGAACCAGATAAAACTTTCGCTTTACAGGTACAACAAACACCACCACGACAAGAATATGGAGCGTCGTAACCTTCACTTGTAACGGCATCTAAAATTGTTTTTCCATCCGTTTTTAAAGTGAAGTTTGTTACCTCATCGTCTAAAATAACTTTTACTTTACTTAAGCCTTTGAAGGTATTTTCTTCAATTTTTACTTCATCATTTAATTCCTCAGTAGGTGTTGTAAACAATTCAAAATGAATCTTTTCCTTTGGAACACCAAAAACACCTAAAATTTCTTTTGCACCAAAAATCATTTCCTCCGGTCCACAAATAAAGAATCCATCTGCTTTTAAAAGGTTCAAATCGTTTTTAATAATTTCACTTATTTTTTCTTTCGTCAAACGACCCTCTTTGTGATTATCGTTCAGTTCTTTTGTTAAAAAGTGTGTTGTTTCCGTATTTTTTAAAGAAGCTAATTCATTTTTAAAAATGATGTCTTTTTCAGTTCTATTGGCATAAAATAGTTTCATTTTTCCTGCATTTTCCTCAATAGATTTTGCGATGGCTAAAATTGGTGTAATTCCACTTCCAGCACCAAAAGAAACAACATTTTTAGCTGAATCATCTAAAACAAAGTTTCCTTGAGGTGGAGAAATCAAAATAAAATCATCCACTTCCAAGTCATTATTTACCCATTTTGAAATAAGACCATTTTCAACTTCTTTAACAGCAATTGCTAAGTGTTCATTTGAACCAGAACAAATCGAATAAGATCTACGCTCGTCTATTCCATCTATTTCAACAGAAATGTTGATGTATTGACCTGGTTTAAATTTGAATTTTTCTTTCAAATCAACTGGAATATCAAAAGAAAGTTGGACACAAGTATCTGTCAATTTAGTAATTCCAGAAACCTTAATTTCAACAAATCCCTTCGCAGTGTGGTGTTTTGCTTTTTTTGCTTTTTTCTCTTTTTTCTTGAAAATATTGCCTAAAATTCCCATATTTTATAAATTAATGTTACCTAAAAATTCAAGTTGCAAATATACATTTTATTCAAGTATTAACTCATCAAAAAAAGATTCAACTAAAAAATTATTGTTAGTTTTGGAGAAAACTATAAAGTATGACATTTTCAAAAGTAGCATTTTTCACTTTCCTTTTTTTTGTTTTAAGTTACGAGTTATTTGCACAACAAAACTTTGATGACTTTAAAAACATAAAAGCCGAGGGAGAAATTCCAAACGATTTTATTGAAAATGCTTTTGATAAAATCAGTGACGATTTAGAAAAAGGGAATTTAAAATTAAAAGGCGAAGCAGAAAAAGTCTTTTTGGAAGGTGTTCACTACGCTATAAATGATTTATTGCATTCTGGAATGGTTGTTTATGGAGATGAGGTTTCTAACTATGTTTCAAGTATTGCCGATAAATTATTGGTAAAAGATCAAGATTTAAGACAAAAACTAAGGTTTTACACGATTAAATCAAATCAAACAAATGCCTTTTCAACTTATCAAGGAATAATATTTGTTACAACAGGTTTAATTTCTCAATTGACTAATGAAGCACAATTGGCTTACGTTCTATCTCATGAAATAGCCCATTATACAGAAGAACACGTTGTTCAAACATTTGATTTAAATGCCAAAAACAAAAAAAATGCTGAAAAAGTACAGCAATTGAGTAAATTTTCAAAAGAAAATGAGTTTGAGGCAGATAAATTAGGTGTGAAATTATATTATGAAGCAGGTTATTCGAAAGATGAGTTAATTTCAACTTTTGATGTTTTACTTTATTCTTATTTACCTTTTGAAGAAATTGAATTCCCAAAAAACTACTTGAATACAGATTTACTTACTATTCCTGAAGGATTTTATCCCTCAAAAAAATATCCAATTAAGGCACTTGAAGATACGGACGACTCTAAAAGTTCGCATCCAAATATCAAAAAAAGAAAAGATGCAGTTGAGAAAGAAATCTTGAATTACAAAGATTGGGGGAATAAAGTTTTTGATTTAGGAGAACCAAAATTTAAAAATATTCGAAATAGCTGTCGTTTCGAAAGTATTCGAACGGATATTGTCGATGCCGAATTTGACGATGCTTTATATTCAATTTTCATCTTGGAAAAAGAATTTCCGAATTCCATTTATTTACAACGTATGAAAGCTAAGGCTTGGTTAGGATATGCACAATATAAATCTACAGCTAGCTTTAATGCAAAATTACCAAACACGAAAGAATTGGAAGGAGAAATCGCCTCATTGCAATTTTTAATGAAGGAAATGAATAAAAATCAAGTCATTACAGTTTCCCAAAGAATGGTGCATGATATTTACTTAAAAAATCCAAGTGATAAAGTGATTGAAGCAATATGGGAAAGAATGGTAAAAACATTTGCTAAATCAAAAAAAATGGAATTGGAAAAGTTTTCAACTAAAACATATTCAGCGGCTTACCAAGATTTTCTGAAATCTAAATCAGATACAATTCAATCAAATCAAACTGAAAACAAAGAAAACTTAAGTAAGTATGATAAAATCAAAAAACAAAATAGCTCAAGTTCAGAAGTTGTTTTGTTTGACACAAGTGCATTTTATTTATATGCATTAAGTGACGTGATTTCTAATAAATTATTTAAAGATAAATATGATTTTTTTAAAGAAGAAATTCATCAAGAGGAGCTAGACGAAGATGCTTACAATAAATTAAGTCCAAAAGAAAGACGAAATTTTGACAAAAAAGAAAAAGAAAAAAGAAGTACTGGATTAAACTCTTTCATTTATTTGGAACCTATGGTTTATAGTTATTCAAAAAATGGAATTGACCGCATTAAATCTGAAAAACTGCAAATTGAATATACAAAAGCCGTTCAAGAAGTTTCCAAAGAGTTTAATTTTAAAACTACTGTTATTGGATCAAGTAATTTAAAATTTGAAGGTACAGAAATGTTCAATCAGCGCTCAACTTTAACATCTTATCTTTCTGAGCTTGTTGAAAATGAAGACATTGAAGTTTTTCCAACAGATTTCAATTTACTTCAAGAAATTCGAACAAAAAACGAAACAGATAAGGTTATGCTTTCAATTTTAGAACACCAAAAAAGTAATAAAATAAAGCCTGCTGCTGTTTTTGGTTCACTTTTAATTTATCCAATTCTACTTTGGTACATTCCTTCAAAAATCTTGAAAACAAATGAAATTCAATACACGACAATCATATTAAACTTAGAAAATGGTAAAATCGAAAACAGATTATATGTTGAAAGTTATGAAAACATCAATAAATATACTATTAATGCAAGAGTTTATAATTTATTCCACTCTATTAAATAAAAATATGAAAACTCTTTTTTTAGTTTTTATTATACTTTCATCAAGTTACTCCTTCACTCAGAATCCAGGATTGTTTGGAAAAAAAAACATAGTTGATTTTAATTTCATTTTTTCTAGACCACTGTTAGAAAATGTCATGTATAATTCTTCTAATATGGTCTATGTGAAAAGATCAGGCACTAGTTTAGAGCAGACATCTGATAAACTTGATGTAGCTTTTAATTTTAGCTATATTCGTTCACTTTCTAAACGTTTTAATTTGGGGGTAGAATTTTTATATCAAAAATTAGATACAAAAACACCATTGGAATTTAATCGTGAAACTCAGCTTGATTATCTGACATACAGTGGTTTGATGGAAAATCTCAACTTCAGACATATTGGATTTATTCCAAAAATTGAATTCTGTAAGGAAAATAGTATTTTCGGAATTGGTTTACACAATCAAATAGGATTTGGTTACTGCAAATCATCTATCATTGAAAAAGATTATTTGTTCGAATTAACAAAATATGATGGAAATTCATCCTCACAATTAACAGAAGAAGAAAAAACTGATTTTAAAACAAATTTTTTCGATTACAAATCAAAAGGTTATTCAAATTTCATCTTTTTATATGTCTTAAACTTTAGAAAAAATTTGACAAAAAACTTGATGTTAAATTACGGATTTAGATATACATTTAACTTTCTTTTTAGAAGCAAAGACCAAATTGATTCTAAAAAGTATTGGATCAATAATGACCAAATTTTTCAAATGATTAATGCTGAAAAAAAATATAGCATTGTACAATTCAAAATAGGTTTGTCTTATGTTTTTTAATCTTCAAAAAAAGTACAGAAACTTAAAATGTCTTTTTCTAATCTTTTTTTGGGGAATAACTTCCCTTGGTTTGACTCAGCAAAATTTTAATGATTTCCAACATTTAAAAGCTGAAGGTGAAATACCGAATGATTTTACAATTCAAGCTTACAATAAGATAAATGAAGATATTAAAAATAATAAAATATCTTTAAAAGGAAATAATGAAATTGTTTTTTTGGAAGGTGTTCACTACGCTATAAATGATTTACTTCATTCTGGAATGGTTGTTTACGGAGATGAAGTTACGATTTACATCAATAAAATAGCTGATAAATTATTAGCAAAAGATACTATTTTAAGACGTAAACTACACTTTTACACTATAAAATCGAACGAAACAAATGCTTTTTCTACTTTTCAAGGAATTATTTTCGTTACAACTGGTTTAATTTCTCAACTCGAAAATGAGGCTCAATTGGCTTATATTCTATCTCATGAAATTGTACATTACACAGAAGAACATGTCGTTGAATCTTTTGAATATGAAATAAATAACAAATATAATTCGGAAAAAATAAAGTCTTTAAGTACTTTTTCAAGAGAACATGAATTTGATGCTGATAGACTCGGAGTGAAATTATATCAAGAAGCAGGTTATTCAAAAGAAGAATTGGTTTCAACATTTGACATTTTACTTTATTCTTATTTACCTTTTGAAGAATTTGATTTTCCCAATACTTATTTAAATTCAAATCAACTGAAAATACCAGTTCATTTGTTTCCTGAAAAAGTCTTTCCAATTGATGTAGAAGAAGATGTTGATGATTCAAAAAGTTCTCATCCAAATATCAAAAAAAGAAAAGCCGCTGTTTCAAAAGAAATTGAAAAGTTTACAAATTGGGGAAACGAAATTTTTTCATTCGGAGAAAGTGATTTTTTATACATTCGAGATATCTGTCGTTTTGAAAGTATTCGCACTGATATTATAAATGCTGAATTTGACAATGCCCTATATTCTATTTTAGTTTTGGAAAAAAAATATCCAAATTCAATCTATTTGAAAAGAATGAAAGCTAAATCTTGGCTAGGAATAGCCCAGTATAAATCAAAAAGTAGTTTAACAACTAAATTACCAAATAAAACAAAACTTCAGGGGCAAATTGGAAGTTTACAACATGTCTTAAAAAATCTTAACACACTTCAAATACTTACATTATCAAGTCGAATAGTTTATGATTTACATAAAGCAAACGAAAATGATATTGTTTTAAATGCCATTTGGGAAAGAATGATAAAAACACTTGCAGAAGCAAAATTTGACTTAGTGATTTTCTATAAAACAAGTATGGACGATGCTCGTAACCAAAAAACAATTACTGACAGCATTAATTCAATCAATAAAACTTCAATAGAAACAAATAAATTAACTAAAATAAAAAATAGTTTAAATAGAAATATTGACACAGCTAACTTTCACTTATATGCCTTGTATGATATAATTGTCGATTCAAGTTTTATTAAAAAATTGAGCTATTACAAAGGTATATTTAGGACGAAAGAAATTGAAAAAAATGAATACGAAAGTTTAAGTTATCGTAAGAAAAAGAAAATTGAGAAACTTAAAATTAGAAACACCTTAAAATTAGGAATCGACACGCTTTTATTTATAGATCCATTGGTTGTTTGCTACAAAAGAGATGAAATAAATCAAATAAAATCCGAAAAATTATCCGAAGATTTCAATGATGTTTTAAATGATTTAGGTTCGTATTTACCAATAAACATTAATTCACTAAGTAACTCATCTTTAGACGAAAAAGGAACAAAAGGATTTAATCAGAAATCTATTTTATACAGTTATGTCAATGAAAAATATGAAAATGAGGCAATTGATGTCCTACCGACAGATTTTCTCGAACTTGAATCTCTTTCAAAAGAAATGAAGACGGATAAAATCATGTTTTCTAAAGTTGAAACTATATATGATGTTAATTTCAAACAATCTGAATTATTACTTTTTCCGTTTTTCATGATTTATCCTATCTATTTACCGGTCAAAATTTACAAATCACACCATACTTATTTATCCCTTTGGATTCTCGATATTTCAAACAATAAGGTCATGGAAGAATTAACAATGCATTATAATGAACCCTTAAACAAATACACAATCATGAATCGCATGTATGATATCATGAAAAAAGTAAACACTAAACCTTCTATAAAATGAAATATTGTTTATTTTTTCTGATTTGTTTTACAACTCATTTTTATTTTAGCCAAAATATAGGATTTTTGGGTCGCAAAAATTCAGTTGGAGTGGGTTTAAGATTAAATACACCTTTTTGGTACCGAACAATGATAAATCATTCTAATTGGTCAAACTATGGTTTGTTTGTGAAGAGAAATGGAGCATTAGAAATTAAAAAAGATTTCTTAGATCTTGGCCTTAAAGTAAACTTAAAACGTGTTATCGCAAGAAATTGCTCCATTGGTTTGGAAGCAGAATTTGAACTTTTCAGCACTATATACAACTATAACACCAGCGGAAATTTAAACTTAACTGAAACCAAACATCAAAAATTAAATTTCTTTTCAACTACACTAATGCCGAGCATTGAATTTTCTTCAAGATCGAGTATTCAACCAATAGGAATTAGTCAAGAATTTGGATTTGGAATTACTCAAAGTTCGCTTATTCTAAAAGATTATTTAGTAAGTGGAGTTAAGCAATATTATGACTCAAATGTAGAAGATTATGTTGACAAAGACACATCATATATGGTTAGTTACAATAGTACTTTTTCAGATTTAACAAAAAATAAATTTCATCTTTTCTTGATTCAATATGCGGTGAATTTTAAGAAACCGCTTAGTCAAAGGTTAATTCTCAATTATGGTTTAAGTTATAATATTCGGTTTTACAGTTATCGAATGCGCGATTTAATGGATCAATCTAAAGAATACACGGACTATGGTGTTTTAGCAGAAGAAATGCGAAAAAAACTCATTCGATCTTTTATGCACTTCAAAATTGGCTTGTCTTATACTTTTTAAAAACCTTAAATTAAACAATATTATTTCTTTTTACTAACTTTGCATAAACAAATTTATTCTATGTCAAATTCAATTTCAGTTGTTCCAATAGCAATCAACGAACCAGTAAAATCTTATGTGAAAGGTTCTCCCGAAAGAGAAGAATTATTAGCAATGTACAACAAAATGTACAATCAATCTCCTGTTGATATCCCAATGTATATTGGCAGTGAAAAGGTTTTTACTTCTAACAAAATAAATATTGCTCCGCCACATGAGCACGCAAAAAGTCTTGGTAAATTTAATCAAGGTGAAGCTGCACATGTTGAAAAAGCAATTGAAGCTGCTTTAAAAGCGAAAGATGCTTGGGCAAATTTACCTTGGGAGCAACGTGCTTCTATCTTTTTAAGAGCTGCTGATTTATTAGCTGGACCTTTCAGAGCAAGAATGAATGCTGCAACCATGTTATGTCAATCGAAAAATGTTTTTCAAGCAGAAATCGACGCAGCATGTGAATTAATTGATTTCTTTAGATTTAACGTGCAATACATGACACAAATCTATAAAGATCAACCAGAATCTTTGCCTGGAATGTGGAATCGTCTGGAATACAGACCTTTGGAAGGATTTGTTTTCGCTTTAACACCTTTTAATTTTACCTCAATTTGTGCAAATTTATGTGCCGCACCAGCGATGATGGGAAATGTTATTGTTTGGAAACCTGCTAACACACAAGTTTATTCGGCGCAAGTTATCATGGAATTATTCCAAGAAGCTGGCTTACCTGATGGCGTAATCAATATGGTTACTGTTAGCGGACAAACGGCTAGTGAAGTTGTATTTAAACACAAAGAATTCGCTGGTTTACATTTCACAGGTTCTACAGGAGTTTTCAGACAATTGTGGAAAGAAATTGGAAACAACATCGAAAATTACAAATCTTACCCACGTATTGTCGGTGAAACTGGAGGAAAAGATTTTATCATGGTTCACGAATCAGCAAATCCAGCTGAAGTTGCAACAGCAATGACGCGTGGAGCTTTCGAATACCAAGGTCAAAAATGTTCTGCTGCTTCTCGTGCTTACATTCCATCAAACATTTGGGAAGAAGTGAAGAAAATCGCTGTTGAGCAGGTTAAATCTATGAAAATGGGTTCACCAGAAGACACTTCAAACTTTGTAAATGCAGTAA
Source organism: Bacteroidota bacterium (assembly GCA_040386975.1). Classification (GTDB taxonomy): domain Bacteria; phylum Bacteroidota; class Bacteroidia; order Flavobacteriales_D; family Crocinitomicaceae; genus M2408. Next base: position 18,285 of record JAZKEO010000016.1, on the reverse strand, counting down.
TTGACGAAAAATCTTTCGATAAAAATGCTTCTTACCTTGATTTTATTAAAGCTGCACCAGACGCTGAAATCATTGTTGGAGGAAATTACGATAAATCAAAAGGATATTTTGTTGAACCAACTTTGGTTGTTACTACAAATCCAAAATTCAGAACGATGTGTGAAGAAATTTTCGGTCCAGTTTTAACAATTTACGTTTACGAGCCAAAAGATTTTGAAAAAACATTGGAATTGTTGGATGATACTTCTGATTATGCCTTAACAGGTGCAATCATCGCTAAAGATCGTTATGCAATTAATCTTGCTTTGTCGAAATTGGAAAATAGTGCTGGAAACTTCTACATCAACGACAAACCAACTGGAGCAGTTGTTGGTCAGCAACCATTTGGTGGTGCAAGAGGTTCAGGTACAAACGATAAAGCTGGTGCTCCATTGAATTTAATTCGTTGGGTTTCTGCTCGCACAATCAAAGAAACATTTGTTACCCCAAAAGATTACAAATATCCGTTTTTAGGATAAAAAATAAATTTCTATTTAAAAGGAAGGGTGTGTAAGAAATTATATGCCCTTTTTTAATATCCTGCCACGAAGACAGAAAAGCACTAAGAATGCACAAAGTTTAGTGCTACTTTATGTCTTGGAGACTTTGTAGCAAAAAAAACTAAACAAAAAAAGAAAGGTAGCCAAATTGACTACCTTTCCCAAATTGCATTTAAGCGATGACTAGTTAACTTTTTCAGTTAAATCAGCACCAGCTTTAAATTTAATCACTTTTTTAGCAGCGATTTTAATTTCTTTCCCCGTTTGAGGGTTACGACCTGTTCTTGCAGCTCTTTCAGAAACTGAAAAAGATCCAAAACCTACTAAAGAGATTCTATCTCCAGTTTTCAATGCTCCAGATGTAGCAGTTACAAATCCTTCTAATGCTTTTTTAGCATCCGCTTTTGTTAATCCTGACTCAGATGCCATTGCATCAATTAATTCTGATTTGTTCATAGTTAATGGTTTTTTAAAAATTTAATAAGACAAATATATACTAAAAACCAAGCAGAACGCCACTTTATGAAAAATAAAATGTATTTTGTTGATAAAACACTAAAAATGTTAATAAGGAAAAACAGCTTTAAACGCTTTTAAATTAATGAATATCAATAATTTAAACTCAAAATTCAAGTAATTTTAGAGATAAATTATTTTTTCACAATTTTTCAAAAAATTCAATAAAATCAAGGGTTTAATACCTTTTTTAGCGGATAAACTAATCTTTTGAAGAACAGATTTTCCACTTAGAAATGTCGTATCCTGCCAAAAATTCGTGAGCTAGCATCCTTCTCTTACCTTCTGGTTGCAATTCTAAGACTTTAAGGTAAAAGTCCTCACAAGGCATGAAAAAATCTTTTTTGGTGGCTATTAACTCATCTTGGTTCTCAACAGAAGTTTCTGTTTTTTCAGTTTTGAATAACTTAAGTGACTTTTTTTCTCCTGTTTCACGATTTTCTATTACTGTCCAAGCTGTTGGATAAGGTGAAAGTCCACGACAAAAATTATGAACCGTTTGAACATCCTTTGAAAAATCGACTTCGCACATTGGTTTGAAGATTTTTGGTGCAGGTAAAATCCCTTTTTCGTCAATTAAATCTTGTTGAGGTATGCGAACAACAGTTCCATCTTCAATTTTTCTTACACTTTGTGAAACTAATTTCTTACCTAAATTCAATAATTTATCGTGTAATTCCCCTGCTGTCTTATTTTCTGTAATTTCAAGTTCTTCTCTCTCGATGATTAAACCTGTATCGATTTCTTGTTCGATAAAAAATGTTGTTACACCCGTTTTTTTCTCTCCATTGATAATCGCCCAATTGATTGGAGCTGCTCCGCGGTAATTTGGTAACAAAGAAGCGTGTAAATTAATCGTTCCTTTTGGAGGCATATTCCAAACGATTTCTGGCAACATTCTAAAAGCAACGACAACAAATAAATCTGCTGAAAGCGCTTTCAAATCCTCGATAAATAAAGCGTCTTTTAAATTTGTTGGCTGTAAAATGTTTAAATTCTCACTTGTAGCGTATTTTTTCACTGCACTTTCAGAAAGTTGCTGTCCACGACCAGCAGGTTTATCAGGAGCGGTAACAACAGCAACAACATCCATTTTTTGATCTATCAATTCTTGTAAAATCCCAACTGCAAAATCGGGAGTTCCCATAAAAACTATTTTCATTATAAAGGTATCTAATTAATGTGGAGAAATCCAAGGTATAACATTGAGCCACAAATTCTCTTTACAAAGGTAAGATTTTCTAAAAAAAGACAAGGTTTTGGTATTAACAATTAAAAAAACACAATTTTCCTTTTTAAACAAAAATGATTAAATCAAAAAACCGTTTTTACGTCGTTTATATTTCTCACTCTTTTTTGTGTCTTTTTTGTCCTTTTCTT
>JAZKEO010000016.1:0-15840 GCA_040386975.1 Bacteroidota bacterium | reverse complement strand
GAAAATTAAGCTTTTTAATCTTATGGAAACTTATATTTTTAGAAAATTGTTTTTGTTTTCTTTGTTGTTGCCTAATAGATTTATTATGCACAATGTGATTTTTATGATTTCGTGACATTGATTTCCGAGCACGTTTACTTTGTGAGTTTAAACGTAATTTACCAGCTGGACTTATAGAATTTGATTTTCTAACTTTTTTGATTTTCTTGTATTTATTCTTTCTGTCAAAAAAAGGCACGTCGCTACTCTCATCAGTAAAATCATTTGCATCAATAGTAAGCGTAGTATCAACTTCAGCAAAGCTGATATTTGTCAATAACAATAACTGCAAAACAAGAATATATTTTATAAATGAAGTCATCTTTCTTATACTAAATGTGCTAAGAAATTCATTCTACGCAAAATATAAAAAAAAGTTCGTGTTTTGTGTTTTGATTTTAAAAATTATGGAAATAAAAAAGGAGAACCTAAATTCTCCTTCTCAATGTATTAATATTGTCACCCACCTCAATCCTCTTGCGCCAACGCTTAATCTTCAAAAGCAGTGCTTTTTCTTCTCAAAGGGAGGAAGCATGAAAATCACATCTGAAACAAAGGCAAACCACTCATCATAGCGTTTACTTCTTTTCTAACTTCTGCGATAACAGTTTCATTTGAAATATTTGTCAATACTTTATCAATCAAAGATACAATTTTTGGAATGTCATTTTCTTTGATTCCACGCGTTGTGATTGCTGGTGTACCAACACGAATACCTGAAGTTACGAATGGAGATTCTGTATCAAAAGGAACCATGTTTTTGTTTACAGTAATATCCGCTTTTACAAGTGTAATTTCAGCATCTTTCCCTGTAACTCCTTTCGAACGTAAATCAATCAACATCGAGTGATTGTCTGTTCCTCCAGAGATAATTTTATATCCTAATTTCACAAATTCATCTGCCATAATCGAAGCATTTTTTTGAACTTGTTTCATATACGTTTTGTATTCATCTGTCAAAGCTTCACCAAAAGCAACTGCTTTCGCTGCGATAACATGTTCCAATGGTCCACCTTGAATTCCTGGGAAAACTGCTGCATCCAATAATGCTCCCATAGAACGTAAATTTCCATTATTCCACTTGATTCCAAATGGATTTTCGAAATTGTGACGCATCATGATAACACCACCACGAGGTCCACGCAATGTTTTGTGTGTTGTGGTTGTAATGATGTGGCAATGCTCCAATGGATCTGTTAACAAACCTGCAGCGATTAAACCTGCAGGATGAGAAATATCAGCTAAAATCAACGCTCCGATTTCGTCAGCAACTTTTCTGATTCGAGCATAATCCCAATCACGAGAATAAGCGGAAGCTCCACAAATAATCATTTTTGGTTTCTCACGACGAGCAACTTCTTCCAAAACATCGTAATCCACTTGACCAGTTTCTTTGTTTACACCATAGAAAAATGGTTTGTATAATTTTCCAGAGAAATTTACCGGAGAACCGTGTGTCAAATGTCCACCATGAGAAAGGTCAAAACCTAAAATTTTATCTCCAGGATTCAAACAAGCCAAGAAAACCGCAGCATTTGCTTGAGCACCAGAATGTGGTTGTACGTTAGCCCATGTAGCACCGAATAATTTACACAAACGGTCAATTGCCAATTGCTCCACTTTATCAACAACTTCGCAACCACCATAATAACGTTTTCCAGGTAAACCTTCCGCGTATTTGTTGGTTAAAACAGAACCCATTGCCTGCATAACTTGTTCACTTACGAAGTTTTCAGATGCAATCAATTCAATTCCATGTAATTGACGATTTTTTTCGTCTTCAATCAAATCAAAAATTTGTGTGTCTCTCATACTCAGTCTCATTTCTGCTAACATAATGTAGATTTTTTTGGCAAAGATACTTCTTTTACACAATTAATATGCAATTTCTAAATCGATTTAAATGAAATCTAATTCACAATGAATAAAATTTAGCTTTAGTCATGGTTTTTAAACAAAAACACACGCCAAAAGCGTATTCATTTTCCTTCTCACGACGTCCGATAAATCGTCCGTCTAAGATATTTGATGCTTTCAGCATCATTTAAATTGTTTAAATTAATCTATTTTTTCAAAACAGTTTGTTGAGCCTGTCGAAACAAATACTTTTAATCACCATCATTATCTTGGTAAGTAATCATAATCCCAAAGGAAGAAGTCATATCCGTTTTAAGTAAAACAGTAAGATTATGAATTTTTGTGTACAAAGCATCCAAATCTTGTGGATTGTTATTCAAAGTAGTTTCAAAATCAGTAGTGAAAGTTCCTATAATGGAAATAATTCCTTGAAACTCTGTATTGATTGAATTTGTTAAAGAATTTTTGTCTAAAGCATTTAAGTAATCATCAAAACCAACTCCAATGGTGCCATCTTCTTTGTCTCCATTAAATAAACGCTGAAGTGCTTTCATGTTTTCAAGCATTAATTGGAAGGATATTTTTGAATATTTCGCTTCAATGTAATAAGGCTGTGTTATTCCTAGGCTTTGTTTTCCTAGAGGAATTCCAATTTTTGTCCATTTTAATTCTTCGTAAGATTTTACGAATTCATTTACAAAAATAGAAAAAGCACTTGTTGACTCAGTTCCAGTAGAAGATACAAAAGTTGAAAGATAGCTTGAATTCCATTTTGAAATAACTGTTTGAAGGTGTCCTTTCATCTTTAGAATCAACTCCTTTCCATATTGAGCATAATTAGTTTGTCCAAAAAAGGAAATCGCATTGTTTCTGTATAATAAAAAGTCAAAAACTGGAAGTCCTTGAGCAGTAATATTCGAAACTTGGTATAAATCGTAACTTCCTGTAGAGATGTTGTTTAAGACTTTTGTTGTATCGGAAGGAAAAGTACCAAAAGAAGCTTTCATCAATTCTTCCATTGCTGGACCAAATTCAAACATCAAGATCTTTTCCCATTGAATATACGATTCTTTCCAAGAGCTTTTCAAAAGTGTAAAGTTTTCAGGACTTTGGTTAGCAATAAATGTATCGTATTTTTGCTGGAAATCTGTTAATTTCAAATCCATTGTTTGGTAATTCGCCAAAATAAGATTTGAACCAACATTTTCTAAAATAGTAGATTTCTTAAAATCTGAATCACTTTCTTCCTCTTTTTTGTTCTTTTTACAACTAAAAGAAAAAACGAGTAATAATAAAAGTGGGAAATATTTTTTTACGTGATTCATATTTTTAAATATTAGAAAGAGTTAGTTGAATGAAAACAATCAACTAACTCTCAATTATAATCTATGTTTAAACGTTCTTATAGTTTTGAAGCGTCTAAGTTAAATATAAAAGCCATTTTAGAAATAGCATTATTTACATTTGTAGTAGTAACTTTATATAAGTTTACAGAATTGTTTGTTTTGAAATAATTCATTAATGTTTCGATATCTGTATCAGAAATCGTTTTATTAGAATTAAATTGGAAAGCTTTGATAAAACCTAAAGCTTCTGATAAATTGTGGTGATAAGTTGCAGGAGCAGTAACATTTGCTAAAGCACCTTTACAGTAAGTAATAAATCTACCTGCGATTACTTTTTCCCAGTTTCTCAAAACACTCGTAATAGCAGAGTTTCTTGTTGCATCATCTCCATTAGAAATTGCAGCACGACCTGTAATCCAAGCTTTCATAATCGTAGCATTTAAAGACGTAGCTTCGTTTGAAGTATTTCCAGCTAAAGAGTTACTCACTGAATTACAGTAGCTTCCCCAGTTTTTCAATCCTGTTACCACAGTTGGGAATGTTACAGGAACACCAAAGTAAGCAAATGCTTGATCCCACGCTCTTTCTTGCGCTGTTGTACCATTTGTTTTTGTTGTGTTATCCAAAGTTGAGATTGAGTTTAAAATTGTACTTGCTTGGTAATAAAAAACAGCGTTCATCAAACCTTTTTCAGCGAATTCTTTGTACTCAATTCCAGCAGTGTCAACTAAAATGTAACGTGTACCACTAATCATTTTCCCAGAAACACCGTCAGAAGCCGTTGTTGTAGTTGCGTTAGTGGCAGCATTTGTACTTGCAGCTACAATTCCATTGAAATTAGACTCTAAATCTGCTTGGAAACCTGCTTCACATTTACTTTTCAAACTTCCACCACCATTCAATTCAACACTTGAAAAATATCCACCAATATTTGCGAACATATCTTTCAATTTTTGTGCGTCTAAAATTGGAGCATCAGTAGCTGAGTGAGTCGTTTTGATGTAAGTTGTTAATTCAGCTAACATCGCAATTTTTTGTTTTGAATCAACAGTATCAATACTTACAAAATTATACGTTGAAGGAACTGTATATGTTGTAGGAGTTGGAACTTCTTCTGTAGGTTCAACTTCTTTTTTCTTACATCCAACAATTAAAAGAGATGACATCATCAAAAAAAGTCCCGTTTTTATAAATTTGTTTTTCATATTTTTGTTATTTAGAATTGTTTTAAATTATGAGACAAAAGTATAGTTGGGTAACATCTCTTGCAATACCTTTTTTGTGGTATTTTATAAAAATCACTTAACTTTTCGTTACTTCAAAGCTTTAACTCATTCATTTACAAAATGTAAACTCATTCGTTAAAATTTCAAAATGCCTCGATTTAAGTGATTTTAAAATTCTAAATAATTAAAAATGGATTTAATAAAAACTAAATTCTCTTTATAGAAATCAAATCGTGTGTTTTTTCATCAAAAGAATAAATTCCATCTTTTTTGAGAACATCGATTTTAACTTGACCACTTGCGTGAATGATTTGAGAATCATTTAAAACAATCCCTACATGGGTGATTTTCCCTGATGAATTAGAGAAAAAAGCCAAGTCGCCTTCCAATTTATCATCAAAATCTATTTCCATTCCATGTTCCGCTTGCTGATAAGCATCTCGAGGGATTTTTTTATCAAAATAGCGAAAAACTTGTTGCGTAAATCCTGAGCAATCAATCCCAAAAGGCGATTTCCCTCCCCACAAATAAGGAGCATTCAAATACGATTTTGCATAAGATTCCAAAGTGAAGTTTTCTTCTTCTATTCGATTTAAAAAACTGAATTCATTTTGTCCGATATTGAAATCAGAAGCTTCATCATGAATAAAAGCTCCTCGTGTGATGAATTGATTTCCCCAAGGAGTTTGAATTTCACGAATCAAAGTGGTTTCAATTGTTAAACCGTCAAGATGTCTGTTAACTTCTTTTTCTGAAAGGTAAATTAAGTGTTTCGTATCCGTCCAAGCTTCATAATTATCAAAAAAAGTAGTAACTTTTGTCCAATTATTTTTGACCTCCTCAATTTCCACCAATTCTCCAAAAAGCAATTGTGAAACCATTTCAGAAGCATCAGAACTTTCTTTCCTAAGTGGGGAAATAGAAACTTTACAAAAAGCGATTTTTTTACTCATAAGTTATTTATTACTTGCCACTAAGACAGAAAAGCACTAAGAAATCACAAAATTTTCTTTTATTTAGGGAATTTTGGATTATTTACAACATTCAAGGCTTGTTGCAGATGTCTTTCATTATGATAAACAACGAATAAAAAAGCATCACCTAATTTCAAACGAATTATTTTACTAATTGAAATTGGAATTTTAATTTTTCTAAGGTTTACTTTTTTTGCCGATTCGATAATTTCCTGTAAATCATACATGTTTTTCTCAAATTCTTCTACATCATTTCCTTTTACCAAACTTGGATCAAGACTTGGATTGTAGGATTTAACAGCTTTCATTTTTCGTTTCACATTATGAGCATTCCCTAATTTCATAGATTTCCAAACGGAACGACCTAAAGGAGAAGAAACGAAATTTTCAGCTGGAGTTTTAAATTTTGTACGAGCAATCTTTATTTTAAAGGTTAGTTGGTAGTAAATTGCAAATTGGTTTAAATGAGCAAAAATCTCATTTATATTCCAAGATGATTCTTGAGCTTTCCATTTTTTTTGTTCATCAGAAAGTTTTGCAAAACGAGTTTTAATTAACTCAATATTATTATTTGTAATAGTTTTTATTTCCTCTAATAATTCTGTTGAAGTCATGTCGATTTTTTTTTTACGGATTTCCAAAAATAGCTTTTTCTTCGTTGAACTGCAATTATAAAATGCTCATTAATGTAATTCCGATAACTATCGGAACCGCTTTCAAAATCTTGTTCGCCTAAAAAAAAAACAAATTTTTAGAATTCCTCTTAACTAGTTAACAAAAGTAATCTATGAATCTATCTTTTCAAAATAAAACTGATATTTTGTTCCATTTGACTTATACAGTTCAAAATGTCCGTTTAATTGCTCTGATAGTGTGTCTATTAATTCGAGTCCAAACGAATTTTCTCTTCTTGCTTCTTTCCAAGTTCCATTATCTGAATATGTAAACTCAACGAAATTCTTAATATGTTCGTTCATATTCACCGTAATTTTTGGATGCTCTGTTTTTTCAAAAGCGTATTTAATTGAATTTGAGAGCAATTCATTAAAAATCAAAGCTATTGGCACAACAGGTTTTAAACCTAAATTATCAACCTTACAATTGATGTCTAATTCGATTTTTTTACCAACTTGTACTGTTCTAATCATATCATTGGCCAATGTTTTAAAATAATCCTCTAAGTTAATATGTGAAAAATTTTCTGTTTGATAAATTTTCTCGTGAATCAAAGACATTGCCATCACACGATTAATTGATTCATCAAATTTAGCAGCTTCTTCAATATGTTGAATATCGCGGGATTGAAGTCTAAGTAAACTAACAATTACCTGCAAATTATTTTTAACACGGTGATGAATTTCTTTTAAAAGAACGGTTTTTTCATCATTTTGCTTATTGATAACATCTATTTGATCAACTAAAAATTCTTTCGTTTTATTAATTTCATCTTGTGCTTCCTGCGCTGTTTTAATATTTTGCCAATTTAAATAGAAAAAGATGGAAAAACAGATTAAAATATTTGACGAAAAAGCACTAACTTGAATTTGGCTTAGTGTTTTTAGCAGTGCAATTTGATCATTAAAAAAGAATAAGAAAAAAGTTGTAAGCACGACACCGTGAATCGCAGTAATAATCGCTCCCCACTTCTTCCCTACTGTAAAAAAAGTAAACATGGAACTAACTACCATCCAAAGTCCATCAACGATTCTCGGTTGATCATTGATATAAAACAAAGTAAAAATACACAGAAAAGCACCAATTAAATTAAATCCAAGTATAAAAGTTTTATATTTTCCTGTGATTCGAATGTAAAAAAAGCAAATTACTGCTGCCGTTAAACCTATTGAAACCATTAAAACATTCCCCAAACTGAAATAAGCCAAAAGGATTATGTCTAAAACAAATAATGCTATAGATAAAAAAAGTGTTATTCGGTAAGACATAAGATACCTTGTTCTCTCAAAGATATCAGTATACTCGTTTTTACTTGGATTAAAGATGTTTTTTAGGCTTGACATCACACAATTTTTATACAAATAAAGTCAAAAAGATTTAAAACCAAGTTGTTTTTCAAAAAATCTAAATCAAGTTCATTTTTATTTATTTCATTTTCAAACAATTAAAAAAAAACAAGTAGTTTTAAAATGTACAAAACACACTTTCTATCGAGTATAATCGAATTTTGTATAAAAATTTAATCTCTTTTTTTGAAATTCAAAAAATACTCCTTAAATTTGCATAACTATCAGGTGATTTCTCCCTATCAATTGAGGAAAGGATGATAAGCTCTCCGTGACGAGCGTTATTTTATACTAAAATTTAAAGTTATGACAACAGTTATGGAAAATTCAATTTCTCAAGAATTAATCAATTTAGAAGACAAACACGGAGCTCACAATTATCATCCACTTCCAGTAGTTTTAAAAAAAGGTCAAGGCGTTTACGTTTGGGATGTTGACGGAAAGAAATATTTCGACTTTTTATCAGCTTATTCCGCTGTAAATCAAGGTCATTGTCATCCAAAAATCACACAAGCATTAATTGATCAAGCACAAACTTTAGCTTTAACGTCTAGAGCATTCTACAATGATTCTTTAGGTCATTACGAAAAATTCATTACAAATTATTTCGGTTTTGATAAAGTTTTACCAATGAATACGGGTGCTGAAGCCGTTGAAACTGCAATAAAATTAGCTCGTAAATGGGCTTATGAGAAAAAAGGTATCGCTGAAAATACAGCAAAAATTATCGTGTGTGAAGGAAATTTCCACGGAAGAACAACAACCATTGTTTCTTTTTCTTCAGATCCTGATGCAAGCACTAATTTTGGACCTTTCACTCCTGGGTTTATCAAAATTCCTTACAATGATTTAGAAGCTTTAGAAAATGCTTTGAAGCAAGAAAATATCGCTGCATTTTTAGTAGAACCAATTCAAGGTGAAGCTGGAGTTTATGTTCCAAATGATGGTTTTTTAAGTGGAGCAAAAGCTTTATGTGAGAAATACAAGTCATTATTTATTGCTGACGAAGTTCAAACGGGAATCGCTCGTACAGGTGAATTATTGGCAATCAATCATGAAAACGTAAAAGCTGACATTTTGATTTTAGGAAAAGCACTTTCTGGTGGAGTTTATCCAGTTTCGGCTGTTTTAGCTGACAATGAAATCATGAATGTGATTAAACCAGGTCAACACGGTTCAACTTTCGGTGGAAATCCAATCGCAGCAAAAGTTGCTATCGCTGCTTTAACAGTTGTGAAAGAAGAGAATTTAGCTGAAAATGCTCAAAAATTAGGTATTCTTTTCCGAAAAGAAATGAATCGCATTATCGAAAACACAGATTTAATTCTTAAAGTTCGTGGAAAAGGTTTGTTAAACGCAATCATTGTAAACGACACTGAAACAAGTCAAACAGCTTGGAATTTATGCGTTGCTTTGAAAGAAAATGGCTTACTTGCAAAACCAACTCACGGAAACATCATTCGTTTTGCTCCACCATTGGTTATAACGGAAGAACAATTAATGGAATGCGTTTCAATTATTGAGAAAACGGTAAATGAATTTGTGAAGTAAATTAAAAGCAATAATTCATTCCAAAAGTCATATTAAAAATTGTTTTATTAAACCTATTTATTTCAGGAACTATAAACCACATTTTGCCAAGGCTTAATTCACAACTTAATACAATACTGTTTTGTGGCCTTTTTTCTAAAAGAGCTTCCAATTTCATTCCAATTGGAATTGATAATGAGTAGGTATAATAATTTTCATTTCTAAAGCTTGTTAGACTACTTTGATTTTTTTCAAAATTATTAATTTCATTTAACGTGAAGTGATTTGCTATTGTTCTTATATTCGAATTATAGAAACTTTTAGCATTATAACCAATTCCAAAGCCAAGAATAAAACCACTTTAAAATATAGGATTTTTATCTTTTTGAAATTCAAAAAAAGCGTGTGCATTAATTTGAGCCAAATTAGATTGATATGATTTATTTATAGTGTAATAATAGAAACTATCTAAATAATAAGTATTCGACGTTTGACTTGAAGTTAATGTATCAAACGTTTTCTTCTCCATTTTCTCCCAATAGTTACTATAATTTAAACCTTGTGAATTTTGAAGTGAAATTTTAAAAAAAGGAATAATTTTTATTGATTTTATTTTTTTTAAATAAAAAGTAAAATCAATACCATAATATATAAAATCTGTTTGTGTACTATTCTTTGGGAATTTAACTTCCTGAGAAAGAATATGAAATGCTGTATCAGTAATATTTGGATTTTTAAAACCAGGTGTTAACTTGTCCCAATTAAATTCTAAATTACTAAAATTAATCTCATTATATCCAACATGAACTCCAATTTCATTCCGTTTTTTTGAACGTGCTTTTTGAGAAAATGAATTCAATCCGAAAATTAAAAAACTAAACACAAGAAAAACCTTTTTCATAAAATACGTTTGAAAATTAAACGGATATTTTATGAAATTATTCTAATTCAACTTGTAAATAAAAACGTGCTCTTTATCTAAAATCAACTTTTTATTTTCGACAGTTGAAACTGCATTGGCCAAACTTGAATCTGCTTTATTGAAAATAATTAAATAATTGTAACCCATTTCGTGGCACTTTTTTACTGTATTACTAAAATTATCATCTATATAAATTTGATAATTTGTCACTCCTCTCAAATTTAAGAAATACAAAGGCGAATTTGGACTATTATCTGGTAAAACAATCACTTTATCCTTTCGAGTAATCTTTAACTTTTTTAAGTCCTCTCTATATGTATATAAATTAATTCTATCACCCGAAACAAATCGGTAATAATCGTAAAAATCTTGATCTGACTTAGATAAGTTTTTTGTTAAAACTTTTTTAAATGGGGAAGTTGCTTCGAAATGCTTAGAAATTACGTGAGCCACAGAATTTGAGAAGAAAAATAAACCTAAACCTAATAAAACAAGTTTTATGTATTTCACTTGTTTTAAATCTCTAATAAAATATAAAAAAGTAATAACATGGAGAATAATTAATGGAATGTAATCAAGAAGGTAATATTCATGATTCACAAAACTAAAACAAAACAAGGAGGTGTAAATAATTAATCCCCCTAAATACAAAATATGGATGAGCCCTAAAACTACATTTTTCCGTCTAAAAACTTGGAAATAGTTGTACAAGCAAATAATTATAAATAGAATATAGAAATATTTATATTCCAATAAAGTTACATTCTCCCAAAAGGACTTATTCGAAATTTGTTTAAATTCTTCAAAGGTATGACTAAAGATACTAAACGTTTCAAATAAGCTATGACTTGCACTATTTTGGTTGTACGACTTAAGGTATAAAACCCAAGAAAAAATCAATAAAATTGATGTAAAAAGCAAAGTTTGAATTTTTATGAATTCTTTTTTGTCAATTTTCTTTTTCCAAAATAAATACAAGCTTATCAAGATAAAAACTACAAGACTAATAGACAGCGTAATTTTCAATAAACCAGCCAAACAAATGGATAAACAAGCAACATACAAACTACTTTTTTTCTTATTCTCATAATAATTTACAGCTTGATACCAGGAATAAAAAACCAAACCCAAAGCTGGAACATTTGGTATAAAACTAATGGCATAAATTGAAAAAGTAGGCGATGAAAAAAGAAAAAGGATACTTAAAAAACCCGCAAACAAAGATTTTGTATAGAATAGAGTAATCTTAAAAAGTCCATAAGCTCCAATTAAAGTTACAAGTAAATTTAAAAGTCTTGGAACCCAATACACTTCCCCTGTAAAACTCCAAAAGAGACTTGAAATGTAATACAAAATTGGAAATTCAGTCAGCGTAGTATTTCTCTTAAAATCTAAATAATCGTTCGTGTGAGGTTTAAAAAAAGGCGTATTATCGTAAAAATAACTTTGAATTGTTGTCAATGAATCAGTTTGTCTCCACAAATGACTTTCTAATGGTGGAACATGAAGGATTTCATGCCAATGAAAGAGAATATCTAAAATTAAAACTGCAAGTAAAAAAAAATAAAAATCCTTATTTTTAAATGTTGACATCAAATTTTTTATGATTTATTTTTTACTTTGACAAACGAAATCTGTAGTTTCCATTCCGGTTTCTTTTATCCCTTTGATTCCTCCAGCAACATCAATCATTTTTTCAAATCCACGCGCTTTAAGAATTGAAGCAGCAATTACTGAACGATATCCACTAGCACAATGAATGAAAAAAGGTTTGTCTTTTGGAAACTTAGCCAAATTGTCGTTTAAAAAATCCAAAGGTGTTGAATAAGCACATTCTAAGTGTTCAGCATCATATTCACCTGGTTTTCTAACATCAAAAACTAAATCCTCCCCCGCTTCTACTCTATTTTTGAATACTTCTGCAGAAACTGACTCAATTGAATCTGTTTCTTTTCCTGCGTTTATCCAAGCTTGAATTCCGCCTTTCAAAAAACCGATTGTATTATCAAAGCCTACTCTAGCCAAACGAGTAACAGTTTCCTCTTCTCTTCCTTCGGGTGTAACTAATAAAATTGGCTGTTTCACATCCATAATCAAAGCACCAACCCACGGAGCAAAACCACCATCAATTCCTATAAAAATTGAATTTGGAATAAATGCTGACATGAAATCTTTTTGCTGTCTCACATCTAAAACCAAAGCATCAGTTTCATTTGCTAAAATTTCAAATTCTAATGGATTTAAAGCTTTTGTACCTTTTTCAACTACATCATCAATGCTTTCGTAGCCATGTTTGTTCATCTGAACATTCAAAGGGAAATAATGAGGTGGTGGCATCAAACCATCTGTTAATTCTTTTACAAATTCAGCTTTAGTCATGTCTGAACGTAGAGCATAATTTGTTGCTTTTTGATCACCAATTGAACCAACTGTTTCGCTAGACATATTTTTTCCACAAGCTGAACCAGCACCGTGCCCTGGATAAACAATCGTTTCGTCAGGCAAAACCATCACTTTATTTCTTAAACTTTCAAATAAAATTCCAGCCAAATCTTCTTGTGTCATGTCGGCTGCTTTTTGAGCTAAATCTGGTCGACCTACATCTCCCAAAAATAAAGTATCACCAGAGAAAATTGCATGTTCTTTTCCATTTTCATCAAAAAGTAAATAACAAGAACTTTCCATGGTATGTCCCGGAGTATGAAGTACTTTTATTTTAATTTTCCCTAAAGAAAATAGTTGTCCATCTTGAGCAATTGTTGCTTTAAAATCTGTTTTTGCTGTTGGTCCATAAATAATCTCAGCTCCAGTTTTTTCTGCCAAAGTAACGTGACCACTAACAAAATCTGCATGAAAATGTGTTTCAAAAATATACTTAATTTTAGCGTTGTCAAGTTCTGCTTTATTAATGTAAGAAGAAACTTCTCTCAAAGGATCAATGATTGCCACTTCTCCTTCACTTTCAATATAATATGCACCTTGAGCCAAACAGCCCGTATAAATTTGCTCTATTTTCATGATAAACTTTTTAATTATTACAAAATTAAACAAAAATTCTAATTTCTTTAAATTATAAACAAATTTTAACTTTATTACAAGAAGCAACTAAATCGTTTAACCACTAAAAAAAACCTATTATTTGATTATTTTTATAGATAAAATTAGATTTATACGTTTTTTGTATATACCTTTGCACCACTCAATTTAATTAAAAAACATGAAAAAAATTATTTTATCAAGCTTATTCCTTTTAGGAACTACTTTAATTTCAAGTTCAGCTTTTGGACAAAATGTTGAAACAATTGCAAGAAAAGCAGCAAAAGACGCTGGTTGCATTGAAGAAAATGGAGCTTACAATTACCAAACAACTGAAATCGGTCGTTGTGGAATTGACGAAGTTACAACAGGAACATTGATTCAAGTTGATATTTTACCTAAGGTTAGTGCAAACATCGCTCCTTATGTAAAATTATCCCCTATTGCTCGTGTTACTATTTGTGGTACAACTGTTCAAACTGTTGAATGTTTATAATTTCAACTCACTAAAGCGGAAAGGTCTTCAATTTTTGGAGACCTTTTTTTTGTTCTAAATTGAGATTCTCTCATGCTTTTTACCCGCAGATATAAAGATGATTTAAAACGCAGATTCTCGCAGATTTTTTATTCTTCTTAAATCTGCGTTTTTTTCTGCGAACATCCGCGGGGAAAAAATAAAAAAATCCCTATATTTGCACTCATGGAACAAAAAGAAGACAAGTTAAAAGACGTTATTTCACACGCAAAAGAATACGGATATATTTTCCCTTCATCAGAAATCTACGATGGTTTGGCAGCAACTTATGATTACGGTCAATTAGGTTCTGAATTGAAAAACAACATCAAATCATATTGGTGGAAAGCGATGGTTCAGATGCACGAAAATATTGTGGGAATCGACTCTTCTATATTCATGCATCCAACAACTTGGAAAGCTTCAGGCCACGTTGATGCTTTTAATGATCCATTGATTGACAACAAAGATTCTAAAAAAAGATACAGAGCAGACGTTTTATTAGAGGAACACATCGAAAAAATTCGTCAGAAAATTGATAAGGAAGTTGAAAAAGGATTCAAACGTTTTGGAGAATCTTTTGACGAAGAACAATTTAGAGCAACTAACCCAAACGTATTGCGAAATGCTGAAAAAATCAAAGAGATTGAAGACAGAATGCGTGTTACTTTGGAAAACAATGACTTGGAAGGCGTTTACAATTTAATCGTTGATTTAGAGATTGTTTGCCCGATTTCAGGTTCTAAAAACTGGACGGAAGTACGTCAATTTAACTTAATGTTCTCAACAGAATTAGGTTCTGTAGCAGGAGATGCTGCAACAATTTATTTACGTCCAGAAACGGCACAAGGAATTTTTGTAAATTTCTTAAATGTCCAAAAATCTGGTCGAATGAAAATCCCTTTTGGTATAGCTCAAATCGGAAAGGCCTTTAGAAATGAAATTGTTGCGAGACAATTCATTTTCCGTATGCGTGAATTTGAACAAATGGAAATGCAATTTTTCTGTCGTCCAGGAGAAGAAATGAAATGGTACGAATACTGGAAAGATGTACGTATCAAATGGCATAAAGCATTAAATTTAGGCGAAAAAAATTACCGTTTTCACGACCATATCAAATTGGCTCATTACGCAAATGCGGCAGCTGATATTGAATTTAATTTCCCAATGGGATTCAAGGAATTAGAAGGAATTCACTCTCGTACCGACTTTGATTTGAAACAACATGAACAATTTTCCGGTAAAAAATTACAGTATTTTGATCCAGAATTAAACGAAAGCTATGTTCCTTATGTAGTTGAAACTTCTGTTGGTTTGGATAGAATGTTTTTGTCTGTTTTGAGTTCTTCACTTCAAAATGAAAAATTGGAAGATGGCTCGGAACGTGTTGTGTTAAAACTTCCAGCTCCATTAGCACCTTACAAAGTGGCGATTATGCCTTTGACAAAAAAAGACGGTTTACCAGAAAAAGCACGTGAAATTTTTGATGAGTTGAAATTTGATTTCTTGTGTCAATACGACGAAAAAGATTCTCCTGGAAAACGTTATCGTCGTCAAGATGCAATTGGAACGCCTTTCTGCGTAATGGTTGACCACCAAACAATGGAAGACAATACAGTTACGATCCGAGACAGAGATACCATGCTTCAAGAACGAATTTCAATCAATGATTTAAATGCAAAAATTGCTCAAAAAGTTGATTTGAAGAGCCTTCTTAAATAGTGAGGAATTATGAGTTTTCTTGAACCTAATTTAATAGATACTTGAAATCGGGATTTAAAATAAGTTGGAAAGTATATAAGTATTTTCTTATTCTGTATTCAATTGTATTCTGGATTTTCATTATTATTGATGACTACGGATTTATCCAAAAATATTGGTCAGAAAAGTGGCTCGATTACATTATTGGCTGGTCAATTTGGTATTTTATTTTTGGGATAGTGCTATCATTGTACTTATGGGGAATTGTATTTCTAATAAAACTCATATATCTTTACTTAATAAAACTTTTTACAAATAAATCAAATAAAAGCAATTAAGTAAAAGACCAAATTCTATTAATTGAGTAAAAATGAAAAACGTCTTTGTGTCTTTGCGAGAAAAAATTAGGTCATAATACTTGACTTGAGATTCTTTCTATCAGTAGTGAAATGATTCTTTTATTGATTTCTTTTTTGTTTTGAGTGTAAAATTCAAATTCCTCCAAGGAGAAAAAAGCACAAATCAGACCTAAATAGAATTGTTTTACTTGACTATTTTGTTTGAGTAAGTTGTCAATTGTAGCAGATTGTGAAACTCTTTCTAAACTTTTGAAATCAATTTTATTTTCAATCAAAAAATGATTAAAAACACTCAAAACTAGTTCATTTTGAAAT
>JAZKEO010000015.1:20788-41704 GCA_040386975.1 Bacteroidota bacterium | reverse complement strand
GTTGAACTTTAATTTTAAAAATGCTCATTTACACGAGTAAACTCACTTTTTTAAAACCTTGTTCGCCTAAAAAAATCAAATTTTAAAACCTCCTTTAATTTAACAATCATTTTTGGAATGAAAATTGATAAAAAGCAGTAACAATAAAAAATCAAATTATGAAAAAAACACTTTTACTTGGATTAACATTGATTTCACTTACTTTAAACGCTCAAAGTAAGTATGAATCTGGAATGAAAAAAGCTTTAGAGCAATACGGAAATGCAAAAACAATTGACGATTATATGGCAACTTCTGCTTTATTTGAAAGAATTGCTGATGCAGAAAAAGACAAATGGCTGCCTTATTATTATGCCGCTTTAACAAATCAAATGACTGTTTGGATGGATGAAAAAAGTGATAAAGATAAAATCTCTGAAAAATCTATTTTATTCATTGAAAAAGCTGAATTATTGGAATCAAATAACTCAGAAATTTTCTGTGTTCGACAAATGATTGCAATCGCTCAAATGTCGGTTGATCCAATGAGTAGATGGCAAACTTATGGTGCTCAAGCAAATAAAGCCTTGGAAAGTGCAAAAAAAGCTGATCCAAATAATCCTAGAATTTACTTTTTAGAAGGACAATCAATTTATAATACCCCAGTTGCTTTTGGTGGAGGAAAGAAAAATGCAAAACCATTGTTTCAAAAATCTGTTGAATTATACGGAACTTTTGTTGCTGCTTCAGATTTCCATCCAAATTGGGGAAAAGAAGATGCTGCAAACATGTTAAAAGAATGTGAATGAGAATATTACTTTACTTATTTTGTTTTGTAATATTCGTATCCTGTAAAAATGAGAACTTTAAGTCTAAAGATTTAAAGTTTTCTTTTTTAAATAAGTATGCGAAGAATATCAGATTTATCAAGCGCCCAACTTATACTGAAGTTCAGATTTTAAATCCTGACAAAAATAGTATTGAAAAAAAATATGCTTTGGCAAAGGATATTTCAAATCTAAAAATCAAAATCGATGTTATTCCAATTCAAATCCCTTTAAAATCAATAATTGCTTTAAGTGGGACAGATATTGGAATGCTCCAAAAAATTTCTTGTGCTGATAAAATCACAGGAATATTAAACATCGATTACATTAATAATTCAACAATAAAACGCAATTTCTCTAAGAATAAAGTCAAAGAAGTTCAAGATTTGGGACAAATTAATCCTGAAAGTCTTCTTGGAGTTTCCTCTACTATCACGTATTCAGGTTTTGGAAATCCACCAAGTAACGAAGAAAAATTGGCAAAAATTGGAATTTTGTGCATTCCAAACTACGACTGGAAAGAAATTCATCCTATGGGGAAAGCTGAGTGGATCAAATTTTACGGCTTACTTTTTGACAAAGAAGAACAGGCAAATACTTATTTTTCTAAAATTGAAAAAGAGTATTTAAAGCTAATCAAACTAGCAAAAAAAATCAAAGAAAAACCAAGTTTAATTTCAGGTTCTATGATTGGTGATTCTTGGTATATGCCAGCTGGAGAAAGTTTTAATGCTGAATTATTTGAAAAAGCAAGTTCAAATTATGTAAGTAAAAATTCTAAAGGAACTGGAAGTACTGCTTATTCATTTGAAAACGTTTTGAAAGATTTTCAACACACTGAATTTTGGATAAATCCAGGCTTTAAATCCAAAAAAGAATTATTGCAAGCAAATTCAAAATATCAGTTTTTTGATGCTTTTAAAGAAGATAAAATCTATTGTTATTCGCACGACATGAATCATTTTTGGGAAATGAGTGCCATTGAACCTCAAAAAGTACTTTCAGATTTAATTCAAATTTTACATCCAAATTTAAATCCGAAGAAAAAATTGTATTTTTACAAACGAATTAATTAATATTCTGTTTTTTAGTTGGTAAATTAATAATGAAAAATCCTTCAAAAAAAATACTTCTTTTTCTAACTTTACTTCTTTTTTTTCTTGCTTATTTGCATGTGAACAATGGTTCGTTTGGCTTAGATTTTGATGTTTTTTTTAAAAGTATTTTCAACTTTGACGAAAATCAACAGCAAGAAATTATTTTTCGTGAAATTCGCTTTCCTAGAACCTTAATGGCAATTATTGCTGGAGCTGGACTTTCGATTTCTGGTTTATTACTTCAAACATTTTTCAAAAATCCTTTGGCTGGACCTTCCGTTTTGGGAATTACATCAGGTTCGAGCTTGTTTGTCGCCATTTCAATTTTAACTGGATTTGAATTTTTTAATACCGATTTTGGAGTCACATTTTCAGCCTTATTAGGTGCTTTTGCTTTCAGTTTGCTGATTTTATTTTTCTCCTATTTTGTAAAATCTGCCGTTTCTCTTCTTTTAATAGGTATGATGCTTGGCAGTTTTACAAGTGCAATCATTCAAATTTTGCAACTAACATCGCACTCCAATCAATTGAAAGTCTTCACTTTGTGGGGTTTTGGCTCGTTACAACAAACAAATTTCAATCAATTATTTTTCATTTTTTTTGTTTTTATTATTGGTTTGATTTTCTTAACTATTTTAATTAAACCACTTAATTTATTGGTTTTAGGAGAAAAGCAAGCACAATTGTTAGGTTTAAATATTTCATCTTTTAAAATCATAATCATTGCTGTTTCATCGCTTTTTGCTGGTTTGATTACAGCTTATTGTGGTCCAATTTCATTTATTGGTTTAGCCGTTCCAAATATTTGCAAGCAGTTATTCAAAACACAAAATCATTTCATTTTAATAATTGGTTCGGCACTTATTGGAGCTTTACTCCTACTCTTTTGCGATTTGATTATTATGTACATCGAACCAATAATGTTAATTCCACTAAACGGAATCACAGCCTTAATTGGTGCTCCAATTGTTGTTTGGATAATCCTTAAAAAGTTTTAGATGCTGAGCTTTAAAGATACAGAAATTGGCTTCAAAGAAAAGCTTTTCACCATTCCAACACTTGAATTGGAAAATGGTAAAATTTATTCCTTAATTGGAAAAAATGGAAGCGGAAAATCAACTTTTTTTCAAAGTTTACTTGGTTTAACTCCATTTTTAAGCGGTAAGATTCGTTTTGACAATTTAGATTTAAGCACAATCAATCAACTTGAAAAAGCTAAATTAATTGCTTTTGTCGCTTCGAAATTTGACGGTGTGCAACATTTATCTGGAAGAGATTATATTTTGATGGGACGTTCGCCTTACACCAATTTTTTAGGGAAACATACCGAAAACGATTTTCAGCTTGTTGATTTAATCATTCAAGAATTAAAAATTGAACATTTAGCACAAAAAGATACACTTAAAATGAGTGACGGAGAACGTCAAATTCTTTCCATTGCAAAAGCTTTAGCTCAAGAATGTAAAATCATTTTACTTGATGAACCAAGTGCTTTTTTGGATTATGCAAATCGCATAAAAGTCTTGACTTTGCTAAACTCAATCGTAAAAGAAAAAAATATGTGCGTGATTCAATCTTCTCACGATTTGGAACTTTGCTTGGAATATTCTTCTTCTTTTCTTGTAATTGACAACAAAAGTAAAGTACTAATTGAATTAGAAAACAAACTCTTAAGGAAAGAAAAACTAATCGATTTGGCTTTTGATTGATGAGTTAAGTAAGAGAATTTAATTCATTGATTTTTCAAGAAATTCATAAGCATTATTTATTTCTGTAAATCGTTCATGAGCCATAATTTTATCCGATTCTCCCATATTAATAAACAAATCTGGATGAAATTTCTTCGCAAAGATTCGATATACTTTCTTTACATCTAAAAATGTAGAATCACTTTCCAAACCAAAAAATTTCAAATAGGTCGTTTTTAAAGATACGGAATTATAAATAACTGTTTTTGATTCTGCTTTCTTTTTTTCCTCGTAAATTTTAAATCTAATCGATAAAATAGCATTAACTTCATTTCGTGGAATTAAAAGTTCATCTACAACTCTAAACAACATTTTTTGTTCAGGCAAACTTATTTCATGATTTATAAAAATTAAACTTACTAAAAAATCAATAATTTGAATTCTTTCCTCTTGAGGCATTTTTTTCTTTAGCCAATTTAAAACAGATTCTTCGGAAACTTGAAGTTTAATGGTATTAATTACATGTTCGTAATTGTTATTTTTTAGTCCTCTGAATTTATTTTTCAAAAAAGAACTTAAATATTTCGCTTTCTCAAGTAATTCTCCACTATCTTTCTTAAATAATACGATACCCAAACAAATATATGCTTCAAAAAGATTCTCTTCCTTATATTTCAATTGCATTGGGAATCTTCCTTTCGCCCAACTTTGTGTAGGACCAAAAGATAAGTAAATCATTGAACCCAATATTATTAGAAATAAGGGAACACTTAAAAAATAATACCTTCGACCGGGTTTATCACTTTCTTCTACTGTAGAATTTTGCCTCACAGTTTCAACCAAAGAGTCTAAATCAATTTCTGAAATTACTGTATCAAAATCTTGACTAACAGTACAAATAAAATTAAATAAAATTTCAATTGTTGACATTAACTCAATTTATTCTCCTCCAAATAAGTTGAAATTTGAACTTTAAATTTTGAATCTAAATCAGCAACTTTTTCTAAAAGTGGATTAAAAATAAAATTTGTTTGAAATTCAGCTAAGCTTTTGAAAGAAATCAAATTCATTTCACCCGATTCATTTTCTGACCACATTTTTAGTCTATTGAAGAAATCAATGTTCAATTCTTTACCTAAATCTTTCACCAAGCGAACTGATTTATCAATTGAGCAACCTGAAGCATTCGCTTGTGTCAAATCAACTGCAAAAGCAATAAAATAAGGATTTAAAACCTCCGCAGCAGCTTTCAAATCAGTTCCATGTGAAGCCCAATCAATCGCAAACGCAGTCAATTGTTCGTTAAGCCAAGCTATTTCAGTTGGATTTAACGCTCTACTCGATTGGTAAAGCCACAATTTAGAATCTGGATTTAAATCTGCTATTTTCATTATATTTTTCTATAATTTTACTCTCGCCAAGTCGCAAAGACGCTTTTTTACGTACTTAGTTTACTACTAACTCATAACTACAAACTACTAACTATTTTACAAGTCTGCAGCAGTAGCAATCAATTCCGCAACATCTAACACTTGAATTTCGCCTTCTTTGTTGAAGTTTTTAACACCGTCAGTCATCATCGTATTACAGAAAGGACAACCCGTTGCAATGATTTCCGCTTTAGTTTCCAAAGCATCTTCCGTGCGTTCAACATTTACTTCTTTGTTTCCTTTTTCTGCTTCTTTAAACATTTGAGCTCCACCAGCACCACAACACAAACCGTTTGTTTTGCAACGTTTCATCTCAATTAATTCTGCATCTAATTTTTCAACCAATTCTCTAGGTGCTTCATACACATCATTTGCTCGACCTAAATAGCATGGATCGTGAAAAGTGATTTTTTTGCCTTTAAAAGTCCCACCATTTTGTAAAGCCAATTTCCCAGTATTGATTAAATCCTGAATCAATTGTGTGTGATGAATAACTTCATAATTTCCTCCCAATTCTGGATATTCATTTTTCAAAGTGTTGAAGCAATGCGGACAAGCAGTAACAATTTTTTTGACCTCATATCCATCTAAAACTTGAATATTCATCATGGCTTGCATTTGAAAAGTAAACTCATTTCCAGCTCTTTTTGCAGGATCACCCGTACAGCTTTCTTCAGTTCCCAATACGGCAAATTTCACTTGACAAGCGTTCAATATTTTGACAACAGCTTTCGTGATTTTTTTTGCTCTATCGTCAAAACTTCCTGAACAACCTACCCAAAATAAAATATCTGGAGTTTCTCCTGAGGCCATCATTTCAGCCATTGTTGGTACTTTTAAGATGTTTTCCATTTCTAAATGAATTATTTCTAATTAAATTACTTCGGTCTTTTCTTTTCTAAAATTTCAAGTTGCTTACCTCCTAAGTTAGAAATCACAACGTTTCTTCTATAAATCTCTTTATTATTCTTCTTTACAATTAATTCGCAAGTTTTTGAAGCTCTTGAAGGAATAACTAAAAACATTTTTCGTTCTTTATTACTTAAACTTACTGTTGCATTTATTCCCTCAATCGTTATTCCTTTTAAATCACTTAAACCTTTTAAGTATATTGCATTTTGAAAGCCTCTAAAAACGGTATCTTTAAAGTTTTCAAATTCAATTGAAACTTTACTCACTACTTTTACCTTATTCTGAGAATAGGAAATCGAAGTGAAAAATAAAAATAGAATTAAAACTCTCATTATCTACTTTTCAAAAACTTCAATTGTTACATTTCTTTCAACTAAATCTGTAAATCTACCTTCGTAACGCGTCGCACGAACCATGTGATTATCAATCCAATGGTAATTTCCACCTCTTGGTTTCCCCATCAACAAACTGTGATACTTAAAACCATTTTCTGCCAACCATTTTTCAGTTACTTCTCTATGTTCCTCCGTTCTTGAGGTAAAAAAACAAATTTGATGTCCTTCCTCAAACCATTTATTCAATGTAACTAAAGCTTCTGGATACAATTCAGCAGTAGCCATTCTTTCTGGTTCTTCGTTTGGAATATCATCGCAAATAGTTCCATCAATATCAATTAAATAATTTTTGATATTTTCTGGTAAAACAGGACTGATCAAATGTCCATTTTCTGATTTTTCGATTAAATTCATTTTTCTATTTGCAAATTATATAACTAACTGATTTTAATTTTATATTTTTTTCTTTTATCATATCTCTTTCTGATAAATTTATATAAATTTCATCGATATCAGAAACTATTTTAAGTTTGTAATTTAGACTTTTTCTGGATTTATTATTTTCTGGTTTGTTCAAAATAACCCCAATACCACTTACAATAAATTCCCTTTTTTCAATATTTGAATTAAATTTAATTTCCAAATTATATTCTTTACTTCTTTCTAAGCAACTTGGATTTCCATCCACCAAAAATTTAATCTCATCTTTTTTGGGTTTAAAAGCGAATGAAAGAAGTATAAATAATATGAAGCTTAGTTTTCTCAAAATTATGGATGAAATTTATTATTAATTCTCATCTTTCCAATTCAATCGATCAGCTGGAGAAAATTGCCAAGGTGCACCGTTATTTTCGATGTTAGTTAACATTCCAGCAAGTTCTGTTGGCATTTTTGATTCTTCCATAACCAAAAATCTTCTTAAATCAATGATGATTGAAAGTGGGTCAATGTTAATTGGACACTCTTGAACGCACGCATTACAAGATGTACAAGCCCAAATTTCTTCTTCTTTGATGTAATCTCCAATCAAACTTTTTCCATCAAGATAATCTTTTCCGTTTTTACGAAGTCCATCACCAACTTCCACAAGTCTATCACGTGTGTCCATCATGATTTTTCGTGGAGAAAGTAGTTTTCCAGTTTGATTTGCTGGACAAACTGATGTACAACGTCCACATTCGGTACAGGTGTAAGCATCAAGTAAATTTTTCCATGTTAAATCCGTTACATCTTTTGCTCCAAAACGTTGTGGTGTTGCATCAGCTGCTGGAGCTGCATAAGGATCAGCTGTTGGGTCTAACATCAATTTCACTTCAGCCGTTACTGATTCCATGTTTGTAAACTTCCCTTTTTTTTCTAAATTTGAATAAAAAGTCGTTGGAAAAGCCAAGACAACGTGAAAATGTTTAGAATAAGGTAAATAGTTTAAGAATCCGAAAACCATTAAAATATGTCCCCACCACCCTATTCTTTCAACTAAATGTAAAGATTCTACTGATAATCCACCAAAAATCCCTGGACCAATTAAACTTGAAATTGAAAAGTTGAAACTTCCCATACCTTCAAAATGAGATTGCCCTTGATTGAATAAAACCTCATCAGCTCCATTCATCATGAAAATAAAGCAAATCAAGGTAATTTCAGCAAAAAGAATCAAGTTAGCGTCTAATCTTGGCCAACCATTTAATTCACTTTTCACAAAACGTGGTATTTTCAATAAATTTCTTCTCGATAAAAATGCCAACGTAGCCACAAAAGCTAGAACAGACAAAATTTCAATGAAACTTACCATGAAAGTATAAAAACCTCCCAAAGATTCTCTAAAAACACGGTGTGTTCCAGCTAAACCGTCAACAAAAATTTCAATTAATTCAATTTGAGTAATTACAAAAGCTGCATAAATACAAAAATGCAACAAAGCTGGAATCGGTCTGTTAAACATCTTTTTCTGACCAAAAGCGACCAATAAAACTGTTTTCCAACGTTGAGCTTTGTTATCAGCTCTATTAATTTCTCTTCCTAATAAAATATTAGAACGAACTTTCATGATATTCCAAGTGAAAAAACCTGAAGCTACGACGAATAAAATGGAGAATAAAATAATTGAAATCATTCTATTTTTATTAAATTATTTAATAGTATCTAAAATTGTTCTAAGTTTTCTTTCCTCTTCTGGTGTTAGAGAAACTCCCTTGGTTCTTGCACCTAGGAATGAAACATGAATGTATCTTTCAGGGTGCAATTTCAAATCAGCTAATAAATCTTGAACATCGTTATTTGTTTTTTCAAGTTCGTTGTATAAAGTTTCGTCTTTCACTAATTTTCCTAAAGTTCCTTTTCCGCTTGAAGCATCAGCTAAAATTGAATTTAATGATTGAATTGTTGTTTTTGCATCTTCAATTACACCTTTGAAATCAGCTGTTACCATATCATCTGTGATTTTTTTAGTGTTTCCAATTATAGAACGAATTTCATCGTTACTACTCTTTAAATTTTGTGTAATCGATTCAACATTATCAAAAATTTTATTCAACTGAATTTTTTCTGATAAAATCATATTTTCAACCTCTAGAGCAACATTACCTAAACGTTTGATAGCTATTTTCACTTCTTTCATACTTTCTTCTAATTCAGAAGTTGCTGTATCATCCCAAAAAGTATTTAAGGAATTAACAACTTTATCTACATTTCCCATCAAGGATTGTAATTTTTGGGTAATTGGGTCGGCATAAGCTTGCACTTGTTGCATCATATCTTGTGCAACAATTCCGTTCATTTTTGCTCCTGGCTTATAAAAGCCTTTAGACAAATCTGCTGCCATTGTGATTATAATTCCTTTACTGAACAAATCTAAGGAACCAATTTTTATTTCAGAACCAATTGGTATTTTAACATCTTTATTTTGAATATTAAAGGTGATTTTTACTCGCCGATCAACTGTGTTATGAGCCTCATATTCAACGGCAATTATTTTACCTACAGCAACTCCATTAACGGTAACTGAACTTGCAGGCATAATACCACCTGAATTTGGAAAATAAGCATAATAAACCTCATCACCACCAAAAAAGCTATATCCCTTTAAAAAATTGACTCCTGTAACCAGTAAAGCTATTGCTAGAACAGCAATAAAACCAGTTTTTAATTCTTTTGAAATTTTCATAAATTTTATTAATTCAATAATTTAAAGAAAAGCAATTAATTATTAAGAATCAAAAGTAATGATAAAATAAATAAATCAAACTAATTTTTGATTCTTTTATATTCTAATTTCTTCACATTTGAAACTTAATACTTAAAAAGCAATATTTTCCCTTCACTAACGTTCGGTCTTCGAGAGATTTACTTTAACTGCACTTACGTTTGTTTATCAAATGCTTTCACTTTTTCCTATTTTTTTGCCTCCTTCAAAGCCTTGTCCAAATTTATTCGTTCACCATTTTGAAAAGCAATCACAAAAGCGTGCTGAAAACCTTTTTCTCTCATCTCAACTTTGTAAGAATTTGCAGCATTAAAATCATTCTCAAACTTACCAACTGCATATTTATAAAAACTATCCTGTTTGTATTCAAAAACATCCATTCCTTTGAATCGAGAAGAGGTCAAAGAAATTTTTGTATCTGATGTTTCGATTTGAACCATGAAATAAATTGCAGAAGGATTCTTCACTTCGACTGTTTCTTTATTTTCAAGACTAACAGTTTCCAACGTTTTTTCCTTCACAGCTTCAGTTTTCAAATCTGCATCATCAGTAATTCCTTCTAATTGATTTTTATACTTTTTAAAGGCATCAAACATGGAAGAAGCCATTTTTTCTTGATTTTCCTTGTTTGCTAAAAATTTCTCCTCTTCAGCATTTGTCAAAAAGCCTGTCTCAATTAAAACTCCTGGCATAGTTGTTTTCCAGAGAACTAAAAATCCCGCTTGCTTCACACCTCTGTCGTAACGTCCTATTTTTTTAAATTCCTTTTGTAAAAGTGAAGCAAATAAAATAGATTGATCTAAAAAAGTAGCCATTTGCAATTGCCTAATAATAATTGCATCAGCTGTCATCTCATCCAATTTGTATTTCTCACCTTTATCGTCTTCTAATAAGATTGTACTGTTTTCTCTATCAGCAACTTTTTGTTGAGCAGCTGTTTTATGTAATCCTAAAGCATAAGTTTCAGAACCAAACGCACTTGCAGAAGCAGAATTTGCATGTATACAAATAAATAAATCAGCTTTGTTTTTATTGGCAAATGAAGCTCTATCATCTAGTTCAACGAAAACATCTTTATCTCGCGTATAAATCACATTTATATTCGGGTAATTCTCTTTAATTTTCGCTCCTAACTTCAAAGCAATATTTAAGCAAACTGTTTTCTCATTCGATGAACCACCATGACAACCTGGATCTTTCCCACCATGCCCCGCATCAATACAAATTGTTTTGATTTTTTGTAAATCTACTTTGCTTTGTGCAATAGAATTAAAAGTAAAAAAACAAAAAACAAGCAATAAATAATTCATTTTGGCACAAAAAATGCTACTTAAATTCTTTTTTAAGAAAAAGCAAGAAGGAATTTTATAGTTTTGTACTCGATTATTCATTATTAATTCAATATATTAAGCAAAAATACTTGTAAAGTTTGTTCAAAAAACGTTCCATAAATGTACTTATCTTCTATTCATTGTTAATAATGTTTAGTTCCTCATTTTGTTACGCTCAAAAAGATACAATTTACACAACTGATAATTCTATTGAAAACATCATAAAAGCAAGTGCTAAAGATTCCATTTTTCACGATTACAAAGCAAAGCAACTTCATTTATTTGGTCAAGCTGTCATTTTTTATGAAGAAATTGTTTTAAGTGCAGACTATATTTTAGTTGATTTCAATAAAAATGAAGTTTTTGCTTCTTACACTTATGACAAAGACAGTAATCGTATCGGTTTACCAAAATTTAATGATGGTTCAGACGAAATTATTGCAGCAAAGATACGCTATAACTTCGATTCAAAGAAGGGTTTCATTCAAGAAGTAAAACTCAAACAAGACGAGAATTATTTATACATGGAGGTTGCAAAACGTCAAGCAAATGAAGAAATACATTTCAAAAAAGGGCGATTTACAACATGTGATTTGGAAGAACCACATTTTCATTTTCAGTTATCAAAAGCGATTTTAATTCCGAAAAAAAGAATCGTTTCAGGGCCAATGAACTTATGGGTACAAGGTGTCCCTACTCCACTTGGTTTACCTTTTGCTTTTATTCCGCAGAAAAAAATTGAACAAAAAGCACATGGCTTTATTTTTCCACAATATACGCTTCAATCCCAATACGGAATGGGATTCCAAAATCTAGGTTATTTTATTCCTGTAAATGATAGTTTGCAAACGACTTTTTATGCGAATTTATATTCACGAGGTTCATGGGGACTTAGCAATCAAACTTCTTATAAAATCAAGTACAAATTTGATGGAAATCTCAACATAGGTTTTCAACAATTAAAAAATGGTTTTCCTAGCAATGACAAAATCAATAAATTAAATGTTGTTTGGACACATCGTCAAGACCAAAAAGCGAATCCTTTGTGGACCTTTTCTTCCAATGTTAATTTTGTTTCCGATAACTCTACAAAAACCAATTTAGATCCTCTAAACAAAGATTATTTTCAGAATAGTTTAAATTCGGACGTAAATATAAGTCGAATTTTTCCTGGAAAACCGATTACAGCTGGAATGAAAGTTTCTGTAAGACAAAACTCAAACATAAAAAACTTCGCTGTTACAAGTCCAATCTTAAATGTGAATGT
The DNA here is from genome assembly GCA_040386975.1 of Bacteroidota bacterium. GTDB lineage: Bacteria > Bacteroidota > Bacteroidia > Flavobacteriales_D > Crocinitomicaceae > M2408. The sequence continues at coordinate 29,636 of JAZKEO010000015.1, read as the reverse complement.
AACACGATTTTCTCCTTTTGCTATTTTTAAAAGAGATAAAATTTCAAGTAAAAAATGGTATGAACAAATTGTAATGACGTATAATTTTGAAGGACAAAATAGATCTTCTTTCCATGATTCGTTGGTAGAACAAAAAAGATACGATTTGATTAGACAAAGTTTTTTTAATGGAGTAAATCAATCTTCAACCATGCAATCAACAATTAGTTTGTTTGATAATACGTGGAAATTAACTCCATCTGTCACTTATAACAATAGAATTAATTTTCAACAAATTCATAAATCTTACGACTCCGTTTCAAATAATACAAAAGTTGACACCATAAACAAAACGGGAATGTCACAAACAGTTTCATTTTCTACATCATTAACAACTGTTTTATACAATTATTATCGTTTTATAGGAAAAAATAAACCTCTGATGAGACACATTATTACTCCAAGTTTTTCATTTAGATATAATCCCAAATTAAGTAATTTGATTTCAGATTCAGTTGGAGTAAATAAAAGTTTAGTTACCTATTCACCTTTTGAGAGAAGTATCTATTCTGAATCATCAAGTAATTCTAGTGCCTTTTTATCTTTTGGCTTTAACAATACCTTTGAATTGAAAACCAAGTCTAAAAAAGATACAATAACTGGATTTAAGAAAACTCGAATTATTGATGGACTTTCATTTACTGGAACGTATGATTTCTTGAAAGACTCAATGCAGCTTAGTCGCATTAATGCAAGTTTGAGAATTAATCCATTTGATTTCATAAATATAGTTGCTTCATCTAATTTAAGTCCATACGATTGGAATGATTCAACCAATGTTGAAACAAAAGATTTCGCTTGGAAAACAAGAAAACAATTAGTTCGAATTTTTAGTGCTTCTATTAATACAAGTTTAATTTTTGCTACACCAAAAAGTAGAAAAAAAATCAGACAAAATGCAATTAGTATTACCGATAATTGGAATGCAGATTTTCAATACTATTCGCTTCATCCCGAAAACTTGATTGATTTCGAAATTCCTTGGAGAATCAGTTTAAGTCATATCTTTGATATTAATCGTTCTAATACCCCAATCGCACTTGGGAGACAATTCAATCAAAACCAAACAATTACCTTTAATTCTGATTTCACTTTCACTCAACGATGGAAAATTCTGACAGATGTTTACTTTGATATGAAAACCAAACAAGTTACCAATTCACGCATAACATTATCTAGAAACTTACATTGTTGGAATTTATCTTTCTTTTGGATTCCAATAGGGTCAAATCAAAGTTTTATGTTTCGTTTAAATGCCAATTCAAATTTGTTTAACGATGCAAAAATTGAGCTTAAAAAACCTCCTACATTTTTTTAATTTACTCCTAAATTTGATTTAACGTCATTTTTAAGCTTTTTATCCCTTAGATTCTCTCATTTAAGCATTTTACTATATGCGTGCATATATAAAATGACTCTTTTTTAATAAATATTCATTCAAAAATAGTGAATATTCATTATCAATGTTATTTTAAAAAAGTAATCACAAAAAAAATGTTTTTTTTTTGTGATTTATCAAAAAAATAGTTAGATTTAACAAAACATAATTGAAATGATTTTTATTCTTCAATTATATTAAAACCAGAAACTATGAAAACAATAATTACCAGAAACATTGCTTTAATAGCTTTATTTTTTTTTAGTTTTAAGACTAATGCTGCAATTATTACAGCAATTACAAATAATGGAGCATGGAATTCGCCTGACACCTGGGATAGAGGTTCAATACCGCAATGTGGAGACACAATTGAAATCCCTGTAGGTTTGGGTATAACAATAACTCAAACTGTTGATTTAGACGACCCAACCGACCCATTATGTGGAAAGATTCAATTAAACATAGCTGGGACCTTAAAATTTAGTAACGGTAAAAAACTAAATCTAGGAGTTGGATCGTGTGTAAACATTTTAGCTGGTGGGTTAATAGCTCCTAGTAAAAATGGTGGTGGTGCTTCTGAAAGAATAATGGTTGGTGGAGTTGAAGAATGGAGAGCTGGTGATGGAATGCTAAATGGTGTTGCTCAGCTAGGCTGTGCCGTCATTTTACCAATTGAATTAATTGATTTTTCGTTTCAAAATATAGATGATCAAGTTTTAATACAATGGACAACAGCTTCGGAAAGAGATAATGATTATTTTTATATTGAACATTCTAAAGATGGTTATTACTGGCAAGAGGTTGGAATAATAAAAGGTTCAGGTACAAGCTCAAGTGAATTGAATTATCAATTTATAGATAAAAGTCCATTTTTTGGTAAATCTTATTATCGCTTATCTCAATATGACATAAATGGAATCTCAACTGTTTTAGGTACACAATCAAATGAATTAGTTTCAACAAAATACTTATTATACCCAATTCCAGTAAACAAATCTATGTTTTTAGAAGGAAATAATCTTGCAAATTCAATCGTTACAGTTTTAAATAGTGTTGGTGAAATTATTGAAGTCGAACAATCATTTGTGGGAGATAAAATTAGCTTCGATTTTTCTGAAATAAAAAATGGGGCCTACTTTGTAAGTATTCAAAATGATAATACCAAAAAAACTGAGAGAATAATTGTCGTACATAAATAAGACTTATTTTTAAGTTTTCTAACTTTATTGTGCTATAAAAAACCGTTTAAAAAATTTTAAACGGTTTTTTTGTTTAATTAAACGCCATTTTATGATATTTTATCCGTAAGTATACTTACGTAAGTATAAATACGTATGCATGCATACATAAAACACGTGATTTTATCTAAATATTCAATGATAAATAGTGTATATTCATTTGAAAGATTCATTTGAATAATTCGATCAAAAAACCTCACTTACTTTAAAATAATTTTGTTAGATTTATCATCATAAGACTCTAATTCATCATTTATTATAATGCAAAAAGCTATGAAACGATTTATTACTAAAAACATTATTCTTGTTTCCTTTTTACTTTTCAGTTTAGAAAGTATATCAGCAGCAACAATTACAGCAACTGGTGGAAACTGGAATGCTCCTGGTTCATGGGATTTAGGCAGAGTACCTGCTTGTGGTGACATTGTGGTTATCCCTCTAGGTATCTCAATTCATATTGCCGCAAATGTAAACTTAGATGGAGCAGGTTGTGCACCTTTAACAATCCAATGTGCAGGTAGTATCACATTTGCTAATGGTCGAAAAATAAGATTATCTGCTGGAGGCTGCGTTCAAGTTAGTCTTACGGGAATAATTTCCCCTAGTGGTGGTGGTGGTGGTGCTTCTGAATTGATAGAAATCGCAGGTGAAAACTGGTGGCAAGCATCATTTGGAACTCTTTTTGGAACTGCAGCAGGAGTTAATTTAGGATGTGGAGTGTTATTACCAATCGAATTAACCAATTTTTCATTTGAAAATATTGATACTAAAGTATTAATACAATGGACGACAGCTTCAGAAAGAGAAAATGATTATTTCTTCATTGAGCATTCAAAAGACGGACACTATTGGGAAGAAGTTGGTATTGTTAAAGGTGCTGGTAATAGTTCAGTAGAATTAAGTTATGAATTAATTGATAAAAATCCTTTTTTTGGTAAGTCTTACTACAGAATTTCTCAATTCGATATAAATGGAATTTCAACTGTTTTATCTACTCAAACTAATGAACTTGTTTCGACAAAATATTTACTATATCCAATACCTGTAAACAAATCTATGTTCTTGGAAGGAAATAATTTAGCAAATTCAATTGTTACAATTTTAAACAGTGTTGGTGAAATTATTGAGGTAGAACAATCTATTATGGGAGATAAAATTAGTTTTAATTTTTCTGAAGTTAAGAACGGAGCTTATTTTGTAAGCATACAAAACGATAACACAAAAAAAACAGAAAGAATAATAGTGGTTCATAAATAAATCATAGTTTGCACTTATGATCGAAGGTTATCTAAATTAGATAACCTTTTTTTTGTCACAAAAACTTATACTTTTGCATAAATTTAAATAGATGAGACAAAAAGTTCTTGATGAATTTTACGATATAATCACTGAAAACAAACGAGAAATGTTTGATAGAATTGCAGTAAATCGTACAAAATTTATGACTGTAGTTTTGGAAAACGTTTTTCAAGAACACAATGCAAGTGCAGTTTTACGTTCCTGCGATTGTTTTGGCATTCAAGAATTAAATGTTATTGAAAAAGATAATCAATACAAAGTACAGCGCGACATTGCTTTAGGAGCGGGACGTTGGGTTGATTTATACAACTTTAATCAAGGAAATGATGTTACAAAAGATTGCATCACGAAATTAAAGAATCAAGGATATAAAATTATTGCTACAACTCCACATACAGAGCAAACCATAAATGATTTAGATTTATCGACTCCGATGGCTTTTGTATTTGGAACTGAAAGGAAAGGAATTTCCGATGAAGTAAAAGACTTAGCTGATGACTTTGTAAAAATTCCCATGTATGGATTTACAGAATCTTTTAACATTTCTGTTTCAGTGGCTTTAGTCCTAAACACAATAAGAACACGTTTGGAGAATTCAGATTTAAATTGGAAACTAAGTCCCGAAGAAATAATCGAATTAAAAATCAAATGGTGTAAAAAAATATTGAATGGTGGTGAAGCCTTAGAAAAACATTTCATTGAGAAAATTTCTAATTATAAAAAAAATAGATAAAAAATCAAAAAATATCATTTTTTTTATTGTTATCACAAAATAGTATTATATCTTTGTCTGAGTACAAAATATCTTAAAGATAAAAACACGATTTTATGGGAAGAGGCGACAAAAAAACAGCTAAAGGAAAAAGAACAATAGGTTCTTATGGAAATACTCGTAAGAGAAAAGAAGCAGTAGTTTCTGTTGCAAAAACAGAAAAACCAAAAAAAGAAGCGAAAGAAACAGTTGCAAAAACTGTTACAGCTAAAAAAGTAGCGGCTCCTAAAAAAGAAGTAAAAGAAACGAAAGTTGCAGCTCCTAAAAAAACGGCAACAAAAAAAGCCGTTGAAAAAGAAGCATAAACATATTTAGCCACTTTCGAGTGGCTTTTTTTTTCTTAAATAATTAGTAAAATATTAAAATATAGACTATTAGATTTTTTTGATATTTGATTGAAGGAAATATCTGTCGAATGATCGAAAAATCAAGGAGTCTAAAAATTGAAAAATATGAAATATAATTTTGGAGCAGGTCCTTGTATCTTACCTCAAGAAGTTTTCAAACAAGCAGCAGATGCTGTTTTAGATTTTAACGGATTATCCATTTTAGAAGTTTCCCATCGCCACAAAGATTACGTTGCGGTAATGGACGAAGCTTTGGATTTAGTAAAAAAAGCCTTGAATGTACCTGCGGGATATTCTGTTGCTTATTTACAAGGTGGTGCAAGTTTAGGCTTTACGATTGTAGCTTTAAATATGATGAGAGAAGCCAAAAAAGCTGCTTACATAAATACAGGCACTTGGGCATCGGGAGCAATTAAAGAAGCCAAAAAAGTTGGAGTTGACGTGAATATTATCGCTTCTTCTGAAGATAAAAACTTCTCTTACATCCCTAAGAATTTTGCTATTCCAAACGATGTTGATTATTTACATTTTACTTCAAATAATACTATTTACGGTACGCAATTTCACAAATTCCCTCAAACTACATTACCTTTAGTGTGTGATATGTCTTCTGATATTTTCTCAAAAGAAATTAATGTCGCTGACTTTGATTTGATTTATGCGGGAGCACAAAAAAATCTTGGTCCTGCAGGAGCTACACTTTATATTGTAAAAGATGAAGTATTAGGAAAATCAAGCTCACCATTCATGCCTTCTTACCTTGATTTGAAGCAACATATTGAAAAAGAGTCAATGATGAATACACCTCCAGTATTCTCAGTTTATGTTGCAATGTTGAATTTAAGAAATTTATTAGCAACTGGTGGTGTAAAAGCGAAAGAAATCGAAAACAACGCTAAAGCATCTTTACTTTATAACGAAATTGATTCGAATCCATTATTTTTCGGAACAGTTGAAAAAGAAGATCGCTCAAAAATGAATGTTTGTTTTAAATTAAATGATGAATCATTAAACGAAAAATTTGATACTGTTTGGAAAGCTGCAGGAATTGTAGGCTTACCTGGACATCGTTCAACTGGTGGTTACCGTGCATCCATGTACAACGCTTTACCACTTTCAAGTGTTCAAGTTTTAGTGGATGTAATGAAAGAATTCACACGAACAAACGGATAAAATATAGAAGGGCTGAATATTTTCAGCCCTAATTTTAACATACTTAATAAAAAACCTTAAAGACAGATGAAAATTTTAGCAAACGACGGAATTTCTGAAGAAGGAAAAATTGCTTTAGAAAACGCAGGTTATACAGTAATTACTGATAAAGTAAATCAAGATGATTTAATTCAAGCAGTGAATGACAATAACTATGAAGTTGTTTTAGTTAGAAGCGCAACAACAGTTCGCAAGGAAGTTATTGATGCTTGTCCCAACTTAAAACTTATCGGAAGAGGTGGTGTTGGAATGGACAATATCGATGTTGCTTACGCAATAGAAAATGGAAGAGTTGTTATCAATACTCCAGCTTCTTCTTCTCAATCAGTTGCTGAACTAGTTATGGGACATTTGTTTGCCACTTCTCGTTTTTTAAATGATTCCTATAAAAATATTGAATCAGGAGATTTTAATACTTTGAAAAAAAATTACGCAAAAGGCATTGAATTGAGAGGTAAAACACTTGGAATTATTGGATTTGGACGCATTGGACAATCATTGGCTTCTTATGCTTTAGGTTGCGGAATGAATGTTTTAGCTGTAGATCACCATGATCACGTGGTTGATGTAAAATTGGTTTTAGGAAATCAAGCTGAAGTAATTGTTCCAATTCATGCCCACACTTCAATAGATGATATTTTACCACTTTGTGATTTTATTTCTATCCATGTTCCAAAACAAAAAGATGGAAGTGCTGTTTTAGGTGAAAATGAATTTTCAAAAATGAAAAAAGGTGTTCGCTTGGTTAATGCTGCTCGCGGAGGAGTTATAGACGAAAAGGCTCTTATTTCTGCATTAGATTCAGGAAAAGTTGCTTTTACAGCCTTAGATGTTTTTGAAAACGAACCAAATCCAGACAAAGCGTTACTTTCTCATCCTAAAATTGCTTGTACACCACATATTGGTGCAGCAACTTTGGAAGCTCAAGATAGAATTGGTTTAGAATTAGCGAATTTGATTATCAAGGAGTTTGGAGTTTTTACATCTGTTAAAGCTTAAGAAAAAATTAGAACATCGAAAGTTTTCTCTGACATAGTTGAAAAAATGGTTTATATAACTCAATTAATTTATATCAAAGAAGGAAAAGAAACTGTTTTTCATGAATTTGAAGATATTGCGATTCCAATTATTTTGAAATATAATGGTCAACTTTTAATTAGAATAAGACCTAATAAAGATGAAATAATTGAATCAAATATAGAGAATCCTTATGAAATTCATTTGATACAATTTGAAACTGAGTTAGACTTTCAAAATTTTATGAAAGATGAAGAAAGAAAAAAATTTCTACATTTAAAAGAGGAATCTATTTCACTTTCATTACTTTATAAAGGGACTAAACTTTAAATTCATTTCTCATAATTCATAATTATTTTAAAATGGAGTTTATCGACTCAAAATTAGACGAATACGTTTGTTCTCATACTTCTGATGAATCTGAATTGTTGTATGACTTAAATCGTGAAACACACCTTCAAGTCTTGAATCCACGCATGTTAAGTGGACATTTTCAAGGAAGATTTTTAAGCATGATTTCTAAAATGATTCAGCCTAAAAATATTCTTGAAATCGGAACTTACACTGGATATTCTTGTTTGTGCTTACTTGAAGGTTTGGCTTCAACTGGAAAAATAACGACCATTGATTGCAATGAAGAATTAGAAGACATTGTAAGAAAATACATCGACAAAGCTCAAGCTAACACGAAAATCAATTATTTAATTGGTGATGCAATGGAAATCGTTCCAAATTTGAACGAAGAATTTGATTTGGTTTTCATTGATGCAGACAAAAATAATTATGTTAATTATTTCAATTTAGTGATTGACAAAGTAAAATCTGGTGGTTTCATTTTAACAGACAATGTTTTGTGGTCAGGAAAAGTACTTGAAGAACTAAAGCCAAACGATTTAGATACCAAAGCAATTTTGGAATTTAATTCCTTGATGAAAAATGATCCAAGAGTTGAAACCATTTTACTTCCGATTCGCGATGGTTTAATGATTACAAGGAAGAAATAGACATAAGACTTTATGACGTAAGATAAGAAAAGCGTCAGCTTTGATTAAACAAACGTTAGTGCAGTTAATTCTGATAAAAGATTGAATCCAAAAAGAAATAATATCCAATTTAATGAAAAACATAGAAAAATTATTCGGTTACTCCTACCAAGACATAAATCAACTATTAATTAAAGTTGGTACAAACGTGCTGATTGCAATAATAATTTTTGTTTTGGGATTTTGGTTGGCTAAAATGGCTTCCAAAGGAGTAAGAAAAGTTTTAGTAAAAAGTAAAACTGACGAAGGATTAATCACTTTTTTAACAAGTTTAACCTCAATTGCACTGAAAGCGTTGGTTATTGTTACTGGAATAAATCAATTAGGGATTGAAATGACTTCTTTCGTAGCAATACTTGGTGCTGCAGGTTTAGCGGTTGGTATGGCCTTTTCTGGTACACTTTCAAATTTTGCTGGAGGAGTGATGATTTTAGCTTTTAAACCGTTTAAAATTGGCGATACAATCAAATCCTTAGGAGAAACTGGTACGGTAAAACAAATTC
>JAZKEO010000015.1:0-20778 GCA_040386975.1 Bacteroidota bacterium | reverse complement strand
ACAATAAAGTTGTAATTTTACCTAACGGCCCAGTTGCAAATGGACAGATAATTAATTTTACACGGGAAGAAAAACGTCGCATTGATTTGATATTCCGTTTAAACAACGGAACAAATTTGGATGAAGTAAAACTAATCATTGAAGCTTTTATTAAATCCGAAAAAAAGATTTTACAAAACCCAAAACCTGTAATTGGAGTATCAGCAGTGACTCATGAAAGCATTGACTTATCTGTAAACGTTTGGTCAAAAACGATTGACAATACGAGTATTCAACATGCAATGAATGAATATGTTTATCGTAAATTTCAAGAAAACAACATCAATGATTCAAAAGTAGCAGGATGAGTAATTCAGAAATTCATAAACTTAATTCCAACGAATTAATTTTAAAATACAACGAAAGTAATTCATTTGGTGATTTATTAGGCATTTCTTTTTTGATACTTGAAAAAGGAAAAGTTGAATATCATGCTAAAATTAAAGCTGATCATTTAGCTACTCCAAAAGCTTCTCATGGAGGATTAATTGCGACTTTGTGTGATGGTGCTTTAGGAATTGCTGCACTTTCTTGTGTTGTTGAAAATCATCAAGTTGTTGCAACAATTGAAATGAATATCAAGTATTTAAAACCTGCATTTGAAGGAGATGAATTAATTGCAAAAGCGGAAGTAATTTCTGCTGGAAAACGAATTTTAGTTTCTGAATGTAAAATTTTTAATCAAAAAAATGAATTAATTGCTACTTCGAGCGGAATTTTTAATGCTTATCCCAAAGAAAAAGCTGGTTATTAAGACTACTTTTTAAATCCTTCAGTCTTCGTTAATTTCAAATTTTTACTCTTTCAATTACACGAGTAAACTCAATCCTAAAATTTTGAAATACCTCGATTTATGCATTTTTCTAAAATGTATTAAACTTTTTTAAAAGTTAGACTAATCTAACTTTTTTTATTTCATTTATAATAACTATCTTTGTCACATAAATTCTCATTATGCATAGTTTAGAAACCTTTTTTAAATCAATAGATCCTGTTTATGCAGCTTTAATCGCAACCACATTCACATGGGTTGTTACTGCTGCTGGAGCTTCTTTGGTTTTCTTTTTCAAAACAATGAATAGGGCTTTTTTAGATGCAATGCTAGGTTTTACAGGTGGTGTAATGGTTGCAGCTAGTTTTTGGTCTTTGCTAAACCCAGCGATTGAAATGTCGGAAAAAATGTATCCTTCTATGCCTTGGATGCCTGCTGCAGTTGGTTTTTTCTTAGGAGCAATTTTTCTTTTTATCTTAGACAAACAATTACCTCATTTACATATCAATTTCAAGGACAATGAAACTGAAGGTATGAAAACACAACTACACAAAACAACTTTATTGGTTTTAGCGATTACTTTACACAATATTCCTGAAGGATTAGCAATCGGAGTTTTATTTGGTGCAGCTTCACTTGGAATGGATGGAGCTACTTACGCTGGTGCTATCGCTTTAGCTATAGGAATTGGAATTCAAAATTTCCCTGAAGGATTTGCCGTAGCAATGCCATTAAGAAGATCAGGTGTTAGCCGTTGGAAAAGTTTTCATTACGGACAATTATCAGCTATCGTTGAGCCAGTTGCAGGAGTTTTAGGAGCAATGGCAGTTGTTCACATGCAACCAATTTTACCTTTTGCCTTAGCATTTGCTGCTGGAGCAATGATATTTGTTGTGGTTGAAGAAGTAATCCCTGAAACTCAAAGGGATAAATTCACCGATATTGCCGTTTTAGGTTTTATTGGCGGATTTTTAGTTATGATGATTTTAGATGTAGCCTTGGGTTAATTTGATTAAAAAAATTTCTCGCGATCCCGATAGCTATCGGGAGTAAAGACGCTTTTGAAATCTCAAATAATAAATTATTTTTCTGAGTTTATTTTAATATGGTTCAAAACTCTATTGTGGATTTTGTGAATTATATTTTCACTCCAAATATTCCAATAAAAATTAGGTTTAATATCATTGTAATACCAAGTTGTTCCAATTAATTTTACTTTACCATTTCCTAAATTTACAATCTTAAATTGACCTCTTTTGGAAACAAAATAATCATGTAAATGTGGTGCATCAATATCCCAAAAACTCATTTCTTTCATTGGTAGTGGTTGCTTTAAAACGTCGAAAGCTAATAAATTCGGTTCATCCCATTTTGTTATTGGTTCAACAAAACTTCCCGTTGTAAAATTACAATAACGTATTGCTCCTACTCCTTTGCCTTTTATTTTTGCATTAATTGGATAAGCAATTCCAGTTTTAAATATAAATTCAGTCGGTTCTTTTAATTCTGGAAATTCTACTACATTTTTCCATACTTCTTCAGGTGAAGCATTAATTTCAATTGAAGTTACCACAGTATATAACTTTGGCTCGAATCCACTTTCAACGAATGAAAAAGTAGGAATTAAAAATATAAATATGATTAATGTTGGTGGGCCTTTTGTTGGATTATTATTGATTAAAAAATAGCCTGTTAAAATGCCTATCCAAGTAAAAGCTAATCCAATAGGCAAAGCCATTACAATACAAATTAGACCTTCAATTGCAAAAGCTATCAGACAAGCCAAAAATATCCCAAAAGACAAAAAACCTAATTCATGAGCTTTTGACCTTGAAAAATCATTATTATATCCGTAAATTATTACAGGAGAGAAACCAAGAAAAAAAGGAACTAAGATAAAAAGAGCTATTCCATAATCTTCAATTACATAAATTCCCAAAAGTGTTAAAAGAATAGCAATTGCAACTGAAATAAAAATAGAAAAATATTTTCTTTTTCCGTCATCGAAATTAGATATTCTATTTAAAATTTTCATTTTACACTTTTAATTCTCAACTCTTCATTTTTAACTTTTAACTCTCCACTCCTATCAAACTCTCATCAACTTCCAAGCACCGTGAACTGGTTTTGAAGTAAATTCCTTGCGTTTGTTAGTTTCGATTTGATTCCAGATTTGCTCAACAGAGGAAAGTAAAGCTTGTTTTTCATCTTCCATCGCTTCAGCCATGATTTTTGGATCAGAGAAATATTGTTTCACAAAATTTGTATCAAAATCTCCTGAGCGAAAAGCTTCGTGTTTCATAACAAATTTCCCGAAATCCAAAGTCGTTTTTAAACCTGAAATTTGATATTCATCGATTGCTTTTAAAGTATTTTCAATAGCTATTTCACGCGTTTCACCCCAAACACACAATTTTGCAATCATTGGATCGTAGTAAATTGGAATTTCCATTCCTTCTTCAAAAGCATCATCCACGCGGATATTTTCTCCAAAAGGAACTCGGTAACGCAACAAAGTTCCAATATCTGGTGTGAAACCATTTAGTGCGTCTTCAGCGTAAACTCTCACTTCAATCGCGTGACCATTTATTTTTAATTCATCTTGTAGTTTTGGCAATTTTTCACCTCGAGCAACACGAATTTGCCATTCAACTAAGTCCAAACCAGTAATTTCTTCCGTTACAGGATGTTCAACTTGCAAACGTGTGTTCATTTCTAAAAAATAGAAATTCAAATCTGCATCAAGTAAAAACTCTACTGTTCCTGCTCCTTCGTAGTTACACGATTTACAAACTGCAACTGCTGATTCTCCCATTTTTTTTCTCAATTCAGGAGTTAAAACAGCACTTGGAGCTTCTTCAATTACTTTTTGATGACGACGTTGAATCGAGCATTCTCTTTCAAACAAATACACATAATTTCCATGTGTATCGGCGAAAACTTGAATTTCAACGTGACGCGGTTTTGTAACAAATTTCTCAATAAAAACTGCATCATCGCCAAAAGAAGAACGCGCTTCACTTTGTGCCATACGCATTTGTTCAGGTAATTCTTCCAAATTTTCCACCAAACGCATTCCTTTTCCACCTCCACCGGCGGAAGCTTTAATCAAGACTGGAAAACCAACCATTTTAGCAATTTCCAAGGCTTCATTTACATCGGTAATCGCACGGTCGATTCCAGGAACCAAAGGTACATCGTATTCTTTTACAGCTTGTTTAGCCGATAATTTATCTCCCATCAAATCCATTGCTTCAGGCGTTGGACCAATAAAAGTGATTCCTGCTTCTTTTACTTTTTTTGCAAAACCAGCATTTTCAGACAAAAATCCGTATCCAGGATGAATTCCGTCAACACCTAATTCTTTGCAATAACGCAAGATTTCGTCTTGACGTAAATAACTTTCCGAAGAAGGCGATTTCCCCAAATAAACTGCTTCATCTGCTTCAAAAACGTGTGGAGCATCGGCATCAGCGTCAGAATAAACGGCAACACTTTTGATGTTCATTTTTTTTAAGGTACGAATAACTCTTCTAGCTATTTCTCCGCGATTGGCAATTAATACTTTTTTCATTGGTAAAATTTGAGTTCTCAAAAGTAAGAAATAAATTTACTTACTACAAGCCTAAAAAAAGCAAAAAATAAATAGTTTTTATGGTTATAAGCCTACAAACTGTAATAACTCAAAATAATTTCTTATGTTTGGTAAAATAAATCAACTGTTATGTTCAAAATATCCCTTTTTGCTCTACTTTTCATTCTAAGTAAAAACACAAAAGAAGACGAAAAATATCCTTATTCGGAATGGGATGAAAAAACAAAAATGGAAGCAAATTCTGCCTTGGATATTGAATATTACTCAGAAACAGAAAAAGAAGTCATTTATCTAATGAATTTAGCACGTTTAAATGGGAAATTATTTGGACAAACCTATTTACAAGAATACATCGACAATCCAGAATTTAGCATCAAAAAAATGACATATCTTACTTCCTTACAAAGTGATTTGAAGAAATTAAAATCAAAAGGAATGAAAGCTTTAAAACCGCAAGAAGATTTATATAATTCAGCAAAATCTCATGCGGAATTACAAGGAAAAAAAGGTTTAACTGGACATCAAAATTATGATAAAAGATTCAAAAAATTCGCTCCAAGATACAGCACAACAGGAGAAAATTGCGACTATGGAAATGACACAGCTCTTGAAATTGTTATGCATTTATTAATCGATGAAGACGTTTCTGATAAAGGTCACCGCAAAAACATTTTAAACAAAACCTTTTTATCTGTCGGTTTGTCGATTCAAAATCACAAGAAATATGGAACTTGCTGTGTGATGGATTTTGGGGATAAGGATTGATTTGATGATAAGCTAATTATTGTAATATAAAATTAAAAGGTATTTGCATGTTTCTTTTTACTCGTTTTCTATTTTCAACTGCTGGAATCCAATTTGGCATTAATTTAAAAAGTCTAATTACTTCTTTATCACATTCTGGACAATCAGGAACTCCTCTTATTACTCTAATACCCGTCATTTTCCCATTTGATTCTACAGTAAATGTAATGTAGACTTTTCCTTGTAAACCCAAATCAATAGCTGATTCTGGATAAACAAAGTTTTCTGTCAAAAATCTTTTCATTTCTTCATGACCTCCAGGGAATTTAGGATCGGCATCATCTCCATAATCAATAAGTTCTTCTTCATTAATTTCAATTTCCTGATACAAAGGATAAATCAATACCAAAGAATCTTTTTTATCTCGTGTATTTAATTGAGAAATTAAATTTCCTTTTTCATCAAATTTCATCCAAATGCCAATTGCATCATCGTTTTTAAATTCTTTGATGTAAGCAATTTTTCCATTTTGATAATAATCGAAGCAGAATCCAGTGAAATTATAAGGTTTTGTCGAACAAGTTACTTGTCCAAAAAGACTCAAATTTAGAAATAAGAAAAATGGAATCAATTTCACCTCATTGCGTTTTAACAAATAAACGAAAATGATTTGAATATCGAACAGGTATTGATTTAGATGTAGGTTTCAATTAGCTAATCAACGTCCCATACAAATCATAATGATCTGCACTTTCAATCAAAATATTAGCAAAATCTCCAATTCGTAAGAAATTTGAGTCTGTTTTTTTAACCAACACTTCGTTATCAACTTCTGGAGAATCGAATTCTGTTCGTCCGATAAAATACTCTCCCTCTACTCTATCAAATAAAACTTTAAAGGTTTTCCCGATTTTTTCTTGGTTCAAATCGTAGCTAATTCCAGATTGCAATTCCATAATTGAGTCGGCACGCTCTTTTTTTACTTCTTCTGGAACATCATCTTCCAAAGTAAAAGCGTGAGTATTATCTTCGTGCGAATATGTGAAAATCCCTAAACGCTCAAAACGCATGCGTTCAACGAAATCATACATTTCCTCAAAATCTTCTTCAGTTTCACCAGGATAACCAGCGATTAATGTTGTACGAATAGCAATCCCAGGTACTTTAGCACGAATTTCGTTTACCAATTCCTCTGTTTTTTCTCTCGTAATTCCTCTTCGCATGGATTTCAAAATTTTCGTTGAACCATGTTGCAAAGGCATGTCTAAATACAAACACACTTTTTTGTTGTCGCGAATTACATCAATCACATCCATTGGGAAACCAGCAGGAAAAGCATAATGCAAACGAATCCATTCAATTCCTTCCACCTCTGAAAGTTTCTCAATTAATTCAGCTAAATTCCTTTTTTTGTAAATATCTAAACCATAATACGTTAAGTCTTGAGCAATCATCATAATTTCCTTCACGCCTTTTGCAGCCAAACTTTTCGCTGAAGTAACTAAATCTTCAATTGGCGTCGAAACGTGTTTTCCACGCATAATCGGAATAGCACAAAAAGAACAAGGTCTATCGCAACCTTCCGCAATTTTAAAATAAGCAAAATGCGAAGGCGTTGTCAATAAACGCTCTCCAACTAATTCCTTCTTATAATCTGCTTTTAAAGTTTTAAGTAGTCTTGGTAAATCTCTTGTACCAAAAAAAGCATCTACTTCTGGAATTTCAACTTCCAATTCATCTTTATATCTTTCAGAAAGACAACCAGTTACATAAACACGATCAACTTCTCCATCTTTTTTTGCTTGAGCATAACGCAAAATTGTATCAATAGATTCTTGTTTTGCATTATCAATAAAACCGCACGTATTTATGATGACAATTTCTGAATCATCACTCATCGATTCGTGTTCAACATCAAATTTATTCGCTTTCAGTTGTGCCATTAAAACTTCTGAGTCAAATATATTTTTTGAACAACCTAAAGTAACAACATTTACCTTATTTTTTTTGAGCGTTTTTGTCTTCATGCTGCAAAATTACGACTTTTTTTTAGACTTCAAGATGTTAGGACGTCAGGATATTAAGACTTTATGTTAATTTAAGATAACAAGATTGGATTTTCATAAAGAAAAATATAACTTTGATAACTAAAATAGTATGCTTTTAAACAAAATTCATCATATTGCTATTATTTGTTCTGATTACGAAAAGTCGAAACAGTTTTACACTGACATTTTGGGTTTAGAAATCTTACAAGAAGTTTTTAGAGAAGAACGAAATTCTTACAAATTAAATTTAGCTTTGAATGGAGAATACATCATCGAACTTTTTTCTTTCCCAAATCCTCCAAAAAGAAATTCTCGTCCAGAAGCTTGTGGTTTAAGGCATTTAGCTTTTGAAGTAGATCATATTGAAGCAGAAATTATTCGCTTAAGAGAAAAAAATATTTTTGTTGAAGAAGTCAGAATAGATGAATTTACGAAAAAAAAGTTTACCTTTATTTTTGACCCGGACGATTTGCCTATTGAATTATATGAAAAGTCCTAAATTTAACTTACTAATCTACTGAAAAATGAGTTACGACATCCGATTATTCCGAAAAGAAGCCAAAGAAAAATATTATCAAGCAAAAGAAGATTTTTTTGAAGATGAAAATAATCTTGTCAATTTTAGCGAAGAACAAAAAGAAAAGCTAAAAAATCGACTTTTAACATACAATTATTGCATTGAAAACGAAAACGAATTTGGAATTCATTTTGCATTTATAAATGATGAAAGTATTGAGGCCATTTTAGGGAAAAACTGTTTGTTTTTCTCTTCGACAGGAGAAGGAGTTTTTGAAATTAGTATGACAAGTTCAGAATTTACCGATTCTGGCGAGTTTGTGAAATTTGATCCTCAAAATAATTCGTGGGAATAAGCATTTTTTTCAACTTTTTCTAGTCAAAAAGTTGAGCAAAAGACACGGCTTATATTTAATTTTGTCCACAGTTTTATTTTCTCCAAAAATTTAAATTCCCAATGTGGACAATTTTGTTCATTCCTAAAACTCTAAAATATCGATGAGCAAATCCATTTCATTACTTTGCTATCTCTATTTTTACGAGTTTTATTTCACTCAAAAAACCTTTAAATATTAGGCCGATTTTTCACCAATAAGATTCTATTGCTTATTGGTAAGTAATATTTTTAATCAAATATATGATTCATTTTTAAAATCATAAAAACCTATCTTCCAGTGAATTAAATCCTACTCATTCATTTTTTACATCAAAAAGGAAACCTTAAAAGACTAAACACCGTATATATGCCTAAAAAAGTTTTTAAGCCATGATATACAATTTTCAAAGTCAAGTAATTAATTCAAATCCAGTTGAACTTGCTCAAAAGCGTTTAGAATCTCATAAACAAAAAGGAATGAATAGTTCTTTATCCATTTTTGAAGTAGCGAATTTAATGGACACTATTCTTTTTACAAATAATCAAAGCCAAAGTCAGTCAAATTTTCAAGTTTGTTTCAACTGAAATAACGAAGAAGTTTTGATTTTAGAAATTCAGTTAATTACTCCTGAACCGAGTAATTCACCATCAAGATACCAAGCTGCAAATTGCCCAGGCGTAATTCCGCGTTGCAATTCGTGAAACAAGATATACAAACCTTTTTCTTTCAGAATTAAAGTCGCTTTTTGTAACTTTTGACGGTATCTAATCCTTACTAATAAGTCTTTTGACTCATTCAATACAAACTTTTCATTTAAGTTAATGTAGTGAATATCTTTATTTTCAATAAATAAAGCCCATCTATTTAAAGCTAAATGTTCATCGGTTTGACCCGAAAAAATCAAATTGTTTTTAACGTCAACTTGTACAACAAAGGAAGGCTCTGGCCTACCGCCAATATGTAAACCTTTTCTTTGTCCGATAGTATAGTAATGTGCTCCTTGATGTTCAGCAACAACTTTTCCTTCGTTTTCTTCAAACTCAAAAGGTACAATTAGACTTTCAACATTCTCCAAAACAGGTTTGATCTGATGATATGCCAACAGTTTATGATTGTCGTTTGGAATCTCAATCACTTTACCTTTTTTTGATTTCAATTGTTGTTGAAGAAAAGTAGGTAAACTAATTTTTCCAACAAAACAAAGTCCTTGTGAATCTTTCTTTTCAGCTGTAACAAGTCCAATTTTACTTGCAATTTCTCTCACTTCTGATTTCAAATATTTTCCAATTGGAAACAAAGATTTACTAAGCTGTTCTTGGCTAACTTGACACAAAAAATAAGATTGATCTTTTGTAATGTCTTTTCCTGCAATCAAACCAAAAGTTCCATCTTCATGTTCTGTTTTTTGACAATAATGTCCAGTAGCCACGTAATCAGCACCTAACTCCATTGCAGCTTTCAAAAAAACATCGAATTTTATTTCACGATTACATAAAACATCAGGGTTTGGCGTTCTACCATTCTGATATTCAGAAAACATGTAATCAACGATTTTTTCTTTGTATTCCTTACTTAAATCGATAATTTGAAATGGAATTCCCAATTGATTTGCAATCAAAAGTGCATCGTTGGCATCGTCAATCCACGGACAATCATTAGATAAAGTAACGGTTTCATCGTGCCAATTTCTCATAAACATTCCAATCACTTCGTAACCCTCTTCAATTAAAAGATGAGCCGCTACGGAAGAATCCACACCACCAGAAAGACCAACAACTACTCGTTTACTCAAAATAATCAATTTAAAGTGCAAAATTAGTGAATTTTCTTTAGTGAAGAGTGAAAAACTAAAAGTGAAGAGTTTAAAAGTATTTTTTTAAATTTGTGGGAATTATGTCAGACATCACTCCTTTTCCTCAAGCATTTCAAAATCGTGTAAAAAATGATTCCTTTTTAGGTGAAAACTTACTTGAAGCATTGAATCAAAATTCTCCGATTAGTATTCGTTTGAATCCTAAAAAGCCTAATGTCTTGAGTCTTGAGTCTAAACCCCCTATTGATTGGTGTGAAAATGCTTTTTACTTGGAAGAAAGACCAAATTTCACTTTAGATCCACTTTATCATGCTGGAGTTTACTACTCTCAGGAAGCTGGCTCGATGATGTTAGATAAAGTCTTGAAACAGTTGGATTTAGATGAACAAGCAAAAATTTTAGATTTATGTGCTGCTCCAGGAGGGAAATCTGGTTTAATTGCTTCATTTTTAAACAATAAAGGTTTACTTGTAAGTAATGAAGTCATCAACTCAAGATCCAAAATACTGAAAGAAAACCTTATAAAATGGGGAAACTCAAATACGGTTGTCACAAATAATGACCCAAAAGATTTTCAGCGTCTCCCCCATTTTTTTGATGCAATTGTTGTGGATGCGCCTTGTTCGGGTGAAGGAATGTTTCGCAAAGACAAAGATGCACGAACGGAATGGTCGGAAGAAAATGTGAATCTGTGTGCTGCAAGGCAAAAACGCATCGTGATGGACGTTTGGGATTCAATAAAACCTGGAGGATTTTTGATTTATTCTACCTGTACGTTTAACGAACAAGAAAACGAGGACAACATTTTTTGGTTTGAAAACGAATTAGATGCTGAAATTGTGAACTTAGATTTCTCACCTTTTCAACAAGACAGAATTGAAGCTGGAGCTTATGCTTTGCCTCATTTAGTTCAAACGGAAGGATTTTACATTGCAGTTTTACAAAAAAATGCAGATTCAAAAACGATTAAATCACCCAAACTAAAAGCCCAAAGTTTAACACGAATCAAAGATTTAAAAACAATTTCAGGATTTAGTCAGACAAGTGGTTTTGAATTCTTTTCATGGAATAACATCGTTTTTGCTTTACCAGAATTATTCGTAAGCGACATCAAATTATTACAACAAGAATTACGAATTGTGAAATTCTGCACAGAAATCGGAACGCTTATGCGAGATGAAATCATTCCAAATGAAGCTTTGGCTTTAAATTCTTCCTTGATAAATTTCCCTCAAAAAATAGAAGTCACAAAAATTGAAGCCTTAAGATATCTAAAAGGAGAAACCTTTGATTTGGAAGGAAAAAAAGGATATAATTTAATTTGTTACCAAAATGTTCCTTTGGGTTGGATCAAACACATTGGGAATCGTTTTAATAATCTATACCCAAAAGACTGGCGAATCAGAATGAAGATAGATTCGGTTTCCTAAAAATAGCTTTTTCTTCGTTGAACATCGATTTTAAAACGCTCATTTACCAATGTAAACTCACCTTTTAAAATCTCGTTCGCCTCGAAAAATCTTATTTTTAAAAAACCTCCAAATTTATTTCGGAATAATAAGGCGGGTTTTAATATTCAATTTAGAAATAAAATCCATTTTTCAACATGAGTTTTTAAATTTTTGAACTCCTACCAAAACAAAAAAATTCATTAAGTTTGCTAAAAATTAAAATTATGGCATTACCAAATATATTTGCAGAAGATGTTACAACAGAAATTTGTAATCGCATTGAGAAATTGACTCCTGAAACGCAAGCTTTGTGGGGTAAAATGAATGTTGCTCAAATGCTTGCTCATTGTAGCGTAACCTATGAATACATTTTCACAGATAAATACCCAAAACCAAAAGGGTTTAAAAAATTCATCTTAAAACTATTGGTTAAAGGTATTGTTGTAAATGAAAAAGCATACAAAAAAGCTAATCCAACGGCTCCAGACTTCATAATTGTTGGGGAACGTATTTTTGAAGATGAAAAAACGCGTTTAATAGATTACATCAAAAGAACTCAAGCTTTAGGTGAAAATCATTTTGAAGGCAAGGAATCTCATTCTTTTGGCGTTTTGAAGAAACAAGAGTGGAACAATATGTTTTACAAGCATTTGAATCACCATTTGAGCCAATTTGGAGTTTAAAAATAGTGAAGAACGAAAAGTGAAGAGTTAAGAGTTTTTTATTTTTCACTCTTCACTCTTATCTTTTCACTTTTATTCGTATCTTTGCACTTTTATTCGTATCTTTGCACCCGATTTAAATAAGAAAAATGGCAACAAATAGAACATTTACAATGTTAAAGCCTGATGCAATTGAGAATGCATACACAGGAAAAATTATTGATATGATTATCCAAGCGGGTTTTCAAATTAAAGCGATGAAATATACGCGTTTAACAACTGAACAAGCACAAAAATTTTACGAAGTTCACGCTGAAAGACCTTTCTACGGAGAATTAGTTGAGTATATGACTTCTGGACCAATTGTGGCAGCAATTCTTGAAAAAGACAATGCAGTTGCAGATTTCAGAACTTTAATTGGAGCAACTGATCCAGCTGAAGCTGCTGACGGTACAATCCGTAAATCTTATGCTGAAAACAAAGGAAGAAACGCCGTTCACGGTTCTGATTCTGATGAAAATGCAGAAATAGAAGGAAAATTCCATTTCGCAGCAAATGAGATTTTCTAAGAGAAAAAATTATAGTAGAAAAAAGGTCGAACGAGTTGTTCGACCTTTTTTTGTTGGGAAAATTTTAATTTACATTTAAGTATACTTGAGCAAGATCTAAAAATTAAAAAGTCCAACACACTACGTGTCAGACTCTTTTTGTGCCCACGACTGGATTTTTTCAATAACCAAAAAGGTGGGCTATCCCAAGCATAGAGTCTGCTGTTTTGCAAACAGCTGTCCTTTTTAGTTTTTAGACCTTACCTTCAAACAAGTTTGAGCAAGGCCTAAAAATGAAAAAGTCCAACACACTACGTGTCAGACTCTTTTTGTGCCCACGACTGGATTCGAACCAGCACACCACTGAAGGCACCAGCCCCTCAAGCTGGCATGTCTACCAATTTCACCACGTGGGCATTTTATTTTCCACATGTTCTACCTCCCGATAGCTATCGGGATTCACCACAGGATTTATTTTTCTAAGCTCATACTAACTCCAATATTAGGATTCACACATGAACATTAAAAAAGCCATATCATTCGAGAACAATATGGCTTAATTAATTATATTTTACCAATCAGATTTCTTGAAATAACGATTTTCTGAATTTCAGAAGTTCCTTCATAGATTTGAGTGATTTTTGCATCACGCATCAAACGTTCAACATGGTATTCTTTCACGAAACCATATCCACCGTGAATTTGAACTGCTTCAACCGTTGTATCCATCGCTACTTTAGAAGCGAATAATTTTGCCATAGCTCCAGATTGATCGTAGTTTCTTCCTTGGTCTTTGTCGTCAGCTGCTCTCCAAATAAGTAAACGTGCAGCATCGATTTCAGTCGCCATATCAGCTAACTTAAATGCAATTGCTTGGTGTTTACAAATTTCTTTTCCAAAAGCTTTTCTTTCTTTTGAATATGCTAAAGCTAATTCCATAGCTCCTGAAGCGATTCCTAAAGCTTGAGATGCAATACCAATTCTACCTCCGGAAAGTGTTTTCATCGCGAATTTGAAACCAAATCCATCTTCACCAATTCTATTTTCTTTCGGAACTTTAACATCGTTAAACATCAAAGTATGTGTATCACTTCCTCTAATTCCTAATTTATCTTCTTTTGCACCAACAATAAAGCCTTCCATTCCTCTTTCGATGATGAAAGCATTGATTCCGTGGTGTCCTGCTGCTACATCAGTTTGAGCAATTACTAAATAAATTGATGCAGATGAACCGTTTGTAATCCAGTTTTTTGTACCATTCATCAAATAATGATCTCCCATATCAATGGCAGTTGTTCTTTGTGAAGTTGCATCAGAACCAGCTTCTGGCTCAGAAAGACAAAAAGCACCAATTTTTTCTCCTGTAGCTAATGGAACTAAATATTTTAATTTTTGTTCTTCGTTACCGAATTTTTCTAATCCCCAACAAACCAATGAATTGTTAACAGACATGCAAACAGAAGTCGAAGCATCAATTTTAGAAATTTCTTCCATTGCTAATGCGTAAGAAATCGTGTCCATTCCACCACCACCGTACTTTGGATCAACCATCATTCCCATAAAACCTAGTTCACCTA
The DNA here is from genome assembly GCA_040386975.1 of Bacteroidota bacterium. Classification (GTDB taxonomy): domain Bacteria; phylum Bacteroidota; class Bacteroidia; order Flavobacteriales_D; family Crocinitomicaceae; genus M2408. Next base: position 6,636 of record JAZKEO010000015.1, on the reverse strand, counting down.
GTTGTTTTACTTCTTCATACGGGAATCTTTGTTCACGGTCTCTCTCAATAACTCCTGGCTTTAATACATTTTGCGCAAAATCTCTTGCGGCATCTCTAACGGCAATTTGTTCCTCAGTTAAATCAAAATTCATTTCAGTATTTTTAGTTTTTCACGATAATAAGTTGCAAATTTAAACTTATTATTTTATTTTTCCACCTTTAAATCGATTTAAAATAGACTTGAATATGAAATCTTATCAACTAATTGGACTTATGTCGGGAACTTCCTTAGATGGATTAGATGTTGCACATGTAAAATTTCAAGTTGATGAAAAAGGAAAATGGATTCAAGACTTACTATCTTATTACACAATTTCATATTCCTCACAACTTAAGGAGAAGATTAAAAATGCACATTTACTCGGCTCTTTTCAACTTTATTTATTAGACAAAGAATTAGGAGAATTTTACGCAAAACAAGTAAATTCATTCATCAAAAAAAATAAAATTTCTAAAAAAAGCATTGATGCGATTGCTTCTCACGGTCAAACAATTTTTCATCAACCAGAAAAAGGTATTACCGTTCAAATTGGTTGCGGACAAACTTTAGCATCAAAAACTGGAATTAAAACAATCAATGATTTCCGTAAAAAAGATGTCATTTTTGGTGGTCAAGGTGCACCTTTAGTTCCAATTGGAGATTTTTCTTTGTTTGCTGACGAAGCTGAATCCTTTTTAAATATTGGTGGTTTTACAAATATTTCATTTAAAAAAGAAGATAAAATCATTGCTTTTGACATTTGTCCTGGAAATCTTCCATTAAACAAATTGGCAAACTCAAAAGAATTAGAATACGATAAAAATGGTGAATTAGCCAAAACTGGAGAAATCAATTTTTTTCTTTTAAATCTTTTAAATGAATTGGATTTTTATTCATCCGAAGGACCAAAATCCTTGGGAACAGAATGGTTAGAACAGTATTTTTATCCCTTAATTAAATTCGACAAGGACATAGAAAACAATTTAAGAACCGTTATCGAACATATTTCTTATCAAATTGCTGCTGTCTTAAATCAACACGAATTGAAATCTGTTTTTATTTCAGGTGGTGGAGCTTTAAATTTATTTCTTGTTGATAGAATCAAACATTATTTTTCAGGAGAGGTAATTATTCCCAATCGAGAAATTATCGAATACAAAGAAGCGATTATTTTTGCCTTTTTGGGAGCTTTATTTTTGGAGAAAAAGCCAAATTGCTTGAGTTCAGTTACTGGAGCTAAAAAAGATGTGATTGGAGGGGTTTTGCATTTAGCTTGATAGTTTTTTAATTTATAAAAACAAAAATTTCATAATCTAAAAATTTATCCTTATTTTTGATTTGTAAAAGTCAATTGATATGAACACAACTTCACAGCTAAAAAAGAATTTAATTTTAAGAATCAAAGATTCAAAAGATTTGAATTTCCTCAATGCTTTACAAACAATATTTGATTCTTCCGAGCAAGCTTTATTTCAATTAACTCCAGAACAAAAAACTTCAATTGAAATTGGAAGAAAAGAAATTAAAAATGACCAATTTTATAAAAGCGAAGAAGTAATTTCTGAAATGAAACAATGGCTAAAAAAGAAGTAATTTGGTCAAAACTTGCAAAAACTCAATTAAAACATGTACTTGAGTTTTATATTCAAAGAAATGGAAATGCTAATTATAGCTTGAAGCTTGTAAACGAACTTGAGGATTTATTAAAAACTTTATCTAACTCAGAATTCATTGGACGATTAACAGAAAATAAATTTACTCGTGTAATTTCATTGAAAGTTTACCTCCTTTTCTACGAAATTAATGGGCATAGAATTGAAATTATTTCTTTTTGGGATAATCGGCAAAATATTGAAAATAGAAAAATAAAGTAGAAAAATTTTCAATAAAGTATTCAAAATAATTTTAGATAAATCATCAATTCAATTTACTATCCAGCAATTCAATCTTAGATTTTTGGAGTTCAAGCATTCTAGCTTTTTTTCCTCCTTGACGAATATTTTTTGCTGTTTCAGTGTAAAATTCGTGTTTTTTCTCTAAATAATCTAACTGAAAGTCAATCCACTCAACATCGGTCATGTAGATCTCATAATTTGCCATTTCCTCACGTAATTTTTTTGCTACATGATAATAATCTGCTCGACCAAGGTAATCGTGATCGGCATCTAACATAATTTCTTGCAATAAATTTTGAGGTTTAAGCACTCCTTTTGTTACCTCAATAATATCAACAATAATCTTAATTTCATTTTCGTCAAAACCATAATAAGGCAATAGATTTTTTGCCATTTTTATCCCAAAATCTTCATTTTGATGATATTGAACCAAAAAACCTGAATCATGATAATAAACAGCTGTGCGAAGTAACATGATTTCGTATTCAGAAACTCCTTCCAAACGTGCGAAACGGACTGCTGCTTTTTCTACGTTTAAGGTATGATTTAAATCATGATACACAATATTTTCAGGTAATTGTGATTTTAAACGATTCAAAATGTCTTTTTGCATGTGATCAAAATCACTTCCTGGAAGTTCACATTTTTTTAATAATTCTGTATTGGCAATTTTTCCTTCGCCATATAAACAATGTTCTAATTTTAAACGTTTTACGCAAAACATTTCAACTGTTCCACCACGTTTTTTAATTTCAACTTCTCCAACCGAAACTAAATCAAAATAACTTGAAACTTGTTTGGCAACTGAATTTGTAATTAAAATATTATCTGATTGAGCTGATTGTTCGGCACGAGAAGCAATGTTGACTGTATCTCCCCAAACGTCAAAACTGAATTTTGTAGATCCAATTACTCCAGCGACCAAAGGTCCACAATGAATTCCAATACGGATTTCCCAAAAATCACGATTCATTGCCTTTGCCACATCGCGTTCGTTTTGCATGAAATCACGCATTTCGAGTGCAGCCAAACAGGTTCTAATTTCTGGATGATTAATTTCTTCCGTAACACCTGCAATCGCCATGTAGGAATCACCAATTGTTTTAATTTTTTCAAGTTTGTAACGACTTGTGATTTCATCAAATTTAGTGAAATAAGATTCCAACTTTTTAAGTAATTTCATTGGATTAATTGACTTCGCTTTGTTTGAGAAATTAACAAAATCTGTAAAAATCACAACTCCATTTTCAATTCTTTTAGGAGAAAATTTTCCAATGGTATTTAAATCTTCGAGTACTTTTTCAGGGAAAATATTTGATAACAATTGACGAATTCTACCATCTTTGTAATAAAGTGATTTATAAATTTCAATTTTTGCTCTCACCAAATTTGGACTAAAAGGTAAAGTCAAAAAATCAATTGCACCTTCATTTAATCCTTTGACTATATGGGTTGAAGTACTTGTTTGATTTGTTAAAACAACTTTATAAACATTTCTGAAGAGTTCATGATCCTTCATTTGTGCGAGTAATTCAACTCCTTTAAATGGTGGCTCATCAATATTCACAATGATGATTCCAATTTCTTTTGTATTTAAAATCTGGAAAGCTTCAAAAGTAGAATTTGCAAGCAAAACATTATTACCAGCTCCGTTTAAAATTTCTTTTAAACCTTTCTGGTTTGTTTGACTTTCATCTACAATTAAAATATTTATAAATCTTTCCATGAATACACTAAAACGATTTAAAGTTAAAATTATTTTCCGATAAATCAAATTTTTAATCCAGAATTTCTATTTTAAAGAATCGTGGACCAATAAAAAGGAAGAATCAAACCTAAAAGCATGGCACATTTAATTAATAAATCATAAAATTTTAATGACTTTTTTGAATGATTCAAAAGTAAAATAAAACTGATTAAACCAGATAAAAGTACAGCTAACAAAAAAGGAATAAAAAATAAAACATCATCAAATAGAAAACGAACATTCAAAAAATATAAAATAATGGATGTCAAAGGCAATATAAATAAAATCAAACTTGCCACTAAAGAAGATTTTTTCTCACCTATTAAAATTGGCAAAGTGTGAGCATGAATAACTTTATCTCCACTCACATCTTGAATATCTTTGATTATTTCTCTTGCCAAATTCAAAATAAAAGCAAAAAATGCCATACCGAAAATAAATCGTCCATGTTCAGCTAAAAAGTAAATCCAAGAATGTGTGTTTAAAATTGATAATTCAACATTTAAAGGTTTAATTGTGCCAACTAAATAAAAGTGAATTCCGCATAAAATAGGTACTAAAGCTGTTAAACTTGCTATCAAAATATTACCAATCAATGCTTTTTTCTTGAAATACATTGAATAAAACCACAGGGAATTAATTGAAATTAAATGTACAAAAACATACCAAAATGTATTGTAACGAATACTTAAATAAATTGCTATTGAAAAAGCTACTCCGTTTAGAATCCAATGACTTAAAATTGCCCAACGTTGTCTAATGTGCTTTGAAATAATTAAACGTTCTGGACGATTGATTCTATCTGCTTTTATGTCAAAATAATCGTTTATGATATTTCCAGCAGCAGCAATTAAAACAGTTGAAAAAACCAACAAAAAGAAATCAATTTGTTCATGTAAACCTAAAAATGATTCGTGAATTTCAAAATTTGACAAACCAACATAAAAGAAACGTACGCTGTACATTGTCAAAGCAATGATAAGCATATTTATCGGACGAACTAATTTAAAGAAATGAATCATTTAGCTATAAATTTATATTCTGTTCTACGATTTTTTTGATGCAATTTTTCTTTAGCCTTATCCGTTTTTTCTTTCTCTATATCAGCATCAGAAACAACTGTCTGTGTTTCACCATAACCTTTTGAAGTCAATCGGATTTCCTCAATTCCTTGTTTAATCAAATAATCCATAACAGATTTTGCTCTCCCTTCAGATAAAACTTGATTTGCTTTATCATCGCCTCTAGTATCAGTATGACCACCAATTTCAATTTTCATTGTTGGGTTTGACCTTAAAAAATCACGTAATTTATTTAACTCAACAAAAGATTCAGGTCTTAAATTTGTTTTATTTAGATCAAAAAACACATTCGCCAAAACTACTGACCTTAAATCACCAACTGGGATCATCGGAACATCCATGTGAATAGATTCTAAACTATCTGGGTTTATCATGTTGAAATTTTCAGAGAAAAAATTATATCCAGGATATTCAACATTTAAAGCATATTCTCTGTCCAAAGGCAAAGAAACCATAAATTCTCCAGTAACTTTATCAGATTCAGAGCGAATCACCTCTTTTCCTGTTTTTAAATCAACTAAATAGAATTTACCAGACAAAGGTGCTTTTGTTTTCACATCAAACACCAAACCATCAAAATAAACTGTTTTTGTTGGGCGTAAATGTTCAGGCATAACAAAGTAGTAAATATCCAAATCTCCGTAACCTCCTTCTCTATTTGATGCAAAAAAACCAATTTCTCCATCTGGGCTAACCATCAAAGAATTTTCGTCTGATTTCGTATTAATTGGATAGCCTAAATTTTCTGGTTTTGACCATTTACCACTTTCATCCAAACGTGTCACAAATAAATCCAAACCTCCAAAACCTGCATGTCCTCGAGATGCAAAATATAAGGTTTTTCCATCTGGATGAATCAAAACAGATTCTTCTTCAAAAGGTGTATTCACATAATCTGGTAATTTTGTTGCTGTTCCCCATGTTCCATTATCCAACAAAGTTGCTGTATAAATATCGGAAGAACGAGCTCCTCCTTGTCCACGAACTCCACGAATGAAATAAATGGTTTTTCCATCCGAAGACAAGGAAGGTTGTGTTTCCCAATTGGCTGTGTTTATTGCTCCCGGTATGTTTTCTGGATTTTGCCATCTCGAACCAATTTTTTTGGTAATAAACATATCACAACTTCCTTTTCCTGTCCGATTTTCTCCATAATAAGTTCCCGTGACATCTGGACAGCCAATAAAAATCAAAGTTCTTCCATCAGCCGCAATCGTTGGTGCACCTTCGTTGTTTACCGTATTGATATTTGTAGGCATTGGTTCTGCTTTCGCCCAAATCTGCTTGTCTGTTAAATGAGAAATGTAAAAATCTTCTTGTTCTTTAAATTGTCCAACAACACGAGAATCCTCAATTCTTCTCGTAAATAAAATTGTTTTCCCATCTACAGTAATTGTAGGGAAATATTCTGGATCAGCTGTATTTATACCTGGACCAATATTGATTGGATTAAATTTTGATGGATTTTTCATGTTAGCAATTGCAAAATCACAGGAATTTTGAATTTCATTCGCTTTTTTTAGCAATTCGGGATTCGCATTTCGATTTTGTGTATAAATATCCATACATTTCAAAGCTCCTTCGTAATCACCAGTATCGTATTTTAAATTTCCTAAAAAGAAATAAGTACTTCCAGACGGACTGTGATTTGGATTAATCCGAATTGCTTCTTCAAAATGTTTAATTGCTTCATCCAAACGATTTGAATATTCACAAAATTCTCCGGCTAACAAATGTGCTTCCCAAAAATTTGGATCTTTTTCTAAAGCTTGTTCTAAATATGGAATTCCAGCAGCATAATTTGCTCCTCCGTATTTTGGATCAACAGATTTACTTGGAGCTTGTTGTGCTTTCTCAAATAAATCAATCGCTTTTTTGTTTTTTGTAGAAT
>JAZKEO010000014.1:0-90793 GCA_040386975.1 Bacteroidota bacterium | reverse complement strand
TGGAAAGTCTTATTTCTTTTTTAATTTCTCCAGTAATAATAAGCGAATCGGAACTGATGATTTTTCTTTGCGCTTGAACAAAGAAACTTGTAAAAATGATGCTTAGTAAAATAAAATGTTTCATAATAGATTGTTAGACAGTTAAATAACACTCATAACTACTCATTGATAACTCATAACTTTTTTGATTTAGGTTTAAAAAACACCAAAATCAACACAGGTAAAAGTGTAATATCAGAAATCAAAGCCACAAAAAGTGTGATACTAATCATGAATCCCATCATGAATGTTCCGTCGAAACTTGAGAATAAAAGTGTCAAAAACCCACTACAAACGATCAAAGAGGATAAAATCATACCTTTCCCTGTAACCAAATAAGCGGTTTTGATAGCGTAAATTTTTGATGTTCCTTTGTCTAATTCAATTTTAAATTTTGCCAAAAATTGTATGGTATCATCAAAGGCGATTCCGAGTGAAATGGTAAAAATTACAGCGGTAGAAATTTTCAAATCAACGTGCATCAAGCCCATCATTCCACTTAAAATAATCAGAGGAATCACATTTGGAATCACACTTAGAATAACCAATTTCAAGTTTTTATAGACAATTAACATGATGACAATAATCATCAAAACGGAGATAATTAAACCTTCAACCAAGTTGTAAGAAATGTAACTCATACTTTTATCCAAAAGGTAAGCTGTTCCTGTAAATTTGACTGAAATTAAGTCTGGATTGATGTTTTTAGCAATAAATTTTTTGAATTTTTCATTTTCAGCTTTCACACGAATATTTCCCCAATCGGGTATATTTGCACTGATTCGCATGTTTTTTTCTGTAGAATCAACAACGACTTTAAACAATTGACCTTTTTCAGCAAATTTGATTGGTCGTCTTAATTTTCTAATTTCTCGTTGTGTTTCAGGGAGTTTAAAATATTCTTTTTTCCCTAGATGAGAAGATTGATTCAAGACTTTCAACAAAGTTACCAAAGAAACATTGATTTTTGCTTTGTAATTGTTTACTAAATAATCTTCCAATTTATTTAATTCTTGCAAAACTTCTAAATCCCAGCAATCGTTTTCTCCTTTGACATGGATGGCAAATTCTAATGGTCTGATTCCGCCGTAATGTTTGTCTAAGTAATTGAAATCTTGTTTGATTGGTTCGTCTGGACGCAAATCGTCGAGCATGTAATTATTTGATTCTAATTTGAATGTGAGTAAACCAAAAACGACAGTTAAAATTGCAAAAATCCATATGATTAATTTTTTGTTTTTAATATTTATGATAAACAATTTTCTCAAAAATCGATTCCAGTAAGGAGCATCTTTTGTTTCTGTAATTTTTCTTGGCGAAGGAAAAATATAGAATGAAAGTGGTAAAACAACAATTGTAATGATAAAAGCAAGCATAACGCCGATTCCCGTTACAATTCCGAAAGATTGAATTGGTTGTAACTGAATCACAATCAAGGAAATAAAACCAATTGATGTAGTGAAAGAGGTTAAAAAGGTTGCAACACCAACTTCTTTGATTGAAATTCTCAAAGCATCGTATTTTGTCATTCCTGCTCTCAAATAATCCAAATAGCGCGACACCAAATGAATTACATAAGACATGGTAACAACAAACATGATGGAGGGAAGAATGGATAAGATCACGTTGATTGGTTCGCCAAAAACAACCATAAATCCTAGCACCCAAATCAAAGACATGACAAGTACAATTTGCGGAATCAGAATTCCCCACAAACTTTTGAAAGCTACCCAAAGAAATAATATGATAAGAACGATACTGAATGCTAAAAACATCAGTAATTCAGTTGTCATTTTTCCAATATAGAATTTTTGAGCGATAGTTCGCCCTGCGATGCGGGTTTTTTCAAAAGAGTACTTTTTGACAATTTTTTGAATTTTATCGATTAAAATGGTACTTTTTTTGCCGGGTAAATAATCCTCGTGTTTGATAAACATACACAATGATTTCCCATCCCTTGCAATTAAATTATTAATTAATTCCTCGTGCTCGTAGATGCGAAGAGAATCTTCTTTTATTAATTTCGAATCGTTTCTAAAATACGGTTTTCGTCCTATAATTCCTCCGGTGAGAAGGAATAATTCTTTTTCCGAAGAAATGGATCGAACAAAACTTACGTGTTTGATTTTTTGTATTTCCTCTTCTAATTTCTTTACTTTATTTAAGAAGTTTTTATTGAAAACACCTTTTTCTCGTTCAATAGCAATTAATAAAAAATCATTATCTGATTGATAAATCTCTCTGTGCTTAAAATAAAACTGTGTTTCTTTATCTTCGCTTGAGAAAAATTTCTCAAAATCGTAGTCAAACTTGATGCTTGGAATTAACACAGCTAAGCCAAGTGTAATCAAAACAATTACGATAAATGAAAGCTTGGCATATCGTTTAAAAAATTTTTCTCCAACCATTTTAAGTTTAATCCGTTTAAGGTTTTGTACTGTTATTTAAACTACAAAATTAAAAATAAGTTCCTTAACAAAAACATAAGGGAAGTTTAATTAATTTTTAATACTTATTTTCTATTTTTGTTTATTAGATTTGTACTTAATATTTTATTAAACAATATATTTAAAAACTATGAAGAAAAAACTACTTTTATCTGTTTGCTTATTATCAGGAATTTCTTTTGGACAATCATTTACGGCTGCAAATGAATATGCAATTGGAGCATCTCAAAAAATGTATTTAATTGATTCTGCCGCAAGTAATTACGCTAGTACAGTGGGCTCTGGCGTTACATGGGATTATTCTACTTATGGATTTACACCAAATGGAACACGTTTAGATACAATATTTGCGAATGCTAATACAACTGATTTTCCAACATCAAATAAAATTAATTCAATACAAAATGTATTAACGACTTACTTGGAAACAAGTGCTTCAGGAAGAAGTGTAGCAGGAATTGAATATGTTACTGGGAATGCAGTTTTTGGGACTATTAAAATGATGTTTAATACGGATCGATTGGATTTTATGACTTATGATTTTGCTTTAAACGATCAAATTTCAGATATTTTTAATGGCACTGTTCAATCTAATGCAGGTGTTAATCCAGCTTCTGGAAATTCATTTTCAAAATTTGATGGAATCGGAACTTTAAAATTAAGTCCAACAGTTACAAAGACAAATGTAATTCGTCATCATTTAATTGATACAATTAATACTTCAGTAGTTGTCTTTACTACAGTTCCTGTTCAAATAATTTTAGATCAATATGATTATTATGATTTAACAGGAAATAACTTGCCTTTACTTACTTATGTAAACGTTAAATTAATTCAAAATGGAACAACCCAATTATCTGATTTGAATTTTGTTTTAAATACAGTTTTACCAACGAATCAAGCTGCAATTGCTGAAAATAGTAAATCTACTTTTACTCTTTCTCCAAACCCAGCAACGGATGAATTGACACTTTCAGGAGACTTTGACGGACAAGAAAAAATTTCTATCACAGATTTAAGTGGAAAAGAAATGAATTTTACTTTTTCTGAAAATAAAATCAATGTTTCTAAATTAAACGCAGGAGTTTATTTTGTGAATATTGAAAAAGATGGTAATGTTTCTCAAGAGAAATTTGTGAAAAAATAATTTCATCAACAATTATAATTTAAAAGTCGTTTCAAATTTGGAACGACTTTTTTGTTTATTAAAAATCACTTGTTGATTGTAACTTTTTTGACTTACTGAATTATTAGTTTAATGTTTTAATTTTACTGCATGAAGATATTTTTTACATTTTTACTTTTAACAAGTCATTTCACCTTTTTTTCTCAAGATCAAATTTCACTCACTTCAGAGGAAAAAGCCTATTTATACCATATTGTTAAAAAGAGTCCGATTTTAGACACTAATATTGGTCGCTATTTTGAATACAAAGGCAAAATTATTCGTTTTGCGAATAAGGATATTAATTATGATTCCATTGAAATTAACATCATCAATAATCCGGAGAAATTATTTATTCGTACAAGTGAAATTGCAAAATCTCCAAAAGGAATTATTGCTGAGGCGACAAATAAAATTGCTCTTTGGGAATTAAATAAAGTCTTATTAGCAAAACGAACAGGAGAAAAAGAATTACAAAACTACATCGTTCAATACATGCGGTTTGAAAAAATATTGCTTCCGCTTTTGCCTCCAAATGCATTTAAAGAAACGAGCGAAGGAAAAATTCCACATCCGAAATTGGAACAAATTTTAAATCCAAGTTTAAGTTTTAACGATAAAAAAGATTTACTCTCAACCTTCCATTTTTTGGACATAGAAGACCAATTACTGGTTTACAGAGCTTTTAATCAAGCTGTAAATGAATATGTTAAAGTGCGTTCAAATGAATTTTACCTTTTACTTGGTGGAGACGCACAACAATTTGATAATGTACTCATTGCAGCGGGAGATGGAAGTTCCAGTGCGGGATTATTAGAAGAACGTGAAAAGGACGAAAAAGGACGATGGAACAAAGGTTTACCAAAAGCGGTTGGTTTATTTCCTTATCTTGCAGAGATTAAAAGAGGAACTAAAACAGAAAAAGAAACACTCAAACCAGAAAAATTTGCTGTTCTAGATTTTTTCACCGCTGGGAAAAATAAAAACACCATTGTTCACTGCGATGTTTGGGGCTATAATGCAGACAAACAAACAACGGTTGTGATTGAAAAAAATGGCTTGTCTTACCACCTTTTTGGTTCGGGGGAAACACGTTTTTTAGCTCCAGATTCTACTTTTTCAAGTGGATTAACTTTTCAAAGTATTATCAATCAATTGGAATTTGATCGAATCGCAAAAATTGATGAAATGATCCACGGAAAAAAAGGTTTCGACTATTGGATTGAATACAATGAGAAGAAAAAACAAGAAACGGAATTGAAAATTGAGAAAGAGGAAAAGGCTTATTCTGATATGGGATATTCGCCTATTACAACTTCTTCAAAAGCTTCACACGCTGTTAAAAAGCACCGTAGAAAATCAAAAAAATTCACGAATTACGATCCTACAACAAATTCAAATAAAAAGACAAGAAAAAAATCTCAGCAAAAAATTGTTGATTTATATAACCTATTTGAAGCTTACAAACGGAAAATTGCTGAGTTGAAAATTCAAAAACAAGAAGCAATTGACAAAAGAGCTGTTTATCAAGCGAAATTAGACCATTACAAACAATTAATGGGTTATAAATGGGCAACTTATACTGAAAAAGACGGTTTATATACTTTTCAAGATTCATCTACTTTTGACCTTTATACGCAAGAATTTGTTTTTTCACCAACGAAAGAAAAGGATCCTTTTGAGGTAAAACTGTTGGCAATTCCGAATGATTGTTTGTCCGAATTAGCTGATGAGGTTATGATGCATGTCAGCGTTATTGACGCCAAACCAACTTTTGATGCACGTTTACAGATTCACTTGGAAGATGTTTTTGATTCTGATCAGTGGAAATTGAAGGATAAATTGTTGTCAGACAACGACAGTGTTGCTGTTCGTCAGTTTTTTGAAGCTTTACAAGAAGATAAGAAGTTTGAAGTTATTGCTCGTGGACAAGGAATGGGAGTTTGGAACGGTTCAAGAACGGTTAAACAAACAGATCCAGAAGTATTGGAAATGAGCTTATATCCAAGTTCAAAAATGGACACTGCCTTTGTACGTTTGAGAAAATCCGAGGTTTTAATTTCCTTAAATCGTGAAATTTTACTTGAAATTAATTCATTTACTGATCCTGTTTCGAGTAATATTAAAGTAACTAACGAAGAAATTTCTAAAAAAATGTTGACTTATAAATTGACAAAAAATCAAGTTCTAAGTGCGTATCGTTCTGCAACAATTTTGTTTCAACTGAAAGAGGAATTAAATGTTTTGGCAGGTAAACAGTTCAATAGAGAAGAGTCTAAAAAAATTATCGATAAGTTGAACAAAGAAATTGCTAAAACAAAAATTACTGTTGGTGCAACTTCGATTGATTTAGAGGAATTCAAATAAAGTTAAATTTTAAACATTTTGTTTAGAATTTAATAATTTGTTTATATTTTAAAATTTTGCTACTTTTGCAAAAATTTAATTTATGAAAGACGAACAACTCTTAGAAGCTGTAGAGAGATACGAAAGTCCATTATATGTTTATGATGCTGATAAAATTACAAGTCAATATCATTTATTAAAGAACTCGTTTAAAGGTGTAGATGTGAAGTTGTTTTACGCGATGAAAGCGTGTACAAATATTAATATTTTAAGACTTTTGTTAGCTGAAGGAGCTTGTTGTGATGCAGTTTCAATTGAAGAAGTGTTGTTAGCATTAAGAGCAGGATTTAAACCAGAAAATATTTTGTTTACTCCAAATTGTGTGAGTTTTGAAGAAATTGAAACCGCAATAAATTCAGGTGTACATATCAATATTGACAATTTATCGATACTTGAAGAATTTGGCATTCATTATAAAGATACGATTCCTTGTTGCATACGTTTAAATCCGCATATCATGGCTGGTGGGAATAATAATATTTCTGTAGGTCACATCGATTCAAAATTTGGAATTTCCATTTATCAAATCAAACATATTCAGCGAATTGTTGAGCATTTCAACATCAAAGTAAACGGTTTACACATGCATACTGGCTCTGACATTTTAGATTCTGGAGCTTTTATTCGTGGAGCCGAATTAATGTATGAAGCTGCAATTCAATTCAAAGATTTAGAGTTTTTAGATTTGGGAAGCGGATTTAAAGTGAAATACAAAGAAGGTGATATTGTAACCAATTTAAAAGAAATTGGGAAAGAGATTTCTAAATCATTTTTAAGCTTTTGTGAACGTTATGGTAAAAAATTAGAACTATGGTTTGAGCCGGGGAAAATTTTAGTGAGTGAAGCAGGAGTTTTAATTGTGAAAGCAAATGTCATTAAACAAACGACTTCAACTTTGTTTGTTGGTGTGAATAGTGGACAAAATCATTTAATAAGACCTATGTTTTACAATTCCTATCACCACATTAGAAATTTAAGTAAAGCTCATTTGAAAAAACGACTTTATTCCGTTGTTGGTTATATTTGTGAATCTGATACCTTAGGTTTTGACCGTATGATTGAAGAAGTGAGTGTTGGAGATTATTTGGCTATTCACAATGCTGGAGCTTATGGTTTTAGTATGAGCAATAATTACAATTCACGTTTAAGACCTGCTGAAGTTCTAATTTCTAAAAATGAAATAAAATTAATAAGAAGACGAGAAACATTTGAGGATTTAATTACAACTGAAATTGTTTATTAATTTTAACTTTGTTTTTAATCAGTCGAACTTAGCTTAAATTATTAATTCTCTTATGCCTATAATTCTACAAAGTAAAAACTTAAATCTCAGAGAATTCACTTTGGCTGATACCGCTTTTATTGTGGAACTTTTAAAAAGCGAATCTTGGTTAGAATTTATTGGAGACAGGAATGTTAAAAATGAGCAAGATGCTGAGAATTATCTTTTAAATGGTCCACTAAAAAGTTATGCTGAAAATGGTTTTGGTTTAGCTCTTGTTGAAACAAAAGATGATAAAACTCCCATCGGAATGTGCGGATTAATCAAACGAGAAAATTTAGATCATCCAGACATTGGCTTTGCTTTTCTTCCAGTATTTATGAGTAAAGGTTACGCTTTTGAAATTTCTAAAGCCTTGATGATTTTCGCTCGAAAAAAGCTAAAACTAAATAAAATTTTAGCAATTACTGATCCGAAAAATAAAGCTTCAATTAAATTATTAGAAAAATTGGATTTTGAATTCGAGAAAAAAATTCATTTTGAAGAAGAGGAATTGTTCTTGTTTGAGAATGTGTAAACAAAAAATGCCTCAATGAAATTGAAGCATTTTTTGTTTTAAATGGTGAGTTAATTCTTAATCCATTTGAGTAAGAATTTTAATCTCCGGAGCTGATATTACACCAATCTTTTCCATTGATGCTTTCAATTCTGGATTGCCTAAAAAGCCTTTAGCAACTTCTATACTTGGAGCTTCTCCAATTACAGTTACCAAGTTTAAGTTTTCTACTGATGTATAAACTCCAATAGTCTTGATACCAGCATTGTCTCTATCTTTTTTCCCTGCGTCAAATCCTTTCTTCCAGTCTGCATAGCTTTTCACTTGATGAGTAACTTGAAGAACTACTTTTTTCTCATCAACCTTGTTAAATGAAAGTGTTAATAATGTAACCGATACCACGGCTACTGCTAAAATGATTTTTTTCATGGTTTTGTTTTTTAGATTGTTATTGTTTATTTAATTGTTTTTTGAATACGGTACAAAGCCTTTGTAACCAATTAATTTTGCAAATCCCCCTATTACTTTTGCCATAAATTTTTGTGCAGCAATTGGCGGACCAACAACATATAGTTCATCGGGACATTCGTTTAATATTGCAGCAAATTGTAAAGTGCCAGGAAGACCATTCTTTTTTACTTTGCCTTGATGAGCTAGTGAGTACATCGACTCTAAAAAGAATTCGAATTTTAATGCTGGCTTGATTTCAGCAATCATGTGAAGGTCTTCTTCGCCTGCATTGTACCATTTATGTGCTGAATTTTTCTGAATAGTGTAATTTTCTCCAGGCCCGATTGTCATTTTTTTTCCATCATCTTCAATCCCTAATTTTCCATTGATAACTTCAAAGCCTTCAGTCTGAAAAGGATGATAATGTAATGGAGGTCCTTGTGCTAATGGTTTTAACCACATTTCACAACGCAATACTTCTCCATTAGAATCTTCGGAAGTAATTAAGAATTTTAGTTTGTCACCGAGAATCGGGTTTACAATAATTTGATTTGTTTTTGCCATGCTATTATTTTTAGATTATTAGGTCAACGACCCAAAAGTAATACTTTTTTTTAAATAATAGCACAATGACCTAAATATTTTTTTATCTTTACACCTAGAATGAAAAAAAGAAGAGATCTCATATTAGAAACATCGCTTAATCTCTTGAATGAAAAGGGCATTGACGAAGTAACGACAAGGGAAATTGCAAAGACACTAAAAATTAGTTTAGGGAATCTTACTTATTATTTTCCAGCAAAAAAAGACATAATTCTTGCTCTAACCCACGAGTTAACTAAAGCGGTAGACGAAGCTTTGTCAGAAGCATCAGCAAATGAAGCCCCTAACTTGCTAGTTCAGTATTTTAAGCAAGTTGAAATAATTTTCACTACACAATTAAAATTTAAGTTTATTGTTCACAAACGATATGGTGAGATTATTAGTTTGTTCCCTGAAGTCCAAAAAGTGGCTCAAGATTTTTTAAAAATTCGATTCGATGCTTGGGAACAATTAAACAAGCAATTAGTTAAAGAAAAATTCGCCAAGAAAGAATTAGTCATAGATTCTCATGCTCATAGTTATGTGTTAAACATCTTAGCTTTATTTTGGCATCAGGAATTTTTGATTTACTTACCTGAGCTGACAGACAAGCAAAAGGTTGATAAAGCACTTGCTATTTTTTTTCAATCTTATAAACCATATCTAACAAAAAAAGGACTTGATGAATTAAGTCCCTTATTAGAAAAATTAAACCATTACTAGTAAGTATGAAATTCATCAACAAAAAATTCCCTTGCAGAATTTAATCTACAAGGGAATTATATTTTCAAAAATTTCTAAATTTTATAGGAATTTAAAGTTTTTTCCTGGATATATCGCAGCTTGTCCTAATTCTTCTTCAATACGAAGTAACTGATTGTATTTTGCCATACGATCGCTTCGTGAAGCTGAACCAGTTTTAATTTGACCACAATTTAAAGCAACCGCCAAATCAGCAATTGTTGAATCTTCTGTTTCACCACTTCTGTGACTCATAACAGAAGTATAACTATTTTTTGTTGCCATTTGAACGGCATCAATTGTTTCAGTTAAAGAACCAATTTGATTTACTTTCACTAAAATTGAATTGGCTATTCCTTCTTTAATTCCTCTCGACAAACGTTTTGTGTTTGTAACAAACAAATCATCTCCAACAAGTTGAACTTTGTTTCCGATTTTTTCAGTTAACATTTTCCAACCCGCCCAATCGTCTTCAGCTAAACCATCTTCAATGGAAATGATTGGGTATTTTGAGCACCAATTTGCCCAATAATCAACCATTTGTGAAGAAGACATTTCGTCTCCAGTTGATTCAAAAATGTATTTTCCGTTCTTATAGAATTCTGACGATGCAGCATCTAAAGCGATGTAAACATCTTCTCCAGCACGGTATCCAGCTTTTTCAATTGCTTGAATTACCAATTCAATTGCTTCGTCGTTTGATCCTAAATTTGGAGCAAAACCTCCTTCATCACCAACATTTGTTGACAAACCTTTTGAGCTTAATACTTTTTTCAAATGGTGAAAAATCTCTGTTCCCATTCTTAATCCGTGAGAAAAAGAAGTAGCACCAATTGGCATGACCATAAATTCTTGAATGTCAATTAAATTGTCAGCGTGAGAACCACCATTCAAAATATTCATCATCGGAATAGGCATTGTATTCGCACCAACACCACCAATGTATTTATATAAAGGTAAACGCGATTCTAAAGCTCCAGCTCTAGCAATTGCTAAAGAAGTACCTAAAATTGCATTTGCTCCCAAACGTGATTTTATTTCTGTTCCATCCAAATTGATTAATTTTCTGTCAAGTGCAGATTGATCAAAAACGGACATTCCAAGTAAGTTGTCGGAAATTTCTGTGTTTACATTTTTCACAGCACGTGTAACGCCTTTTCCCATGTAAATGTTTACGTCGTTATCGCGTAATTCAACCGCTTCGTGAATTCCAGTTGAAGCTCCAGAAGGAACTGCAGCTCTTCCCATAAATCCATTTGATGTGTGAACATCAACTTCTACAGTTGGATTTCCTCTTGAATCCAAGATTTGTCTTCCGACGATTTTTACAATTTTTGACATTTTTTTATTTTTATTAGATTCAAGACTTAAAGATTGAGAAGTCAGGACTGTTTTGACTTCTCAATCTTTAAGTCTTTTGTCTTTTTGTTAATTTTAATTCATACTTCTAACAAACTGATCAAACAAATACCTTGAATCATGTGGTCCGGCAGATGCTTCTGGGTGATATTGCACAGAAAATACTGCTTTATCTTTTAATTCAATTCCTGCAATCGTTTGGTCATTTAAATGAATGTGCGTTACAGCAATATTATCATTCAAAGATACACTTTCTTTAGAAACCACAAAACCGTGATTCTGTGATGTAATTTCTCCCTTACCAGTTTTTAAATTTTTGATTGGATGGTTAATTCCACGGTGACCATTGAACATTTTTTCTGTTTTTAAACCCTGACTCAAAGCTAAAATTTGATGTCCCAAACAGATTCCAAAAACAGGTTTATTTTCGTTGACAATGTTTTTAACCAATTCGATAGAACTGGTCATCACTCCAGGGTCTCCAGGGCCATTTGACAACATATAACCGTCAGGATTAAATTGTTTGATTTCCTCTAAAGTTGAATCTAAAGGAAAAACACGAACATGGCATCCACGCTCAACTAAACAACGAATGATGTTTTTCTTCACTCCAAAATCAAGTAAAGCAACTTTGTATTTTCCTTCTATTTGATTTTCATCGTAAACAACTTTTGTTGCCACTTTTGAAGATAATTCTTGACCTTCCATGGATGGAACTTTTTCAAGAATTTTCTTTAATTCGTCGATGTTGTCATTGTCGGAGGAAATCAAAGCATTCATTGCTCCTTTGTTGCGGATGTGCCTAACTAACGAACGAGTATCAATTTCTGTAATTCCAACACATTCATTTTCAAGCATCAATTCTTCTAAAGAAGAACTTGCTGATGGCCTGGAATAAACTTCTGAAAACTTTTTTGTGATTAAACCAGCAATTTGAATTTTGTCTGATTCTTGTTCATCTTTATGAATACCATAATTACCGATGTGAGGCGTATTCATGATTAAAATTTGTCCAACATAGGAAGGATCCGTGAAAACTTCTTGATATCCTGTCATTCCTGTGTTAAAGGCAATTTCGCCTGTTGTTATTCCTTTTTTTCCAGTTGCTTTTCCGTGAAAAATTGTACCGTCTTCTAAAAGTAAAATTGCAGGATTTCGTTCTTCCATTAAAAAATTTTTTGCAAAGTTAAAAAAAGCAATCTGATAATAAAATCAATTTAGTAGAACTTGTTAACAACTTATTAAAAGCAAAAAACAATATTTTTCAAATCAAACAATATTTTATTAGTTTTACTGCTTTAATGGAGTGAAAAACTTCTAATTATTTATATTAAAATTACACCCTTGAAAAGCGTCTTTGCGTCTTTGCGAGAAATAGAAACGAATAAATTATTTGTAAATGAAACAAAGTTGGATTGTCGCTCAAAGAGAATTAAAAGAACGAATAGCATCACGCTCTTTTTTAATCATGGCTCTTATTGGTCCACTTTTGGTTTTAGCTCTAACGTACACACTTTTTACTTTAGGAGGAAAAAATAAAAGTCATTGGAATGTATTGATTTCAGACCGTATGGCACTTTTGGATAATAAAATTTTAGCCAAAGAAGATGCCTCGATAACGTATTCTTTCGCGAATGATTACATTGAAATTGAAGATTTTGCAAAAAGTAAAAAATACCAGCAATATGATGCTTTATTGGAAGTAAACGAAAAAGTGTTGAGCAATAAATCTGCTTTTTTATTTTACAGAGAAAATCCTTCCAATAAAATTTCGATAACGGTTCAATATCAGTTTGAAAGACGCTTGGAAGAAGTTATGGTTGAACGATTTACAGATATGTCACTGCAGCAGTTCAGGCAATTAAAACAACCAATTAGTTTGGGTTTTAGAAATGTGTATGATCCAAACAACGAAGCTTCTGATTTGAATTCTTGGCTTGGATATTTTTTCGGAATAGGGATTGTGTTGTTTATTTTCATGTTTGGAATGACGATTTTACGTTCAACGATGAAAGAAAAATCCAATCGCGTGATAGAAATTCTTTTAGCCTCCCTAAAACCAAGAGAATTAATGCTTGGAAAAATAATTGGAATTGGTCTTTCAGCTTTGATTCAATTTTCTATTTGGGTTCTCGTTATTGGTGTCGGACTTTATTTTATGCGAGAAACACTTTTCCCTGATTTGCTTGATGCTTCAAAAATGAATGTGCTTCAAATGAGTGAAGAAATGAAAAATTTGACCATGCAAGAACGTATGTTTTCAGCTAAAGAATACAATGAATTTGTGGAATTGGTTTACCAACGCATCAATTTTCAAAGTATGCTTTTTTATTTTGTGCTTTTCTTTGTTGTTGCTTACTTTTTTTACGGAACTTTTTTCGCTACACTTGGAGCAATTTCTGGTTCAGAAAGTGATGGACAACAATTTGTAATTCCCTTAATCTTAATCCTATTTTTTGCACTTTATGCTGGATATTTCAGTATAAATAACCCAAATCACAGTTTATCTTTATTTTTTAGTTATTTCCCTTTTACATCTCCCGTCGTTTGTATGGTGAAATTAGCGCAAGGTTATCCTGAAGGAGAAAGTTATCAATTGTTTATTTCCTTGTTTATTCTAATTATTTGTGCTATATTTACATTGTTAATTTCAGAGAGGCTATACAAAAACGGAATTTTACAATTTGGTCATCGTTTGCGACTGAGACATATTTTTAAATGGTTAAGACGTGCATAAACCGTGCTTACATAAGGTAGCCGTAATTGATTTAGGAACTAACACTTTCAATTTATTGATTGCAGAAGTTTCTGAAAACGATTTTAAAGTGCTTCATTCCGAAAAAGATGGAGTCGCTTTAGGTATGGGTGGAATTAACCGTCAATTTATCGCTAAAGATGCTTTCGAAAGAGGAATTGACACAATCAAAAAATTCAAAAAAATTTGTGAGAAGAAAAAAGTAGAAAGAATTCGAGCAATCGGAACTTCTGCTTTAAGAGATGCTACTAATAGTAAGGAATTTTTGCAAGCGGTTTTTGAAGAAACAGGAATAAAAATTGAAATCATTTCTGGAAATCAAGAAGCTGATTTAATTTACAAAGGCGTAAGTTGGACATACGATTTTGACAAAACTTCTGTAATCATGGATATTGGTGGTGGAAGCACAGAGTTTATTTTCGCCGATAAAACAGGGATTTTAGATAAAAAAAGTTTTAATATTGGTGTTTCTCGCATTTTTCAAGAATTTTCATTTCAAGATCCTTATTCGACGATAAATAGACAAGAAATTGAAGCTTTTTTGAATCATCAAATTGGTGATTTTTTTGATAACCGTTCCTGTGATATTTTAATCGGAGCATCTGGAAGTTTTGAAACTTTTTATGAAATGATTCACAACGAAAGCTTTAAAGAACACAAAAAGTCTTTACTTTTTCCTTACAATGATTTTCATTCTATTTTAGATTGGGTCATAAATTCAACGCATCAAGAGCGAGATGAACATCCTTATATCATTCCAATTCGTAGAAAAATGGCACCAATTGCTGCAATTAAAACAAAATGGGTGATTGAGAAATTAGGGATAACAACTAATTTTGTTACTCCTTGTTCTTTAAAAGAAGGTGTTTTGAAAGAGTTTTATTAGGGAGAATTTTAAACTTAGTCAAACTAATTTTTTCAAAAATGAACAAAAAATTAGTTAAGGTAATACAAATCTTATGGCTGACGTAAATGGAGTGTTTTTGCAGGACTAGTTATGCTTATGACGGAATTGCGTTCCGTTCGCGGAACAAAGCATGAAGTCATAAAAGCATAACGTTCCTTTAGGAAGTCCCTTAAAAACACGACTAAAAGCCCTTTTTGCTTACTTTTTTTGCTTTGGAAAAAAGTAAGAAGATTTAAAAGTTAAAAAGTGTCTGTTTTCACAGGATTTAATGAAAAGCTATTTTTAGAAATCCAACAAAATTCTTACTTTTGCAATATGATTACTTCTCAAATTCAAACCAACGTTGATTTAAAGGCTTTCAACACCTTTGGAATTAGTGCAAAAGCTAAAAAATTTGCTACTTTTTCGTCGCTTGATGAATTAAAAGGACTTCTTTCAGAAAGAAAAGAGGAAGAATTATTAGTTCTTGGAGGCGGAAGTAATTTGTTGCTCACTCAAGATTTTGATGGCTTGGTTTTACGCAATGAAATTAAAGGAATTGAGACAATTTCTGAGTCTGAATCTGATATCGTTTTGAAAGTTGGAGCTGGAGAAGTTTGGCATGAATTTGTTTTATTTTGTGTAAATAATAATTACGCAGGAATTGAAAATTTGTCTCTGATTCCAGGAAGTGTTGGAGCAAGTCCGATGCAGAACATAGGAGCTTACGGTGTTGAAATCAAAGATACATTTGAAAAATTAGATGCTTTTCATATCGAAAATTTAGAATTACATTCTTTTTCTAATTCCGAATGTGAATTTGGCTACAGAGAAAGTGTTTTCAAAAAAGGAAAAAAAGGTCAATACATCATCACACACGTTTATTTTCGTTTGAGTAAAATTGCCAAAATAAATTCAACTTATGGAGCAATTGAAACGGTTTTAGAAGCGAAAGGAATCAAAAATCCAACAATTAAGGAAATAAGTGATGCGGTGATTGAAATTAGAACGAGTAAACTGCCAGACCCTAAATTAATAGGAAATGCAGGAAGTTTCTTTAAAAATCCTGTTGTAGAAAAGACACTTTTTGAGAAAATTAAAATCAATTACGCAGATACACCTTCGTATCCGATAAATGAAAAATGTGTCAAAATTCCTGCTGGTTGGTTGATTGAAACTGCTGGTTGGAAAGGGAAATCATTAGGAAATTATGGTGTTCACAAAAACCAAGCACTTGTTTTGGTCAATTATGGTGGAGCAACAGGAAAAGAAATTTGGGATTTATCAAGTGATATCAAAAAGGATGTGTATTCTAAATTTGAGATTGATTTAGAAAGAGAAGTGAATGTGATTTAAAAAATTTCTCGCAAAGTCGCAAAGACGGTAAATAGAAACAGCTTTATTTTTTTATATACTTTTCACAAAACTCAATTCTATCTGCTAGATTTCCCTCCAAAATATGATAGTTGATTCGATATTCCTTTAATATTGTTTCAAATAAATCAAACAATTCTTCTAAGTCATTTGGGTTTTCACGAAGCGAATCGTGTTCCCAAGGAAAATCAGCTTTACACAAAAAATAGAGTCCAATTTCTTGATTTTTAATGTTTTCGTTGATAAAAGCACAACATTTTTTGTATTTAAATTCTGACCAAACTTTCATTGAAACTAAATCCGTATCAATGAAGACAAGTTGACTGTTTGATGTATTTAGAATCTGCTCAAATTGTGTTTTTGCAATGATTTCTAAGTCAGAATAAGCATAATTTGTCTGAATTTTAGAAAGGTATTCTCGAGAAAATTCTTCAACAAGTGGAGCATTGTACTTTGAAGAGAAATACTTACTTAAAGTTGTTTTTCCAGAAGATTCAGGTCCAATAAACGCAATTTTCATTCTCAAAAGTAAAGATTTTTTTAAAAGAGATTAAAAATCGTATCCAAAAAAATTAAATATAAAGAAATTCAAACCGATTTAGCAAAAATAATTTTCAAACTAAACCGATTAACGATAAAATTTTTTCTACGAACTTGATTTTGTATCATTTAAATGCTATATTTGTTAAAAGCAAAAATTAAAACTAAAATCAAATATAAGGAGAATTCTGTATGGAAAAAACTGCAAAGCAACCGCAAGTAAAAAATTATATCAACGGAAAATTTGAAAGAAATGGACAATCCTCGATGGATGTTATAAATCCAGCTGATGGTCAGGTAATTTCAACTTTGCCAATGTCAAGTTACAACGATGTAGATGCGGCTGTTCAGGCTGCAAAAGCTGCTTATCCAGCTTGGTCAGGTTTAACGTTTAAGGAAAGAGTTCAAATATTTTTCAGATATAGAAACTTACTTGAAGTAAATATGGACGAATTAACAAAATTAGTTCAACTTGAAAACGGCAAAACCTATGGAGAATCCAAGGCTGAAATCGAAAAAAGCATGGAGTTATGCGAATTTGCGGTTTCAATGCCTCAAATTATTCAAAATGAGGTCCAAGAAGTGAGTAAAGGTGTTGAATGTCGTATCGAAAGAAAACCTTTAGGTGTTGTTGCTTCAATTGCTCCGTTTAATTTTCCAAATATGGTTCCACATTGGAGTATGCCAAATGCACTTGTACTTGGAAATACGATGATTATGAAACCGTCTGAGCTTGTTCCTTTAAGTGTGATGCGAATGGCTGAATTATTGAAAGAAGCGGGTTTACCTGATGGGGTTTTTAATATTGTAAACGGAGGAAAAGATGTTGTTGAAGCAATTTGTGATCATCCAGATATTAAAGCTGTAAGTTTTGTTGGTTCGACGAAAGTGGCAAAATTAGTTTACCAAAGAGCGACGCACAATTTAAAAAGATGTGTTGCTTTGGGAGGAGCAAAAAATCACTTAATTGTGTTACCAGATGCAAATGTTGAGATGACGGCCTCAAATGTTGTTGCTTCAATGTCAGGTTGTGCTGGACAGCGTTGTATGGCAGCTTCAGTAATGGTTGGTGTGGATAAAATACAAACAATTATTGACCAAATGGTTATCGATGCAAAAGCAATTATTCCTGGAGAAAATCTTGGACCAGTAATTAGCAAAGAAGCAAAAGAACGCATCGAAAATTACATTACTGCGGCTGAAAAAGCGGGAGCGAAAATTTTATTAGATGGTAGAAATTTTGTCGTTAAAGGGAAAGAAGATGGATTCTATGTCGGACCAACAATCATTGATTATGTGACAACAGATATGAGTGTTGCAACAGAAGAAATTTTTGGACCAGTAATCTCAATTATTCGTGCTAAAAACTTAGATGAAGCCATTGATATTGAAAATAGTTCAAATTATGGAAATGCCGCTGCTGTTTTCACACAAAGTGGAGCTTTAGCAAAACAAGTTATTGAACGTGCAAGTGCAGGAATGATTGGTGTAAATATCGGAGTTCCCGTTCCACGTGAGCCTTTTTCTTTTGGTGGTTGGAATGAATCGAAATTTGGTGTTGCTGATATTACAGGAAGAAGTTCGATTGAGTTTTGGACACAAAATAAAAAAACGACCATTAAATGGAATGCTGAAGCAAAAACGAACTGGATGAGCTAAAAAAATGATTACAGATTACAAATTACAGATTATATAAGTAATCTGCAATTTGTAATCTGTCAATTTGTAATTTATAAAAATTAAAGAATGACAACAGAAAAAGATCAAACAATACAAGATAGTTTAGATTACACCTTATTTTCTTGGTCTAAACAAGCGGGAATAAATCCAATAAATATAGAAAAAGCGGAAGGAGTTTACATTTACGATAGTAATGGAAAACGTTACATCGATTTTTCTTCTCAATTGATGAATGTGAACATTGGTCATGGAAATCAGCGTATTACAGATGCAGTTGTAAAACAAATGAAACAAGTGAGTTACGTTCAACCAGGAATGGTAACGGAATCACGTGGAGAATTAGGGAAAATTTTAGCTGAAATTACTCCAGCAGGTTTAACGAAATCATTTTTCACTTTAGGAGGTTCTGAAGCAATCGAAAATGCGATTAAGTTGGCAAGAATGTACACGGGAAGACACAAAATAATCACGCATTATCAGTCTTATCACGGTGCAACGTATGGAGCAGCTACGGCTGGTGGTGATCCTCGAAAATTCGCAATGGATTCACAACAAATTCCAAATATTGTTCATGTAGAGAACCCTTATTTTTATAGATGTCCATGGAGTTCGTCGAGTATCGAAGAATGTGGTGAACGTGCTGCAGCTCATTTGGAGCGAGTGATAAAATTTGAAAATCCAAATGCAATTGCTGCAATTTTATTTGAAGGTGAATCTGGAAGCTCGGGTTGCATCAAATATCCACCGATGTATTTGAAAAAAGTGCGCGAACTTTGCGATAAATACGGAATTTTAATGATTGACGATGAGGTGATGTCTGGTTTTGGTCGTACAGGAAAAATGTTTGCAATCGAACATCATGGCGTTTCTCCAGATATAATGTGTTTAGCAAAAGGAATTACTTCAGGTTATTTGCCTTTGGGAGCAATGGTTGTGAGTGATAAAATTGCTGCAAAATACAACGATATTCCATTAGCTTTAGGTTTAACCTATTCTGCACATTCAGTTTCTTGCGCAGCTGCGGTGGAGAATTTAAAAATTCTTCGCGAAGAAAAAATGACCGAAAATGCAGTTGAAATGGGTAAATATGTGGAACAACAAATGGAATTGTTGAAAGCTAAACATCCATCAATTGGGGATTTTAGGAATACAGGACTTTTAGGTTGTATCGAATTGGTAAAAAACAGAGAAACGAAAGAACCTGTTTGCCCGTGGAATGCAAAACCAGAAGAAATGGAATGTTCCAACAGAATGGCAGCAAAAGTACGTGAATTAGGGATGTTTACTTTCGTTCGTTGGAATTGGATTTTTATTGCTCCACCACTTTGTATTACAAAAAGTGAAATCGATGAAGGTTTGGCAATTTTGTCAGAAGTAATAGCAATCGCTGACGAATACTGCAATTAAAAATGATACCAGCCGGTATCAAATATCTTAACGACGGATGTAATCCGTCGGAAAAAGAAAATGAAAACGGTTTTTGGCATGTGTTTTTGATAAAAACCATGTCAAAAACAACTATTTAAGAAATAGAACAAAAAGCTAAAAATATAAAACTATATAAAATTTATGGATAAAAACTTAGTAGAAATTCCTGAGGGTATTGTTAATTCTTCACTTTGTAACGAAGATTTAGCACCTATCTCCATTGCCAAAAGGTCGTGGGGAGTCTGGAATTATTCTGCTTTGTGGATTTCTATGAGTTTGTGTATTCCAACCTACATGTTGGCGAGTTCCTTGATTGAAGAAGGAATGAATTGGTGGCAAGCAATTTTGACTATTTTTATTGGAAATGTTGTGGTGTTAATCCCAATGATTTTAAACGGTCATGCAGGAGCAAAATATGGAATTCCTTTTCCTGTTTTTGCTAGAGCAAGTTTTGGTGTTTTGGGAGCAAATATTCCTGCAGTTTTGAGAGCAATTGTTGCTTGTGGTTGGTTTGGAATTCAAACATGGATTGGTGGATTATCCATTTACCTGATGTTAAAAGTTTGGTTTCCGTCAATCGCTACTTTACCACAAATTTTTCCAACCTGGTTTGGCTTGGAAACAGGACCAGCAATTACATTTGTTCTTTTTTGGTTGCTAAACATGTTTGTGGTTTATCTTGGAATTGATAGCATCAAAAAATTACTCACCTTCAAAGCTTTTTTCCTTCCAATTGCTGCTTTAGCTCTTTTGTTTTGGGCGATTTCAGCAGGAAATGGTTTAGGACCAATATTAGCTCAACCATCAAAATTTCAAACAAGTGCTGAGTTTTGGAATTATTTTTTCCCAGCCTTGACAGGAATGGTTGGTTTTTGGGCAACACTTTCACTCAATATTCCAGATTTTACACGTTATGCAAAGAGTCAGAAAGCACAAATTTTAGGTCAAGCTTTTGCACTTCCACTTTCCATGTCTGTTTTTTCATTTATTGGAGTGGTGGTAACTTCAGCAACTTTTATTATTTACGGAGAAACGATTTGGGATCCTTTGGTTTTGGCAGGTAAATTTGAAAGTAAAATCTTGATTAGCATTGCAATGATTTCAGTCGCAATTTCAACTTTAGCGACAAATATTGCTGCAAATATTGTCAGTCCAGCAAACGATTTCGCAAATTTAGCTCCAAAAAAAATCAATTTTAAATTGGGAGGTTACATCACTGGAATTTTAGGATTATTGATATTTCCTTGGAAGTTGATTTCCGATCCTACAGGCTATATTTACACATGGCTAGTTGCTTATTCAGCATTACTTGGACCAATAGGTGGAATCTTAATAGTAGATTACTTTTTCATTCGCAAAAAGATCCTAAAAGTGAAAGATTTGTATGAATTAAAAGGAGAATATACCTATTATAAAGGATTTAATATTATTTCAATAGTTGCCTTAATAGTCGCAATTATACCAAATATTCCTGGGTTTTTATTTCAAATAAAAGCAGTAGATAAAAATTATTTTCCACTTTGGCTTACTGATTTGTACGATTTCGCATGGTTCATTGGATTTATTTTAGCTGGACTGATTTATTACCTATTTATGAGACTTTTAAACCCACAAAAACATGGATAAATATTTAAACGAAGCTATTAACGAAGCAAAAATTGGTCTTTCTGAAAATGGAATTCCAATTGGAAGTGTTTTGGTGAAAAATGGCGAAATAGTTGGTCGTGGACACAATAAACGTGTCCAAGATAACGACCCAATGACTCACGCAGAAATCGATTGCTTAAGAAATGCAGGAAGAGTTGGTTCTTACAAAGATTCTGTTTTGTACTCGACCTTGATGCCTTGTTATTTATGTGCAGGTGCTGTTGTGCAGTTTGGGATTAAAAAAGTCTATGCGGGAGAATCAGAAACTTTTTCTGGAGCAAGAGAATTTATGGAGGTTCACGGAGTTGAAGTGATCGACTTAAAAAGTGAAGAATGCGTCGCTATGATGAACAAATTTATTGCCGAAAACCCAAAGCTTTGGAACGAAGATATTGGTGAATTGTAAATTTTAATTAAGAATAAAATTATGTCAATACTGATTAAAAACGGAAGAATTATTACTGCTTCAGACGATTATGTGGCAGATATTTATGTTGAAGGTGAAAAAATTGTTGCTATTGGAAAAAACTTGAGTTTTAAAGCAGAAAAAATAATTGATGCTTCAAATAAACTTGTTTTCCCTGGAGGGATTGATCCGCATGTACATTTGGATATGCCTTTTATGGGTACGAAATCAAGTGACACTTATGAAACTGGAACTCGTGCTGCACTTCATGGAGGAACAACAATGTGCATTGATTTTATTCTTCAAACACAAGGAGATACTTTACATAATGCTTTAAAAACATGGCAAGAAAAATCGCGTGGAAAAGCGATTGGCGATTATTCGTATCACATGGCAGTTACTGATTTTAACGATGAGGTAGCAAAAGAAGTCGTTCAATTTATCGAAGACGAGGGGATTACATCTTTCAAAACGTTTATGGCCTACAAAGGTGCTTTGATGATTGACGATGGGCAAATGGTTCAATTGATGAAAGTTGTTAAAAAACATGGAGGTTTGGTAACTGTGCATGCTACAAATGGCGATATGATTGATAGTTTGATTTTCCAAAACAAAAAAGAAGGAAATTTAACACCTTTATACCATTATTTATCTCAACCAGAAATAACAGAAGCCGAAGCATCAGAACGTTTTACTGACATGCTTCATTATACAGGTTGTCCAGGATACATTGTCCACATGACGTGTGAAGGAGCTTTAAACGCAGTAAGAAGAGCTACGCAACGGAACCAAAAATTATTTGTTGAAACCTGTTCACAATATTTGGTATTGGACGCTTCGTTATATGAAAACGAAAAGGAAGGAAGTAAATGGGTAATGAGTCCACCATTACGTGAGAAAAAAGATCAAACGGCCTTGTGGTCAGGAATAAATCAAGGTTTGGTACAAGTTGTAGGAACCGACCATTGTCCTTTTTTGTGGGAACAAAAATTGATGGGAAAAGATGATTTTTCTAAAATTCCAAATGGACATCCGGCAATCGAACATAGAATTGAATTGATGTTTAGCGAAGGAGTTAGCAAAGGAAAAATTTCTTTGAATAAATTCGTTGAAGTTTGTTCGACAAATGCCGCAAAAATTTTCGGAATGTATCCACGAAAAGGAACGATTGGAATTGGGTCTGATGCCGATATCGTTATTTTTGATCCAAAAAAGAAACACGAAATTTCAGTTAAAACTCACCACATGAATTGCGACTATTCCAGCTACGAAGGTTGGAAATTAACAGGGAAAACTGAAACGGTACTTTTAAGAGGAAAAGTAGCTATTGAAAATGAAAAATGCTTATTGAAAGCTGGAAATGGAGAATTTATTTCCAGAGGAAAAACGTCTTTGACAATATGATGCCGCTGGTATCAAATATTTATAAGCGGAGGATTTATCCTCCGCTGGAGAGAGAAAATCTTTTCAATTTTGGCGTGTGTTTTTGAATAAAACCATGACAAAATGTGATTAAAAATAAAAAAAAACAATTAACAAGTAATAAACCAAAAACTATAAAATTATGCCAAGAATGATTAAATCAGGACTCATACAAATGAGTCTAGGAATGACCGAAGGAGAAGGAACAATCAAAGAGATTTGTGATGCAATGTACGAAAAACACATCCCAATGATTGAAGAAGCTGGAAAAGCTGGAGTACAAATTTTGTGTTTACAAGAAATTTTTAACACGCCTTATTTTTGTCCGGGACAAGATTCAAAATGGTATGCTTCTGCTGAAGCTGTTCCTGGTCCAACAACTGAAAAATTAGCAGTTTACGCAAAAAAATACCAAATGGTAATCATTGTTCCAATTTACGAAAGAGAACAAGCAGGATTTTTATACAATACAGCAGCAGTAATTGATGCTGATGGAACATATTTAGGAAAATATAGAAAAAATCACATTCCTCATACAAATGGTTTTTGGGAAAAATTCTTTTTTAAACCAGGAAATTTAGGTTATCCAGTTTTCAAAACAAAATACGCAACAATTGGAGTTTACATTTGTTACGATCGTCATTTTCCTGATGGAGCAAGAGCTTTAGGATTAAATGGAGCAGAAATCGTTTACAACCCTTCAGCAACTGTTGCTGGATTAAGTGAATATTTGTGGAAATTAGAACAACCAGCACATGCAGCCGCAAACGGATATTTTATGGGTTGTATCAACCGTGTTGGAGAAGAAAAACCATGGAATTTAGGTAAGTTTTATGGTCAATCCTATTTCGTTGATCCAAGAGGTCAAATTTTCGCTCAAGCTTCTCGTGATAACGACGAACTGTTAATTGCTGATTTTGACTTAGACTTAATCGAAGAAGTGCGTTCGACTTGGCAATTTTTTAGAGATAGAAGACCAGAAACCTATGGTGATTTAACACGCTTATAAATTTAGTTATGAGTTATGAATTAGGAGTTATGAGTGGATTCAATTTATGAATGTCTTAATATCCTAAAGTCCTAATATCTTAACATCAAAAAGTCTAATAATCTAAAATTCTAATTATATGTCCGAATATAAAAGACCAATAACTGAAGAAGATTTTCAAAAAAACTTCAAGCAGAAAAAACCATTAATGAACAAAACAGAAGCTTATTTTGAGAGTGCAAAATGTCTGTTTTGTTACGATGCACCTTGCATGAAAGCTTGTCCAACAGGAATTGATATTCCTTTGTTTATCAAGCAAATAAATACTGGAAATGTAACAGGTTCAGCGAAAACAATTTACGATTCCAACTGGATGGGAAATGCATGTAGCATTGTTTGTCCAACAGGCGTTTTGTGTGAAGGAGCTTGTGTTTACAACCACCAAGATGTTTTACCCGTTCAAATTGGACGTTTGCAAAATTATGCAACGAAAAACACCATTAAACATGGAAAAAAATTATTTTCACCAGGTGAAGATAATGGCAAAAAGGTTGCAATTATTGGTGCAGGACCGGCGGGAATTTCTTGTGCTTGTGAATTGAGAACCTTAGGCTATCAAGTTGAAGTTTTTGAAGCGAAAGGAAATCCTTCAGGTTTAACAGTAAATGGAATTGCTCCATATAAAATAACAAATGAAGAAGTGTTAGAAGAAATAAACTTTTTGGAAACACAACTTGATTTTTCAATTCATTACAATTCTCCTATAACAACAAAAGAACAAATCAAAGACATCGAAAGTCGATTTGACGCTGTATTTTTAGGCGTTGGAATTGGTGCAACAGCACGGTTAAATATCAATGGAGAAAACTTTGAACATGTAATCGGAGCAGTTGAATTTATTGAAGATTTAAGAAAAAACCACAGTAAAACTTTTGTTGGACGACAAGTTGTTGTTTTAGGTGGTGGAAATACTGCTATGGATGCCGCTTCTGAATCTGCACGAATGGGAGCAGATGTTGTAACCTTGGCTTATCGCCGTTCAAAAGAAGACATGAAAGCATATAAATTTGAATATGACTTGGCAATTTCTTCTGGTGTAACAAGTTTGTTTCAAGCTCAACCACTTGAAATTATAGGAAATGGAAAAGTAGAGGGAGTAAAATTTGTGAAAACGGATGGTTCAAATCATGAATTTATTGTTCAGTGTGATATGGTAATTAAAGCGACTGGTCAAGCAAAACAAGCGACTTTTTATTCGTTGATTGATAATTTAACAATCGACGCAAATTCTCGCGTCATCGTTAATGCAGAAAACAATCAAAGTTCTAATCCTAAATATTTTGCTGGTGGAGATGCCATAAATGGTGGAGCAGAAGTTGTAAACGGAGCTTACGACGGAAAACATGCAGCAAAAGGAATTCACATTTACTTAAATAAATAATTAGCACGATTATGACAGATATTTCAATAGATTTAGCAGGAATAAAATCACCAAATCCATTTTGGTTGGCTTCTGCACCACCAACAAATTCAGGTTACCAAATCATGAAAGCATTTGATGCTGGTTGGGGTGGAGCCGTTTGGAAAACATTAGGTTTGCCAACAATAAATGTTTCAAGTAGATACGGTTCAGTTAATTACCGGGATACTCGAATGGCAGGATTTAGTAACATTGAGTTGATTTCAGATCGTCCTTTGGAAGACAATTTGAGAGAAATGCAGGAAGTTAAAAAGTATTACCCAAATCATGCGGTAATTGCTTCCCTGATGGTTGATACACGCCAAGAATGGGAAACAATTATCAAAGAAGTTCAAGATGCTGGAGCTGATGGAATTGAATTAAATTTCGGTTGTCCACACGGAATGTGTGAGCGTGGAATGGGTTCGGCAGTTGGACAAGAACCAGAAGTTTTAAAGACAATTGTTGGATGGGTAATGGATGCTGCTAAAATTCCAGTTATCACAAAACTTTCACCAAATATTTCTCACATTACGGATCCAGGTTTGGCAGCAGTTCAAGGAGGAACAAGTGCAATTTCCTTGATAAATACAGTAAAAAGTATTGTTGGAATTGATTTAGATTCTTACGCACCATATCCTATTGTGGACGGAAAAGGAACAAACGGAGGATATTGTGGTCCAGCAGTAAAACCAATCGCCTTACATATGTTGAAAGATTTGGCTCAGCACAGTGAAATTGGGAAAGTTCCTTTTAGTGGAATTGGCGGAATTGAAACATGGAGAGATGCTGTTGAATTCATTCTTTTGGGTGCAACTTCTGTTCAAGTTTGTACTGCAGCAATGCACTACGGATTTGGAATTGTAAGAGAAATGGAAGCTGGGTTGAGACAATTCATGGAGGAGAAAAATTACAAAACCATTTACGATTTCAGAGGAAAAGCTTTACCCAACGTAACCGAATGGAAAAATTTGAACCTAAAATATGAAGTAAAAGCAAAGATTAATCCTGATAAATGTGTGGGTTGTGATTTATGTTACATCGCATGTGATGATGGTGCACATCAAGCAATCGCGTTATCAACAGATCCTGCAATTAGAATTCCTTCAATCATTGAAGAAAATTGTGTTGGTTGTAATTTATGTTCTTTGGTTTGTCCAGTAGAAGATTGCATTACAATGGAAAAATATGATGATGGAAAACAATTTAAAACTTGGGATGAATTGACAATTGCGAATGAAATTCCTGATACGTTTAACGATATGCGGGCTGGTGGTCGTGGACATTTTGTTCCGACTGTTGAAGACGCGTGGGCAAAACGTAAAAATAATAGATAATTTAATTCTAAATTATTTTTTCAAATGCCGATTCACCTTTTTGAGTCGGCATTTTTTGTTTTCTTAAATTCCTTATCAATCTCAAAAGCTTCAAAAATCAAAGCCTTAAAATAGTCAAAATCAATTTCACTCAAAGATTTAAAATCTTTGTAAGCAACTTGTTTTCTATCTCCTAAATCAAGGTAATTTTCTTCATTTTGCATTAAAACGCCATAACTAAATCCAAAGCGTACACCTTCATACGATTTTTTCTTCCCCCACAAAATAGATGCAGGCCAAATGAAAAACATACTTTTATTTCCAAAATAAAAAGGAACATTAAAAGATAATTTTTCTGTAATTGTAGGAATACACTCAAAAATCAATTGCCTTAAAGTCAACACAATTTTAAGTTCTTCAGGTAAATAATCCAAAAATTCTTCCACATTTCGAAAAGAAACAGATTGCATTTTATTTGTTTTTGGATTATTCATTTTCTACTATTTTTACAAAATTCCTGAATCAGCAAAACTAAAATAGGAATAATCGTTGACAATAAGATGATCTAAGACATCAATTTCAACTAATTTCCCAAATTCAACAATTTTTTTTGTCAATCGAATGTCTTGTTCACTTGGTTTTAATTGTCCACTTGGATGATTGTGAGCCAAAATCATAGAACTTGCCAAACATGAAATTGCTTCTTTAAAAATGATGCGATTATCAACAACTGTTCCAGTCATTCCGCCACTCGAAAGCTGCAGATGTTTTATAATCACATTTGCTCGATTTAAAAAAAGTACGTAAAATTCTTCTACAAGTAAATCTTGTAAAAAAGGTTTTAGATATTGAAAAGCTTGATTGGAAGTAATAATTTTCAATTGTTGGGGGGCAATTGCATCTTTTCTTCTTCGACCAAGCTCTAAGGCAGCGAGTAAAGTAATTGCTTTTGCTTCGCCAACTCCTTTGAATTTGCATAAATCTTCAAGATTTTTCTTAGAAAATTCAACCAAATCATTATTTGAAGAAGCAAGTAAATCTTTTGCTAAATCAACAGCTGATTGTTCACGAGAACCAGAATTTAATAAAATCGCAATGAGTTCAGAATCACTCAATTGCTTTTTTCCTTTCAGCATTAATTTTTCTCGTGGGCGGTCGTCTTCGGCCCACGATTTGATGGATTGATTTTGTTGTAACATGAATTTTGGGTTTAGTAAAATTTGTTTAATTATCAGAATTAAACATAAGTGAAGTTAAAAATATTTTATGAATTTAAAAAGGATTTTAGGATATTTTTATTCTCCACTTTTCATTCTTCACTCCACTTGTCATTTTGTCAGAAAACCCTTCTTGGCACAATCATTGAAAACTCAAACACAACAAATAATTAAAAATCAAAATTTGAAGATTCAAGCTGTCTTGACTTTTGAATCCTCAAGTCTTAATATCTAATAAAAAATGAAAAAAGGTCAAATAAACGTTCAAACGGAAAATATTTTTCCAATCATTAAAAAATTTTTATACTCCGACCACGAAATCTTTTTGAGAGAATTGGTTTCCAATGCAGTAGATGCTACTCAAAAAATGAAAGTTCTTTCCAAATTGGGAGAATTTAAAGGTGAAATGGGAGATTTGAAAGTAGAATTACTTTTGGATAAAGAAGCTAAAACACTTACGATTCGCGACAATGGTATCGGAATGACAAGCGAAGAAATTGATAAATACATCAATCAAATTGCATTTTCTGGAGCTGAAGAATTCGTGAAACAATACGAAGGAAAAGAAGGTGCAGAAAGCATCATTGGACATTTTGGATTAGGTTTTTACTCAGCTTTTATGGTTGCAGAAAAAGTTCAAATTCAGACTTTATCTCGACATGAAGGTTCACAAGCAGTTCAATGGGAAAGTAACGGTACTACTGAATACACGATTTCTGAAATTGAAAAAACGACTAGGGGAACAGATATTATTTTGTACATCAACGAAGATTCAGCGGAATTTTTAGAAAAAAATCGTATTCAAGGAATTTTAGATAAATACTGTAAATTCTTACCAATTCCAGTTGTTTTTGGAACAAAAGTGGAATACATCGATTCTCCAGAAGGAGAAAAAGACGAAGATGGGAAAGTAAAACGTGTTTCAGTTGATATTGAAAATCAAGTGAATAACGTTGCTCCAGCTTGGACAAAAGCGCCAATCGATTTGAAAGACGAAGATTACAAATCATTTTACCGTGAATTGTATCCAATGACTTTTGAAGATCCTTTGTTTCACATTCACTTAAATGTTGATTATCCGTTTAATTTAACCGGAATCTTGTATTTTCCAAAAATCAAGGAAAACGTTGAGGTTCAAAAGAATAAAATCAATTTATATTGTAATCAAGTATTCATTACGGATAGTGTTGCGGAAATCGTTCCTGAGTTTTTGACTTTGCTTCATGGTGTGATTGATTCGCCAGATATTCCTTTAAACGTTTCTCGTTCTTACTTACAAAGTGATAGCAATGTGAAGAAAATCTCTTCTCATATTACAAAAAAGGTCGCTGACAAATTGGCAGAAATGTTCAAAAAGGACAGAGCAGATTTTGAAGCTAAATGGGATGATTTGAAAATTTTTGTTGAATACGGTTCACTTTCTGACGATAAATTTGCCTTAAAATCAAAAGAATTTTCTTTGGTAAAAAATACGGATGGAAAATGTTTCACTGTTGAAGAATACAAAGAGCAAGTGAAAGCTTTGCAAACTGATAAAGATGGAAAAACTGTTTTCTTGTACACAAATGATGTTGAGAATCAATTTGGTTTCGTAAAAGCGGCGAAAGAGCGTGGATACGATGTATTGGTTTTAGACGGACCTTTAGTTCCTCACTGGATTTCAAAAATGGAGCAAGAACTTGAAAATACTTCTTTTGCTCGAGTTGATGCTGATACATTGGATAAATTAATCAAGAAATCAGATGGAATTCCTTCAAAACTATCGAAAGAAGACGAAGAGAAATTGAAACCAATTTTCGAAGGAGTTGTTACAAAAGATAAATTCAAAGTGGAATTTGAAAGTATGAGTGAAGCGGAAGCTCCAATCATCATTACGCAACCAGAATTTATTCGTCGTATGATGGAGCAACAAAAAATGGGTGGCGGTGGCTTCTACGGAGCTTTCCCAGAAATCTATTCGTTGGTTGTAAACAGCAATCACCCCAAAGTAAACGAAATTTTGCAAAATTCTGACGAAACTGTTCGTTCAGAAAAAGCAAAACAATTAGCAGATTTAGCTTTACTTTCTCAAGGTTTATTGAAAGGTGAGGCGTTGAATCAGTTTATTGAAAGAAGTATTGAATTAGTATAATTAATAAGAAAAGCGAAAAATCTATTCGTTACTTTAAAAATTTAAATACTCATTTACTTGATGTAAACTCCGTTTTAAATTTGTAAAGTGCCTTTATCTTTTCCGTTTTCTAATATTAATTATTTTTGAAAGATAATCAAGTTTCCCTCCTTGAGGAGGGATTAAGGGAGGTGACAATTGTTATTTATTCTTAATCGCTCCTCAAAATTGGGACTATTAAAATGTACCAATTTGTTTAAATTCATTTTTGCAGCAGCAGGATTTTATTTTTTAAAATCATTCGGAGGAGCCATTTTAGGTTTCTTTATTGGAACTTTCGTAGATAATTTCCAAAAAATAAAAACCTTTAGTCAGCAACAAGGTGGTGCTGGAGGAGCTCGCGGATTTTCGTCCGACGATCTTTTTTCGTTTTACCAACAGCGAACATCAAATCTCGATTTTGCGACCATGTTGATTGCACTTTCAGCAGCTATCATGCGTGCCGATGGAAAAGTATTAAAAGCAGAATTGGAATATGTAAAAGCATTTTTTAAACAACAATTCGGACCACAATTTTCTGTAAGTCATCTACAAGATTTAAAGCGATTTTTGGATTCAGACGACATTCCTTTAGAGCAAATTTGTGCCGATATTCGAAACAGAACACAGATAGAAGCACGTGTACAATTGTTGTATTATTTGTTTGGAATTGCGAAAGCTGATGGCGATGTTTCCAATACGGAGTTACTTTTAATTCAGCGTATCTCACAATTGATGGGTGTTCCAAATCCAGATTTTGAAAGTGTTAAAAACATGTTCTACCGCGATGTGAATTCAGATTACAAAGTGTTGGAAATTGAAAACACCGCAACAAATGAAGAAATTAAAAAAGCATATCGTCAAATGGCAATCAAATACCATCCTGATAAAGTAGCTTCCTTAGGCGAAGAATTCCAAAAAGGTGCGAAAGAAAAATTCCAAAAAATTCAAGAAGCTTACGAAAACATTAAGAAGAATAAAGGTTTTGTGTAAGTTATTCAATAATGATTTTTCCTGACTTCTTTAAATTAGTATCAAGAATAGTAAAATTATAAAACCCGCTTTCTAATTTATCTTTCTCTATAGAAAAATTGGACGAAGCTTTTAATTTTAAGACAATCTTGCCTGATAAATCTGTTAAGATAAATTCTGCTTTTTCAGATAAATTAGCATCAACTTCTATTTTTAACTTTGAGGTAAATGGATTTGGATAAACTTTAATAAAAGTGTTATTATGCTGTTCATCAATTTCTGCTGAATTTGTAAAGCTCATGTAGTTTAGATAATCTGTTCGGATTCGATTATCAAAAGTCAAATCAAAATCATCCCATTGTTGCTCTATTTTTCTGATAATTTGTTGCTCAGTATTATAGGTGAGAATATATTTTGATTCATCATAAAGAAGCCATGAATTATTTATCCATTCCTCACCTCTGTCACCAATATAATGTTGCAAAGAATCATAAGTCTCAGTATATCTATAAGCATTTACCCAGCTGTTATTGATGTAATTTTGACTCACTTCAATGCTTCCACCATAACTGTCATATGTAAAGTTTGACCTTCCAATATTTACCCAAGTATTGTTATCCCAGTTTTGTACAGTTAGACTTAAAGCTTCTGAAACGTTAACCTCAGTCCAATTGTGCCAAATTATGTTGTTATATCTCACAGTATTTGCATAATTAGTGCCATCCCATTCTTGAGTAACAATCGAAGTTACTACATCTGATACATAATTATAATGTTCAATAGAAAGATTTTCCCACTGATTATTAAACCATATTATCTCTTCATAAGAAGTTAATCTACCTTGCGAATCATATATGTTAATATATTTAGTTCTATTGACAAAAGAATCAGTACTAATTTGATAATCTTGATAAATAGTTTCTACTTGATGATTATTAATGTCATACGTTCTAAAGTATTTACTTCCATAAGTAGTTTCCCATTCGCTAGTACTAGTATTCCAGTTTTCATATCTATACTCAATTACGTGATCATGTTCGTTAAAAATTTGTACAGTTCTTTTGAAATTAACCCAAGACATTAAACTTTGATTAAAGTTTTGAGTTACGACCTCAGTTTTTTTATGGCTTTCTGTATAAGTTGTTAAATACCTCACAATATCCAATCCAGAATCTCTATTTGTCTGTTTAATAGCATATCCTTCTGAATCATATTCGAAATAACTTGTGTCAATATAATCCCAATCTCCAATTGAACTTGACCACAAGTAATTGATTGCAATTTCAGGTTGAAAAACAGTTGATCTTTTTATATCCGATTTGTTCCCGTTTTGACCACTTTGGCTTATTTTGGTTTGAAATTTAGTTTTTAAAAATTCATTTTGAGAATATATTGAATTTACACTTAAACTTGTTAAAATTAGAACTAGGATTGTTTTATGAAACATAAAATGAGATTAAGATTTAACCAAAACTACTAAATATCTTTCAATAAATGCTTATTTTTTTACGCAACTCATTTAAATTATGCTTTGCGAACTTGGTGCAATCTTAATTTGTCTTTGCGATACAACTTCACCCGAAAGCGTCCTTGCGTCTTTGCGAGAAAAACACTTTGTTTATATCCCGTTAATAACCTTTTAATAAGTCAATTTCCCTTTGCTTTTTAGCTCCCGATAGCTATCGGGATAGCGAGCCAATATTGTGTTGAAAAGAAAACGAAATAAAATTTTTAGAAGCCAAAATTCTTGATTACCTTTGCTCTTATGGAAAATGTGAGTGAGAACAGTAAAAAAATAGCGCCGAGATTAAGCCCTCGAAACAATGCTTTACTAGGAGAATTGGGGAAAGTTCCACCTCAGGCGATTGATTTAGAACAAGCAGTTTTAGGAGCAATTATGCTTGAAAAAAATGCTTTAGACAATGCGATTGATAGCATTACAGCTGCCTCGTTTTACGATCCAAAACATTATTACATCTTTAAAGCCATCATCGAACTTTTTGGTAGCTCAAGTCCAGTCGATTTATTGACGGTGATAAACAAACTAAAAAAAGAAGGTGAATTAGAATTAGCTGGTGGAGCAGTTTACATCTCTCAACTTACAAACCGAGTTGCATCTGCTGCTCACGTTGAGTATTATTCTCGTATTATTTCTGAAAAACACATTCAACGAGAATTAATTCGCATGTGCTCAGACGTTCTAAAAGATGCTTACGAAGAAACAACCGACGTTTTTGACTTGTTAAATAAAGCAGAATCAGATTTATTTAAAATCGCTGAAAATAACATGCGAAAAGAAGCTGGTGACATGCAAAGCATTGTTCGTCAGGCGGTTGAAGATATTGAAAAAGCGAGTAAAGAAGGAGATGGAATTTCTGGTGTTCCAACAGGATTTAGAGAATTAGATAAGTTAACTTCTGGATGGCAACGTTCAGACATGATTGTTATTGCAGCTCGTCCTGCGATGGGAAAAACGGCTTTCGTACTTTCAATGGCGAGAAATACAGCCATTGATTACGGTATGGGAGTAGCGATATTTTCACTTGAGATGTCCTCAGTTCAGCTTGTAAAAAGACTTATTTCTAGTGAAACACGCATTAGCGGTGATAAGTTGAGAAAAGGAGAATTACAAGAACATGAATTTGTACAATTACACGCCCGTATTCAAAAACTTTCTACGGCACCAATTTACATTGATGACACACCAGGTTTAAGTGTTTTTGATTTACGTGCAAAATGTCGTAGGTTGAAAATGCAGAAAAACATTGAGTTAATTATAATTGATTATTTGCAGTTGATGTCTGCCGGTGGATCAAAAGGTTCAGGAAATAGAGAGCAAGAAATTTCAACTATTTCGCGATCTATCAAAGAAATTGCGAAAGAATTAAATGTACCAATTATCGCTTTATCGCAGTTGAGTCGTTCGGTTGAAACACGTGGCGGAGATAAAAAACCAATGCTTTCTGATTTACGTGAATCGGGAGCAATTGAGCAAGATGCCGATATCGTTTCCTTTATTTATCGTCCAGAATATTATGGACTTCACCAAAATGAAAACGGTGAATCCAATGAAGGAATTGCGGAAATCATTGTTGCTAAACACCGTAATGGAGCCTTGGAAAGTGTTCGTTTGAAATTCATTAATCAATATGCACGATTCGACAATGTTGATTCTTTTGGTGATGACATCGTTCCTACAACATTTAGTTCAGCGATGAATACAGGAGCTCAAAATTTTGATTCTCCAGCTTTAACTCAAAACCAAACTTTTAGAAGCGGAGCAAATGGAGATGCAGATTTCGGACGTGATGCTCACGATGATGTACCATTTTAACTTTTTGAAATATTTAATTTTATAAATGAAACATTTTTACATGAAATATTTTAAATTATTGTTTTGTTTTTTTATAATCATTAATATTTCATCACAAAGTATCACGCCAAATTTAATACCGAATCCAAGTTTTGAAAATCACTTAGATTTACCCTGTAACTGGACTCTAACACAAGAGGATTATTTTTCTGCAATGAATAATTGGTTTCTTCCAACAAATGGGACTTCTGATATTTTTTCCAATTTAGTTGATCAATCATGTTATGCGAGTTGTAATTCTACAAATGTTAGTTCAATGGGTACTCAACAGCCAAGAACAGGAGATTTAATGAGTGCTATTTTTACTTTTGGATTGGGGGTTGTTGATAACTATAGAGAATATCTTGAAGTTGAATTAATTACGCCATTAACAGTTGGTAAAACATATATTGCTGAAATGTATATTTCGTCATTCGATGAATTACATAATTTGGGTAACAATGTTGGAATGTATTTTTCAGATACATTAATTCATTATAGCAATCATTCATCTGTTTTAAATTTTATTCCTCAAATAAATAAAACAGAAATTGTAGGAAATCCATTAGTATGGCAATCCATTAGTGATACGTTTGTAGCAACATCTCCTTCTCGTTATTTAATTTTAGGTAATTTTTTTGATAATGAAAGTACAATTACTTATTACCATAATCCGAATTATTTAACTTATTATAATGTAATGTATTTTGTTGATGATGTTTCTGTAAAGGAATACATACCTTCATGTATTAATGCAATTGAAGACCAGGCCATTTGTATAGGTGAAACTGTTAATATTAGTGCTCAATCAGATTCATTATTGTTTTGGAAAAATATTGATTTTCCAAATGAAATTATTTCAAATCAAAATTTTTTAGATGTATCTCCTATCGAAACGACAATCTATATTGCTTTTAATAGTTGTGGTATTGATACAGTAAAAGTTATTGTAGATAGTGATTTACCACAAAATTTATTACAAGAAGATACTTCAATATGTTATGGACAAATTTTACCCTTGGATGTTTCTATCCTAGAATGTGATTTTTTATGGTCTGATTCTACGACAAATCCTCAATTTACAATTTTTCTTGAAGGAATTTATTGGCTTGAAGCGACAAATGCTTGTGGAAATGAAATTGATACTTTAAACATTGATTATTTTGAATTAGAACAACTAAATTTAGGTAATGATACTGTTTTGTGTGAAGGTTCGAGTTTACTAATAGACCTTTCTTATATAAATGGAGAGTATTATTGGTTTCATAATGATTCAGAGGATTCAGTGATGAATATTGATTCTGCAGGTTATTATTATGTAAGCATTAATAACCAATGTGAATCAAATGGAGATGGATTATTTGTCAGTTTTATTAATAATCCTAATTATATGTTTGGAAACGATACAATTTTATGTAAAGGAGCTAATTTAATACTTGAATTTAATAACATGAATGTAAATTATTTGTGGCAAAATAATTCACAAAATTCATTTTTTAATGTTACTTCACAAGGGGAATATTGGGTCAATGTAACTAATCAATGTAATACCTTTTCTGATACTATAAAAGTTGATTTTAAAGACGTACCTGAATTTAGTTTAGGGACAGATTCTACATTATGTGAGGGTTCAGAATTAATTTTAGATGTGTCAAATTATGGTAATGAATTTCTTTGGCAAGACAATTCTGAAAATTCAAAATTTATTGTGTTAAATACTGGAGAGTATTGGGTAAGAGTAACTAATGAATGTGGAGTTTTTATTGATTCAATTGATATTAATTACATTAACGATGTAAAATTTGACTTGGGTAAAGATTCAATTTTTTGCGGAGACATTAAATTAAATATTAATGTAGGTGGAATTGATGGGAACTATATTTGGCAAAATAATTCCAGTAATCATTTTTTTGAAGTAAATCAAGAAGGTAATTATTGGTTAATGGTTTCAAATGAATGTTTTTCGTTTTCTGATACAATTAATTTTATAAAGAATAATTGTGAAAATTTTACATTTATAATGCCAAATATTTTTACGCCAAATAATGACGAAGTAAATGACTTATTCACACCTATAGAGTTTCCAGTAATTATGTCACAGTTGTCAACTATGAAAATTTATAATCGATGGGGACAAGTAATTTTCGAAACAAATGAAATTTTAAAAGGTTGGAATGGTAAAGTCGAAAATCAAAAATGTTCTGATGGGATATATTATTATATTATTAATTTGGTAGATGAAAATGGTGAAAATTTTAGATTTGCAAATTATTTTACGCTAATCAATTATTAAATTTATAGAGATGTACCATTTTAAAAGTAACGTTAACGTTTTTTATAAATATTTTTGCAATTAGGTACGATTTTAGTAGTACTTTTCAGAATTAAATCAATAATGAAACAATTTTTCGCTGTATTTTTCTTTTTAATCTTAAGTCTTTCGGGTAGAAGCTCGCAAATTCTTATTCCAATGGATGATTCCCAAACGAATCACATCAAAGCGTATGGAATTGCTTTTTGGATGTTAGAAAACGATGTTGTGATTGATTGGCTTTTAAATTACAGAGGTGGTTCGTTTTTGTGTCCGAATCTCAAAAAAGTGGAAGAAGAATTGATTATTCGTGGTGTGAAATACCAAATTATCACCGATGGACAAGCGAATAACATTAAAAATGAAATTTCTAATCCAGAAATAAATCAAGAAATTGTTCAATTAGAAAAAGCGCCGAAAAT
The DNA here is from genome assembly GCA_040386975.1 of Bacteroidota bacterium. Taxonomy (GTDB): domain Bacteria; phylum Bacteroidota; class Bacteroidia; order Flavobacteriales_D; family Crocinitomicaceae; genus M2408. The sequence continues at coordinate 53,502 of JAZKEO010000014.1, read as the reverse complement.
TGCTGTTTACACGCCAAAAGGAACAATGCCTTGGGATGATGCGGTAACAATGGTTTTGGAATATGCAGAAATTCCGTATGATAAAATTTATGATTCTGCGATTATCATGGGCGTTTTACCAAAATACGATTGGTTGCACTTGCACCACGAAGATTTTACAGGTCAATACGGTAAATTTTATAGTTCCTTTAAAAATGCTCCTTGGTACAAACAACAAGTAATTGATGCAGAAGCTGATGCGAAAATGTTGGGATTCAATAAAGTGTCGCATTTGAAATTAGCCGTTGCAAACAACATTAAAAATTTCGTTGTCGGTGGTGGATTTTTATTTACCATGTGTAGTGGAACGGATAGTTTTGACATTGGTCTAGCGGCACATCAAACGGATATTTGCGAAAGTATGTTTGATGGCGACCCTTCAAATCCAGATTGTCAAGATAAATTAGATTACAACAACACCTTGGCTTTCGATAAATTTAAACTCGTTCGAGATCCATACATGTATGAATATTCAAACATTGACGGGACAGATTTACATCGTATGCCTGAAAATACAGATAAATTTAGTTTGTTTGAGTTTTCTGCAAAATGGGATGTTGTGCCAACGATGTTAACGCAATGTCATACACAAGTGATTGATGGTTTTATGGGACAAACAACTGATTTTCGTAAAGATTTAATCAAGCCAAATGTGTTGATTTTAGGCGAAAATAAGGCACTTGGAACAGCAAGATACATTCACGGAGAATATGGTCAGGGCACTTGGACTTTTTACGGAGGACACGATCCAGAAGATTTTCAGCACCGTGTGGGCGATCCACCAACAGATTTAAGTTTGCATCCAAATTCGCCAGGTTATCGCTTGATTTTGAACAATATTTTATTTCCTGCGGCGAAGAAGAAGAAAAGAAAGACTTAGAATTGGATTGTTGGACTTTGAGATTGTTGGATTTTCCGACAATTTTTGTCACGAAAGCTCTAAAACACGTATCTTTTTACTGAACTTTAAACGGCAAACGATTAATAATCGACCTTCCAAGTGTAATTCCATCGGCATACTGTAATTCCGTACCAACAGAAACTCCTCTCGAAAGTGTTGAAATTTCAATTCCGAAAGGTTTGATTTTTTTGTAGAGATAAAAATTTGTTGTGTCGCCTTCCATGGTTGAACTCAAAGCAAAAATTACTTCTTTTACTTCTCCCAATTCAATTTTATTTAAAAGCGGAAGAATATTCAAATCTGATGGCCCAATTCCATCCATAGGAGAAATTATTCCGCCAAGAATGTGGTAAATTCCATTAAAAATAGATGTTTCTTCGATTGCAAGAACATCTCGAATGTCTTCTACAATGCAAATAATCGCTTTATTTCTTGATGGAGAAGAACAAATAGAGCAAATTTCAAAGTCTGAAATATTTCCACAAGATGAACATTTTTTGACTTTATCTTTTAGCTCAATAAAAGCGTGAGCAAAACTTTCAATTTCTTCAGGTTTTTGTTTCAACAAATGTATGGCAAGTCTCAAAGCAGAACGTTTTCCAACGCCAGGCAATTTTGCCAATTGTTCAACAGCTTTTTCTAAATAAATTGAAGGAATTTTCACGGTGCAAAAGTAACATTTTAATAAGTGAAAAAAAAGTTTTAATTTTGCAGTCGATTAAAGAACAAAGAATTAAAGAAAATGAAACCGCCCTTTGAAATTATTGAGTTTTCCTTTGCAGGTTTGACCTTGCAAGAACCAATGGCACTTGTTTTTAATTGGGCGATTACTGTTTTTAGTTTATACGCCTTTTTTAGTATTCGTTGGTCAGATTCCTACTCTTCAAAACAATTCAAGAATTTTTATTTATGCCTAGCTATTTCTACTTTTTTAAGTGGATTTGGACATGTTCTTTTTCAATATTTTGGAATTTTTGGTAAATATCCAGCTTGGATTTTGGCAGTAACTTCAGGCTATTTTATCAGTCAAGGGATTTTGTATTATTACAGAAATCACAAATCATATTTACTTCTGAAATATTTTTTAATTATAAAATCTGTTATCTTATTGACTTTGAGTCTTATCAATAAAACATTTTTATTTATTGCTATTGACTCAATTTTAACTTATTTGCTTTATTGCGGTTACCTTACAGGAAGATTGTGGGCGAAAAACAATTTAGATATGCAGTATTTTGTTTACGGAATTCTCGTTTTGATTCCGTCTGCATTTATTTTTCTATTAAACATAAACCTTCACCGTTACTTAAATCGCGATGATTTGAGTCATGTTTTGATGCTCATTTGCATTATTCTTTTTTACTACGGAGTAAAAAAAATGAACATGAGATACCTAAAAGCAGATACTTTAAACAAAGTCTGAAATTAAGATTCTTGTCTCTCTTCTAAATTAACTTCGCTAACGCTTGTTATATCAAAGCTGTTGCTTTTCTTGTCTTTTGTCTTCGAGTCTTATGTCTAAAAACGACATTCTGTCATATTCCATAAGTCGGCACTTGTTTTGATGAAATAAATTCATATATTTATAAAAAATTTAAAACATGAAAAGACCTAAAAATTCGTATTTAATTATTGGTGGTATTTTATTACTGATATTTTTCAACGGTTGTAGCTCATACAACTCAATGGTTACAAAAGAAGAGGGAGTAACTGCTCAATGGCAACAAGTTGAGGTTGCTTACCAAGCTCGTATGGATAAAACAAAAAATTTATTCGAGATTGTATTGGCAAATGCTGATTACGAAAAAGGAACTTTAAAAGAAATTATTGAAGCGAGAAGTAATGCAACAAAAATTCAATTAAACGTGGAAGATTTGAATGAAGAAAATTTAGCTAAATTTCAAAAAGCGCAAGATCAATTCGGACAATCTTTAGGTCGTTTGATGGCAATTTCTGAAAACTATCCTAATTTAAGAGCAAATGAAGCTTTCCAAGGTTTCCAAGCACAATATGAAGGAATGGAAAACCGTATTGCTACAGAACGTGTTCGTTTCAATGAAGGCGGTAGAGATTACAATACCTACATCAGACGTTTCCCAAGAAACATTTGGGCTGGAATGTTTGGTTTTGAGAAAAAAGCTTATTTCCAATCTGCACAAGGATCTGAGATAGCTCCAGATATTAAAAGCAGAAGAGAAAACTAAATGAGAGCAAAAAATTTCTTTACAGAAATTCAACAACAACATATTGTAAATGCAATTTCGTCAGCAGAGTTAAATACTTCTGGCGAAATTCGTTTGCATATAGTGGATTCCTGTAAAAATGACCCAAAAGATGAAGCCATACTTATTTTTGAAAAATTAGGTATGACAAAAACGGAACTTCGCAATGGAGTGTTGATTTATTTGGCAGTAGCCGACAAAAAGTTTGCTATTATTGGCGACAAAGGAATCAATGAAGTTGTTGAAGCAGATTTTTGGGATTCCATACGCGATGAAATAATTTTTCATTTTAAAAAGAATGATTTTGAAACAGGATTAATCAATGGCATTGCTCATGTAGGAGAAAAACTCAAAAAACATTTTCCTTATGCTAAAAATGATGAAAATGAATTGTCAAACGATATTTCTTTTGAAGCTTAAAAACTGATATTTATATGAAAAAAAGTTTATTCTTGGTCTTTGTATTAATTTCAATTTTTGGAATTGGTCAAGAATTAGGAGATATTCCAGCGAAACCACATCCAGCAAGATTGGTAAATAATTTTTCTAAGGAATTTCCAAATTTTCTTTCAAAAAAAGAATCTAAAGCTTTGGAATTTAAACTACAAGATTTTGCAAAAAAAACATCAAATCAAATTGTTATTGTAATCGTTGATGATTTGAAAGGATATGAGCCTGGGGAATTTGCAATGAACTTAGGAAATTTATGGGGTGTTGGTCAAAAAGAAAAAGACAATGGAATCGTAATTTTAGTTAAACCAACTGGTACTGCTGGGGATAGAAAAGTTCAGATTTCAGTTGGTCTTGGTCTTGAGACAATAATTACTGATTCTTACGCCTCAGAAATTGTAGAAAAAACCTTGATTCCAAATTTTAAGTTGCAAGAATATTACATAGGATTAGATTCAGCAACAACTTTAATAATGAATAAATTAAATTAAAAATGAAAAGTATTTTTTTTATATTTAGTATTTTACTGGTACAATTTTCATTTTTTGCCCAACGACCAGATATTCCTGCAAAGCCAAATCCTCCGAGATTGGTAAATAATTTATCTAAGGAATTTCCAGATTTTATTTCAGAAAGTGAAGAACAAACTTTAGAGGCTAAATTACAAGCTTTTTCAGAAGAAACTTCCAATCAAATAGTTGTTGTTATCGTTGACGATTTAAAAGGATACGAACCTTGGGATTTCGCAACAGAATTAGGAGAACAATGGCAAGTTGGTCAAGCAAAAGAAGACAATGGAATTGTATTATTAATCAAACCAACTGGAGGCCAAGGGGAACGAAAAACACACATTGCTGTTGGTAGAGGTTTAGAAGGAGCAATTCCAGATTTAACATCGAAAAATATTGTTGAAAATGAATTGTTACCAAACTTCAAAAATGGCGATTTTTATAAAGGTATCGATGACGCAACAAATGTGCTGATTTCACTTGCAAAAGGAGAATACAATCACAAAGCTTACAACAAGCAAAACGAAAAATCAGGTGGCTTCATTATCGTTGCAATTATCATTGGAATTATTATTTTACTTATAAAGTTTGGACCAAAAAATGGTGGTCGTGGTGGTGGAAGCGGTTTCACTTATGGTGCTGCAGGATTTTTCGCGGGAAGTGGATTTGGAAGTCGTGGTTCGTCAGGTGGCGGAGGTGGCTTTGGCGGTTTCGGTGGCGGAAGTTTTGGTGGTGGAGGTTCTGGTGGAAGTTGGTAGATTGGATATTAAGATTTTAGGATATTAAGATTTTAATACAGACTGATTCACTTTTAGACTTGTTTCTGTTATTCTTTGCGATTTTTGCGCTCACTTTATTTTACTTTGCGATACAAAATCTGTTTAACTCAATAAATTTATTTCTATTTTTACAAAAAAATAAAAAACATGAACGACGCACATTTACACATGCTAGTGAACCATTTTCCAATTATTGGGTTAATTATTGGTTCCTTGATATTATTAGTAGGAATACTTTTAAATTCTGTTGTGAGCAAAAAAATTGCTTTAACTGTCTTATTATTCTCTGCCGCTTTTGCTCTTCCAAGTTTCGGATCGGGTGAAGATGCAGAAGAAGTTGTTGAACACATGTCAACGATGACCGAACAAACACATCATTTGATTCATGAACACGAGGAAAAAGCAGAATTTTTTATGCCTTTTGCATGGTCAATTATGTTCTTGAGTTTAGCTTCTCTTTTCTTTGAATGGAAAAAGAAAAAATTCGCAAAATATGTTTCCATCCTAACATTAATAGTTTCTTTAGTTGCTTGTTACATTGCAAGAGAAGTTGGAACATCAGGTGGTGAGATCGCTCATCCAGAAATCAGAAAAGATTTCAAAATGGAACAACACGAAGAACATCACGATTGAGATTAATATAAAATTCTTAAGCCTCATAATTTATCAAATTGAATTATGAGGCTTTTTGTTTTATAGATTTTCTTCCTTAATGTGGTAAATTACGTTTCAATTATCACGTCTAAGCACTAAAAACTAAACACAAAGTACTAAATTATATGGCAGAATTACTCAAACACGTTTATTCAAAATTTTTTTTTGAAATGTTGTCAAAACAAATTCAAGCCGAGATTTTAGATTTCAATGAAAAACAATTCATGAAAGAAATTTTTTCTAAGGAATGGGAATCGTATGAGTTGAAACAACGCATGACACACATTGCGAAAGTTTTGAGGAATCATTTACATAAAGATTATCCAAGTGCTTTAAATCAAATTTGTTCGATAATTGACAGACATAAACGGGAACATCCAAATGGATTTAATTTTGAATTCATGTTGTTTCCTGAATTTGTTCAACTTTTTGGATTAGACGATTTTAAAAATTCTGTTTTGGCAATTGAGAAAATCACGCAATTTACAAGTTGTGAATTTGTTGTCAGACATTTTATTGTCAAATTTCCAGATGAAATGATTTTACAAATGCAAAATTGGGCAAATCACGAGCATCATTATGTCAGACGATTGGCTTCTGAAGGAATGCGAACGCGCCTGCCTTGGGCAATTGGCGTGAGAGTTTTGAAAGAAAATCCAAAACACATTTTGCCAATTCTTGAACGATTAATTACTGATGAATCTGATTGGGTTCGAAAATCAGTTTCTAATTCCTTAAATGATTTATCAAAGGATTACCCGCTCTTGGTAATTGATTTCACTAAAAAATGGATAAATAAAACAGAAAAAATCGACAAAGCTTTAAAACATGCTTGCAGAACATTTTTGAAACAAGGAAACTTAGAGGTTTTGAATTTGTTTGGTGTAAATTCTTCTGCTAAAATTGAACTTTTAGAGATTAAGTGTGCGAAAAAAGTTCAAATGGGAGAAACACTCGAATTTCAATTCTCAGTCGAAAATAAAGAACAATCAGACGTTTTTATTCGACTTGAATACAAGATTTATTTTTTACGTCAGAATGGAATCCATAATTCAAAAGTCTTTAAGATTTCTGAAAAAACGCTTTCTTTCGCATCAAAAATTGAAGTCAAAAAGTTACACAGTTTCAAAGCAATTTCTACACGAAAATATTATCCTGGAAAACAGAAAATTGCCTTTATCGTAAACGGGAAAGAAAGCGAAAGTTTTGAATTTCTATTGATGTAAACCTGAATTTTGTTTAGAAAGGTTGCTTTTTAGGCATTTTTTATAGAGGAAAATTTGGAGTTTACTCGTGTAAATGACAAATTTAACTCAAAAAATAACGACAAAAGCGGACTTTATAAATAAATTCAATTAGTCCCAAGTAAATCATCCATAGTCTTCTGAGAAACAGAATGATAATAAGGTCTTGCTTTTTTATACACTGATTTAGCGAAACTTAAGTTATCTTTTGTTTTAGCCAAAGTTTTATAAATCGGTAAGATGAATTTTCTACGACCAACTTTCATCAAGAATTTTTCCATTTCAGGACGAATATCTTTGTATCCAGCCTCAATTCCTAAAACAAACCATTCAGTCATAATTTCAGCGTTACCTGAACCTTTGAAATTTAATTTCTCATCCAACAAAGCAAGTTGTTTTACAGATAAATTACGAGGAAGTTTTCTGATAAACGCCAACCATTCTTGTGTTACGTATTTTTCACGTGTAATAACTTGTTGATTTTTCTTCTTTTTGAAAATGTTTTTTCCAGCACTTACTTCGTCAGCTATATTTTCAACATCCTTGAAACGTGGAGAAACAATTTTCACACAATTTTTTGGAATTCCTTTTTCATATAACCATTCTTTGGTGTTGAAATCAACTCCATTTGGCTTTAATAAATTTTCTGTTAGGTATTTCTCAAAAATTTCAGTAGTAACAGTTTGAAATTTATAATGATCAAAATATTTTTTCATGAAAACATCAAATTTCGCTCTTCCAACTTTTTCTTCCAATGTTTTTAAGAAAAATGCTCCTTTTACGTAAGCAATTGAAGTCATTCCATCGTCAGGATCACGACCATTCAAAGCTAATTTCAAATACGTATCTTCTGGATGATCTCCACCGCTAATTTCAACAATTTCATTTTCCAATTCTTGGAACTCAATCAACGCCAAGATATCAGCAACTTCTTTTCCGTAAATCGATTCCATAATACGATTTTCAAAATAAACTGTAAATCCTTCGTTTAACCAAAAATCATCCCAAGTAGCATTTGTAACCAAATTTCCTGACCAAGAATGTGCTAATTCGTGTGCAATTACACTGATCAAACTTCTATCTCCAGCAATCAATGTTGGATTTGCAAATGTCAAACGTGGATTTTCCATTCCTCCAAAAGGGAAAGAATAAGGTAAAACAATCACATCGTATTGTTCCCATTGGTATTTTCCATACAACTGTTCAGCCGCCATGATCATTTTGCGCAAATCAGCAAATTCCCAAGCAACATCTTGTAACATAGATGGTTCTGTGTAAACGCCACATTTATTTCCTAACTTTTTGTACTCCAAATCTCCAACAGCCAATGCAATTAAGTAAACAGGAATTGGTTGCTTCATTTCAAAATGATATTCACCCGTTTCACTTTTTTCCGTTGGATTTGTAGCACTCATCAAGGCCATCAATTCTTTTGGAACTTTAACATCAGCAGAATAAGTGATTCTGTTTGATGGACTATCTTGTGTTGGAATCCAAGTACGAGTCAAAATCGCTTGACCTTGTGTGTATAAATAAGGATGTTTTTTTCCTGCAGTTAATTGCGGATCTAACCAATCCAAAGCCCCAGACTTATCTGTTGTTTTGTAATAAATATTTACAAAAGTTGTGTTTGAATCAATTTCAACGCTTAAAGGAGCACCTAAAATCTCATCTTCTTGACCAATAACGTAACCCGTATTTTCTTCTTTTCCTTCTTTACCAATAGTAACACGCTGAATTTCTAAACCTTTGATGTCAAAAATTGCGGTATCCGTACCTTTATTAATCAACTCATGACGAGCAATTCCGTAAATAGATTTATTTTCGAAATTTACTTCCAAATCTAAATGCAAGTGTTTTGTTTGAATCTCATTCAAATTTGCATAGCTATGCGCATCTCTGATTGGTTGATTGATAATCACTTTTTTTGAAAGTTCCTCATTCTTAGCTGCTTGATCGCTTCCACAAGAAGTTAAAACTGCTACAAAAAAGATACTTGCTATATATATAAATTTACTCATTGCTCTATAAATCAGGGGGCAAAATTAATATTTTAAATTGATTTCTACTTATTTATTCGATGAAAACCAATTTTTAAGCGACTAAAATACAGATTATATTTTATTCTGAAAATAAATTTTTCAAATAATAATTTTAAAAGTTGTAAAGCTCTTATTCTCTTACTCTCCGTGCCTGCCTGTCGGCAGACAGGGTTCAAAAAACAAAAAAGAGTTAATTTTTATTTTTTTTTTCAATTTAGGAAATCCAAAAATAAAACCATGTCGTATCTGCTTCATAACAAACAAAAATTTATAAATATGAAATCAGTAAAATTAAAAGTAGCAAGTTTAGTAGTAGGAACATTTTTAGCAGTTTCTATTAACGCACAAGAAACAATGGTTGGTGGACAAACAATGTTTCCAAAAAAGAACATCGTTGAAAACGCAGTAAATTCAAAAGACCATACAACGTTGGTTGCAGCAGTTAAAGCAGCAGGTTTAGTTGAAACATTGATGACTGCAGGTCCTTTCACAGTTTTTGCACCAGTAAACGATGCTTTTGAAAATTTACCAGAAGGAACAGTTGAAACATTATTGAAACCAGAAAACAAAGCAACTTTAACGAAAGTCTTAACTTATCACGTTGTTTCAGGGAAAATGGATTTCAATGCAATTAAATCGGCTATCGAAAAAGGGAAAGGAAAAGCAGTGATGACAACTGTTAGCGGTGGAAAATTAACTGCAATGATGAACGGAATGCACAACATTACAATTACAGATGAAAACGGAACAATGGCTAACATTTCTGTTTATGACGTAATGCAATCGAACGGTGTGATACACGTAATCGACAAAGTTGTTTTACCAAAAATGTAAGAGATTTTAATCTGCTGTGGCGGATTAAAACCTCTTAAGATTAATTTATAGTTTATACAATTCAAAAAATGCGGACATTTATGTTCGCATTTTTTTGTTTTGATGTGTTTTGTTTCGACAGGCTCAACAAACTTTCGTTAAATAAATTAGTTTATGTTTAACTTGAATCAAGTCTTGAAGCGTAGCGGTCTTTTGTCTTATGTCCAAAAGTCTAATTTCACCAGTTTTCTATCTTAAAATAATTATCGACAATAATACTATAACTTTCATTTCTTGAAACAAAATTAAATTCAAAAATTTCAAGTGTTTCGAGTTCATTTTTGCTGACTAAAATCGGCATGACACGAACTGAATTTTGTTCTTTTATGATTTTGCCAATCGTTTTTTTTGATTCAACTTGACTCATGTATTCTTTGATGTCAATGCCAAATTTTTTGCCAATTGCTTTTCTGAACGTATAAAGTTCCAAAATTTCATGATCGAGAATTAAAGCATCAATTGGAGCATAAATCCAAACAAAATCATTTTTATTTTCTTTGCCTAAATTTTCTTGTAAAAGTTGTTTGGTGCAATCCTCAAAATCTTTTTTTGAATACTTGATGAATTCGTGTTTGCCTTCTTTGAGGTAAAAATAGGTTTCATTATTAACTAATTTTTGTCTGCGGTATTCCATCAATAAAAATTCATACGGAATTAAATGATCATTTTTTTGTGAGAAATAGATGACTTTTTTATTAGTAACTTTTTTGTAATCAACAGTTTTATTGAAATAATTCATTTGAGGATAGGCGTTAAAAGCAATTAATCCACTAAATTTTTCTGGATTTTGATAAAAAATGCGATACGCACCCGTTCCACCGTCCGAAAAACCTGAAATATAAAGCGAAGAATACAATTTTCCGTATTTTTCAATGAGTTTATCGATAAACACTTTTCCCTTTTCTTCCAGCCAATTGTATTCTTGAAAAGCCTGTGGAACAAGCACATCGAAACCCGCTTTTGTAAATTCGTGAATAAAATCATTGTTATTTTCGAGTAAAGTATCGAGATCAAAAATCTTGTTTTCAGTCAATTTCTTAAATTCACTCACCGAGCCATGTAAGTGAATCACCAAAGATTCATTGGCTTTTGCTCGCACATGATGAAAATACAACTTCGTTTTATCGACAAACAAAGAATCAACATCCTTCGCAATCAGATTTTGAAGCAAGAGTAGAAATAAGATAAGGGTAGTTGATTTCATTACTCAACGATTAATTTGATTGACGAATGTTTTTCCTTTCCAAAATTATCTTTTTTGTCATAATTTACTTCCAAAAGCGTTATTTTATGGCTTAGATAATCAACAGTATTTGGTGGAGTTTCTGTCAGCAAACCAAGTTCAAAAACTGTTGTGTTGTCAACTTTTATTTTCACAATCACTTGTCCTGCCCAAACACAAGTTACATCTGGTGGACACCTGGATTCTTCCACCAATTTTTCAAACTTAATTTCCGTTTTTTTATCGTCAATCAAAACAAAAACCGATTTGTCAAATTCAATCGTGATTTCATCGTTGAGTTTGTAAGTTTGCTTTTCACAACTGAGTGTAAGGAAACTTAGTGCGAGGATGTAGAGGAGGTTTTTCATGAGGTAAAGATTTATTATTTTCTTCGATTTAAATTTGAATTTCTAATTTGATTTGAACTCCTTATTTTATTGTTGAGGTTATTATCTTTTATATTAGTTTTAGAATGTTGAAATTTAAAATCTGGTTGTACTTTTATTTGGATCTCATCAATAGAAATTGTCAATAATTTCATTATCTCTTCTATGTTATCAAAGTTAATAGACGTTCGTGTTGATTCAGTTTCTTCCATAGAAAAAGTCATTATCGTAAAAGCTTTAAAAAATGGATTTGAAAATGAAAATTTACCAGAATTATCATCGTATCTCAAAATTTCACCATAATCTGCAGTTGTTAATTTATGGAGATATTCAGTCAATGTACTTCTATAAATAGTTTTATTATTTTTAAAGCCCAAAACTTCTTTTTGAGTTAATTCTTCCTTATCACTTTTACAAAATGCCTGTAATATTTGTTTAGTATTATCAAAATCTCCATCTCTATGTTTTAATGCTCGATCTAAAATTTCCTTAAATGAATCTGAATTTTGCTTTAAATAGTCTATTACTGCACTTTTCAAAGATTCATCCATAAATTTCTTTTTTAATTTACTTGTTTTTTCAATTTTATGATTAAAACAAATACTGAAACATAAATGATGACAAATTGATGCTAATGAATTTGAAAAATTGATAATATCATCATGAACTTTTTCTTTAAATTCTACATTTAAAAGTTTTTCACCTTTTGAAATTATAGACTCTAATTCGTCTTTTGTCATTAGTGGAACTGCGACTTCTGAAATTCTATTATTTAGTTCTGTATCATAATTGACAACTTCTCTAGCTGTTCCAACTGCACCAATCGCAATAACTTTTACATCCTTATATTTATTAGAAGTATCAACAAAAATTTTTAAGATTTGAGATAATTTTTGACGTTCATTCTCTGCAACTTTATGAAAGTCCTCTAATATCCACACTACCTTAGCTACTCCCAAAAATTCTGCCAATCTCTGTGGAGTTAGTTGAATAGGTAAAGCTCTTTGTTTTTTTTCACCATATTCTTTATTAATTTCAGATTTAATAACACTATCTAAATTTAAATAACTTGCCTTTAGTTCTGTACTTATTTTTATAGTTGTTTTATTGTTGTATTCTGAGCTATAAAAAGGATTTAATTTATCAAATGCATCTAACATTATATCATTGATTGTTGTATCTAAAATACAGTTCGTTGAAATAAAATTAATCTTTTTTTCATTTAAAATGTTTTGTGTAATTGTAGTTTTTCCACTTCCAGAATGGCCATAAACAATCAATTGCATTCCAGGAATAGTTAAAGCTTTATTAATCTGTTTGTCTAAATCAGGTCTTTTAACAAATGTCAAAATCGCAGAAGTGGATGGTGTGAAGACATCACTTAAATTAAATTTTTTTTTAAATGTTCTGATTAAATGTTCAACTATTGTCATTTTTATTATTGTTTTTTTAAGTTTTCTAACCCAAATACTATTTCTCACAAATTTAATCATTTTTTTTGAATATTTTTTATTTTGTTAAGTATTTGATTTATAGTTTTATATTCAATTGTACTCACTTAAATTCACGTAACAAACGAATACAATTGTTTATTAACCGAATTCGATTTTGAGATACCCACAACTTTGCAGTGTTGATTGAAACAAACGGTATGAATCAGTTAACGCATTAACAATTTTATTTACGCTATAAAAATTAGAAATTATGAGCAGCTTAAAAAACAAAGTAAGTTTAATCGGGAGAGTAGGAGTAAAGCCAGAGGCGAAAACAGTAGCAGGAGGTTATGTGGTTGCGAAATTTTCACTTGCAACCAATGAGAGAAAAAAAGATAAAACTGGTGCGTGGCAAGATGTTACACAGTGGCATAATTTAATTGCTTGGGGTAAAACAGCCGAGAGCATTGCGAAGTTCACAGACAAAGGCGTTGAAATTGCCATTGAAGGAAAATTGATTAACAACAATTACGAAACAAAAGAAGGCGAAAAACGCTACACAACAGAAATTGAGGTTTCAGAATTTGTTGTTTTCACACCAAAAACTCAAGAATTCGCAACAACAACAAAATAATATGGATATGCTAACAATAGGAAATATGAATCACGTAAATTTAATAGGAAAAATTTGTTCCGAGCCAAAAGTTATCTCTTTAGGAAATGGAAAAAGATTAGCTCAATTCTCCATGTCAACATTGGAAACTTACCTTGACGAAGAGGGAAATGTGAAAAACAAAAGACAATGGCACAAAATCAGTGCTTGGGGAAATTGGGTTAACATTTTAGAAGAGTTGGGCGAAAAAGGAATCCAGTTGGCAATCGAAGGGAAATTGGTTTCACGCTTTTATAAAAACAAAGCAGGAGACAGAAAATTGGTTACGGAAGTTGAAGTCAATGATCTCGTAATTTTGTAACAAATTAGTTTAATAAATTAATCATCGGTAATTAGATTGTTCGATAATTAGACTTTTCGACTTGAACGAAATCTAATAATCCAACAATCTAATCATCTAAAAATCCAAATAAAATGAGAAATCAAGTAACATTAATAGGAAACATGGGCGAAAACCCAAGTGTAACAAATTTTGACAACGGATCAAAAGTAGCACGCTTCAACATGGCAACAGAAAGTTTCATCAACGGACAGAAAAAAGCCGAATGGCACAAAGTTTTCGCTTGGGGAAATGTTGCTCAATTCATTGAAAATTTCGGTTCGAAAGGAAAAAAAATTGTCGTAACAGGAAAACTTGTAAACAGAACCTACATCGGAAAACAAGGAAAACCATTAAAAATCACTGAAGTTGAAGTTCGCCACGTAATTGGCTTGTAATACCGCTTTGTTTTGAAATTGCTGGAATAAAAATTCCAGCAAACAAAACTACAACGAGTATTATACCAATTTTAGATAACAGTAAAATCAAAGTTAAAATGGTATAACTCTCTTTAGCATCCAAACCACTTTTTGACTAAACCAAGTAAAAGTGAAACAACTGTTTGATATGCAGTTTTTAGTTTTAGTTAGGAGTGAGTAGTTAGGAGTTTGTAATCACACTACTTACTTCTAACTACAAACTTCTAACTATTTTTAATCGAACTCAAAATAATACGGCAATCTCATTTGAATCCCTTTCATGCTTTCGAGTTTCAATAGCATTTCATAGTTTTTCAGGATAGATTGTGGCAATTTTTGTTGCACTTTCACGGATTCTTCATCAGCTTCTAGGAGTTCAAAAATCGCATCGTAAGGACTTTCTTTTTTCTTTGGGTAATAAACGATGTTTACCACTTTTGCTCCTGAAATTTTTGCAGCGTAAGAAATAGCGTCCTTTAAACCACCAATTTCATCAACCAAGCCGATTTTTAAAGCATCACTTCCTGTCCAAACTCTACCACGAGCAATTTGGTTTACTTGAGTTTTTGTCATGTTTCGTCCAGCAGCAACTCGGGATAAAAATTCATCATAAATCACATCAACTTCTTCTTGGATTACTCCGATTTCCTCAGTAGTCAATTTACGATTTGTTGATACAACTGAATGTTTGTTTGTCGCTACTTGATCGAAGCTTAAACCCAATTTGTTTTCAAACATTTTTCCTGTGTAAGGAATAACACCAAAAACACCAATTGAACCTGTAATTGTTGTTGGTTCAGCAAAAATTTTGTAAGCCGGAGCAGCGATGTAATATCCACCAGAAGCGGCAACATCTCCCATCGAAACAATGACTTTTTTCTTTTTGTTTAACAAATAAACTTCACGCCAAATTTCATCACTCGCTAAAGCACTTCCACCAGGACTATTTATGCGGAAAACAACTGTTTTGATTTTTTTGTTTTCACGAATTTCTCTCAAAGCTTTGCAAATTTTTGTGGAGGAAAGTCCATCGCCATCAATGGAAACATCACCTTCTGCAACTAAAACAGCGATATTTGCATTGTTTTGAACAATTAATTGATTCGTTTCAAACTTCTTTTTAGCATATTTTTCAAATGATGTTAGGTTTAATTCATCGGTCGAACTTTGCCCAGATTTTTTCACTAAAATTTCTAAAACTTCATCGCGGTATTTTACAGCGTCAATTAATTTATATTTTACAGCGTCAGAGATGCGTTTTATTTTAAAATTTTCCGCTAAAGAATTTAAGTCTGAAACAGTAACTTTTCTTTCTTTGGAAATATCGCTCAACATTTCTTGCCAGATGTTATTCATGTATCGCGTTGTTTGTAAACGACTTGAATCACTCATTTTTGTCAGGAAAAAAGGCTCAACAGCACTTTTGAAATCGTTGTTTTTTCCTCTGATAACTTGCATTTCAACTTCTAGTAAATCCAAAGTGTTTTTGAAAAAAGTCATTTCTCCACCCAAACCAACAAATTCCATCATCGATGAAGGAAAACCGTAACTTTTATTTGCAGCACTTGAGATGTAATATTCCTTTTGTGTGATAACTTCTCCGGTATTGTAAGCGACTACAAATTTTCCAGATTTTTCAAAATCATTGATTGCTTTTCGGATTTCTTTTGCTGTTGACATGCCACAATGTGCAGCTTTTAATTCAATGAATATTCCTTTGATTTTATCATCACTTTTTGCTTGTTCAAAACCGTATAATAAATCAGTTAAACCAATTTTTGTTTCAACTCCCAAAGAGGAAACATTAATTTTTGAAGAAGAACTTTCACCAATTTCACCGTTTAAAGTTAAATGTAAAACGGAATTGTTTTTAATTTCCTTTGTTTCTGTTTCTCCAAAACTAGCTACAAATCCTCCAAGACCAAGGAAAAAAATAATTGTTCCAAGAATCGAAATAATGAATGCGGCTAGTAAACTAGGCCAAAAGATTCTTCCAAAAGTTACTTTTTTTATTTGAGGTGTATTTTCTGCCATTTGATTTATTTTGGATGTTAAAATTCATTCAAATTTAAACTATATTTAATAATTTGACTTAATATTTTAATAATTTTTTTTTATATTTGCCTTTAAGATAATAACTTCATTTAATCAGCTTCTAAATAATGAAACCTGAAAAGGATTGCGTACTTTATGAAACACCAATTTCAACTCATTGGTTTAATGAAAATGGGTTTTTTTGTGTTTTATCAAAAAACGTAGATCGCACCTTAGAAAATTACCAAAAAGTAATGGATGTGTATAAAAATGCAATGACAGGAAACGAAAAACTTTGTGTTCTTTCTGATGTCACTGTAGGTTTTAGACCTATGGCAAAAGAAGTGAGATTATTTGTGGCAAGTGAATTACCTAAATATATCAAAGCCCTTGCAATAATTTCAGAAGTTAAACTCAATGGTACGCATGTGAATACTTTTCTTAAATTGACTTTTTCGGGTTTACCAATCCAGTTATTTTCTAATGAAAACGATGCAAAAGAATGGTTAAAAGATTATTTGTAAAATTCAAAATAAATTTCATTTAAGTTCTACTATTGTGTACTTTTACAAAACATAATTTAGATTTGGTTCATGTCAGAAAAAATAAAAGTTGGGGATAAAGTTCACATCAGTATTGAAAAATATAAGAATGATTATGAAGTGATGAAATTATTTGAAATTCCAAGTGAAGATTCAGCAGTTCCAATGGGTGAAGCGATTGTGAAAAACGTTAAAAATGCGAATAAAAAAACGGTTGAAATTTCGCAATTAATTAAAATTGATTGGCCAATTAAAAAGTGGTAGTAAGAACTTTTTTATTATCTTAGCTTCATGAGAACCTTAAAAAAATTGTTTTTGCTCCTTTTTTGTTTCCAGATTTTAACTGCCTGTCCAGGTAGTGTAAACAAAGACAAGGGTTTAAAGAAATTGAAAGCAAATCATTACGATTTTTCAGATTTTAAGCGTTTTTATCATAAAGGGATTTATTTTTATTTACCTGACTATTTCTCCCAAGATTACAACAAAGCATATTTGTATAAAAAAGATGGGATTTCTCTTGCAAGTTATAGTTCTGGCATTTATTTTTCTTGTGAACGTTTTGATGAAGAAGAATTAAAAGATTACAAATTTGCTTTCGAAGATAAAAAATCTGATGTAGAAGTTGTTCATGCTTTTTACCTCGAACAGCGAAAAAAATCCTTCGATAACGCTAAAGTTTCTTTTCTTCATAAGATAAAAAGAAAAAACAATTTCAAAGCGGTTTATCAAGTTGCTGAAGGTTCAAAATATGCTTTTGGAAGTGAAATGAATTATTACATTGCGACCACTGAAAAAAAAGTGAAAAATCAGACTTATTATTATGTTTTTCAGTTGATTTCGTCAAAGGAAATGTCAGCATATTTATTAGATGATTTTAGAAAAATGCTACGTGATTTAGAATGAATTTAGAGAAGTTAAAATCCTTGCTTATAACGAGTTTACCAGGCGAAGAAGCCCATCAAAAAATGGCTCCTTTAAATCGTCCTATTTCGAGTTATGCTAAAAGCATGTCTGATAACTACAAAGAATCAGGCGTTGCAGTTGTGATTTATAAACAAGCTGAAAACCATCAAATTGTTCTGATTCAACGTCCAGTTTACGATGGAAAACATAGCGGACAAGTGAGTTTTCCTGGAGGTAAAAAGGAAGAAAATGATGAAAATTTACTTCAAACAGCTATACGTGAATGTTTTGAAGAAATTGGTGTTTCTTTAAACGAAAATCAACACATAGGAAAATTAACTCCTGTTTTTATTCCTGTTAGTAATTTTCATGTCGAAGCACATCTTTTTTATTTGGAATCTATGCCAGAATTCAAAGCAGATGAGCGCGAAGTTTCAGAAATTTTTTCAATAAAATTAGATCATTTACTGGATGATGATTTTGTAAAAAAAATGGACATGGAAATTCCAAATGCAATTTATTTAAAAGAAATTCCTTATTTCGACTTAGAGAATAAAATCATTTGGGGAGCTACCGCTCTTATTTTGAATGAATTAAAAGAATTGTTGAGATTGATTTGAAATTATTGTGATAAATTTAAGGGGTTCTAAAAATTAGCCTTTTTTAGGCGAACAAGATTTTTAAAGCGGAGTCAGCCGCGGCTGATGAGCATTTTAAAATGGAAGTTCAACGAAGAAAAGGGTATTTTTTGAAGCCCGTTAAAAACGTAATCTTGCAACTCCCATCGCTCCCGAAACAGTATTTGAAGTTGAAGTGAAAAAAGTTAAAGCATCTCTTGAAGCTATTCCTAATTCATATTTTCCTTCTTTTAAAATGAAATTAATTCCTAAGGGCATATTCTTTTTGTAAATTCCTCCTTGTAGATAACCAACGCTAATTGCCATCCATCTAAAAGGTTTGATATCTCCACCAAATGAAATGATTGTACTTTGAATACTTCCAGGATTTTCTTTGTCAAATGGAGCAACCATGTCGAAACCAAAACTTAAGAATTTAAAAGGATGAAAACTCGCTCCCAAACGAAAAGTTGCTGCATTGTTTAATTTGAATTTTTCTTCACCAACTAAGGTTAAAATAGAACCAGTTTTTAATAATTGGCCAACGCCATCCATTAAATTTTCGTTTTCTAGGTTCAGTCCTGGTAAACCAATATTCCCAACTAAGGTATCTTTTACTTTATAAACGTTTCGTTTGTATTCCACATAACCAATGTTGTTTACAGACATAGCAACTTTTAATTTATTGAATAAAATTGTACTGATAGAAAAATCCAAGCCAAAACCATTTCCAACAGCTGGAGGAATACCTCCTTTGTAATTCAAGAAAGAACTCGGATTTGTTTGTGCAACATCTCCATAATTGATTTTAAAAGCAGGAGTAATTGAAGAACTTAAACTTAAACCATCGTCATCAGATTTCAAATCAAACATGGCCATAGATTGAATAAAACGCCCACCAACTCCAGCATAAATTACAAAAAGAGAATCTTTTCCAAATACTTTTCTACCATAACCAAAATTGTATGAACGTGTCCAATTCATACGTATTGCAGAACCTTTTGTTAATGCACTTAATTTTAGTGGTACAGAAATATTTCCTAAAATCACACCATCTAAGGTGTCTTGACTTAAATTCTCAGAATTTGCAATAACGGATGTATCAGTTCCAATGACTACAGTTAAGGAGTCAAAATAAGAAGCTAATTTTCCTCTAAACATAATATCAGTTAAGTCATTGTTGAGTTTGGAGTACCAATTGTAATTTTCTGTAACACTAAAAGCGATACCACCCAATCTTTTTCCTTGGTAAGAAAATCCTCCCCAATTGTATTGACCGTCAATGGTAATACCTTTTTCAGCGTATTCCGCAGCGGCTTCTTTTTGAGCATTAAAATCAAATTTTGCTGAGGAATCTCTAATAATTTGATGATAAACAGATTTTGCTAAATTTTTTAATTTTGTACTGTTGAAGGCATCAGAATACATTCCTCCATTCATTTCAAAAGCTCCTGTTGTAATTTTTAGTTTATCGTAACCAGAACCCCAACCCAAAGCTGAAGTGTTGATTCCCAAACAATGATAATCAGTAACAAATGTTGTTGCCACTCCTTTACCAACAGTCGTGTAAGCAATTCCTTGCGTTTGTGAAAAAAGAAAATTTACTGTTAAAATAAAGGTTGAGAGTATGGTTAGTTTTTTCATTTTATACAAAATTTGTTAATTTTTCTCGAAAATAAAAACAATAATTGAGACAAACAAATTTAAAAGAATAAATCTCAAATTGCATAAACTAAAAAGAGGAGTGTACCTCGTAGATCCACTCCTCTTTTTATTACCTAACCATGCTAAAACTATAAAACCAAATCAACCTATGAAAATTGTATTTGTACTACAAAGATAAGCTCTTTTTTTGTATCTGCAATGAAAAATCAAAGAAAATATCACTTTTTTTTAAACTAATCGACAAATGAGATAAAATTGAGCACGAATGAATCTATTCTGACTTCATTTTTAAAATATAAATAAAGGAAATTTTTACAAGTAATGATGAAAAATTGTGAGCAAAAGTTAATTCATCCTTTGCTTTATCGCTAGAAGTGAATTCATTATAGCTTAAATTGTTAGAAAAGTTGTTTAAGTTTTTGTGATAATTCGTGTTTTTATCATAAAAAGTTAAGTTTTCAATTTGGTTACTATTATATTGAGTTGATTCTGCTAAATGCGATGATTTGACAGTCAGATTGTTTGAAATAGACTCTAAAGAAAGTGAAAATTTGAATGATTTATTTAAATTTACTTCTGCCCCTAAAGCATACTGAAAACCTAAGTTAAAATTGTAATTCATTAAATTCCGTTTTGTGAAAATAGATGCTCCACTTGATTTTACTGAACTTGTTTCATAAAATTCACTTTCCGTTTTTAGAGGTAAAACTAAACTTGTTTTCACATAGAAATTTACTTTTTTTGTTGGAAAATGAAACATAAATCCTGGCGTAAACCGTTTTTGATTCGTAGTTCCAGTAAGTTTTATGATTGTATCATTTCGATCATAATTTGAGAATAAAACTTCATTTCCTTGAAGCATGTCAAAACCTAAACACAATTTTACGTGTTCATGAATCTTGATATTTGTCGTTAAACCAAAATTGATTCCCGAAGCCAAACTTCCAGTGATATTCGAAAGCGATAAATCAGATTCCAAAACATCTTTTTCTTGAATTCCAATAATATTGTTGGGAGTTGAAAAGGAATAAGCCGTATTTAAACTAAACTCTACTTGCGAAAAAGTGAAATTTGAGATTAAAATTTGAGCGAAAGAAAATAAAAGGAATTTAGAACTTTTTTTCACGATTTTTTTAAGCAAAGATAAATTTTTTCATCAAATAAATTTAAAATTTAATATTCATGCTTTTTCATAGTAGGATTATACTTAATTTTAACATTTAGAATTAAATTTTAAATGAAAAAAATTATCACAATCATTGGTGCAAGACCACAAATCATTAAAGCTTCGGCAATTAGTAGAGCGATTAAAAATGAGTTTTCAGACTTAATTGAAGAAATAATTGTTCACACAGGTCAACATTACGATGAAAACATGTCTGATATTTTTTTCACTGAAATGAATATTCCTAAACCAAAATACAATTTAAACGCTGGAAGTTCTTCTCATGCCAATCAAACGGCGGAAATCATGAAAGGTCTTGAAGAAATAATTATTTCAGAAAAAGCGGATGGTTTATTGATTTACGGTGACACAAATTCTACTTTAGCTGGTGCTTTAGCAGCTTCAAAAATTCATATTCCAGTGATTCACGTTGAAGCTGGTTTGAGAAGCTTTAACAAAAGTATGCCAGAGGAAATTAATCGTATCATGAGTGATCATGTTTCGACATTGTTGTTTTGTCCAACAAAAACAGCCATAAATAATTTAGAAAAAGAAGGCTTTGATTTAACTCACGATAATAAAGCGACAATTGATAAGCCAAACGTTTATTTGTGTGGTGATATTATGTTTGATAACAGTTTGCATTTTTCTAAAGTCTCTGACTCAAATGCAACTTTGATGAAGGAATTAAATTTGGAAGAAAATAAATTTATTCTTGTTACCATTCATCGCAACGCAAATACGGACGATACAGAAAAATTAAACGCTATTTTTTCAGCCTTGCTTGATATTCAAAAAGCGACTTCTTTAAAAATTGTTTTACCGCTTCATCCTCGTACAAAAAAAATGATGGCGGATTTGTTGAAAACTGAATTGCTACAAGAAATTGAATCGAACAACGATTTCAAAATCATTCCTCCCGCTGGATTTTTAGATATTATTTCGCTTGAAAAAAATTCACGCATGATTGTTACCGATAGCGGAGGTTTGCAAAAGGAAGCTTATTTTTTCGAAAAACCATGTGTGATTCTTCGTCCACAAACAGAATGGATTGAAATTGTTGAAAATGGAAATGCAATTTTAACTGATGCTGATTCTGAAAAAATTATCT
The DNA here is from genome assembly GCA_040386975.1 of Bacteroidota bacterium. Lineage (GTDB taxonomy): Bacteria > Bacteroidota > Bacteroidia > Flavobacteriales_D > Crocinitomicaceae > M2408. The sequence continues at coordinate 31,300 of JAZKEO010000014.1, read as the reverse complement.
CTGCAACGAATTTTTTATTGAATAAAAATGATTTTACTTATCCCAATTTATTTGGCGATGGAAAAGCGGCAGAATTTATCGTAAAGAAAATCTGTGAAGAGATTTAAATAGGTTCTAAAAAATGTGGGAGATAAATTTCTTAAGAACAAAAATCGGCCTAATATTTAATGTTTTTAAGATTGAACTGAAACTCGTAAAAATAGAAATAAGAAAAAGTAAAACTTTTGAAGACTGAACGTTAGAGAGGGTAGGTAATGAAATGGACTTGCTCATTGATATTTTAGAGTTTTAGGAATGAATAAAATTACCCACTTTGAAACGATAATCATATTGCAGGAAAGAAATTGTGGGTAAAATTAAATATAAGCCATGTCTTTTGCTCAACTTTTTGACTAGAAAAAGTTGAAAAGAAATTACTTCAAAACCCGATCTTCAGAATTAATCGTTTTATTTTTATTTGCCAATTGTCCACAAGCAGCATCGATGTCTTTTCCACGGCTTCTTCTGACGTTAACAATTAAATTCCGGTCTTCTAAATACTGTGCAAAAGCAGCCACTTTGTTTGCATCTGCTTGCTGGTAAATTCCATCATCAATTGGATTGTATTCGATGATGTTGATTTTACAAGGAACACATTTTGCAAATTCAGCTAATTCTTGTGCATCTTCCAAATTGTCATTAAAATCTTTGAAAATAATGTATTCAAAAGTAACGCGTGAATCCGTTTTTTGATGAAAATAAATCAAGGCTTCTCGTAAAGATTCAAGATTATTACTTTCATTAATTTCCATTAATTTATCTCGTTTCACATCATTTGCTGCGTGAAGCGACAAAGCTAAATTGAATTTCACTTCATCATCGCCCAATTTTTTGATCATTTTTGCAATTCCAGCAGTTGAAACAGTGATGCGTCTTGGAGAAATTCCCAAACCATTTTCTGAGCACAAAATTTCGGTCGAACGAAGTACATTTTTGTAATTCAACAAAGGTTCGCCCATTCCCATGTAAACAATGTTTGTGAGGTTTTGTTGGTAACGACTTTCAGCTTGATTTCTCAAATAAACTACTTGATCTACAATTTCTCCAGCACTTAAATTTCGCATTAACTTCAAACGACCCGTTGCACAAAAAGCACAAGACAAACTGCAACCAACTTGAGATGAAATACAAGCAGTTGTACGTGATTTTGTAGGAATTAAAACACCTTCAACAACTTTGCCTTTTTCAACTTCAAAAGCACATTTTATTGTCTTGTCGGAACTGATTTGTTGGTCGTCCAACACAATTTTATCAATGAAATACTGTTGTTCTAATTTCTCGCGAAAAGCTTTTCCTAAACTCGACATTTCTTCAAATGTTCCAGCATTTTTTTGCCATAACCATTCGTAAATTTGTTTGGCACGAAACGATTTTTCACCCAAAGAAATTACTGCTTGACTGAGTTCTTCTAAGCTAAGATTTCGAATATTTATTAAGGAATTTGACAAGAAAATTGATTTATTTTCCGCAAAGTTACGATAAAAAAAGTTATGAGTTATGAGTTATGAGTGTTGAGTTAACGTTTTACCCTCTCGCGATCGCCTATTTTATTAATCTAAACTCTTTATCTTCTTCATGCCATAAGTAGTATTTCGTACTGCAATCAAAAGGAGATTCCTTACATTCTTCTTTTTGATTGTCATTTAATTTTGAATCCTTAATAAATAATTTACTATTCGACTTATACTCTGAATTATAGATAAATAATGGGGATTCATACATTTTACCAGTTGAAGAATCAAAAATATAGGTACAAACAGTTTCACTACCTTGCAACATGTCGATGGCTATATATTTGCCTGCGAAAATTTGGCAATATTCTTCAAGTCCATTTCTGTCATAGTAGAATTGAGAAAAGTGAGATTTGTTTTTATTGTATATTTTATCAAGGGTTTGGTTATCTATTTTTGTTAAGACATTTTCAATTAAGTAATCTTCAAATTTTGGTTTAATATTAACTTTATTTTCTTGTCTTTCAAGTTTATTATGATTTTTTGATTCAGCGGTTTTAATCTCACAACCACAACTTAATAACACTATTAAAAAAAATAGTGTGTATTTCATTATCGGTTGTTTTATTATTACTTTCATCTAACTCATAACTCCAAAAAAGCAAGTCTTCTCGCTTCTTTATCCACTTCAACAAAATCTTCGTAAACAGGATTTTTCACAAAAGTTGTAGCATGCATCACTTTTCGATTGATTTCAGCGATGTCTAAAAAACCAATTTTTTCCTCTAAAAAAGCTTGAACTGTTATTTCGTTTGCTGCGTTTAAAGCACAAGCAGCAGTTCCGAGCATGTTCATGGCTTCAAAAGCAGAATTTAAGTTCTGAAACGTTTCTCTGTCTGGTTTTTCAAAGGTTAAATTTGGATAATCCATGAAGTTAAAACGTGGAAAATTTGTTTCAAAACGCTCTGGATAAGTCAAAGCATATTGAATCGGCAATTTCATGTCAGGTAATCCCATTTGAGCTTTCATACTTCCGTCTTCAAATTGCACCAAAGAATGTACAATTGATTGTGGATGAACGATTACATCAATTTGTTCGGCTTTTAAGTCAAACAACCATTTTGCTTCGATTACTTCCAAACCTTTATTCATCAAGGAAGCAGAATCTATTGTGATTTTAGCTCCCATAACCCAATTTGGGTGTTTTAAAGCTTGTGCTTTGGTGACTTTTTTTAATTGGTCGATTGTCCAACCACGAAATGGTCCTCCAGAAGCCGTTAAATATATTTTTTCAATCGGATTTTGATATTCTCCAACTAAACATTGGAAAATAGCTGAATGCTCAGAATCAACAGGATAAATTTGAACGCCATTTTCTAGAGCTAATTTTTTAATCAATTCACCAGCAACAACCAAGGTTTCTTTGTTAGCTAATGCAATCGTTTTTTTAGCTTTTATTGCAGCAATGGTAGGCTTTAAACCAGCATAACCAACTAGTGCAGTTAAAACAATATCAATTTCTGATGATTCAACAGCTTGCGACATTGCATCATCTCCACAAAAAACCTTGATGTCTTCATTCCAAAGAGCGTCTTTTACTTTTTGATAAAAGACTTCATTGATAATTACAACCGAATTTGGCTTGAATTTCTTGGCTTGCTCGATTAATAAATCTGCATTGTTATTTGCTGTAAGAACTTGTAAATCAAAATAATCTGGATAAGCTTCTAATACTTCTAAGGCTTGTGTTCCAATCGATCCTGTAGAACCTAAAATTGCTATTCCTTTTTTTGATTTCATGTGGTAAAAGTAATTAAAAATTAATTTTCAACGAAAAAAAAGCTATTTTTGAAGTCCGGAAATTAACTTCCGTAGGTCATCAAATATGCCTTCAAAAACTCACTAATATCACCATCCATTACTGCTTCAACATTACTTGTTTCATAGCCAGTTCTGACATCTTTCACTAATTTGTAAGGTTGCATCACATAGTTACGAATTTGTGAACCCCACTCAATTTTCTTCTTATTGGATTCAATTTCGTTGCGTTTTTCCATCTTCGCACGGTATTCCAATTCGTACAATTGTGATTTCAATAATTGGATAGCTTTTTCTTTGTTTCCTAATTGTGAACGACCTTCTGAATTTTCAATGATAATTCCTGAAGGCGCGTGACGTAAACGAACAGCTGTTTCTACTTTATTTACATTTTGTCCACCAGCACCACCCGAACGGAACGTTTCAAAACTAATATCTGCTGGATTGATGTGAATTTCAATTGTGTCATCAACCAAAGGATAAACGTAAACAGAAACGAAAGAAGTGTGTCTTTTTGCATTGGAATCAAAAGGAGAAATTCTGACTAAACGATGTACGCCGTTTTCACCTTTCAAATAACCAAAAGCAAACTCTCCTTCAAATTCGATGGTAACAGTTTTAATTCCAGCTACATCGCCTTCTTGGAAATTCAATTCTTTTAGCTTGTAGCCATTTTTTTGTCCCCACATCATGTACATACGCATCAACATGGAAGCCCAATCGCAACTTTCTGTTCCTCCTGCACCAGATGTGATTTGTAAAACAGCACTCAATTGATCTTCTTCACCTGAAAGCATGTTTTTAAGCTCCAATTCATCAACTTCTTTTAATAAAGTAGCAAAAGCGTCGTCTAACTCTTTTTCTTCCGCCATTTCTTCTTTTACGAAGTCTAATAAAACCTCAACATCATCTGAAGAACGTTTTAAATGATCGTAAGTTTCAATCCAATATTTGATTGAACGAAGCGATTTCATTTGAATTTCAGCTTTTTTTGGATCGTCCCAAAAGCTTGGATCTTGAGTTTTTAATTCAACTTCTTGTAACTCAATTCTTTTTTGTGGAATCTTAAGATAAACCGAAATGGCTTCAATACGTTTATTAATTTCTTTAAGTTGATCTTGATTAATCATAGTAAATTTGTGAATATGAAATAAGGCAAAAAGGAGTTCAATTTGCGATAAAAATAAAATTTTGTTTGTTGTGAATGGCTTGATTGTAGTTGATTAACTGGTTCTTTTCAACAACATAAGTAGCATAATTCATCGAAGTCAATAATTCAAAGCAATTGGTACGATTTTGATTATCCCACAATTCAGCATAAATAATTGGTTTATTTGCATTTAGGATACGTTCAGCTCCTTTTAAGACAAAATATTCAAAATTCTCAACATCAATTTTTATGGCTTGAACAAATTCACCGTTAAATTGATTGTCTAAATAATCCATATCAACTTCAAATTCTTGTCCCTCGTTCATTTCTGTGATACTTTCGTGTTTCACATGACTTAAACCTTGAAAAACAACTTTGTTTCGATGAGGTAAAATCATTTGAACTTTCCCTTTAGTCTCTCCCAATGCGATAGCGTGAAGTTTGATGTTTTTTAAACGAAATTTTTGAATAATCTTTTTTAAGATAGAAACATTTGCAGGAATTGGTTCATAGGCATGAATCGTTGTGTTTGGTAAACGTTTAGCCAAGTGATACGACATGATTCCAATGTTTGCCCCAATGTCTAAAACCAAGCCTTTTTTATCCTGTATCAAGTTTAAAAAGTAGAAAAAATCTTTCTCTTTGGAGTCTTGTTTTAAGGTTTTTATTTTAAATAGCGCAAACACATACAAATAATTTTTGAAGCCAAGGGATTTTTGCAATATGTATTTTAACGAATCTTTCACAATAAAAAAACGTGCAAAGTTAACAAAAGTTGGCTATAAAAAAGCAATCGTTAAAAAGTGTGACTTTTTGAATTATAAACAATTGAAAATCAAAGCCATTTTATTTTAGAAATGTTTTCAAAGATTAAAAGGTGTAAATCACATCGGGGAAAACAATCTAATCAACGGAAGTTCGCGTATATTGGTAGAAAAAGCAAATAAAAAGCAATTTTATGTGAAAAAATTAATAAAAAATGATTAATTTCGTGTAAAAATTCGTACATTTAAGGTTTATACATCATGAACTTTTAAAATACACTCAAAATATGCAAGTAGTTCAAGAAAGTTTAAAAGGTGCTTTGCGCACATTTTTCGGTTTCGATAGTTTTAAAGGAAGACAAGAAGATATCATTAACAATGTTTTAAATGGCAAAAATTCGTTTGTAATTATGCCTACTGGTGGTGGTAAATCACTTTGTTATCAACTTCCAGCTCTACTTTCAGAAGGTACGGCAATTGTTGTTTCGCCTTTGATTGCTTTGATGAAAAATCAAGTTGATGCCATAAGAAATGTGAGTGACAACGAAGCAATTGCACATTTTTTGAATTCCTCTTTATCAAAAACGGAAATTAACCGTGTGAAAGCGGATATCACTGCTGGAAAAACCAAATTGTTATACGTTGCACCAGAATCGTTGACCAAACAAGAATATATTGACTTTTTAACTTCTGTGAATATATCCTTTTTTGCTATTGACGAAGCACATTGTATTTCAGAATGGGGACATGATTTCAGACCAGAATACAGACGTTTACGCGAGATTTTTGAAAAAATTTCAAATGTTCCGATTATAGCTTTAACAGCAACAGCAACACCAAAAGTTCAGTTTGATATTCAGAAAAACTTGAATATGTTGGATGCAACTTTGTATAAATCATCTTTTAACAGAGATAATTTGTATTATGAAATTCGTCCAAAAAAAGATGTTGAGAAAGAAATTATCAAATACATTCGAAACAAACCAGGAAAGTCTGGAATCATTTACTGTTTAAGTCGTAAAAAAGTTGAGGAATTAGCTGAATTGTTGAATGTTAACGGAATTAACGCTTTGCCTTATCATGCTGGTTTAGATGCCGCAACACGTGGAAGACATCAAGATATGTTTTTGATGGAAGAAACAAGTGTCATTGTTGCTACGATTGCCTTTGGTATGGGAATCGACAAACCAGACGTACGTTTTGTGATTCACCATGACATTCCAAAATCTATTGAAAGTTACTACCAAGAAACTGGTCGTGCTGGTAGAGATGGAGGAGAAGGAGAATGTGTTGTTTTTTATTCATACAAAGACATTGAGAAATTAGAGAAATTTTTACAAGGAAAACCTGTTGCTGAACAAGAAATAGGGAAACAATTGTTAAATGAAATGGTTTCTTATTCTGAAACTTCTGTTTGTCGTAGAAAATATATTTTACATTATTTCGGGGAGTTTTTTGATGAAAAAGGTTGTAACAATTATTGTGATAATTGTAAACATCCAAGAGAGCGGACCGAAGGAAAAGATTTTGTCAAAATACTTTTAGACACAGTTGTTGCTTTAGAAGAACAGCAAAAAGCAAAATATTTATGTGTTTTTATGGCAGGAAATATTACTGCTGATGTTAAAAATTACAAACACAATTTGCATCCTTTATTCGGTAAAGGAAAAGAAAAAGACGAGAACTTCTGGAATGCAGTTATTCGTCAAAGTTTGGTTGGTGGCTTGATAACAAAAGATATTGAGACTTACGGGACAATAAAAATGACGGATGCTGGACGTGAATTCGTTGCGAATCCAAAATCATTTATGTTAATCAAAGAGCACGATTTTACTGGAGCAGAAGATGACGACAGCGGAATTATTTCAGGTAAAGGTGGAGCCTTTGATGAAGTTCTATACGATGCACTTGTTGACTTAAGAAAATCTATTTCCAAGCAAAAAAATATTCCACCTTTTGTTATTTTCCAAGAACCTTCTTTAAAAGACATGTGTTTTCAATACCCAATCACGATGGATGAGATGACAAACATTCAAGGAGTTGGAACAGGAAAAGCAACGCGTTATGGAGCACCATTTATTGCTTTGATTAAGCAATATGTAGAAGAAAATGACATTGAAAGACCTCAAGATTTAGTTGTTAAATCTTTGGTAAATAAATCAGGTCTGAAAGTGCAATTGATTCAAAATATTGACAGAAAATTATCTTTAGAAGATATCGGGAAAGCACAAGGGAAATCTTTGGATGATGTGATTGAAGAAATTGAAATGATTGTCTCTTCTGGAACTCGTGTAAACATCAATTATTACATTGACGATATTTTGGATCCAGATAATCAAGAAGAAATTTATGATTATTTCAAAGATGCTGAGACGGATGATTTGATCGCTGCTTATCATGAGTTTGATGGTGATTACACGGAAGAAGAATTACGTTTGATGCGAATCAAGTTTATGAGCGAAATGGCAAATTAAAGTTTGATTTAAAATTCCGATTTTTATTTTTCAAATGACCTTGAAAAGGTCACATATCTTAGAAGGGATATGGTGTTTACCTCCGACCCTGAAGGGGTCGAATATCTTCGAGTAGTTTTTCCAAAAAATTATTTTTCTTTTAATTGCTTATATATTTTCAATTTATTAGCTTAATTTTTATTTTTTGTTAAATTTGTTTTCGTAATAAATTCGAAAGAATAAGTTATGCTAAATTATTTGCCTTACAAAAACATTAAAATATGACAGATTCAGGACAAAATGAAGAGAATCAAGCAGAAAATTCTTCACAAGATAATTTTGCACAAAATCCACAATTCACACCTCAAACAAATTATGGTTTTGAACGTTCCAACGCAGATTTAATTTGGGTTTCTCAAAAAGTAAATCACGTTAGACAGGAATTAAAAAAGTTCATCATTGGTCAAGAACAAATGATTGAATTGTTGATGACTGGCATTTTTTGCAATGGTCATGTTTTGTTGGAAGGAGTTCCTGGAGTTGCTAAAACACTTTCTGCTAAAGTTCTTGCTAAAGCTTTCGCTATTGATTTTTCAAGAATACAATTTACACCAGATTTAATGCCCTCAGACGTATTAGGAACTTCGGTTTTTAATATGAAAGACACAACCTTTTTTTTCAAAAAAGGACCAATCTTTAGTAACATTGTTTTAATTGATGAGATAAATCGTGCTCCAGCAAAAACTCAAGCAGCATTGTTTGAGGTAATGGAGGAAAGACAAATTACTTACGATGGAACACGTTATCCGATGGAATTTCCATTTTTGGTTGTGGCAACAATGAACCCGATTGAGCAAGAGGGAACATATAGTTTACCAGAAGCACAATTAGATCGTTTTTTATTTAAAATAAAGATCTTTCATCCTGAATTGGATCAAGAGACAGAAATTTTAAAGCGTTATAGAAGTAACATCAAAACTCCAAGTTTAGATAGTATTCAACCAGTTTTCACGGCACAAGAAATTCAGAAAATTCAAGATTTAATTGAAAATATTATTATTGAAGATCATTTGTTATCTTACATCGCTTCGATTACACACAAAACACGAAATCACGGAAAAATTTATTTAGGAGCTTCGCCAAGAGCATCTTTGTCGATGATGAAATCTTCAAAAGCTTTGGCAGCCATTCGTGGAAGAGATTTTGTAACTCCTGAAGATATTCAGTTTGTTTCGACTCACGTTTTAAATCATAGAATCATTTTAACGCCAGAAGCTGAAATGGAAGGAACAACGGCCGAGGAAATCATTCAAGAAATTATTCAAACGATTGAAGTTCCACGTTGAAATAGTTATGAGTGTTGAGTTATGAGTTAGTAGTTTGGTTCTTTGTGTTCTCTACGAGAACTTAATAATCTTTGCGATATGTAAGAAACTAACTTCTAATAATTTTCAATTCTAAAAATATAATGTAAATTCTAAATGAAATTTTTTCAGTCTTTATACATAACACGATTATTTTTCATACTACTTTCAGTGGTGGTGGGGATATTTATTTGTGCTTTTGTCTGGAATTGGATGTTTCAAATTGGAATTATTGCCTTTGTCTCGCTTTTTGCTTTTCTTTTTTTAGATGTCATTTTGACATTTACAATTCGAAATCCTTTGACATTAAATCGTGAAATGATAAATATCCTAAACTTAGGTGACGAAAATAAAATAGAGCTATTTATTGCGAACAATACGAATCAACCTTTAAATATTAATTTATTTGAAGGTTTCCCTGTTGAAATGCAAATGCGAGGAAAATCATTTTATGTCTTTCTTTTTTCAGGAGAAAAAAAATCGATAAAATATGATTTCATTCCCAAAAAACGCGGTGATTACCTTTTTGGAAACGTCTTAATTTTTATTTCTTCCTTCCTTTATTTATGTAAGCGTAAAATTGATTATAAATTGGAGCATACTGTTCAAGTTTATCCTTCGATTCTGCAAATGAAAAAATACGAATTAAAAGTTTTTCATAAACAAACACTTTCGCAAGGAATAAAAAAGATTAGGAGAATTGGACACAATAATGAGTTTGAGCAAATTAAGAATTATGTTCAGGGAGATGAGGTAAGAACGGTAAACTGGAAAGCAACGAGTAAAAAAAGCGAACTGATGGTAAATCAATACCAGGAAGAACGGTCACAATCAATTTATGCAGTAATTGACAAAAGTAGAAACATGCAAAGTGAATTTGAAGGCATGACTATGTTTGATTACTCTATAAATTCTGCTTTGGTTTTTTCAAATATTGCTCTAAAAAAGGGAGATAAAGCTGGTTTAATTACTTTTTCAGATAAAATAGGAAGTCAATTAAAGGCCGAAAAAAATGCGAGCCAACTAAGAAAAATTTTAAATTTACTTTACAATCAAAAGACGCATTTTAAAGAGTCCAGTTTTGAATTGCTTTATGAATCGCTTCATCAAATAGTAAAAACGCGCTCATTGTTGATGCTTTACACAAATTTTGAAAGTGAATTTGCCATGCGTCGTGTTTTACCAACCTTAAAAAGGATCAATCAAAAACACGTTTTAGTACTTGTCTTTTTTCAGAATAATGAGTTGGAAGAATTAGCTTATCAAGAAATCTCGACTGTAGAGAATATTTATCAATCAGCCGTTGCTGAAAAATTAATTGCTTTAAAAGTCAATATCGCCAAAGAGTTAAAACAAAACGGGATTCAGACCTTATTAACTCGACCTGAAGATTTGAATGTTACTACCATTAACAAATATTTAGAACTTAAAGCAAAAGGAGTTATATAACTTTTTAATAAAAGCGCATTCAATTTATCTTTTGAATTATAAGCTATTCAATCCAAATTTCCATCAAATTTGTAAAATCAGTTAACATTATCGGTTTAGTTTGTGTGTTATTTAACAACACAAACTTTATTTTAACTTTATGTAATTTTTTAATTGTCGAAAATCGGAGAATTCTTACTGAATTTCGAATGAAAGTTACCAACTATCGAAAATAATTAACTTGTAGTAATGAGTTCTATAATTTTGTCAAAAATTATTTTGATAAAGATTAGAATCATGAAAAATAAGGCAGATTTTTTTAAAAAATTACTTTTAATATGGATGGGTTTAATTTGTTTGAATTCATATTCTCAAACTCAAGCAAGTTCAAAAATAAAAAGTAAAGAATGGCAATCTTTATTTAATAATGACTTGGTAAATATAAATTACAGGTATTCTGAATGTAATTTAATTCAAGATGCTATAAATAAAGAGGAATATTATCTTCAAATCCAAAACTTAAGTAATGAAACTCTAACATTAAGTTGGGATTTAGAATTAATCTATGGTGATAAATGTTTTAACTGTTATGGAGAAAATGATGAATTAAAGTTTGAATTGACTTTGAATCCTAATGAATCCATTGAAGGATCATGTGGTGAAAGAAATCAATATAAATTGAACATTTTTTCAAAATTTTTAGATGGTAAATCTCAAGCTAAGCTAAGTGATTTTAATATTAAAAATTTAACGTTTAAAAATTTAAAATTATGATGAATAGAGTTCTTAGAAAAAGTTTTTTAAAAGTGAAAACAATTTACTTCTTTAGCTTATTTACTTCAGTGCTAATTTTTTCATCAACTAATTTAAAAGCTCAATGCCCAGTAACAGCATTTGCAAATCCATCAACAATTTACTGTGGAAATAGCGTTTCATTAACTGCTGTAGCAGACGGGTGTAAACCATTAAATAATAATTTCAACGATGGAACAATAAACGCTGGAGGTGCTCAGCCATGGGCATCTACTAATGGTGCAACAGTACAAAATGGAACAGGTACACATGCTTGTGTAGGACCACCAGCAGAAGGAGCATATAGTTTGTGGATGGGAACTACCGTTGCTGCCCCTCGTGCTGTAACAACAAATGGCTATGATTTAACAGCTTGTGCGGCTGTAAGTGCGACCCTGTGTTTTGATATGAAATATGGAGTGCAAGCAGGTGCTAGTCCGTGTGAAGGAATAGATTTATTTGAAGAAGGAATTTCAGTACAATATTCAATTGGCGGAGGTGCATGGGTTGAATTACAATATTATGACCCAAATGGGGGTTCTGACCCAACACTCACTTCATGGACTAGATATTGTTTAGATATTCCACTAGCAGCTTTAGGAACAAATACTGCTTTTAGATGGTATCAAGATCAATCTTCTGGAGCTGGTTTTGACGCTTGGGGTTTAGATAATATGATTATCAATTTAAATGTTCCTGGTTATACATTTGATTGGGCTCATGATGCTCAAGCCCCATCTTCATCTCCAGCAACATCAAATGTGAGTCCTACAGATAATACAACTTATACTGTAACCTATACGAATGGTACTGAAACGTGTTCGGATAATATTGCAGTTACCGTTATTAAACCAACCGCTTCAGCAACTGCAAATCCAACAACGGTTTGTGTAGGGTCTTCAGTGCAGTTGAATGCAGAAAGTTCGATTCAAATGGAGCCGCCCGCTGCGTGTGGTGTAGTTGCTTCTGTCGCTTGTACTCCTTTTAGTTCTCAGGCTGATGAGCAACAAGTTGGAAGCGGAACAACTACTGTTGCATACAACTCTACTGATAATGTGTTTGGCAATTTTGGTACTGCTGTTCAGACAGCTCAAGTTTTGTTCCGTGCAAATGAATTGCTAGCAGCAGGAATGGTTGCAGGGAAAATTACAAACTTGTCCTTTGACATTCAAAGAATTGAGACTTCTGGAGGAACTACACTGTCAAATATTACTTATCCAAATGTTACAATTCGTTTGGCTTGTACGAATTTGACAGCTCTAACGAGTTCTTATAACAATGTTGGGGCAGTTCAGGTTTACTCTGGTACAAATGTGAACATTAATCAGGGTTGGTGGACAGTTTTTTTTAATCAGGGGTATAATTGGGATGGTGTTTCGAATATCGTAGTAGAAGTATGTCAGTATTGGGTAAATGGTGCTTCGTCTCAAGATGCTGCTCCAAATGGTACAGGAAATTATTATGCTTTTGCCCGATATAATAATCCGGGTTACAATTGTTTTTTTGCGTCGAATACCAACTTTTCAGATGGTGTTTGTGCAGTTCCTGCTTTTACAAGCGTACAAACTATCAGACCAAATGTAAAATTCGGTTTTTGCCGTCCAGTAGCTGTAGCACTGAATTACACTTGGTCATCTAATCCTTCAGGCTTTACTTCTACAATTAAAAATCCAACTCACTCACCAGCTGTAAATACAACTTATACGGTTTCTGTCAGGCAAGCTGGTGTTCCTGCGGCATGCGCTGTAACAGCTGATGTGCCCATAACTGTGAAACCTAGTCCAAGCTCTACGATTAATCCTAATCCAGTTGAAATTTGTACAACTACTGAAACATATGAAATGTTAAATTCGTATGCAACAACCGCTAGTAGTTCTTGTGTTCCTCAAACATTTAGTGCCAGCCCAGCAACGGTTTTGGCAGATGGAAATACCACTTGTACTGCAGCTACAAGTCAAACCTTTTCAATAAATGTTGGAGGTGTTTGTACAAATTCGTTGGCTACAAATCCGATTCAGTCTTTGGCTTTACAGATTGTAGCAAATGGTGGAGCTTTGGATGGGGCTTTGGTTTCGGGAGATTTTGAAGTTTATTTGGATCCACCAGGAGTTAATCCTGAAATAAAATTAATAGATAATAGAGGAGGTGCTTCTGCATCGCCAACATTTAATGTAGCATTGAAAACTGGAGCTGCTACCAACATTAGTACCGATGCAGCTGGAGGTTTGAGTGGTGATTATAGACCAGAGACTGCTTTCCCAACTACAGGAGCTGTTATGGGGGAATGGAAACTTAGAATTATTGACAAATGTAAACCAAGTGGTTTAGGTGGGGCATCAGTTGCAAAATTGGCTTCATGGTCGATAATCTTTAATGTTCCCAATGATATTGTTTCTTATTCTTGGTCACCAGCAACGAATCTTTCTACACCAAATAGTGCTTCAACAAGATTAACAACTTCCACAGCTGGATCTTATACTTATACAGTTACAGCTACTGATGCAACAGGCTGTACAGGTCAATCTAGTGTTTTGGTAAGTGTAACCAATAACTGTACATTGCCGATAGACTTGCTTTCTTTTGACGCAAGATGTGAAGATCAAGAGGCAAGATTAAATTGGGAAGTGGCTTCGCAAATTAACAATGATTTCTTCTCAATTGAAAGAAGTTTGGACGGTAAGTATTTTGAAAAGATTGGAGAAATTGATGGTGAGGGTAATATTAGTACATATAAAGAATACAATTTCATCGACAACAACTACTTTTTATTAAAAAACATAAAAAATCAAATCTATTACCGTTTAAAACAGACAGATTTTGATGGGGTTGAAACAATATATGATACAAGATTATTAAAAAAATGTAATTCAATAGATAATGCAAACTGTTTAATTACATATCCTAACCCTGTTTTAGACCATAAATTTTATATATCAACAAACGAACTGAAAGATAAAACGATTCATGTTGAATTGAGAAATTTACTTGGACAATTGGTTTTTTCAGAATTACTCAGTGTAGATCAAAAATCCGAACTAATGATAGATTTACCAAAATCAATACAAGCAGGTATTTATGTAATATCTTCTAAAACAAATGATTTTAAATTCTGTGAACAAAAAATTGTAATTGAATAAAAAGATGTTTGATTGCTGGAGAGAGTAATAAAATCGCAATACCTTGACACGGATGTGATAATTGCTCTCGAAGGTTTTTTGTTAACTGATACAAGACAATAAGAAAAGCTCAATGTTAAATTGAGCTTTTCTTATTTATATATTTATTATACATTAATAATGTAAAATTAAGTCTATTGTCTTACGTCTTCGAATCTTTTATCTTTTTCAAAAAGTAATAAACACTCTTTTGTTAAAAAAAATCACTTTTTTTACATAAAGGTTTGCAAACTAAGATTTTCTTTCTATCTTTGCACCCCTCAAAGTATGTTTGAGATAATTATTTATTAATATAAAGTTAGAGTAATTTATGCCAACTATCCAACAATTAGTTCGCAAAGGACGCACGGCAAACGTTAAGAAAAGCAAATCTGCTGCTCTTGATTCTTGCCCGCAGCGCAAAGGGGTATGTGTAAGGGTTTACACCACTACTCCTAAAAAGCCTAACTCAGCAATGAGAAAAGTTGCCAGAGTTAGACTAACGAACGGTAAAGAAGTGAATGCTTATATCGGCGGTGAAGGACACAATTTACAAGAGCACTCTTTGGTGCTTGTACGTGGTGGAAGAGTTAAAGATCTTCCAGGGGTAAGATACCACATCGTACGAGGTGCAGAAGATACAGCTGGTGTTGAAGGTCGTACACAGCGTCGTTCTAAGTATGGAACAAAAAGACCAAAAGCGAAAAAATAATTTAAAGCTTTCTAAGAAATGAGAAGAAGAAAAGCCAAAAAGAACCCGATCCTCCCAGATCCAAAGTTTAACGACATTCAAGTAACAAAATTCGTTAATAACTTAATGTATGACGGGAAAAAGAACTTAGCGTTCAAGATTTTTTATGATGCATTAGAAATCGTTGACGGTAAACTTGAAGATACGACTGGTTTAGACGCGTTTAAAAAAGCGTTAGAAAATGTAACTCCTAGTGTGGAAGTTAGATCTCGCCGTGTAGGTGGAGCAACTTTCCAAATCCCAACTCCTGTTCGTGAAGACAGAAAATCATCTTTAGCGATGAAATGGTTGATTGGTTATTCTCGTAAGAGAAACGAAAAATCAATGGCTGGTAAATTAGCTTCTGAAATTATTGCAGCTTCGAAAGAAGAAGGTGCAGCATATAAAAAGAAAGAAGATACTTTACGTATGGCTGAAGCAAATAAAGCATTTTCACATTTTAGATTTTAATTAGCATGGCAAGAGATCTTAAATATACAAGAAATATTGGAATTGCTGCTCACATTGATGCTGGTAAAACAACAACAACTGAGCGTATTCTTTTTTACTCTGGTGTAAATCATAAAATTGGTGAGGTTCACGATGGTGGAGCTACAATGGACTGGATGGAACAAGAGCAAGAAAGAGGTATTACAATTACTTCCGCTGCAACAACAATCGATTGGAAATACAGAGGAGAAACTTACCACGTAAATATTATTGATACACCGGGACACGTTGACTTTACAGTTGAGGTGAATCGTTCGTTAAGAGTATTGGATGGTTTGGTATTCTTATTTTCAGCAGTTGATGGTGTTGAGCCACAATCTGAAACAAACTGGAGATTAGCAAATAACTATAATGTTCCAAGAATTGGTTTCGTTAATAAAATGGATCGTTCAGGAGCAGATTTCTTAAATGTTGTAAAACAAGTTAAAGAAATGTTAGGTTCTCATGCACTTCCTTTACAAATTAATATTGGTGATGAAGATAACTTCAAAGGAGTTGTTGATTTGATCAATTTTAAAGGAATTGTTTGGAATGATCATGATATGGGAATGACTTTTCAAGAAGTTGAAATTCCTGCTGATATCATTGATGATGCAAGAAGATTAAGAAGTGAATTATTGGAAGCAGTTGCTGAATTTGATGAGTCTTTGATGGAGAAATTCTTCGAAGATGAGAATTCATTAACAGAAAGAGAAATTTTGAACGCATTGCGTCAAGCTACTATCTCTGGAAAAGTTGTTCCAATGATGTGTGGTTCTTCTTTCAAAAATAAAGGTGTACAAGCAATGTTGGACATGGTGATGGAAATTCTTCCTTCTCCAATGGATACTGAAGGTATTACTGGAATTAATCCTAAAACGGATGAAGAAGTAACACGTTTGCCGTCTTACGATGAGCCTTTCGCAGCTTTAGCATTTAAAATTGCAACAGATCCTTTCGTAGGTCGTTTGTGTTTCATTAGAGCTTACTCTGGTAAATTACCAGCAGGTTCTTATGTTTACAATACACGTACTGAAAACAAAGAACGTATCTCTCGTATCTTCCAAATGCACGCTAACAAGCAAAACTCAATTGATGAGCTTGGAGCTGGTGATATTGGTGCGGTAGTTGGATTTAAAGATATTCGTACAGGTGATACATTGTGTGCTGAAAATGCTCCAATCATCTTAGAATCTATGAATTTCCCTGATCCAGTTATCGGTTTAGCTATTGAGCCTAAAACTCAAGCTGACCAAGATAAATTAGGTATCGGTTTAAATAAACTTGCTGAGGAAGATCCAACATTCAAAGTAAATACTGACGAAGAAACTGGACAAACGATCATTAGTGGAATGGGTGAGCTTCACCTTGAAATTATTGTTGACCGTTTGAAAAGAGAATTCAAAGTTGAGGTGAATCAAGGTGCTCCACAGGTTTCTTACCGTGAGGCAATCACAGGTTCAATCGAACACAGAGAAGTTTACAAAAAACAATCAGGTGGTCGTGGTAAATTTGCTGATATTTTAGTGAAAATTACACCTCAATCTAACGAAGAAAAGCCAGGATTAGAATTCGTTAATACAATTAAAGGTGGTAACATTCCTCGTGAATTTATTCCTTCAGTTGAAAAAGGATTCAAAGAGTCTATGAAAAATGGAGTTTTAGCTGGATACCCAATGGATACAATGAAAGTTGAATTAGTTGATGGTTCATATCACAACGTCGATTCAGATTCATTATCTTTTGAAATCTGTGCTAAAATGGCTTACCGTGAAGCGGTTAAAAAATGTGGACCAGTTCTTTTAGAACCAATTATGAAATTGGAAGTTGTTTGTCCAGAAGAAAACATGGGTGATATCGTAGGTGACTTAAACCGTCGTCGTGGTATGATGAAAGGTATGGATGATAGAGCAGGAGGAAAAGTTGTAAAAGCTGACGTTCCTTTGTCTGAAATGTTTGGATATGTTACTCAATTACGTACTATGTCTTCAGGACGTGCTACATCTTCAATGGAATTCTCGCACTACGCAGAAGCTCCAGCGAACGTTGCAAAAGAAGTAATTGCAAAAGTTAATGGTAAAGTAAACGCTTAATAATTAGGAAATGAGCCAAAAAATTAGAATCAAATTAAAGTCTTACGATCACAATTTAGTTGATAAGTCAGCTGAAAAAATCGTAAAAACTGTAAAGGCAACTGGAGCAGTAGTTAGCGGTCCAATTCCTTTACCAACGCACAAAAGAATTTATACAGTTTTGAAATCTCCACACGTTAACAAGAAAGCACGTGAGCAATTTGAATTATGTTCTTACAAAAGATTGTTAGACATCTATTCATCTTCTTCAAAAACAGTTGATGCATTAATGCGTTTAGAACTTCCTAGTGGAGTTGATGTTGAAATTAAAGTTTAATGTTCATTCGTTAAACATAATTTATAATTAATAATTAATAATAAAGTATGCCTGGATTAATTGGTAGAAAAATCGGAATGACTAGCATCTACAGTGCCGAGGGTAAGGCAACACCATGCACAGTGTTAGAAGTTGGTCCTTGTGTCGTAACACAGTTAAAGACACAAGATCGAGATGGGTATGAGGCAGTTCAATTAGGATTTGGAGAACGCAAAGATAGCAGAACTCCAAATGCATTGAAAGGTCACTTCAAAAAAGCAAACACAACTCCTAAAATGAAGGTTGTTGAGTTTAAAGGTTTTGAAGGCTTAAATCTCGGAGATACAGTAGATGCAAATATCTTCGCAGAAGGTGAATTTGTAGCTGTTGTTGGAACTTCAAAAGGAAAAGGTTTCCAAGGGGTTGTTAAAAGACATGGTTTTGGTGGTGTTGGTCAAGCAACTCACGGTCAACATAACCGTCTAAGAGCTCCTGGTTCAATCGGTGCTTGTTCTTATCCTGCTCGTGTATTCAAAGGAATGCGTATGGCTGGACAAATGGGTAACAAGCGTGTGATGATGGAAAACCTTCAAATATTGAAAGTTTTAATTGATAGAAATATCGTAGTAGTTAAAGGATCTGTTCCTGGATCTAAAGGTTCAACCGTATTAATAGCGAAATAAAATGGAAGTAAAAGTATTTGACCAAAAAGGAAAAGCTACTTCTAAAAAAGTAACTCTTTCGGATGCAATCTTTGGTATTGAGCCAAACGATCATGCAATTTACTTAGATGTAAAACAACACTTGGCTAATCGTCGTCAAGGTACCCACAAATCAAAAGAGAGAGCAGAGATTTCTGGTTCTACTCGTAAGATTAAAAAACAAAAAGGTACTGGTGGTGCACGTGCAGGTAGTGTTAAGTCTGGAACAAGAATCGGTGGAGGTCGTATCTTTGGACCAAGACCAAGAGATTATCATTTCAAATTGAATGTGAAATTAAAACAATTAGCTCGTAAATCTGCTTTTACTTATAAAGCAACTACTGATGCAATCATTGTTTTGGAAGATCCAGCATTCTCTGCAATCAAAACACAAGAATTCATTAACATGATCGGTGGTTTGGAATTGCAAAATGAAAAAGTATTGTTGATTTTAGGTTCAAAAAATGATAATGTTTATTTATCATCAAGAAACTTAAAACGTGTGAAAGTTGTTACAGCTGATTCATTTAATACATACGATGTATTAAATGCGAAAAAAGTTGTTTTAGCTGAAAGTTCAATCGAAGTAATCGAAAAGATTCTAAACTAATCAGAAATGAATACAATTATCAAGAAGCCATTGATTACAGAAAAAGCAACCGCTGCGAGTGAAACTCGTAACCGTTTTACTTTTGCTGTAGCAAGAAGTGCTAATAAAATAGAGATAAAAAAAGCTGTCGAAAAAATGTATAACGTTCATATTACGAAAGTACATACAATGACATATGGCGGCGGTAAATCCTCGGTGAAACACACCAATAAAGGTATCGTTACTCAACCAAACAACCCTTGGAAAAAGGCAATTGTTACGGTTGCAGATGGAGAAACGATTGATTTGTTTAATAACATTTAACAAAAAGTAATGGGTCTTAAAAAATTCAAGCCTACCACTCCAGGGCAAAGACACAAGATTAACAGTACTTACTCTGAAGTAACTACAAACATCCCTGAAAAGAGTTTGACAGTTGGTGGTAGTAAGTCTGGTGGTCGAAACAATGACGGAAGAATGACCATGAGGTATATTGGAGGTGGTCACAAGCAAAAATACCGTATCATTGATTTCAAAAGAGACAAACAGGATATCCCTGCAACAGTCAATACTATCGAGTATGATCCAAATCGTACTGCTCGTATTGCACTTTTGTTTTATGCTGATGGTGAAAAAAGATATATTATCGCACCAGATGGTTTAAAAGTAGGTGATACAGTAATCTCTGGAAAAACAGCAACTCCTAATGTAGGAAATACAATGTTTTTAAGTGATGTTCCACTTGGTACAGTAATTCATAACATTGAATTGAAACCAGGAAAAGGTGGTGCTATCGCAAGAGGAGCTGGAACTTATGCTCAATTAAACGCACGTGATGGTCGTTATGCAATCGTTAAAATGCCTTCTGGTGAAACTAGAATGATTTTAACTACTTGTTTAGCAACAATCGGTTCTGTTTCAAATTCAGAGCACAGTTTAGTAGTATCTGGTAAAGCAGGTCGTTCTCGTTGGTTAGGAAGAAGACCAAGAGTTCGTGGTGTAGTAATGAATCCAGTTGATCACCCTATGGGAGGTGGTGAAGGTAGAAATTCCGGAGGTCATCCAAGATCACGTAATGGTATGCCAGCGAAAGGATACAAAACTCGCTCTAAGACTAAGTATTCAGATAAGTTTATTATTGAGAAAAGAAAAAAATAAGATATGAGTAGATCGTTAAAAAAACCGCCGTTTGTTCATTATAAGTTAATGAAACGCGTTGACGAAGCTCAAGCTTCAAAAAGTAAGGCTGTGCTTAAAACATGGTCAAGAGCATCTACAATCACTCCAGATTTTGTTGGTTTGACAGTAGCTGTTCACAACGGGAATAAGTTTATTCCTGTATTCGTAACTGAAAACATGGTTGGACACAAGTTAGGTGAATTTTCACCAACTCGTAACTTCCGCGGTCACGGTGCAGATAAGAAAAATAAAAAACGATAATTTTTTAGTAAAATGGGTGCTAGAAAAAGAATCAGAGCTGAGAAATTGAAATCAGAGAAAGGTTTAACTGCTGTTGCAGGTTTAAAATCTTCTCCAATTGCTCCAAGAAAGATGAGATTAGTTGCAGATCTTGTAAGGGGAGTAGAAGTAAATAAAGCTCTTAACATATTGCAACATAATTCAAAATTTGCTTCTAAAAGTTTAGAGAAGTTATTGCGTTCAGCAATTGCTAATTGGGAACAAAAAAATGAAGGAAAAAGTATTGAAGACGAAAAATTAGTTGTTAAATCAATTCAAGTTGATAGCGCAATGATGATGAAACGTATTCAAGCTGCTCCTCAAGGTAGAGCTCATAGAATTAGAAAAAGATCTAACCACGTTACTATCATAGTTGATGGTGCTAAATAAGTAGAGATAACATGGGACAAAAGACAAATCCAATTGGAAATAGATTAGGTTTCATCCACGGATGGGAATCTAACTGGTATGGAGGTAAAAATTACAAAGATAAAATCGTTGAAGACGATAAAATTCGTAAATACTTAAATGCTCGTTTATCTAGAGCGAGTCTTTCAAAAATTATTATTGAAAGAACGCTTAAACTTGTTACAGTTACTATCAACACGGCTCGTCCGGGTGTGATTATTGGTAAAGGTGGTCAAGAAGTTGATAAACTTAAAGAAGAGTTAAAAAAATTAACTAAGAAAGAGATTCAAATCAACATCTTCGAAGTGAAACGTCCAGAATTGGATGCTCGCTTAGTGGCTGATGGAATCGCTAGACAGTTAGAAGCTCGTATATCTTTCCGTCGTGCAATCAAGATGGCTATTGCTTCTACGATGAGAATGGGTGCTGAAGGAATCAAAGTGAAAATATCAGGACGTTTAAACGGGGCAGAGATGGCTCGTTCAGAAATGTACAAAGAAGGACGTACTCCGTTACATACGTTCCGAGCTGATATCGACTATTCTGTAGGTGAAGCCCTAACACAATATGGCCTTTTAGGTATTAAAGTGTGGATATGTAAAGGTGAAGTTTACGGTAAGAGAGATTTATCTCCAAACATTGGAATGGCGACAACTGCTGCTAAAGGTAGCAATGCACCATCTCAAGGGAATCGTAAGCCAATGCCAGCTAAGAGAAAAAAGAAGTAACAATTACATTAAAAAAATTAGAAAATGTTACAGCCAAAAAGAACCAAATTTAGAAGAGTTCAAAAAGGAAGAAATCGTGGTGAAGCTGAAAGAGGTAGCACTATCGCATTTGGATCTTTTGGATTAAAAACTTTGGAGCCAGGATGGATTACATCTAGACAAATTGAAGCTTCTCGTATCGCGGTTACGCGTTTTATGAAAAGAGAAGGTCAGGTTTGGATTAGAATTTTTCCAGACAAACCAGTAACGTCTAAGCCTGCAGAGGTAAGGATGGGTAAGGGTAAAGGTGCTCCAAGTCACTGGGTTGCAGTTGTTAAACCAGGTCGTATTATGTTTGAAGCAGACGGAGTTCCTTACGAAACAGCTAAGGAAGCATTGCGTTTAGCAGCTCAAAAACTTCCTGTAAAATGTAAATTCATTGTTCGCAATGATTATGTGGTACCAGGTAAATAATTGATAATATGAAACAAATAGAAATCACTCAATTATCAGATGTAGATTTAAGAAGCCGTATCGGTCTTTTTGAAGAGAAATACAGCAAAATGAAATTAGCTCATAGCGTAACTCCAATGGAAAATCCATTGCAAATTCGTTCAATGAGAAAGACAATTGCTCGTTTACATACTGAATTGACTAAAAGAAACATTCAAGCTTAGGCTTGATTTAAAAATTAGCTTCACATGGAAAAGCGTAATTTAAGAAAAGAAAAAATTGGAGTTGTTACCAGCGATAAAATGGAAAAATCTATCGTTGTTTCTGTTGAAAGAAAAGTAAAACATCCAAAATATGGTAAGTTTGTCAAAAAAACTACTAAATTTGTAGCCCACGATGAAACAAATGACTGTAATATCGGTGATACTGTTCGCATTATGGAAACAAGACCATTATCCAAAAATAAAAATTGGAGGTTAGTAGAAATTGTTGAAAGAGCTAAATAAGATTAAGTAATGATACAACAAGAGTCAAGACTTTCAGTAGCAGATAACTCTGGAGCAAAAGAAGTGTTATGTATCCGCGTTTTAGGCGGTACAAAACGCAGATATGCATCTGTAGGAGATAAAATCGTAGTTGCTGTAAAGAGCGCAATGCCCTCTGGAGCCGTAAAAAAAGGATCGGTTGCCAAGGCTGTGGTAGTAAGAACAAGAAAAGAAGTACGTAGAGCTGATGGTTCATACATTCGTTTCGATGACAATGCGGTGGTTATTCTTAACCAAGCAGGAGAAATGAGAGGAACTCGTATATTCGGACCTGTAGCACGTGAGCTTCGTGAGAAGAATTACATGAAAATTGTTTCACTTGCTCCTGAGGTACTTTAAAATTAGTGGAAATTATGCAAAAGAAATTACACATTAAAGTAGGAGACACCGTTAAGATATTAAGTGGTGAATCTCGTAAGCAAGAAGGAAAAATTCTTAAAATTGACAAGAAAAAGGATCGTGCAATCATTGAAGGTATTAACATGGTGAAAAAACATGCTAAACCAAGTGCTGCAAATCCTGAAGGAGGAATTATTGATGTTGAAGGAACAATTCACATCTCTAACCTAATGGTTGTCAATAAAGGTGTTGCTTCTCGTGTTGGTCGTAAGGCTAACAGCGAAGGAAAATTAGTACGTTATTCAAAAAAGTCAGGGGAGGAAATTAAATCATGAAATACACGCCAAGACTAAAGGAAAAGTATGCTCAGGAAATTATTCCTGCACTTACTGAAAAATTTGGGTACAAAACGTTAATGCGTGTACCTAAATTAACTAAAATTGTTTTAAGCCAAGGAATTGGTGATGCAGTAGCTGACAAAAAGTTAATTGATAATGCAATTGCTGAAATGTCAAGAATAGCTGGTCAAAAAGCAATTTCTACAAATTCTAAAAAAGATATATCAAATTTCAAATTACGTAAAGGAATGCCGATTGGTACGAAAGTAACTTTACGTGGTGAGAAAATGTATGATTTCTTAGATCGTTTTATTTCTGTTGCTTTGCCAAGAACACGTGATTTTCGTGGAATTAGCTCAAAAGGATTTGATGGTAGAGGAAACTTTAATTTAGGTATTAAAGAACAAATCATTTTTCCTGAAATTGATATTGATAAAGTAAATCGTATTTTAGGAATGGATATTACTTTCGTTACTTCAGCTGATAGTGATGAAGAAGGTATTGCATTATTAGATGCTTTTGGTTTTCCATTTATTAAAAAATAAGAAAAGATGGCTAAGGAATCAATGAAAGCGCGTGAGCGTAAAAGAGAAAAAATTGTAATTAGAGATGCAAAAAAACGTGCAGAATTAGTTACTATCTTAAAATCTTCAAGTACAGATGAAGCAATTGTAGAGAAAAAATGGGATGCTATGATGGCAATCCAAAAGTTATCTCCAAACGGATCAAAAATCCGTCTTCACAATCGTTGTGGATTAACAGGTCGTCCAAGAGGTTATATGCGTCAATTTGGTCTTTCAAGGGTAACATTCCGTGAAATGGCTTTGGCAGGTAAAATCCCAGGGATTAAAAAATCAAGTTGGTAAAAAATTATTAGGAATATTATGAATACAGATCCTATAGCAGATTTCCTAACGAGAATCAGAAATGCAAGTAGTGCTAATTTGAAAATGGTAGAAATTCCAGCTTCAAATGTGAAAAAAGCAATGACTCAAATTTTATTTGATCAAGGTTACATTACGAATTTCAAATTCGAGGACGATGGAATCCAAGGAAGCATTAAAATTGCTTTGAAGTACAACCCGTCAACGAAAGTTCCAGCAATTACAAAATTGGAAAGAGCTTCTCGTCCAGGTTTAAGAAAATATAACGGTGCATCCGAATTGCCAAGAGTATTAAATGGTTTAGGTATTGCAATCGTTTCTACTTCTTTAGGTGTTATCACTGACAAAGAAGCTAGAGCAAAAAATGTAGGTGGAGAAGTTCTCTGCTACGTATATTAATCAATAAACTTTCGTAAAAATGTCAAGGATAGGTAAATCCCCAATTACGATCCCGAGTGGAGTAGAAGTAAAAATGGAAGGAAACATTGTTTCCGTTAAAGGTTCGAAAGGTACTTTAGTACAAGAAATTGATTCTTGTATTACTTTATCTTTTGAAGACAACATCATCACTTTTACCCGCGAATCAGATGCTCCATCTCATAGAGCGAAGCACGGTTTATACCGTTCTTTAATCAATAATATGATTGTTGGTGTTTCAGAAGGGTACAAAAAGGAAATGGAAGTTGTTGGAGTAGGTTATCGTGCGGTTGCAACAGGTCAATTGTTGGAATTGTCATTAGGATATTCTCACCCAATAGCTATCGAACTTCCTAAAGAAATTATGGTATCTGCAGAAACCTTAAAAGGTAAAGCTCCAGTTGTAACATTAACGTCTCATGATAAACAATTGATTGGACAAGTTGCTGCCAAAATTCGTTCTCTTCGTAAACCAGAACCATACAAAGGAAAAGGTGTTAGATTCGTAGGTGAAGAAATAAGAAGAAAAGCTGGTAAATCTGCAGGTAAAAAATAATTTAAAGAATCATGGCATTTAGTAAAATAAACAGAAGAGCAAAAATCAAAAGAAGAATCAGAAAAAAAGTTACTGGTTCAGCTCAATCGCCTCGTTTAACTGTGTTTCGCAGTAACAAACAAATTTATGCTCAATTGATTGACGACTCTAAAGGAATCACTTTAGCATCTGCTTCTTCATACAACAACAAAGCGGCTGATAAATTAGCAAAAATTAGTCAAGCAGCAGTAGTTGGAAAAGAAATCGCAGAAAAAGCAATTAAAGCTGGTATTTCATCCGTTGTTTTTGATAGAAACGGATATTTATACCACGGAAGAGTAAAATCATTAGCTGACTCAGCAAGAGAAGGCGGACTTAAATTTTAATAACGATGGCAACACAATTAGTAAATAGAGTAAAATCTGCTGACATCGAGTTGAAAGACAAATTAGTTTCAGTTAACCGTGTAACGAAAGTTACAAAAGGTGGACGTACTTTTAGTTTCTCAGCAATCGTTGTTGTAGGAGATGAAAATGGAATCGTTGGTCACGGTCTTGGTAAAGCTAAAGAAGTAACTGAAGCAATTACAAAAGGTATCGACGATGCAAAAAAGAACTTAATTAGAGTTCCAATTTTAAAAGGAACTGTTCCTCATTCTCAAAAAGGGAAATTCGGAGGTGCACAAGTTCTACTTAAACCAGCAACAAATGGTACAGGAGTTATCGCAGGAGGTGCGATGCGTGCAGTATTGGAAAGTGTTGGAGTTCATAACGTTTTAGCTAAATCACAAGGGTCTTCAAACCCACACAATGTTATTAAAGCGACAATTGACGCATTATCTCAAATGAGAGATGCTGTTCAAGTTGCTAAACAACGTGGAATTAGCTTGGACAAAGTGTTTAACGGTTAATATTTCGAACATGGCTATTATAAAAATACAGCAAGTAAGAAGTGCTATTAAACGTCCAGCTGTTCAAAAAGCTACGATTAAAGCCCTAGGATTTAAAAAATTGAATCAAGTAATTGAAAAAGAGGGGACACCTCAAATCCTTGGAATGATAAAAAAAGTACAACATTTATTAAAAGTTGTTGAGTAGAATCTTTAAACCGAAGAAAAATGAATTTAAATAATTTAACTCCAGCAAAAGGTTCAGTTAAGAGCGTGAAAAGAATCGCTCGTGGACAAGGATCTGGTCACGGTGGAACATCTACTCGTGGACATAAAGGAGCAAAATCAAGATCGGGTTATAGCTCGAAAATTGGTTTTGAAGGTGGTCAAATGCCACTACAAAGACGTGTACCAAAATTTGGATTTAAGAATATTAACAGAGTTGAATATAAAGCTATTAACTTAGACATTATTCAATCTTTGATTGATCGTAAAAACGTAACGGAAATTAATCCAGAAGTTTTACGCGATAATGGTCTTATTTCAAGAAATGACTTAGTGAAAATTTTAGGTCGTGGAGAGTTAAAAGGTAAAATTAATGTAACAGCTCACAAGTTTTCAGAGACTGCTAAAGCAGGAATTGAATCTCAAGGTGGTGTATGTTCAGAAATTTAATTAACTTTGCACACTTTTTAAGACATGAATAAGTTTATACAAAATATAAAAAACATCTGGAAGGTAGAGGAATTGAGAAAGAGAATCATTTTGACTCTTTCTCTAATTCTAATTTACCGTGTGGGATCTTTTGTGATTTTACCAGGTGTGAATTATGATGCACTTGCTGCTTCAAACGCTAAAGGTGATGCAAATGCTTTAGAAACATTGTTGTCAATGTTCTCTGGAGGTGGCTTTTCTAATGCTTCAATTATGGCATTGGGAATTATGCCGTACATTTCGGCTTCGATCATTATGCAATTATTAGGAATGGCTGTTCCAGCTGTTCAAAAAATGCAAAATGAAGGTGAATCTGGAAGAAAGAGAATTACGAATTACACACGTATTTTAACAATTGTAATTTGTGCTTTACAAGCTCCTTCTTATTTAACTCTTTGGGTTGGGAATAAAGGAGCTTTACCAGTTGATGTGGATGCATTATGGTGGGTACAATCAACAATCGTTATGTGTGCAGGTTCAATGTTTGCAGTATGGTTAGGAGAAAGAATCACTGATAAAGGTGTTGGTAATGGAATTTCATTATTGATTACTGTTGGTATCTTATCTCGTTTCCCACAAGCGTTTATCGCGGAATTAGGCTTTAGTGAAAATAACTTGATTAAAATTGTATTGGAAGTTGTAGCATTTATGCTTATCGTTTTAGGTACTATTTTAATTGTTCAAGGTGTTCGTAAAATCCCGATGAATACAGCAAAAAGAATTGCTGGAGCAAAAGGAGCTGAAGATCAAGGAGCAAGAAGTTATTTACCAATCAAAGTAAATGCAAGTGGAGTTATGCCAATTATCTTTGCACAAGCAATTGTTACTATCCCAGTTATGATTGCATCAAGCTTTGCAGATGATAAAGGAAATGATTTCATCAGAGCATTGGGTGATGTTCATGGGGTTTCGTACAATGTATTATTAGCAGTTTTAATTATTGTTTTCACATTTTTCTATACAGCGATTATGATTAATCCGAGAAAAATGGCTGATGATATGAAACGCAACGGTGGTTTTATCCCAGGGATTCGTCCAGGAGAAGAAACAGCTGAATACATTGATACTTTAGTTTCAAGAATTACTTTCCCAGGTTCGTTGTTTTTAGCAATGATTGCAATTCTTCCTTCGATAGCTTATGCTGCTGGAATAACTTCAGGGTTTGAAACATTCTTTGGAGGAACATCTTTGTTAATTATGGTTGGTGTTGTTTTGGATACTTTACAACAAATTGAAACGTATTTATTGAATCGTCACATGGATGGTTTGATGGAAGGTTCAAGAGTGAGAGGTAGAAGAACAGCTAATGAACTATCAATTTAAAGTATGGCTAAGCAATCATCAATTGAACAAGATGGCGTAATCATCGAGGCATTATCTAACGCAATGTTTCGCGTTGAATTAGAAAATGGTCACGTAATTACAGCGCATATATCAGGAAAAATGAGAATGTTTTACATTAAAATTCTTCCTGGAGATCGAGTAAAGGTTGAAATGTCTCCTTATGATTTAACAAAAGGGAGAATTTCTTTTAGATATAAATAGGATTCGTCCTTAATATAAGAAAAAAAATGAAAGTTAGAGCTTCAGTAAAAAAACGTTCTGCAGATTGCAAGATCGTTAAGAGAAAAGGTAGAGTTTACGTGATTAATAAAAAGAATCCTAAACTTAAACAAAGACAAGGATAATAAATAGAATATGGCACGTATAGCAGGAGTAGATTTACCTAAGAAAAAAAGAGGTGTTATTGGTTTAACATACATTTTTGGTATTGGTCGTAGCACGGCTAAGAAAATTTTAGTTAGTAATAATATTGACGAAAATATCAAAGTTCAAGATTGGAATGATGATCAAATTGGTTTAATTCGTGAGTCAATTGGCGAAGTAAAAACTGAAGGTCAGTTGCGTTCTGAAATTCAATTAAACATCAAACGTTTAATGGATATCGGATGTAACCGTGGAATTCGTCATAGAGCTGGTTTACCTTTAAGAGGTCAACGTACTAAAAATAACTCTAGAACAAGAAAAGGTAGAAGAAAAACAGTTGCAAACAAGAAAAAAGCAGCTAAATAAGAATTCGCATAGCGAGTGATAAAAACAAGCGTTAGCGCAGTTTAAAAATTAAAAGAAAAATGGCAAAGTCTAATCAAAAGAAGAAGAAAAATGTCAAAGTAGATGCATTTGGTGAAGCGCATATCCAAGCTACCTTCAACAACATCATTATTTCTTTGACTAACAACGCAGGTCAAGTTATTTCTTGGTCTTCGGCTGGTAAAATGGGCTTTAGAGGTTCTAAAAAGAACACACCTTATGCTGCTCAAATGGCTGCAGAGGATTGCTCTAAAGAAGCACATGACTTCGGATTACGTAAAGTGAAAGTATTTGTAAAAGGACCAGGTGGAGGACGTGAGTCAGCTATCAGATCAATTCACAATTCTGGAATCGAAGTAGTAGAAATCGTTGACATCACTCCGATGCCACATAACGGTTGTCGTCCACCAAAAAGAAGAAGAGTTTAATAAATTTAATAACCAAAGAGATCGAAGATTGTCGAAGGAAAAGCCTTAATTCATAATCTCTCTTTTAAAAAACAAAACAATGGCAAGATACACAGGTCCAAAAACGAAAATCGCAAGACGTTTCAAAGACCCAATTTTCGGACCAGACAAAGCGATGGACAAACGTCCATACGGTCCAGGTCAACACGGTCCATCTAAAAAAAGAGGTGGAAAACAATCAGAGTACGCTATTCAATTAGCTGAGAAACAAAAAGCTAAATATACTTATGGTATTTTAGAGAAACAATTTTCAAATTTATTTGAAAAAGCTTCTAGAATGAAAGGTATTACTGGTGAAGTATTATTACAATTGTGTGAATCACGTTTGGATAATATTGTTTACAGATTAGGTGTTTCTCCAACAAGAAGTGGAGCAAGACAATTAGTTTCTCACAGACACGTAACAGTGAATGGTGAGTTAGTAAACATCCCATCATATACAATTAAAATTGGTGATGTAATTGGTGTTCGTGAAAAATCTAAATCTTTAGAGGTAATTTCTGCATCATTATCATCAAGCAACAAAAAATATGACTGGTTGGATTGGAATAATTCTGACATGTCAGGTAAAGTACTTAGTATTCCTTCAAGAGATATGATTCCTGAAAACATCAAGGAACAGTTAATTGTCGAATTGTATTCTAAATAAGTCGATGCGATAGCATCAAGATTTTAGAGCATATAAGTAATTAAATTAAATTATAATCATTGAATTGCAGCCAAAGGGTATAACTGACTTCTTCAATCCTTTATACCGCGCAACTGCAAACAATTAAAAAGAAGAAAAACAAATGGCAATTTTAGATTTTCAAAAACCAGATAAAGTTATCATGGTTCAGGCTGACGAGAGAAAAGGATTGTTTGAATTCCGTCCTCTTGAACCTGGTTATGGTATTACTGTTGGTAATGCATTGCGAAGAATTCTTTTATCATCATTAGAAGGATATGCAATTGCTTCAATTCGAATTGAAGGTGCTGATCATGAATTCACTACACTTAAAGGTGTTGTTGAAGATATTACTGAAATCGTTTTAAATTTAAAACAAGTTCGTTTTAAACAACAAATTGAAGGAACAGATAATGAAACTGTAGTAGTTTCAATTTCTGGACAAAATCAATTGAAAGCAGGTGATTTAGGTAAATTTACTTCAGCATTCCAAGTTTTAAATCCTGATTTAGTGATTTGTAACATGGAATCTTCAGTTAAATTTGAAATGGAAATGACGATTATCAAAGGTCGTGGTTACGTTCCAGCTGAAGAGAATAAAATTAATGGTGTTCCTTTCGGTACAATTTTTATCGATTCAATTTTCACTCCGATTAAAAATGTAAACTACAAGATTGAAAACTTTCGTGTAGAGCAAAAAACGGATTATGAAAAATTAATCATGGAAATTAATTCTGATGGTTCAGTTCATCCTAAAGATGCATTAAAAGAAGCAGCTAAAATTTTAATTCACCACTTCATGTTATTCTCTGATGAGAAAATTACATTGGATAGTGAAACAAAATCTGATACTGAGGAATTTGATGAAACATCTTTACACATGCGTCAGTTGCTTAAAACAAAATTGGTTGATATGGATTTATCTGTTCGTGCCTTGAATTGTTTGAAGGCTGCAGATGTTGAAACATTGGGAGATTTAGTTTCTTACAATAAAAACGACATGTTGAAATTCCGTAATTTTGGTAAGAAATCTCTTACAGAATTAGAGGATTTGGTTGACAATAAAGGTTTAACTTT
>JAZKEO010000013.1:115586-138314 GCA_040386975.1 Bacteroidota bacterium | reverse complement strand
GACTTTCCATCGCTGATTTTGACACGATGAAAACCGTTGTAATTGAAGATTTAAAAATCACTAATCAACAAGGTGAATTAAAAAGAACCTTAACGCAAGTAAGAGGGATTTTACTAAAAGATGTTTTAAGTAAAGTAGAATTCATCTACGACAAACACAAAGAACTAAACGAAATTTATTTCTTGTTTACAGCTGCTGATGGCTACAAAATCGTAATTTCTTGGAATGAAATTTTTAATACCGACGCAGGAAATCAAATGTATTTTATCACAGAAATGGACGGAAAAAAATTAAAAGATTTAGACGATAAAATTCTTTTTGTTGCAACAAAAGACAATTCTTTAGGAAGACGATTTATAAAAGGTTTAAAAACAATTAGCGTAAAAAAAGCTCTATAAACTGTCCTAGTATCCTGATGTCTTAACATCCTAATATCCAATCTAACGTGGAAATCAAAAAAGAAAAATTCATTACAGCCGATGGTTCGCACACCTTTTACATGGCTGAAATAAACGAATATTACCATTCACATCACGGAGCAATTCAAGAAGCCAGACACGTTTTTATTAAAAATGGATTTCACTTTTTTGAATCCGAAAATGAATTTTCAATCCTTGAAGTAGGTTTTGGAACAGGATTAAACGCTTTATTGACTTGCCTTGAGGCAGAAAAATCAAATAAAAAAATCACTTATTTTGCTCTGGAAGCTTATCCTTTAAGTGAGGAAGAACTCACAGATTTGAACTACTCAACACAGCTGGAAGAAAAAAATGCTCATATTTTATATCAAAAAATTCATCAAGCAAATTGGGGTGAAATGACAAAAATTTCTCCGACATTTAAAATTATCAAATTAAAAGAGAAAATTCAAGAGCTTAAACTCGAATTAAATTCAATCGATTTGATTTATTTTGATGCTTTTGGTCCACGCGTTCAACCAGAAATGTGGAGCTTAGAAATTTTCAGTAAAATCTTTTCCTTAGCAAAAGAAAAAGCCTGTTTTGTGACGTATTGCGCTAAAGGACAAGTGAAAAGAGATTTGAAATCAGCTGGTTTTCAAGTCGAAACATTGCAAGGTCCACCTGGAAAAAGAGAAATGATTCGAGGTTTAAAAAATTAGTGTGTTTGAAAAGTAGGAATTGCATTTCCCTCTAAAAATTATATCTTTGTAAACTCAAAGCAAAAACACAATTTTTATCATTTCATGGCGCAAAAACCAGCAATACCAAAAGGAACACGGGATTTTTTACCGAAAGAAGTTGCTCAACGAACTTATATTTTTGAAACAATTAAAAAATCATTCAAAAATTATGGTTTTTCTCCAATCGAAACACCAGCTTTTGAATTGTCTTCAACTTTGATGGGAAAATACGGTGAAGAAGGCGACAGATTGATTTTTAAAATATTAAATTCGGGCGACAAATTAAAAAAAGCAGATTTAGAAGCTTTGCAAAATGATAATTTGGCTCGATTCTCAAATTCTTTGGCTGAAAAAGCTTTACGTTACGATTTAACAGTTCCTTTTGCACGTTTTGTGGTACAACATCAAAATGAAATTGCTTTTCCTTTTAAACGCTATCAAATTCAGCCTGTTTGGAGAGCTGATAGACCACAACATGGCCGTTACCAAGAATTTTTTCAATGTGATGCAGACGTTGTTGGAAGTGATTCGTTAATTTATGAATTGGATTTTGTCTTGCTTTTTGATGAGATTTTGACAAATTTACGTTTACCATCTTTCACGATAAAAATAAATAACCGCAAAATTTTATCTGGAATTGCGGAAGTGAGTGGTGAAACAGAAAAAATTATTGACATCACCGTTGCAATCGATAAATTAGATAAAATCGGGGAAGAAGGAGTTATAAAAGAATTACTTGAAAAAGGTTTATCCGATTTTGCAATCGAAAAAATAAAACCACTTTTTAGTTTCCCTGGAACAAATCTTGAAAAAATTTCTGCCATGAAAAGCTTTTTGGCTTCAAGTGAAATTGGATTAAAGGGTATTGAAGAATTAGAATATGTTTTAAATCAAGTCGAAATTTTAGGCTTGCAACGAGCTGATTTAGAATTTGATGTCACTCTTGCTCGTGGTTTAAATTATTACACAGGTGCTATTTTTGAAGTAAAAGCAAACGGTGTAAAAATGGGGAGTATTTGTGGTGGTGGACGTTACGACGACTTAACAGCTTTATTCGGCATGAAAGGAATGTCTGGCGTTGGAATCTCTTTCGGTGCCGACAGAATTTATGATGTACTACAAGAATTAGATTTATTTCCAAAAGAATTAGCTCAAGGTTTGACTTTACTTTTTGTCAATTTTGGAGAAAATGAACAAAATCAATGTATAAAATATGTGCAAGAACTCAGAAAAAACAACATCGATTCTGAAGTTTATCCAAGTGCAGCCAAAATGCAAAAACAAATGACTTACGCCAACAACCGCAATGTTAAATATGTTGCTTTACTTGGCGAAAATGAACTTAAAAATGGAATGATTCAACTCAAAAACATGGAAACTGGAATTCAAGAAGAATTGAGTTTTGATTCCTTGCTCGAGAAACTTTTGAAAGAGTGAAAAATTAAGAGTGAAGAGTGAAGAATGGTTGATTTCGACATGCTTAATCAACTTTGAATTATAAATTAAATATTTATCTACGTGAAACAAGTCTTACGTCTTGAGTCTTGTAGTCTTAAGTCTATAATAATATGAAAAAAATAACAAACGAATGGATTTCCCTTGAAGAAATCGACCATATTTTAAACGAAAACATCAAATTAAGTTTAGCTGAAGAAGTAAAAACCGCAATCTTAAAATGTAGGGATTTTTTAGATGAAAAAGTTGCTCGTAGCGAAAAATTGATTTACGGTGTAAATACTGGTTTCGGTTCTTTGTGTAACACTGCCATTTCAACTGGAGATTTAGAGCAATTACAACGAAATTTAGTGCTTTCTCACGCTTGTGGAATGGGAGAAGAAGTTCCAAAGGAAATCGTTAAACGCATGTTACTTCTGAAAATTTTAGGTTTAAGTCACGGTAATTCAGGTGTACAATTGGAAACAGTTGAACGCTTGATTTTCTTCTTTAACAATGAAATTTTGCCAATCGTTTACCAACAAGGAAGTCTTGGAGCTTCTGGAGATTTAGCTCCTTTAGCACATTTATCTTTACCTTTACTTGGCGAAGGAGAAGTTTATTTTGAAGGCGAAAAAATGTCTTCAGATAAAATCTTATACAAATTTGAATTAAAGCCAATCGTTTTACGTTCAAAAGAAGGTTTGGCTTTGTTAAATGGAACGCAATTTATGAGTTCTTATGCTTCAGATTGCGTTTCAAAAAGCAAAAAATTGTGGAATCAATGGAATTTAATTGCTGCATTATCGCTTGAAGCGTACGACGGAAGACAAGAGCCTTTTCAAGCAAATGTGAACGAAATTCGCAATCAAGTAGGGCAAATTCAAACTGCTGAAATTTTCAGAAATATCTTAAGCGGAAGTGAAATTATTTCGAGAGAAAAAGCACACGTACAAGATCCATACTCCTTCAGATGTATTCCACAAGTTCACGGAGCAACAAAAGATACTTTAGACCATTGTGCAACAATAGTTGAACGTGAAATTAACGCTGTAACTGATAATCCAACGGTTTTTCCAGACGACGACGACGTTGTTTCTGCAGGAAATTTCCATGGACAACCATTGGCTTTAATCATGGATTTTTTAGCAATTGCTATGGCGGAAATGGGTTCAATTTCTGAGCGAAGAACCTATAAATTAATTTCTGGAACAAGAGGTTTGCCAGCATTTTTGGATAAAAACCCAGGTTTAAACTCTGGTTTTATGATTCCTCATTATACCTGTGCTTCAATTGTGAGTCAGAACAAACAACTGTGCACACCAGCTTCAATCGACACGATTGATTCATCGAATGGACAAGAAGATCATGTAAGTATGGGTGCAAATGCAGCTACAAAATTGTTTAGAGTAATTGAAAATTGTTTCGCAATCCAAGGAATAGAATTGTTAAACGCTGCTCAAGCTTTTGAATTTAGAAGACCACTAAAATCATCTCCAGCAATCGAAGATTTATATGTAAATTTCAGAAAAAGCGTTCCGTTTTTGGAAGAAGATTCATACCAACATCCTTTGATGAAAAAAAGTGAAGCATTTGTGAAGAAGGGATAAAATTAATTTAATGCCACCAAGTCAGAAAGACAGGAAGTTACACTAATTTTGTGAAGCTTTCTGATTTTGAATCTTTGTGGCAAATACAAAAAACAAACATGGAAAACACTTCAGAAGAACAAAAAAAGAGACCAGTATTTTTATTAGTCTTAGCAATTTTAAGTTTCATTACCATTGGTTTTGGACTGATTGGTAACTTTTTAGGCTTACTTGCTGGACCGATGAGTCCATCAGAAATGGAAAATGTAATGGCAAGTGGATTAAAAACAGTTGAATCAATGCAAAACTCTGGAATGGATAGTTTTTCAGAAAGTTTTGAGTTAATTTTTAGAATGCAAAAATACATCAACTCAAACTTTTATCCACACATTTTGGTAACACTTTTGTCTTTAATTGTTGGATTTATAGGAGTTTTATTTATGCTAAAAGGAAACAAAAAAGGATTTCATTTATACATCATTTACAACTTAATCAATGTCGCAACAATTTACGTGAGTGTCCCAGCAAACGAAGTTCCAAATGTCATAATCATATCAAATGTTATTTTTGCTGGCTTATTTGTCTTTCTTTACAGCAGAAATTTACATTGGATGAAATAATAATGAATTACATATTTGAATCAAGCAATTGATCACTTTTCGAAGTATTATATTCTACATCATCAGATGTTGAGAGTAAAATAAGTTCCATTTCGTTGTAATTACGGATCATTTTAATAGTCAAAAATGCAAGTACGATGTAAATTAAATCTACAATCATACTTGTAAAACTAAGATACATCAAC
This sequence comes from Bacteroidota bacterium, assembly GCA_040386975.1. Taxonomy (GTDB): domain Bacteria; phylum Bacteroidota; class Bacteroidia; order Flavobacteriales_D; family Crocinitomicaceae; genus M2408. Next base: position 133,345 of record JAZKEO010000013.1, on the reverse strand, counting down.
GAGTCGACTTGATCAACTCGCGATGAAACACGTGTAACAATATTCTGACTGATATTAGCAAAAACCCATAATCCCCACCACCAACCAACAATTTGTAATCTGGATCTTTTGCTTTCACCTAAAGCTGTTTTTTCTAAAAACTCTTCCAAATTTTGATAAATCTCCTTCATCAATTGAAAAGGCCTGTACAAACTATATATTGGAATAAACCAAGCTCCTGAAACCCAACCATTCGTTGTTGCCATAAAAGAAAACTTAGTTTCTTGATTATAATAAGCTCTTCTAAACCATTGAATGAATGTAATAGCCGAAAAAATAAAAACGAGTATTTCTACTAAAGCGATTACAAGTTGTCTCATGTCATTAAAATTGGCTTGTTCCATGGTCACATTAGCACCATTACTGACACTATGTAATAACCAATATTCTAAACCATTTGAAATAAGAGATAGAATAGAAAGCACTCCACTTACTATAATTAAAAGTTCAGCATTCTTTGCTCGTTGCGAATTCACTCTAAATTTACTCATACTTGTTTTTTTTCCAAAGATAACAATGTATTTTATCTATCAAAGCAAAACGGAATTTTTAAAGAATGGTTTTCTCAATCACTTTCGGAAAATTTTCCATTTCTAAAGCATGAATTTTTGCTTGAACGCTTTCTAGAGTCTCATTTGAAGACAATTCACATGAAAATTGAGCGATAATTCTTCCTTTATCGTATTCTGAATTAACGAAATGAATTGTAATCCCAGTCTTTTTTTCTTGATTTTTTAAGACTTCTAAATGAACATATTTACCATACATGCCTTCACCTCCATATTTTGGCAATAAAGATGGGTGAATGTTAATGATTTTCTCAGAATAATTTTCAATCAAACTATTAGGAATTTTTCTCAAAAATCCAGCTAAAATAATAAAATCAATCTCGTGATTTTTACAAATATCAAGTAAAAAAGTATCGCTTTCAACTTCTGAATTAGAACAAGTGATTACTTTTATTCCTAAGTTTTGAGCCGACTCAACAATTGGAGCTGAGCTTTTATTTGAAAGAACAAATTCAATTTTTACTTCGCTCTTATTCTTAAAATAATCAATGATATTCAAGGCATTTGAACCCGTTCCTGAAGCAAATAATGCAATTTTTTTTTGAATCATGCTACAAAGTTAGAAATAAAAGTTATGAATTATGAATTATGAGTTATGATTCAAGATAAGATGTATCATCAGACTCTTCTAAAATGCCCTAAACAAGTGCCTTTCAAGCCTATTGTTGAAAAATACTTGTGCTAATTTTGAATTAATCGCCTAAATATTTTGTTTTATCGTTCAATTGTTTTTTCTTTGCAGACTTAATTAATATTAAAATAAAATAAAATGTCTGATATCAAATCAAAAGTTATCGCAATTATCGTAGATAAATTGGGTGTTGAAGAAAGTGAAGTAACAAACGAAGCAAGCTTCACAAACGATCTAGGAGCTGACTCTTTAGATACTGTAGAATTAATTATGGAATTCGAAAAAGAATTCAATATTGCAATTCCAGACGATCAAGCAGAAACTATCCAAACTGTTGGTAACGCTATCGATTACATCGAGAAAAACGCTAACTAAAATTTTCGGGATTCTTAAAATAGCTTTTTCTTTGTTAAACTTCAATTTTTAAATGCTCATTTACCAAAGTAAACTGCGCTTTAAAAATCTTGTTCGCCTAAAAAAATCTAATTTTAACAAACCCTTTTAAATTAATTTATAAACGAAGTTTTCATTTTATGGAATTAAAACGAGTTGTTGTAACTGGAATGGGTGCCTTAACGCCTATAGGAAATACACTCCAAGAATATTGGGATGCGTTAATTAGTGGTAAAAGTGGTGCTGCTCCTATCAAACAATTTGATGCTTCATTGTTTAAAACCCAATTTGCGTGTGAGGTAAAAAACTTTAATGTTGAAGATTTTATCGACAGAAAAGAAGCACGTAAAATGGATCAATTTTCCCAGTACGCTATAGTTTCTGCTACAGAAGCTATGGCTGACTCTGGTTTATTAGATGCCGAACACAATTTAGACCGAATTGGTGTAATTTGGGGTTCTGGTGTTGGTGGTTTAAAAACTTTTCAAGATGAGTCTCAAAACTTTTTTGAAGGTGATGGAACCCCAAAATTTAATCCTTTCTTTATTCCAAAAATGATTGCGGATATCGCTGCAGGACATATTTCTATTAAATATGGTTTGCGTGGTCCAAATTATGTTACTGTTTCTGCTTGTGCTTCTGCAACAAATGCGATTATTGATGCTTTTAACCTAATTCGTTTGGGTAAAGCTGATGCAATTGTTACAGGTGGTTCTGAAGCTGCAGTAAACCAAATGGGAATGGGTGGATTTAACGCCTTAAAAGCACTTTCAACAAGAAATGATTCTCCAGAAACTGCTTCACGTCCATTTGATTTAGACCGTGACGGTTTTGTTTTAGGTGAAGGTGCAGGAGCATTGATTTTAGAAGAATATGAGCACGCTGTAAAACGTGGAGCTAAAATTTACGCTGAAGTTGCTGGTGGTGGAATGTCAGGCGATGCTTATCACATGACTGCTCCACATCCTGATGGAACAGGTGCAAAAAATTCCATGCTTGTTACCTTAGATGATGCAGAAATGAAAGCAAGTGAAGTTGATTATGTGAATGTTCACGGAACTTCTACTCCTCTTGGAGATATTGCAGAAACTAAAGCGATTCTTCAAGTTTTTGGTGAACATGCTTACAATTTGAACATCAGTTCGACAAAATCAATGACAGGACATTTATTAGGTGCAGCGGGTGCTATTGAAGCAATTGCTTGCGTAATGGCTGTTAAACATGATATTGTTCCTCCAACAATCAATCACGTAACAGACGATCCTGAATTTGACCCAAAATTAAATTTTACATTTAACAAAGCTCAAAAAAGAGTTGTAAATGTTGCTCTTTCAAATACTTTTGGTTTTGGGGGACACAACACTTCTGTTATTGTGAAAAAATTTAAAGGATAAAATTCATTCGAATTAAAACGTGTTTAAAAATATTTTTTCTAGAAAACCAAGTCGCTCAAAGGAAGATCTTGAGCTGATAAAGTTTATCTTGAAAAAATTTGCTTATCATCCAAAAAACATTGATTATTTCATTGAAGCTTTAACGCACAAATCAATTTCCACAACAACTGGAACACATAATGTGCAATTTTCAAATGAACGTTTGGAGTTTTTAGGCGATTCAATTTTAGATGCTGTTATTGCTGAATTGTTATTTTTAAAATTTCCAAACGAAGACGAAGGTTACCTCACACAAATTAAGTCAAAAGTCGTAAGTCGTAAATCTTTATCTGAAATTGGTGAAACACTTGAATTAAAAAGTGTTATACGTTATCACAAAGGAAGAAGTATAAATTTAAGTACGCTTGAAGGAAATGCTTTAGAAGCTCTGATTGGTGCAATTTACCTCGATGGTGGATATGAATCAGTAAAAAAGACAATCAACAACCACATTTTCAGAAAATACGCAGATTTAAACAAAATTTTGGAAGAAGAAATTGATTTCAAATCACGTTTATTTATTTGGTGTCAAAAATCAAGATTAAAACTTGAATTCATCATCTTAAAAGAAGAAAGTGTTGGTGGTATTTGGCAATATGAAATTGAAATTCAAATCAACGACCAGGCTTACGGACGAGGAACTGGAAATTCTAAAAAATCTGCCGAACAATTAGCCTCTAAACAAACTTTAATTTTGGTTGGGGAAATTGAATTGTAATTTTTTTACCTTGTAGATGCAATGCATGCATTGCATCTACAAGGTAAAAAAATTATTCTCCCAAAAACAACGCTTTTAACTCCGTTGCTTCGTGCGGATTCATTTTTCCAGCTAAAATCAAACTCAATTGTTTTCTTCTTAAAGCTCCATCGTAACGTAAAATTTCTTCTTCCGTTTCTGGTTGTAATTCAGGAACTTGAATTGGTCCACCATTTTGATCTACCGCCACAAAAGTATAAATCGCTTCGTTACTTTTACGTTTTTTTCCTGAAACTGGATCTTCCACAAACACATCCACAAAAACTTCCATCGAAGAATTAAACGCTCGAGAAACTTTTGATTCCAAGGTAACAATCGAAGAATGCAAAATCGGCTCACGAAAAGAAACATTGTTCACTGAAGCTGTTACAACCACACGACGACAATGACGATGAGCAGAAACACTCGCAATAACGTCCATCCACGCCAAAAGCTGACCTCCAAAGAGATTCCCTAAGGTGTTTGTATCGTTTGGCAATACCACTTTTGTTGTTATTGCTAAAGTTTCTGATGCTTTTTTTGGAGACATATTTTAAAGGAATAGTTACACGATGTATCGCATAAGGTTTAATAAAGTACAAATTTATTGAAATAAAGCGAATGAAAGCATAGATTTAAAATAAAATCACCTCACTTCAAAAATCACTTTCTTATTTTTCTTAATCAGAGGTCTTAAAAAGCGTTCTAAATTTTCCTTCGCTTTCGTTTTTAGTTGAAGTTGCTCCACATTTCGTCGCATTTTATCCCGTGCTTTATTTTTCAAAACGGTGATTTCATAATCTTTCCAAGAACCATTTTCTTGAAAAACACGCGTTGTTGATGGTGTTGACAACACATCTAAAATAATTGGTTTTGGAATACAAATTTTAATCAATGAATCTGTTTCTTGAATTTTAAATTTTTTGTCCTTGAGGTTAAACCCAATATTTATTTCGCCTTTCACAATTAAGGTTAAGCGTCTTTTTATGTTTGATGATTTTAGTCCATGTTTGATGTTGTCAATATCGACTAATTTAGAAATATTCCCTAAAATTTGTTCGTTAGCGCTGCTGTAATATTCAAGCGAATCGACTACAACTTCATCTTTATAACTAATTGTAGCTAATTGAGCAATAGAGCGAATTAACTCCACTTTTATAGGACTATTTTCAATCTCAAAACGAGATTCTTTTTCACTCTTTTTGCACCACCTCATCAAAAGTAAAATGGTAGTAATCAAAACAAGAAGCATCACAACTTGCTTAACGAGAGCTAATTTCCTCTGAGAACGGTTTTTCAAATTCAACATGTATTTCTTTAAATCCTAATTCCTTGTAAAAATTTTCAATAAATAATTCTGCATTTTGTTTGGCGTGACTCAAAATAGACGTTTTAAGTAAATTTTCTTTAATTGATTTTTCTCCCAAAGCCAAAATATGATTTTTTTCCTCTTGTGTAAACGATTTTCGAAAACCATTGATATCTTCCATTTCTGTTTTTATCAAATTTGGATCCATGTCAAAGGAAATTAAAGTTGGATAAGGCAGATGAATCGTAACTTTTTTACCATCAACTTCAATATCTTCCTTTTGGATTTTAACCAAATCAATTCCAGCTTTTACCTTTGCCTTACAACTAATTAAAATGTTTCGATCTCCAAATTTATACCATTCGCTATCGTCTTTTAATTCGATGATTTTCCCAATTGTGTATTCTGAAGTTGACAACAAGCCAATGTTTCTAAGCTCAAAAACGGCTACTTGCGTTTCTTTATCCTCGCTTTTTGAACAAGAAATAAAAAATAATAAAAGGAAAAGAAAACTTAAATTTTTCAATATAAATCTATTTAAAAAAATGTTTTCATCAAATATAAGCTTTTATTTTAAAAAACTTCATTCCTCAAAAGCTTTAACAAAAAAATAATTTATCTTTGAAATCATAAAAAAGTTAAAATTATGGATCCAATAAATGCACATTTGACAAAGTTTAAAGAAGAAATTTACATCGCACAGGCAGACGTGAAAAGTGCCTATTACGAACGTGCTTTAAATAAATTGCATGAACTTATTGTAAATTATCCAGAAAAAGCTGAACCTTTTTATGAATTGGGACAAATGGCATACAGTTTTTGGAGAAACGACGAAGCAGAAGCAAATTATGTGAAAGCTTTGCAAGCAAATCCTGACTATTTTCCGACTTATACCGCTTATGCATTTATTTTAATCAAAGAACTTCGCTACGATGAAGCGGAAGGATTACTCGAAAATGCCAAGAAATTAAGAAGTCGTGATGATGCAGATATTTTCTTCTATTTCGGCATGTTATACCAACACAAAGGTGAAGTTGATCAAGCAATTGCTTTTTTCAATAAGGCGATACAACATAGCATTAATGTGACTCAAATTGAGTTGAATCTAAAGTTTATTAATGCTTGCAAAGAATTGCGAGGCTGGGAGTAACGGACTTTTAATGTATCTTTAATTGAACTATTGTTCAATTAATCAAAGTTAGCACTTTTCTTCTTCGTTAAACTTCAATTTTAAAATTCTCATTTACAGATTGTAAACTCCGCTTTTAAAATTTTGTTCGCCTCGAAAAATCTCATTTTTTGAAATCCTTAGGTTTAGTATTTTCTCGCGACTTTTTAAAATTTGAGTTCGAGTTGATGCATATTCTTCAATTGAAATGATTTCCTGTGAAATTCACTTAAACCATACTTTTTCACTGCCAAACGGTGTTCTAAAGTTGGATAAGCTTTATTTTTCTTCCAATTGTATTCTGGAAATTTATCGGCAATTTTATCCATAAATTCATCTCGGTGTGTTTTTGCCAAAATCGAAGCCGCAGCAATGGATTTATAACGTCCATCACCTTTGATAAATGTTTGATGCGGAATTTCAAATTTATGAAAACGATTTCCATCAATTAAAACAAATTCTGGCCGTATATCTAAATCTAAAGCTGCTTGTTGCATGCCTAAAATACTTGCATTGAGAATATTTATTTCGTCAATCACTTCATGAGAAATAAATTGTACATTCCAAGATAAAGCTTCTTCTTCAATTACTTTTCGCAATATTTCTCTACTTTTTTCTGTGGTCTTTTTAGAGTCGTCTAAAAGTTTATGATGAAAATCCTTTGGTAAAATTACAGCAGCAGCTACAACTGGTCCAGCAAGGCAACCTCTACCCGCTTCATCGCAACCCGCTTCAATTAAATTTTCGTTAAAAAAAGAAAGTAATTGACTCATATCGAAAAAATGCTTAACTTCGTCATATATAATTGATAATCAAAATTTATTTTATGAAAACTCTATTCTTTATTTTCATTCTTGCTTCAACTTTTTCTTTTAGCCAAGATAAATTATTTTTAGCAAAAGTAGAAAAATCAAGTGAATTTGCCGAAAATAAAACAAAAGGTGAATTTAACTTTATTTTTCAAAAACAAGTAACAAAAGAACAAATTGAAACGAATGCTTCTTATTACAAGAGTTTTTTTACTGTTTCTTTTGATGAAAAAAAACACCTTGTAAGTATCAAAATGCTTACAAACGACGAGAAAAGTCGTCGTGTTTTAGTTCGCTTTTTTGTGACTTCAAAAATTTCTCAAATCGATATGGATGGGGTGAGTTATAAACCTGAAGAGTTTTACAACAAGCACATCAAGTAAAAATCACTCACATGAAAAAAACACTAATTCTAGGAGTTTTATTTGGGACTTCCTTGATTTTTTCTGCATGCTCAGAAGCTGTAAAAAAAGAAGAAAAAATAGAAATGGTTTCTTACGGACCAGCAAAAGTTGACCAAACTAAAGCAGTTTCTGTTGATGAGTTGATTTCAGAAATGAATAAAACAAAAGAAGATACAGAATTCACCATTGAAGCTGAAATTTCAGAAGTTTGTAACGCTGCTGGTTGCTGGATAAACATCAAAAAAGCTGATGGATCTAGTTTGATGGCTCGATTTAAAGACCATTTTACCATTCCAACAAAAACTAAAATTGGCACAAAAGCATTTTTATCTGGAATTGCTTATTGGGACACAATTACGGTTGAAATGCGTCAACATTTTGCTGAAGATGCTGGAAAAACAAAAGAGGAAATTGCACAAATTACAGAGCCAAGTTTTGAACTTTCCTTTGAAGCTGATGGAATTACTTTTGAGAAGCCAAAGAAATAAAATTTAGTTTTAAATATATTGAAAAGTCATTCTTATTAATGAATGACTTTTTTGTTTTTTAGATTTTTATTCATCTAAAAATTCCATAAAATTGGAAGGTGTAATCACTTTAGTATTTGCATTTTCATATTCATTTGTAAAGGCAGTTGAAACACGATGATTTTTTGTTTTACTCCATTTTATCTCAAAAGCATCGATTTCATTTTTCCTTGTTTCCAAATAATCAACTTCACTTTGATTGTAATTTCTCCAAAAAAAGCTTTTTTCTTTCGCTTGACTGTTTGAGTTTTTTTTCATTCTTTCGCTAATAATGAAATTTTCCCACAATTGACCAATATCATTTCTTAACGAAATAGGATCAAAGTCATCAATAATAGCGTTTCTAATTCCCAAATCCCAAAAATAAATTTTACTCATCTTTGAAATTTCTTTTCTTGGATTTGAACTATATGCTTTTAAACGAAAAATAACAAACGACTTTTCTAATAGATCTATGTAACTTTCTACTGTTTCCGATTTGACTCTTAGACTTTTTGCTAATTCATGAATAGAGATTTCTTGTCCAATTTGATAAGCTAAAAGTTGCAGTAATTTTTCAAGTAATTCAGGTTTTCGTATGTTTTTCCAAATTAATACATCTTTATATAAATATTGATTAGCGAGATTTTTTAAATTTATTTCAGCATCAGAACGGTAATTACAAATATCTGGGTACATACCAAAAATTAAGTGAAAAGGTAATTCTTCTTCCACACTAAAAGACGATTTGTCTTTATACAATTCAGAAACCGAAAACGGATACAAATGAAATAAAACATGTCTTCCTGTTAAAGGTTCAAAAATTTTATCAGAAATTTCCAAGGCTGATGAACCAGTTGCAACCAGCTGAACGTCTTTGAAACTATCGAAAATTAATTTTAAAAGTAAACCCGGATTTGTTAAACGTTGTATTTCATCAATTATAAGAACTTTATTTCTACCAATTATATCTTTCAAATTTGGTAAACTCAAATCCTCAAAAATAAAACGAACTCTATTTTCGTCTGCATTGAGAAACAATACTTTTTCATCTTTACCAAATAAATTACTTAGTAAAGTCGTCTTTCCAACTTGCCTTGCACCAGTTAAAACAATGGCTTTTCGTTTATTTAACCAACTATTTAGAGTCTTTTCTAATGTTCTACCGACAGATTCCATAACACAAAACTATGAATATTTCCATTAGAAAACAAATTTTACCCCGAATTTTTCCATTAAAGTGGAAATTTTAGTATTAATTTTTCCATTACACTGGAAAAATTAATACTTTTTTACAAAGTATACGTTCCTTTTTCAATCAAGTCTTGCGCAATACGCTGACGCAAAGCTTTTGGATTTACTTCATCTACTTTCGTGAAACGTTTTAAGCCCATAATCATCATGCGAGCTTCATCTCCTTCAACAAAAGAATAAATTGCGTCTTTTCCAAATTTATTGATTTTATCAGCCATCTCGTAAAAATACAATTTCACGATGTCAACTTGAACACTTGAATCATTCGCTTTACCTTGAGAAATCATTTTTTCAACACGCAACAAAGCTGATTCTGCTTGATAAATCGCAATCGCTATATCTGCTACATTCATTAAAATTTCTTGTTCTTTAGACAAACTTTGCATCAATTTTTGAACTGCTGAACCAGCAATCATCAAAATTACTTTTTTGAAATTTTCTAGGTAAAAATGTTCTTTAGCGAAAATTCCTCCGTCCAAATCTGGTGTTTCTGGAATACTCATCAACTCACCTGCAACTTTCATTGCTGGCGACATCAAATCCAATTCTCCTTTCATTCCACGACGTAAAATCATGTCAACAGTCAACAAACGATTGATTTCATTTGTACCTTCAAAAATTCGGTTAATACGAGAATCTCTGTAAGAACGTTCAACTGGCGATTCAGCCGAATAACCCATTCCGCCAAAAATCTGCAAGGCTTCATCAACCACATAATCCAAACATTCTGAGCCAGCAACTTTCAAAATAGCGCATTCAGCAGCGTATTCTTCGATTCCTTTTAAGGTTGCTTGAGCTTTCGTCATGCCTTCTGTTACAAGGATATTGATTTTATCATCTATGTTTTGTCCTGCACGGTAAATTGCAGATTCCAAAACAAAAGTTCTCATCACTTGTTCTGCTAATTTGAAGCGAATTGCTCCGTATTTTGCTATTGATCTTCCAAATTGTTCTCTATCAATAGCGTATTTTAAACCGTCGTTAATTGTTTGTTTTGAACCACCCAAAACTCCAGCAGCCAATTTTATTCTTCCGATATTTAAAATGTTTAAAGCGATTTTAAATCCATTTTTCCTTTCTGAAAGTAAGTTTTCAACTGGAACTTTTACTTTATTAAAGAAAATTTGTCGTGTAGATGAACCTTTGATTCCCATTTTATGTTCTTCAGGATTAAAAGTAATTCCCTCATAGGAACGTTCAATTAAAAAAGCACTCAACACATCGTCGTCGTCAATTTTTGCAAAAACAGTAAAAAAATCAGCAAATCCACCGTTTGTAATCCACATTTTTTGACCTGTTAGCAAATAATGTTTCCCATCTTCCGATAAAATAGCCTTTGTTTTTCCTGAATTTGCGTCTGAACCTGAATTTGGTTCTGTCAAACAATAAGCAGCTTTCCATTCACCAGAAGCTAATTTTGGAATGTATTTTTGTTTTTGTTCTTCATTTCCATAATACAAAAGCGGCAAAGTACCAATTCCAGTATGAGCACCAAAAGCTACTGAAAACGAATGCCCTTCACCCAAATGTTCTGTTGCCAAAAGTGATGTTTTGAAATCTGTTCCCATTCCACCTAAATTTTCTGGTACAGACATTCCAAGCAAACCCAACTCTCCAGCTTTGTCCAACAAAGAAACCATTAAACCTTCCTCTTGAGCATCAATTTTATCTAAATTGGGAATAATTTCCATCGCAATAAAATCCTCACAGACTTGAGAAATCATTTTTTGCTCCTCATTCCATTCTTCTGGAATAAAAATTTCACTAAAATGTGTTTTTCGAATTAAAAATTCTCCTCCTTTAATTGCTTTCATGTTTGAACTTTTTTCAGATTGTGGTATGGCTTTTCTTATTTAATACGAATATAATGAAAAAATGTTTTATTATGCAAACATAAAATTAATTTTTTATTAAAATTTACTTTATGAACCTAAGAAAAATATCGCAATTGTTAATAAATTAATTCCATTTTTTGCCAAAAAATAGGCAACTTTACACTTTCAAATTTTTTATTCCAGAATTGAATCCATGAAAGTCTGTATTGCCGAAAAACCTAGTGTTGCAAGAGATATTGCCAAAATAATTGGTGCTACTCAGGCTAAGGACGGCTATATGGAAGGAAATGGGTATCAGGTTACTTGGACTTTTGGTCATCTTTGTACTTTAAAAGAACCACACGATTACACCGAAAAATGGAAAGCTTGGCGTTTGGAAGAATTACCCATGATTCCATCAAGTTTTGGCGTTAAAGTGATGGAAGACAGTGGTGTACAAAAACAATTTCACGTCATTCAACGCTTAGTTCAAAACGCAGAAATGGTAATCAACTGTGGGGATGCTGGACAGGAAGGAGAGCTCATTCAACGCTGGGTTTTATTGAAGGCAAAATGTGCTGTTCCAATCAAACGTTTGTGGATTTCATCGCTTACGGAAGAAGCTATAAAAGAGGGATTTAAAACTTTAAGAGAATCAAAGCAATACGATAATTTATACGCTGCAGGAAGTGCTAGAGCAATTGGAGACTGGCTTTTAGGAATGAATGCTACGCGTTTATTTACCAAAAAATTCGGTCAGGGAAAAGCTGTTTTTTCAATAGGAAGAGTGCAAACTCCTACTTTAGCGATGATTGTTCAACGTCAAAAAGAAATCGATGCCTTCAAATCAGAAGATTATTGGGAACTGAAAACACTTTACCGAGAAACAGAATTCAACGCAACAATTGATCGTTTAACTTCTGTTGAAAAAGCTGAAAAAGGTCTAAGCTATTTGAAAGAGCATGAATTTGAAGTTACTACTTTTGAACAAAAAGAAGGAAAAGAAGGAAATCCTCGTTTGTTTGATTTGACCGCCCTTCAAGTTGAAGCGAATAAAAAACATGCTTACTCAGCTGATGATACTTTGAAATTGATTCAGAATTTATACGAGAAAAAATTGGTTACTTATCCACGTGTGGATACGACGTATTTGACTGAAGATTTGCATCCGAAAATCCCAGGAATTTTACAAGGATTAACGTATTACAAACGCTTTACGGAGTCGCTTTTAGCTAAACCGATTCCGAAATCAAAAGCTGTTTTTGACAATAAAAAAGTTACCGATCACCACGCGATTATTCCAACTGGAATTTCACCTTCGGGAATAAGTCCGCAAGAACAGCACATTTACGATATTATTGTAAAACGATTTATTGCGGTTTTTTATCCTGAATGTAAGATTTTTACGACAACCGTTTTAGGGAAAGTTGGTCAAATTGAATTTAAAGCAAGCGGAAAACAAATTTTAGATTTAGGTTGGAGAATTGTTTACGCAGATGATCAAGCTTCAAAAAAGGACGAAGAAGAAAAAGTGATGCCTTTGTTTGTTGAAGGAGAAAAAGGTCCACACGAACCAAAAGTTCACCATGGAAAAACGGCCGCTCCAAAATATTTCACGGAAGCGACTTTGCTTAGAGGAATGGAAACAGCCGGTAAACAAGTTGAAGATGAAGAAATGCGTGAATTGTTGAAAGACAATGGAATCGGGCGACCTTCAACACGTGCAAATATTATTGAAACCCTTTTTAGAAGACGTTATATTGAACGCAACAAAAAAAATATTTTTGCCACACAAACGGGCATCGATTTGATTGATACGATTCAAAATGATCTGCTAAAAAGTCCTGAATTAACAGGAAATTGGGAGCGTAAAATACGAATGATTGAAAAAGGCGAATATTCCATCGAAATTTTCAAAAAAGAGTTAATTCAAATGGTTGTTGACTTGTGCAACGAAGTGATTTTCAATACACGAAGAATTATTTCGATTGCTCCTGAAAAAGTTGAAGCTAAAGCCGAAGAGAAAGTCAAAAAACCAAGAGAAACAAAAGCAAAAGAGGAAATTAATATTGAGAATATGACCTGTCCAAAGTGTAAATCCAATCTTTTAAAGAAAGGCAATACAGCTTATGGTTGTGCAAATTTTGCTATTTGTGGTTTTAAAATTCCTTTTGAACTTTTAGGTAAAAAGTTAACCGATAAATTTGTTTTTGAATTACTTTCCAAAGGAAAAACAACAAAAATAAAAGGTTTAATGATTCCAGGGAATTCAACTCCTGTTGATGGGAAAATTGTTTTTACGAATGACTTTAATTTGGAAGTTGAGTAAATCTCAATGTTTAAACGAATAATATTTTTGAGATAAATAACTGAAAACAAGTATAATGGAGGTTGTTAAAATTTGGCTCGGCATTGGCCACCAATAAAAAACTTCTACAAATAATTTCAGAAGTCCATAATTCATCCCAACAAACACAACAAGGAAAAAAATGTACCTGCCAAGTTGCTTGTTTCCCGCCAAATAACTTTCACTCCAAACGACGTATTTACTTAATAAAAAGCCCAAAGGAAATGTAATTCCAAAGGAAACAAAAAAGGAAGCGATGTGTGGTTTGAAACTGTAAAAACCTAAATCTAAGTCACTTTTATTCAACAAATAGTGAAACGTTATATAATAAATAATAAAACCAAAAACAGTATTTGCTCCTCCACAGGCAACATAGTAATACGTTTGTTTAGTCATGATTTTTTTCACCAATGGATAAAAGAAATCAAGGATAATAAAAATTAGTTTAACTATAAAATTTGGCTTTTTATTCATTCAAAATTCATTTATAAAAATTCATTTCATCAACATAATTAAAAACAGCTTCTGTCAATAAATAACGTACATCTTTCCCTTTTCTTATAGCTTCACGGATATAACTTGAAGAAATTTTCATCAAGGGCGTGTCTTGGCAGAAATGAATATTTGGATGATTTTTAATAAATTCGTTTTCTAAAATTAAATCTTCTTTCGTTTCCTGTTCCGTTAAATTTCTTGGAAAAACGTAAATTTTATGCTTATCTAAAATGTATTCGTAATTAAACCACTTGTGCAAATTTCTCAAATTATCTTCTCCCAGAATCAAAGAAAAAGTGTCTTTTGGAAATTTTTCTTTCAAATGAGCCAAGGTATTTACTGTGTAACTTGGAATTGGCAAAGAAAATTCAATATCAGAAGCTCGTAATTTTGGATTATCTTCGATAGCAATTTTCACTAAACTTAATCTGTGAAAATCAGTTAGTAAAGTATTTTTTGCTTTTAATGGATTTTGTGGTGATACAACAAGCCAAATTTGATCCAATTCAGGAACTTGTGCCAAATGATTGGCAATGATTAAATGTCCAACATGAATTGGATTAAACGTTCCGAAATACAGACCAATGTTCATTTTGCAAGAAAATTACGAACTAAAATTAAAGCATCTTGACAGGCTTTTTCTAAATCGGCATTTACTAAAATAATGTCAAATTCACTCGCTTTTTCCAATTCTTGTCTTGCTTTTCCCATACGAACTAAAATTTTTTCTTCAGATTCTGTGCTTCTGAAACGCAATCTTTTTTCGAGTTCCTCGATGGATGGAGCTTGAACAAAAACTGCCAAAGCTTGGTCTTTAAATTGTTTTTTGAGATTTAGTCCACCGATAACGTCAACGTCAAATATCACAGCATGATTATTTCCCCAAATACGTTGAATTTCAGACTTTAATGTCCCGTAAAAATTATCTTTGTAAACTTCTTCCCATTCGATAAATTCATTGTTTTGAATTTTGTTGTTAAATTCATCTATTGAAAAAAATCTGTAGTCTTTTCCGTCAATTTCATTTCTTCTTGGATACCTGCTACAAGCAGAAATGGAAAATTCTAAGCCTAAATTTTGGTTCAACAAGTACTGCACAATCGTAGTTTTCCCGGCACCAGATGGAGCTGAAAAAATGATACATTTTCCTTGTTTGTTTCCCTCTAAAATATCTTTTTCCGACATGGATTTTAAATCGTTTTACAAAGTATTTAAAATTTGTTCCTTTATTTTTTCAAGACTATCTTTCATATTGACAACAATTTTTTGCATTTCAGCATGATTCGATTTACTTCCTAGAGTATTTATTTCACGTCCAATTTCTTGTGTTATGAAACCTAATTTTCTACCTGAAGCTGGAATTTTCATTGTTTCTAAAAAATAATCCAAATGATTGGTAAGTCTCATTTTTTCTTCTGAAACGTCTAATTTTTCTAAATAATAAATCAATTCTTGCTGCAAACGACTTTCGTCTAAATTTGTGTTATCAAGTTCCTCCAAACCTTTACGGATTTTTTCCTTGATGGTTTCAATTCTCAAATTTTCAAAAGGCTCGATTGCTTTTAACAAAGATCTAATTTCTTCAATTCTTTCAGTAAACTCTGTTGCTAAAGCTTCACCTTCTTGTTTACGGAATTCATTTAAATTTTGACAAGCTGTTTGTGTTAAATTTATCAAAAAATCAATTTCTTCTTGTGAAATTTCTTCTGTAGTTTGTGTGAAAATATCTGGCATTTTGAGAATCAAAGGAAGGTAATCAGTTGAATTATTTCCTGTTAATTCATTTAATTTTTTTAAATCATTGTAGTAAACTAAAGCTAAATCCTTATTGATTTCAATATTTTTTGAGTTAACAGAATTTTCAATAGAAACAGAAACATCAATTTTTCCTCTTTCTAGTGATTCTCCAATTAATTTTCTGATTACAAGCTCCTTATCTCTGTATTGACTTGGCGTTTTGACATACAAATCAAGTGATTTACTATTTAAAGATTTTAGTTCTATGGAAATAGTTTTTTCGTTGAAAACCGCGGTAGATTTTCCATAACCAGTCATTGAATGCAACATTTTTTTGTGTTTTAAAAATTCAAAAAAACTCTGAATTATTTTTGACAAAATTAAGTTTTTATTTGAGAATTGAGTTTTATTATTTCAAAAACTCTTTTTAATCTCAATGAGAATCGGTTTAGTTAAATAAAAATAGACTTGTTATTAAAAGTGTTAAAAACCACTTTTTTATTTGCAAATTATAATTTTTTTATTTTATCTTTGTCAAATTACATCTATTATTTATAATAAAATTAACTATGAAAAAAACGTATTTATTAATTTTAGGCTTAAGTCTAACGAGTATTTCTTTTGCACAAAAGAAAATTGTTAGTAATTTATCCGTTAAACAAGGATTAAAAGTTGATGAAAGTGTTGTGAAAAACAACAAAAAACCAATTTTAGTCAACAAATCTGGAGGTCAGATCCTTTATAATGAAACATTTGATGGGTCGATGAGTAACTGGACAACTTCAGGTGCGGATGGTGCAGTTTGGCAATTCGACTTAGATGGCCCAGATGGAACGTATTCTTCTGCCACAAATGCAGATAAAATAGAATCTTCAACAGCTGCTAATGGTTTTATGATTTTTGATGCTGATTTATCTAATCCTGCACAGCCATATGCAAATAGAATAGGTAGCTTGGTGTCTCCAGTAATTGATTTAACTGGAAATACTTCGATTAACATTAAATTTCAACATGAATATAGAACTTGTTGTTCTGCAGCTTTTATTCCTCAAGTAGAAGTCTCAACAGATGGTTTTACAACCTTTACAAGTTTTGATGTTACAGCACCTGGAATTGCGGTTAACGATCTTTCTGGAACTGTTGTTAAAGAAGTAAACTTAAATACGTATTTAGCTGGTGCAACGAATTTACAAAATTTTCAATTCAGATTTAATTTTGATGGAATTGCTGGTGCAAGTTCTCATTATTTTTGGCAAGTAGATGATATTCAGTTAATTATACCTAACGACTATAGTTTAATTGCAAATGTTGATTATTGGGGTACAATGGGAGCATGGGAAGTAAGATTACCTTATACTCAAATCCCAAGTTCACAAGTTCAACCAATTGACTTTTCGGTTATTGCTGAGAATACAGGAGGTTTAAACCAAGGAGATGTAGTCTTAAATACTTCAATCCCTGAAGGTGGATTTACAAATACTGGAGGTTTAACAACAATTATTTCTGGTCAATTTGACACTTTAAGCGCAAGTGCTTCATTTACACCATCTAGTTCTTTAAATGTTTATAATCCATCTTATTCTGTAACTTCATCACAAACTGATATAGATCCTGTTGATAATTTATTAGTTGGTACTCCTTTTGAGGTTACAAATTCTGTTTATGCTCGTGATAAAACTGTTATTGATGGCGGTACTTATAACCAAGGTGAAGCTTTTGAAGTTGGAAATATCTTTGATATTTTTTCAAATGCACAAATAAATTCTGGAAGTGTATGGGTTCGTTCTACATCAACAGAAGGTGCACAGATATATGTTCGTGTTTACTCTATTGATTTAGCTACTGGAGATTTTATTTTTATGGAAGAATCAGCTCCTTACACTGTTACTGCGGCTGATTTAGGCACTTTAGTAACATTAGATTTACAAAGTGTTGTTGATTTAACTGCTGGTCAATCATATTTATTGGTTGCCGGAACTTTGGGTGACGGTGGAGCAACAGATGACTTAATTGTTGGAACTTCTGGTTCATCCGAAGCTCAAACAACATATTATTTAGATGGAACAGATGGAACATGGTATTATTCAACTAGTACGCCAATAGTTAGAATGAATT
>JAZKEO010000013.1:54782-115576 GCA_040386975.1 Bacteroidota bacterium | reverse complement strand
ATTTAGTAGTTCCAGTAACAATTTCTTCTTCAAACCCTAGTTATACTTTTTGTGCGGGTGGTTCTATGACTTTAGTGTCTTCTGAAGCGGCAGGAAATCAATGGAATTTAAATGGATCTCCAATCGTTGGAGAAACAAATGATACACTTGTTGTAACAAGTGCTGGAATTTATAGTGTAACAGCTGCTGGATTTACCTCTCCATCAGTATCGGCTTCTATCCAAATTATAAATACAGGTGTGAATGTATTCACTACAAATTTGGTTTCTTCTGAATCCAATATTGATGCTACTTATCAGTGGATTGATTGTTCAAACAGTTCAGTTATTAATGGAGCTACATCAAATGTATTTTCACCTTTACTGTCTGGTAATTATCAAGTAGAGGTTTCATTAAATGGATGTGTTGCAGTATCTCCTTGTACAACTTTTTCTATTACTTTAGCTGTAACATCAAGTGATTTTGATAACGTTCTTTGTCCAGGAAGTTCTTTGACTTTATCATCTAATATCGCAGGAGGAAATACTTGGTCTGATGGAACAAATGTTATTGGAACAACAGATGTAATTACTGTTACTGCTGCTGGAACTTATACCGTTACGAATGGAACACAAACAAGTCAAGATATTGTGGTAACCGTACTTTCATTAGATAATTCAGTAAGTTTAACTGGAACAACTTTATCTGCTACACAAGCAGGTAATGCAACTTATCAATGGATGATGGATTGTAATGCAACTCCAACTGTTATTATTGGTGAAACATCTCAATCATTCACTCCGGCTTCTGATGGTGATTATTCAGTTGAAGTAACATTGGGTGGTTGTTCGGTAACATCTACTTGTACACCAGTAGATATTCCTTTCTCTATTTCAGCAGCAGGGAGTACTACTTTATGTCCAAATGGAAATGTTGTTTTAACATCATCTGAAGCTATTGGAAATCTTTGGTCAAATGGTGCTACAACACAATCAATTACTGTAACAGCTGCAGGTACTTACACATGTGTTGTAAATGGAAACTCTTCAAATGCAATAACAGTAACGATGGTTTCGATTAATTTAACAGCAACTCAAACTGGTCAAGGTGGTTCAATAATGTTATCTAACGAAACGACAAGTGGAGCAACTTATATTTGGACAGATTGTGCTTCTAACGATACAGTTGCTACAACTCAAGCGTTTACAGCAACTGCAAATGGGACTTACCAAGTTCATGTAACACTTAGTTCATGTACAGATATTTCAACTTGTTTTGCAGTTGTAGGTTTAGGAATTACAGAAAATGAAGCCTTTTCTTCTTTCTCAGTATATCCAAATCCAGCTGCTGAAAACGTTGCTATTGATTATGCTTTGAAAAATGAGTCTAAAGTGAATGTTTCAATTTCTGATTTATCAGGAAAAGTTGTTTATACTTCTAACTTAGGAAGTAAAACTGCAGGTTCTCATAACTTATCTGTAAACACTACATCTTTCGCAAACGGTATCTATGTTGTTAATTTTGCAACAACAAACGGAATTGTTACTGAAAAATTAGTTATCAGAAAATAATTTTGAGTATAAACTAAAGAATAGATTTTATCTAACTGAAAACCACTCGTTAAATTAACGAGTGGTTTTTTTTATTTCATTAACTTTTTATTAAAAAAAATTGTAACTTTACGCATATTAAAAAAATTAACTATGAAAAAAATATCTTACTTTTTATTCCTTCTATGTTCTACGGGGGTTATTAATGCTCAGACAAAAGTTTCAAAGGAACTTTCCAAGAAAAGCATTCATCTAAGTGACAAACAAGAAAAACAACATTTAGCTTACAATAAATCTGTCGTTTGGCAAGATGATTTTTCTAATCCAGCAAATTGGTCGATGACAAATTCAAGTTCTCCAAGTGCTGATTGGACTATTTCAACGGATCCAAATGCAGCACCAAGATCCGAATTTAGACCCTTTGCATTTACTACTTTAAATAATGGATATGCGATTATTGATTCTGATGCTCAAGGTCAAGGAAATTCACAAGATGCAACAATCACTTATACAGGAACAATTGATTTATCAGCATATGCAAACGTTTCGTTAACTTTTGAACAAGCACATAGAAGATACCAAGAAACAACAACCGTTTTGGTAAGTAATGACAATGGCGTTTCATGGACGGCTTTTACA
This sequence comes from Bacteroidota bacterium, assembly GCA_040386975.1. Lineage (GTDB taxonomy): Bacteria > Bacteroidota > Bacteroidia > Flavobacteriales_D > Crocinitomicaceae > M2408. Next base: position 113,408 of record JAZKEO010000013.1, on the reverse strand, counting down.
GCAAATGAAGGAATGTCTGTTAATACAAATACTGAAAATCCAGCTATTGAACAGATAAACATTTCATCTGTTGCAGCAAATCAATCACAAGTTAAAATTGCTTTTCAATATCAAGGTGCATGGGATTGGTTTTGGGCTATTGATGATTTAAAAATCATTGAAACTTATGATTATGATCTAATCGTTAACTCTTCATATTGGGGAACTACTGGAAATTATGGTGTAAGATTACCTTACAGTCAAGTTCCAAGCTCACAGGTTCAACCAATTGATTTTTCTGTTGTAGCAAAAAATATTGGTGCATTAGCCCAATCAGGAATTGTATTAAACACAACTATAACAGAGGCTTCTTTTACAAATACAAGTAATCAAATGACTTTAGCTCCAGGTGCTACTGATACTATTGATGCAAATATTTCATTTACTCCTTCCAATTCACTAAATGTTTACAACCCATCTTTTTCTGTTAGTTCACCTAACACTGATGCGGAACCATTAAACAATATTTTATCAGGTGATTATATTGAAGTAACAAGTTCAGTTTATGCCAGAGATAAAAATATAGTAACTGGAGGTTCATATAATCAAGGTGAAGCCTATGAGGTTGGAAATGTTTTTGATATTTTTACTAATGCACAAACAAACTCTGGAAGCGTTTGGATTCGTTCATCAACTGTTGTTGGAGCTCAAGTTTATTTACGTTTATATTCTATCGATAATGCCACAGGTGATTTTGTTTTTATGGAAGAATCAAACACATATACAATTACAACTGACGATTTAGGAACTCTTCTTAGTTTAGATTTACTAAGTGCAGTTGATTTAACTGCTGGTCAATCTTATTTGTTAGTTGCTGGAAGTTTAGGTGATGGTGGAGCTACTGATGATTTAATTGTTGGTACTTCTGGAATTTCTGAAGCTCAAACAACTTATTATTTAGATGGTACTGATAATACGTGGTATTATACAACTAGTACTCCTATTGTTAGAATGAATTTATCTGTTCCAGTAACGATTACATCTTCTAATCCAAGTTATACTTTTTGTTCAGGCGGTTCAATGACTTTAGTTTCTTCAGAGTTAGCAGGAAATCAATGGAATTTAAATGGAAATCCTATTACTGGTGAAACAAATGACACTTTGGTTGTAACTGCAGCTGGAATATATAGTGTAACTGCTGGTGGTAATACTTCTCCTTCAGTATCAGCATCTGTTCAAGTAATTAACACAAATATTTTAACTTTGGGTTATGATTTATTATCAGCTGAAACAAATTCATCTGCTACATTTCAATGGATTGATTGTTCAAACAGTTCAGTTATTACAGGTGAAACTTCTGCAGATTTCTCACCGATGTTAGATGGAGATTATCAAGTTCAAATTTCTTTGAATGGTTGTTCAGCAACAGCTCCTTGTGTGAATTTTACTGCACCAATAATTGTAAGTTCAACAAATACAAATAATAATATTTTATGTTCAGGTGAAACTTTAACTCTTTCTTCAAGTAAAGTAACAGGAAATCAATGGAACTTTAATAATGCACCATTAGTTGGTGAAACAAATCAAACACTTAATGTAAGTATTGCAGGAGATTATTATGTGGTTGTTGGTTTAGATACTTCAGAAATAATTACTGTACAAACTGTTATATTAGACAATACGGTTAGTGGAACAATCATTTTGACTGCAACAGAGGCAACACCTGGTGTAACATATATGTGGGCTAATTGTTTAGCTCCTACAGTTTCTTTAGCATCAACACAAACATTTACTCCATCAACAGATGGTGATTATTCTGTTGAAGTATCTTTAAATGGTTGTTCTGCTTTATCTACTTGTACAACAGTTACCTTACCTTTAGCTATTTCTGCAATAGGAAATACAAGTGTATGTGCTGGTGAAACTGTTGATTTAACATCAACAAAAGTTTTAGGAAACCAATGGCAAATGGATGGTACTAATATTTCTGGTGCTACAAGTCAAACTTATACAGCTACAGTTTCAGGAATTTATACATGTGTAAATGGAACAACTTCAAATTCAATAACGGTTACTGTTGCTGCTCCAGTTATCGTAACTGTTACTCAATCTGCTAACACAGTTGACATGTCAGCTGACCAAGCTGGTGCAAGTTACAAGTGGGTTGATTGTGCTGCTCCAACAGTTTCTTTAGCTACAACTCAAACATTTAGTGCTACAGTAAATGGAAGTTACCAAGTTATCGTTACAGTTGGTTCTTGTTCTGATACTTCAACTTGTAAAGTTGTTCAAGGTGTAGGAATTACTGAAAACACTGCATTCTCTTATTTCTCTGTATATCCAAATCCAGCAGCTGAAAATGTTGCTATTGAATATGCTTTGAAAAATGAGTCTAAAGTAAATGTTTCAATTTCTGATTTATCAGGAAAAGTTGTTTATACTTCTAACTTAGGAAGCAAAACTGCAGGTTCTCATAATGTATCTGTAAACACTACATCTTTCGCTAACGGAATCTATGTTGTTAATTTTGCAACAACAAACGGAATCGTTACAGAAAAATTAGTTATCAGAAAATAATTTTTAGCGAAAGCTAAAGTAGATTTTAAATCTAATAATAAAACCACTCGTCAATTAGGCGGGTGGTTTTTTTGTTTATATTCACTACATTTACATCGTGAAAATTCTAGTTTTACGTTTTAGTTCGATTGGTGATATTGTTTTGACAAGTCCTGTGATTCGTTGTATGAAACAACAAATCGAAGGTCTTGAAATTCATTATTTGACGAAATCAAAGTTCAAAACGATTTTAATAAATAATCCTAATATAGATAAACTGATTTGTTTCGAAAAAAAAACGGCTGAAATTTTATCTCTTTTAAAAGCAGAAAATTACGATTATGTTATTGACTTACACAATAATATTAGAACATTAAAACTAAAAACTCAACTCAATAAAAAAAGTTTTTCTTTTCCTAAATTAAATTTCAAAAAATGGATTTTGGTGTATTTAAAGAAAAATTTGATGCCCGATAAACACATTGTTGAAAGGTATTTTGAAGCCGTGAAATTTTTTAATGTCAAAAACGATTTAAAACCTTGCGATTATTTTATTCCTGCTGAAGATGAAATAAATATGAAACAAGAGTTTGAACTTAATAAATATGTCGCTATTGCTCTTGGAGCTCAATATGCAACAAAACGTTTAACAAAAGAAAAGTTAATAGATATCATAGAAAAAATGGATATTCCATTAGTTCTACTTGGGGATAAAAATGATTCTATTCTTGCAGAACAACTTTTAAAACATTTTCCTGAAAAAGTAATTTTTTCTGCTTGTGGAAAATACAATTTGAATCAATCAGCGAGCATAGTGAAACAAGCAGAAGTTTTATTGACACACGATACTGGTTTGATGCACATCGCATCTGCATTCAATAAAAAAATTGTGAGTGTTTGGGGAAATACTGTTCCTGAACTCGGAATGTATCCTTACATGCCTCAAAATCAAGAAAATTATTCTATTCATCAAGTTGAGAACTTGTCTTGTCGCCCTTGTTCAAAAATTGGTTTTAAATCGTGTCCAAAAAAACATTTTAACTGCATGAATTTGCAAAATGAAACCAAGATTTCAGAAGATGTAATTCAAAAATATTCATCTAATACGTCTTTAAATATTGAATTATAAATTGACAGATAACAAAATTGCGTACTCATAACAACTAATTCATAACTAAAAATGGATTTAAAAGCACCGTTTTATTTGAGGGAAAAGTGGACTGAAAGTATTCTTTCACTTCTTAAAAAGACAACATTAGGGACAAATGGTGCTAAATATCAACATTTAAATACTGCTGAAATAATTGCCGATTTAGACAATCCTTTGTTTTTAAGTTTGGAAAGAAATGACAAAGTAATAGGGAATATTACATTTTGTCGAAGAGCTGAAAACTGGTACATCCGCTATTTTGCTTTTGAACAACTATTTCAAGCAAAAAAAAGTTCCACAAATAGTAAAAAATCTAATTTAAAATCAAGTATATCAAATTTTTTTGATGAGAAAGTAAAACAAGAAATCAATTGTTTTTATGCATACATTGATCCAAAAAATGAAAAAAGTAGAAACATGGCAAAAAATTTTGGTTTTGAAAAAGTCGGAGAATTAATAACTTATTCTTTTTCAAGGTTAAAACCAAAACTAAATAAAAATGTTTCTGAATTAGTAGATTTAAGTGAAATTGAGCAAAAGTATCATTATTTTGAAAAAAATTCCTTTTACACAAATTTTCAACCAAAAAGAACAAAATTTTACCTTTTAAAAAATGATGCAGGTAAAACTCTTTGTTCAGCTCGGATTCAAAAAGCACATTGGAAAATTGAACGTTTACCTGGTAAATTTGGTCAAATTTTAGTTCAACTAATCCCTTTCATTCCTTTTCTAAATAAATTGATAAATCCCAAAAATTATCGTTTTTTAGTTCCCGATATGATTACATGTGAATCAGGAAATCCGAACGATTTGAGTGAATTATTTGAAGGAATTTTAGCTCAAGAAAATTACAAATTACTGCTTTTCTGGATTGACGAGAAAGATGCATTAAACCGTTTTGATAGAAAAATTTCTTGGGGACTTTTCAAACGTTTTTTAGGAAATCCAAAAGTTGATGTTGTTGCAAAATTTGATCAATCAAAAAAGCCTACTTTTGAAGCTCTCTTTTTTGTTTCAGGAATAGATTTGATTTGATTAATTATTTGTTAATCATTTCAAAAAGGGCATTCAAATTTGGTGAAATAATAACCTCAATACGACGATTTTTAGCTTTATCTTTCACATCAACAGGTTGAAATTCAGATCTTCCAGCCGCCATTAAAATCGCAGGATTAATTTTTGAATTTTTTGTCATAATTTCAACTACTGATGTTGCTCTTAAAACAGATAATTCCCAATTGCTTTTTGGATGAGAAGCGCTTTCAAGTTTATCGGTATCTGTATGACCTTCAACAATAATTTCCAAATCTTTTTCTTTTTCCAACACTTTTGCTAAATCTACAACCGCTTTTTTCCCTTGTTCTTCAACAACTGTGCTTCCTGAAAGGAATAATAATTTTGCATCTAAACTCACATAGATTTTACCATTTTTTTCAACAACAGTCAAACCTTTATTTTCATAAGCTCTCAAAGCACTTGCAACTTTGGTTTTTAAAGCTTTTATTCCTTCGTCTTTTCGTTTTAAAGCTTCCTCCAATTCATTCACTTTTTTCTCACGATCTGCTAATAAACGTTGTTTTGTTTTTAACTCCGTTTCTAAACCAATTAAAGCATCTTCTTTACGCTGTAACTCAAGATTTTTTGAGTCAATATCATTTTGTAAGGCTCCGGTTTGTTTAATTCGAGACGTTTTATCGCTTTCCAACTTTTTCTCAAATTCCAAGTTTTGTAAAACCATTCTATCGTATTGAACTTGAATTAAGCGATGTTTTTCACTCAAACGAAGAGTGTCTTCTTTTAAATTAAGTACATCGTTTTGCAAGGCAACTAATTGTGCAGCAAGCTCTTTCGCTTTATCTTCATTGCTAATTGAACTGTTTTTAAACTTTGTCAATTCCTCCGAACACAATTTTTCTCTTTCAAGTAATTCGTTGTATTTTTTTGCAGGAACACAAGCAAAAACAAGTGTTATCAATAAAGTTAAAGAAATAATTTTAGCGAACATGTCTCAAATTTAATATGTACACAAATTTCGCAAGGAAAAGGCTTCACTTGAAATAAGATTTTTTAAGTTATAAACAGATTTTGTTTGAAAAGATTTAGGTTTTAAAAACAAAAAATCCCAATTCAAAAATGAATTGGGATTTTAAAATGATTAAGGTAATTTTATTCTAAAATAATTTTTCCTGATGTTAATTGATTTGAATTATCAAGAACTTTAAAGGTGTAAAATCCATTTTTTAAATTTGTTCTATCAAAAGAAAATTCATTTGTAGCTTTTAAATTTAAAACTTCTTTTCCTGTTAAATCAGACAAAATAAATCTTGCATTATCAGATAAATTTGCTGTATTTATCTCAATAGTTCCTTTAGAAATTACTGGATTTGGATAAACTTTAACAGCGATTGATTTATTCAACTCATTAATTGAAACTGAATTGGAATACTGAGCATAATTTCCGTAGTCTTTCCGACTTTGATTCTTCAAAATCATATCTGTATCATCCCAATATTGATTGATTTTTTGAGTCATGTTTCCGTCGACATCATAAGTGTATATAATTTTACTTTCATAATCGATGACCCAAGTATTATTTACCCAGTTCTCAGATTTATCTCCTAAATGATTGGAATAAGAATCATAAGAGCTTGAATATTTACTTGAATTGGTCCAAACATTACTAAGATAATCTTCGTATATCATAACTGAGCCTCCATACTGATCATAAGTTGCTGTTAATCTGGAAATTGTTTGCCAAGTTGTTCCATCCCATTCTTGCGTTGTATAAGAGGTAATATCTGATTCATCAACATTTACCCAATCAACCCAGACGATATCAATATACCTTTCTGAGTTTACGTAAGTTGTACCATCCCAACTTTGAGATTCGAAAGAGGTTAAAACTCCAGCAGTGTAAATATAAGTGTCTTTACCTGTTTTCACCCAGGAAGTACCATCCCAATCATAATTTTCATCTGTAAGTATATTATTAAAAGCATCAAAAGTAGAAACATATTTATACGAATTTTCATAAGCCATATTTGATGAATTGTAATTTTGACTAATACTTTCTAACATATTGCCATTTGCATCATATGTCCTGATATATTTATAGCCAGAACTAATATCCCAAAGACTTGAAGTCGAGTTCCAGTTATCATATCTACTTTCAATTTGATTTCCTTGAGCATCATACACTTTTACATCTCTTGATGAATTAGCATAAATCATGTTTACGTTATCATAGTATTGGTATAATGTTTCTGTTAATCTATTAGATGCATCATAAGTCTTTAGATTACGTCCATTTATGTAACCGTTAATCTTTCTTAATTCAGCTGTTTCATAACCCTCTGAATCATATTGATAAAGACTTGAATCATTAAGTTGCCAATTAGAATTGAATGAATCCCACCAATAATTTATTGCAAAACCAGGACGAAAGACAATTGCTCTAGTCATTGAATTTTCCTTATTTTGTAATGTTTTTGATGTGATTTTTTCTTTTAAAGATTTGCTTTGAGCCAAACTAATTGTTGTTCCCAAAACAAAAAGTCCAATAGTAAGTAAATTTTTATTCATAGTTTTTGATTTAAATTTCTCTAAACTACTTATTATTATTTAAAAAACATCTTTTTTCTTGTTTATTTCAGAAAGTTCTTTATTTTTGATGAAGAATGATGCAAACGAAAGTCAAAATATCAGAAGAAGAGTTAGTTGCCTTAATTAAAGGGAATTCAGAAAGCGGATTTTCGTATTTGTACGACAATTATTCTGCTGCATTATATGGTGTCATTTTCCGTATTGTGAATGATGCTGATCGCTCAAACGATGTTCTTCAAGATACTTTTGTGAAGATTTGGAAGAATAAAGATTCATATGATACCTCAAAAGGAACAATTTTTACATGGATGTTAAACATTGCTCGTAACTCAGCAATTGATTCAAATCGTTCAAAACATGTGAAATACAAAATCCAAATTGACGAACGTGTCGTAGATAATGAGTCAAGTGTTAATGAGAGTTACAAATCTGATAATATTGGTCTAAAAGAAACTGTCGATAAATTAAAACCAGAATATAAATTAGTTGTTGAATACATTTATTTACAAGGATATACCCAGCAGGAATTTTCAGATAAATTTGAAATTCCACTCGGAACTGTAAAAACACGAACGCGTGCTGCTTTACAAGAATTAAGGAAATTATTGAATTGAAAAACAAAAAGTGAACATTGAAGAATACATATCGTCTGGAATTTTAGAAAGTTATGTTTTAGGACAGACTTCTGAAAGTGAAAATGCTTTGATTACTTGTTTGATAAAAACAAATCCAAGTGTTGCAGAAGAAGTACGTGCTATTCAAGATGCTTTTGAATTTCTTGCTTTAGAGTCAAGTATTCAACCACCTAAAGACTTAAAAGCCGACATTTGGCGCGAAATTAATTCAGAATCCGAAACTTCGATAGGCTCAGTTTCAGACAATGTAAATTCAATAAATCCTCAAAAAGAATTTGCGTCAATTGATGATAAAACAAAAATCATTACAATTCAAGAAATCACTCAAAAAGAAACTAAAGTTGTACAGTTAAACTGGTTAAAATACGCTGCTTCGTTTGCTTTAATTATTTTATCCTCCAGTTTTGCATTATACTTTTATTTTCAAAATAAAGACATAAATCAACGTTTTGCTGAACTAGAAAAAAATTCAAAAACGATAGAAAAAAGTGAAAAACTAAAACAAGATTACCTTAATTTCTTAGCTCATAATCAGACAGAACGGATTGTTTTGGCTGGTGTACCTGAAAAGCCGAACGCAAAAGCCTTAGTTTTTTGGAACAAAGAAAACAAACACGTCATGATTTCAGAAGTTGACTTGCCAGAAACACCAAAAGACATGCAATATCAATTGTGGGCAATTGTTGATGGAAAACCTGTTGATGCAGGCATGTTGGATTTAGATTCACAAGGAAAATTACTTGAAATGAAAACCATTGAATCAAGTCAAGCTTTTGCGATCACTTTAGAACCTATGGGCGGAAGTGAAAGTCCACATTTAGAGGATTTGTGTGTCATTGGAAACGTGAAGTAGTTATGAGTTAGTAGTGCAGTCAGATTTGAAACTTCTAATTCACCTTTGGAACACAATTTCTCCCAACAGTTAATTATGAGTAAGTTAATTTTGATTATGAATTAAATCCCAACTCATAACTTCTAACTCATAATTCATAACTAAAATTAAACTTCCCTTTCCTGTAAATAATTCACCAATTGATACAACTTCTCTTTTGATTCCTTAGGAAGATGAATTGCGTTTAATTCATCCAAGCCATTTTCGAAATACGAATCTCTGATTTTTAAAACGGCATCTTTTATGCCAATTTCAGCATAAATCGAATGTGTTTGTTCAACTTTTAGTTTTGGATCCTGAATTTGGCTTATGTTTAGTAAAAACTCTTTCTGTAAAGGATTCGCCAATTCAAAAGCTTTAAGCGTCAAAAGTGTTTTTTTGTTTGCAATAATATCTCCACCAACTTGTTTTCCAAATTTGGCTTCATCTCCGTATAAATCTAAAATATCATCTTGAATCTGAAATGCAATACCAATATTTTCTCCGAAGCTATAAATAGATTTTTTGTCTTCTTCCTTTGCGTCAGCGATAATTGCTCCAAATTCTAACGCACAACCTAACAAAACAGAGGTTTTTAAACGAATCATTTCAATGTATTCTTTCACAGAAACTGAATTTCTGTTTTCAAAATCCATGTCCATTTGTTGACCTTCACACACTTCAACGGCAGTTTTATTGAAAACCATCATTAATTCTGCCAAATGCTTTGGATTTTGTTTACAAATTTCTTGATACGCTTTTATCAACAAAACATCACCAGAAAGAATGGCAATATTTGTATTCCATTTTGTGTGAATCGTTTCCTGAGCTCTTCTCAAAGGCGCTTCGTCCATAATATCATCGTGAATCAATGAAAAATTATGGAAATATTCAATCGCCAAAGCAGCATGAAACGCATCAGAAGTTTTTTTGCCAAACAATTCAACTCCTAAAAGCGTTAAAATTGGACGAATACGTTTTCCTCCTAACTTTAAAAAATAACGAAGAGGCTCGTATAAATTTTGTGGTGTTTGCGGTAAATCAAGCTTTTGAATGTTTAACTCAATCTCTTGTGCCAAGCTTTTTAATTCTTCTTGCATGTGATAAGTTTATTCTAAAACCTCTTTTACTTCCTGTGTTTCCTGTCCGTTTTCTTCAATTTTTAAATCATTCCACTCTATATCAGAATCTTCGTCAAAAATCTCGAAATATGGTTCTTCAAACGATTTTGTAGTCAATAATCTGTCTAAAGTCAACAACAAAGATGGAAGCAAAATTAAATTTGTAATCATCGCTACAAAAAGTGTCAATGAAACCAACAATCCTAAAGCTTGAGTCCCTCCAAATTGAGAAAAACTAAAAACGGAAAATCCAGCAAATAAAATCACGGAAGTATAGAAAATCCCTAAACCAGAATCCCGAATTGATAAGATAACACATTCTTTCAAACTCCATTTTTGAGTTTTCAAATCCTGTCTGTATTTCGCTAAAAAACGAATCGTTTCATCAACTGAGTTCCCTAATGCGATACTGAAAATAATTAAGGTCGAAGGTTTTAATGGAATATTAAACCAACCCATAATTCCCGCAGTAAATAACAATGGAATTAAGTTTGGAACCATGGAAATAATTACCATTCTCCACGAACGGAATAAAATTGCCATCAGAAGTGAAATCGAAAGAATTGCAAAAAGTATACTTGATGTCAAACTATTCACCAAATAAAGCGTTCCTTGTGAAGCAATGACTGATGTTCCCGTAAAAGTTGTCGTGAAATATTTATCGTCAATTGCTAGTCGTAAATCTTTATTAAAGGAATTTTTAGTGTAATAGCTCTTGATTTTTTCAGCATCTAAATCAAAACTATTTTGTGTTTCAGCGTTTCCTTTACTCAGAATTTCTGTCAAATTATTGTAAACTCCCGGATTATTTAAAAGAATTGAATCGATGTAATTTTTCTTTCCTTTTAAAACTTGAGCATAGTGTTTTTCAATCAAAGGTTTTTCAGGATTTAAAATTAAATCCACTTCTCTCCTCATTACTTTAACGCGATCTGCAACAACATACGAACCGTAATCCTTCATTTGTGTTCTGATACGAATGGAATGAGACGTAGTGTCAACAAGTTCTTTTAAAGAAAAATTACTTGTCGTTGTGTTTGAAATGTCAAAATTTTCAGCGTCACTATTTTTCTGTTTTAAGTACTTTTTGATTCGTAATTTGTCCTTGTTTGAGAAAATTTTATAGTGCTCTGGGTTATTCCCATAATAAGCCATGTTGATGACTTTTATGAAATCAATGTAAGATAAACTTTTTGAAAAATGTCCGTTCTTGTTGTATCTCCTCTGAATGGAATCAATCTTTTCCATTGTTTCATTCTGGAAAAGTCTTCCTTGATTCTTGTAATTTACAATAATTTCAAAGGGAATCGAACCACCAAAATTGGATTCAATGAACTGTTGATCAGTTAAAATAATATCTCCTTTGGGTAAATCTCCCGTAATGTTTCCAGTTGCCTTAATTCGTGTAATTCCAAAAACACTTATCGCAATAATACCGATTGAAATCCCGTAAATCAACTTACGTTTATGCGTCGCTAAATAAATGATTTTTTCGACCATTAAATTAGCATATTTCGTATCTAAGTGATTTAAATGTTTTGCTTTCGGTTGCTTGGAAATCGAAGTTAAAATAGGAATGATGGTAATTGACAAAACAAAAACTACCATGATGTTTAAAGATGCGATGATTCCAAATTCCATTAATTTTTCAGAATTTGTAAAAATAGATGTCGCAAAACCAATCGCTTCCGTGAAATTTGTTAAGAAAGTCGCGAAACCAATTTTTGTAATAACTGAAGCTAAAGCTTTTATTTTATTCTTGCTTTTCTTGACTTCCTGATGGAATTTGAGCACCAAAAATACACAATTGGGTATTCCAATAATAATCATCAATGGCGGAATTAAAGCCATCATGATGGAAATTTTGAAATCAAAAATCGCAATACTTCCCAAAGACCAAATCACGGCAACAAATACCACAATATTGGAAAGCATAACAACTTTTAGCGATTTAAAAAACAGGTATAAAATAAGTGAAGTAACTAAAATTGTCAGACCAATGAAAAAATACATTTCATTGATAATTCGTTTCCCAATAATGATTCGAATGTGAGGCAATCCAGCAAAATAGGTTTTCCCAAATTCTTTCTCGTAACTTTTTGCTAGGTTTTCGATGTCTAAAACAACTCCCGATTTTTTTTGATTTGTAAGAAATTCTTCATCCAAACCAATCATCATCAAGGTAACGTTGTTCTTGTCGTTGTAAAGAATGTCTTTGTAAAGGGGATTGTTTTTTATTTCTTTTTGAATCGAATCGATGCTTTTTTCACGGTAAGTTTTATCGTAAAAAATTGGTTTTGCCTCAAATTTTGATAAAGTCGTATTGTTGTGAATGGTAAACAAGGTTGCTTCCGAAACAACATTTTCTACCCCGTCAAATTGCAAAATAGAATCACCTAATTCTTTCCACTTTTTAAATGTTTTTTCTGAATATAAAGAATCTGATTGAATAGCAATGACAAGTGTTGAACCGTCTTCGCCAAACATTTTTTTGAACTTCAAATAACTTGCTTGTGCAGCCGAATCTTTCGGTAGCATGTTCCCATATTTGTTGTCAATTTTTAAACCTGTAACGGCAAAATAACCAAAAAACCCTGTTAAAATGAATAAAACAATGATTATAAACCAACGATTTCTTAAAATTAAATTAGCAATTTTTTGCCACATATTCTTACTGAAATGAAAAGATAAAAAGAAACAAAGTTAAGAAAATTATTGATTTGATAATAAATCAGACTATTCCTGTGTGTGAATAATAATTTTATTTAAAAGGGAGTTGAAAAAATGAATGGTTTTTATAGCAAAGTTAGGCAAAGAAAAACGCAAACTTCGCAAAGATTTTTGATGACTTAAGTTTAACAAAACTCATAAGAGTTATTTCTAACTTACTTTTATTTCTGAAAGTAAGTTTTCAAGTATAAGTTTATTCCCTAAAATAGGTGTAAAATAAATTATTTTGTAATTATTATCAATTTTAAAAATTACTTTAGAATTAAAGCCACCACCTAGTAAGAAATTAATTTTTTTTATTTCAATGATATTTTTCATTTCTATTTCTATTCGTTTTACTTTAGGAAAAGTATAACAATAAAGGATATGGTTGTCATAATATATTACTTTATAATGATAAAAAATCAATATTAAATAAATAGATAAACAAATTCCGAGCCCTAGGACAAAAATTGCCGCTTCAGTTTTTAAATTAAAAAACAAAAAGATTGAAAGAAAAAAAAGCCCGACTACAAAAAGTACTTGAAACCACAAAATAAACTCCCAAAAACTACTTGATAACTTTTTCATTTTAAAAAATCTTTTATTATTTCAAACTTAGAGCAACTTCTTTGCGATTTTTGCGAATACATTGCTATCCTTTGTGATACAAAAGCCTACTTTTTCAAGTCAGAATCCAGCCATTCGAAAAATTCTCTGTACCACAAAACGCCATTTTGAGGAGTTGTAATCCAATGTCCTTCTTTTGGAAAGTATAAGTATTTTGAGCGTAAACCTTTCAATTGTAAGACTTGATACGCTTGCATTCCTTCTGATTCTGGAACTCTAAAATCCATTCCCCCGTGAATCACAAGCATCGGAGTATCCCAATTTTGCACAAAATTATGTGGACTATTTTTAGCATAATATTCTTTGTTTTCTGGCAACCAATATGGACCTTTATTATCCCAATTTGCAAAAAATAATTCTTCTGTTGTTCCGTACCAACTTTCCAGATTAAACAAACCGCAATGCGAAATAAAGGTTTTAAATCTTCCTTTGTGAATTCCAGCTAAATAATAAACAGAGTAGCCACCATAAGATGCTCCAACGGCACCAATGCGATTTACATCCATATAAGGCTCGTTGCTAATATTATCGACAGCTGACAAATAATCATTCATCGCTTGTCCACCCCAATCTTTTGAAATAGCATCGTTCCATTCTTGACCAAAACCTGGTAAACCTCTTCTGTTTGGCGCAATAACGATATAACCTTGTGATGCCATCAATGATAAATTCCAACGATACGAGAAAAATTGACTGACCATTCCTTGTGGTCCACCGTTGCAATATAAAATACTTGGATATTTTTTATTTGCATCAAAATTTGGAGGAAAAACCATCCAAACCAACATTTTTTTGCCGTCAGTCGTTTCAATCCAACGTTGTTGAACACTCGGTTTATCTAGTTTTGATAGAATTTCGTCATTCAAATGTGTTAAATTTTTCGCTTTCCCTTTTTTAATGTTTACTGAAACCAATTCTGTTGGTTCTAGCATCGATTGACGTGTTGTAATTAATTCATCGCCCACGATATCTAAACTCAAAAAATCATATTCTTCGGTTGTAATTTGTCTCAATTCTTGTGTTTGAATTTTTAGTTCAAATAGTTGTTTCATCCCTTTATACGGAACAATCAGGTACACAAATTTTGCATCCGAACTAATGCAATAATCATCAATCGTAATGTCATGTTTTTTCGTTAAATTGACATCTAAGTTTGTTTTTAAATCCCTTATAATGATGTCGTTTTTATCGGCTTCAAAACCATCTTTAGCCATACTTTGCCAAAACAATAAATTTCCGTCAACGCTAAATTTTGGACTAGCATCATAACCCAAATACTCCTTTGTTAAAACACTTGTTTTCGCTGAAGCAATTTCATATTCATACAACTGACTATTTGTACTCAAAGCAAAAGCTTTTCCTTTTTTCTTTTTTGTGCTATAAATGATTTTTTTTGCATCAGGAGAAAAAACAACTTGATCCGATCCACCAAATGGAGGCAAAACACCATCGTGAAATTCATTTTCTAATAAATCTTTTCCAGAAAGAGCTAATTTATTGTTTGTGTAATCGTATAAAAATAAGTGTTTTTTTGTTTCATCTTGCCAGTAATTCCAATGTCTGTACATCAAATCATCTTCCAAACGAGCGTTAGCTAAAGGTAAATCTGGGTGTTTATCTTTTAGAGTTTGCTTCATTTTTACTGCAGCTACAAACACAATTTTTGTTTCATCTGTAGAAAACTTAAATCCTTCTAAATCCATTTCTGTGATAGCTGAAACTTGGGATTTATTGTTCCCTTCTTCGTCCATTTTCCAAAGTTGAACCCCTTGATTTTCTGTGGACATGAACCAAATCATGTTTCCTTTTCCCCACTGAGCTTCCATTTCACTAAAAGCGGTATTGGTAATTTGAATCGATTTTCCTTTTTTAATATCGTAAACAAATAAATCGGTGTTTCCTTTGTTTTCTTCTAAAGAAAATGTTCTAATTTCTAACAAAACCTTCTTTCCGTCAGGAGAAATTTTCCCACCAGATAAGCGTTTCAATTTGAATAAAAGTTCAGGACTTAAAACATTCTGAGAAATCAAATTTCCAGAAAATAAAACCAAAGTAAGGCAAAATATAAACTGTTTCATTTAACAAATATACATATTTTCAATTTGAAAAATTTTGATTTGTTTTTTTTAAATCAATTTTCAACTAATTGCTATTCCATGTTTTATTATTAATCCAATCCATTTGCACAATTCAGATGTGAATTTAAAAAAGCGACTTTGCGAGAAAAAAATTAAACGAATCAGTTTTCAATAAAATCCAAAATCAAACCTGGAGGTCTTCCGATGATAGCTTTATTCCCTTGAATCACAATTGGGCGTTCAATTAATTCGGGAAATTTTAGCATAATAGAAATCCATTCTTCATCACTAAAGTCTTTTCCTTCAAAATTGACTTTAAACAATTCTTCGCTTTTTCTGATTAAATTTTGCGGTTTAATGTCTAAAAATTGAATTATTTCTCTTAATTCATTTTCTGAAGGAGTATCTTTTAAATATTCTATTACTTCAATTTCACAAGAAAAACCTTTGAGTAAATCCAATGATTCATTACATTTTGAACAACTGGGATTAAATAGAATTTTTACTTTTTCAGACATTTAAATTGTAAAAACTATTCGACGTTACTCAACTTAATCATGTTTGATTTTCCACTCTCCTCCAAAGGAATTGAAGCGATGTTGATAACCAAATCACCTTGTTTTAAAAGTCCAGACGTTTTCAATAAATATTTAATATCAGCAATTGTGTGATCCGTACTTACTCGTTTGTTGTAATAAAATCCTTTTACTCCCCAAACTAAATTCAACTGAGTTAAAATTTGTTTGTTACTAGTGAAAACATAAATCGGAGCTTTTGGTCTTTGTGACGCAATTTTATAAGCTGTATAACCAGAATACGACATGGTGATAATCGCATCAGCCTCAACACGTTGGGCCAAACGACAAGCATTGTAGCAAATTGAATCAGAAATAAAACGATCGTTTGATTTATCTGGAACGGCTTCTTTGTTGTAAATTCCTTCAAAACCTTCCATTTCTTTGACAATATTTGCCATCGTTTTGATTACCTCAATTGGATATTTACCAACAGAAGTTTCTCCAGAAAGCATCACCGCATCAGCACCATCTAAAACAGCATTTGCAACGTCATTCACTTCAGCTCTTGTTGGAGAAATATTAGTAATCATACTTTCCATCATTTGAGTTGCCACGATAATTGGTTTTGCATATTCAAAACATTTTTTGATAAGCATTTTTTGAATCAAAGGAACATTTTGGTAAGGAATTTCAACACCTAAATCTCCACGTGCAACCATGATTGCATCACTCACTTTGATGATTTCATCAATATCTGTAATTGCTTCAGGTTTTTCAATTTTTGCAATCACTTTCGCTTTCGCCGTTGAAGAATTACTAATTATATGTTTTAATTCAATGATATCACGAGCCGAACGCACAAAAGATAAACCAACCCAATCCACATTTTGCTCTAAAGCAAAAGCTAAATCTTCCAAATCTTTTGGAGTCAAGCAAGGCAATGAAATTTTTGTATTAGGTAAATTAACTCCTTTTTTAGAAGATAAAATTCCTCCGTAAACGATTTCAGCAACAATTTTTTTCTTTTTATCAGTGCTAATTACTTTTAACATCAATTTTCCATCGTCCATCAAAATGCGTTCACCAGGTTTGATATCTTGTGGAAGCTTCTCGTAATTAATCGAAATTTGCTCCAAGGTTCCAACAATACGATCTGTAGTAATCGTAATTTGTTTCCCTTCTTCCAATAAAATTCCGTTATTTTCAATTTCGTGAACACGGATTTTTGGTCCTTGTAAATCGGCTAAAATTGCTACATTTAATCCTGTTTCTTCGTTTATTTCACGAATCGTTTTGATTAAATTCGCATAATCTTCATACGCTCCATGCGAAAAGTTCAAACGACAAACGTTTAAACCTTCTAAAATCATTTTTTTTAATACTTCTTTACTTGAGGAAGCTGGTCCTAAAGTTGCTACAATTTTTGTTTTTTTCATACTATCTTGTTTTGTGCAAAGCACATTCTTTTCTTAATCTCTTACTCAAACACAATTTGCTGTGTTGAGCTAAATTCTTGCGCTTGAAAACTAAACGCTGCCATGATGCAATCAATTGTTTTCAATTTTTCTAGCCACATGTCTAAATCATGCAACATGTTATTACAAACAAATAAAAAATAATCAATTTGTTGTTTTTCAGGAATCAAAAATTTTCCTTCGTGTTTGTTTTTTATCAAATAAATTTCAATTCTTCTTTCCTCATCATTCATAAAATAATAAGGATGACTTGAGGCTAAAGTACCTTTTTTTGTATTTACCATGAATAAATTGGATGCCTTTTCCAATTGAAAATTTAAGCTTTCATTGATGTTCCAAACCAACTTGTAATCACTTACATGCGAACAAATCCCGATTAATTCGTAATCGTAATCGTTTTCAAAAGCTAAGGTATGTCTTACAATTTTGGACATTTTACAAAAAGGCTAAATTACAAAAAAATACTGTTTGCAACAAATTTTGTTTTTTTATACTTAAAATTAGATTATCACAATCAATAAATGATACAGTTTAAGTTTTTCTTCCATTTTGTTAGTTTTAATGTTTTATTTTAGCATTAAATTACTAAAAAACAATACATGTCTAACTATACAAAAGAGACTTTACATGAATTAATTAAATACATGTCTAAGTCAGAGAAAAGATACTTCAAAGTCTTATCTTCCAGACATACGATTGGCGAAGAAAACAACTACATTCTTTTGTTTGATTTCATTGAAAGTCAAGAAGAATACAACGAAGAAGCGATTTTTTCTCACTTTAAAGGAGAAGCTTTTTTAAACAAATTTTCGATCACAAAAAAACGTTTATACGACCATTTAATTAGTGCTCTAGATAATTTTCACAGTTCAAATTCACCTGATGCACAGATTTATAAACTGTTAAATTCTGCTGATATTTTATATCAAAAATCACTTTATCACCAAAGTCTAAAACAGTTAAAAAGCGCCGAAAAAATTGCTGTGAAAAACCACAAATACAACCTACTTTCTGAAATAAATTTAAAGGTAAAACGCATTTATGAAAGTCAAGGAAACCTAGATTCAAACGAGATTAACAAACTCTTACTTCAAGATGAAGAATATCATCAAAAAAGTTTGACCTACGATAAATTTTGGAATTTAAAGAGTAAATTATTTTCACTGTTGTCTTCAAAAGGAATTTCTCGTTCGGAAGAGGATTTAATCGAATTCAAAAAAATAATTGAAAAATTACTTGAATCATCTAAAAAATCAGAACTTTATTTTGATTCTCATTATTTATACAACCACATTTACAGTGCGTATTATTTTGCAACAAACTCCTTTGAAGATTGTTACATTTACTTGACTGCCAACATTGAGTTGATGGAAAATACAGAAGATGTTTTGCAAGATCAAGTGAATCGCTACTTATCTGTTTTGACGAATGCTATTTATGTTGCTTCACGTTTGAGTAAAAAAGATGATTTACTTATTTTACAGAAAAAACTAAAAAGTCTTTCTTTAATTGAAAAGCATAAAAACAACGAGGATTTTCAAATCAAATTATTTTCAAGCATTTATAGCATTGAATTGACAACTTTATGCATTCAAGGGAAAATCCAAGAAGCTCTACAATTGATTCCTTTGATAGAAAGTGGTATGATGTTGTACGCTGAAAAAATCACTGAAATTCGTAAAGCTTTTTTACAATTTAAAATCGCGAGTGTTTATTTTTTGACTGGGGAGTTTCACACAGCTTTAAAATGGTTAAATAAAATTTTAAACGATTCAACAATTGATAATCAAGAAGATATTGTTTCCTTTTCACATCTCTTGAGCTTGTTAATTCACTTTGAAATGAAAAACGATGATTTCATTCCTTATGTTTTAAAAAACACGCAACGTTATTTAAAGTCAAGAAATCGTATTTATGAATTTGAAACAAATTTCTTAAAATTTGTCACGAAAATGTGTAAAATTTCTAATGAAATTCAGCGAGAAGAATTGTGGAACGAACTTTACACCAAACTTATTTCCTACGAAGATCCAAATCTGAAACGCGTTGCTTTTGAGTATTTTGATTTCATCACCTGGGCAGAATCAAAATCGCAACGAAAGTCTTATCAATCTTTGGTCAAAGACAAAGTAACACTGTCCTAAAAATTATATTCGAACTTTCAGGACAGCATTAAACTTTTTGTAAATCTATTTAACGAAAACTTTTTGTAAAACTAATTGATGACTTTTACCAAATTCCTTCAAACACCATTCTCGGAACTTTGCAATATCATCTTTGTTTTGAATCCAAACAAGTGCTTTTTTTAATTCTTTTTGAAACAAGTTAACATCGAAGCTTACTTTTTTCAAAATGTTTTTGCTCAATTCTAACATATTTTGTCGGTTTAAATGTTTCTACTAAATTAACATATAAACGCATAAATCTGTAAAAAAGTATGTTAAAAAAACAAAAAATAATTTAGACATAAGACTTTAAGACAAAAGACCGTTTCACTCAAAGACAAAAAAATAGTCATGCACTAAAAATTCTTCAAAATTCATAATTCATAACTCATAACTCATAACTTCTTGATCTCAGCTTCTCCTTCAATTTGAGCTAAAAATGAATTTAAATCAGCAACAATCATTTCTTGTTTTTTAAGGTCTTTGCGAATTTTATCAGCCTCAACGAAATCCTTGTTTTTTTCAAAAGCGTCAATTTTTGCCTTACTTTCCTTCATACTTTCTTCCACCATATTGGATAAGTATTTTAGGTTTTGTGGCATAAACATTTTCGTATACATTCCCCCAATTTCGTATTGCTTTTTGTATAAAGGCAGTGCTTTTTCTTGTAAATCAACTTGTTGACGAGCCATAAATCCTGAGAAAGAATTTAAACAAATAATACCATCATATCCACCAACTTTATTGCTATTCATTAATCCTTCAAGGAAGTTGAAATTTTCTTTCGATCCTTTTGCAGCATAAATTTGAGCAATGGTTGACATCATTTTACCGGATTTTTCATTTTCTAAGAGTTTTGCTTTTTGCATTCCCAAAATCGCATTTTTCTTTGTCAATTCATTCAATGCTGTTCCAATTACTGAATAAGATAAATCTTTGTTTAAAACCTCCAAACACAAATCCTCAAAAGCAGAAGCGGGCATGTTTTTAGCTAAAAAACTCAAAGATTCAGTTCTGACGGCAGATTTTTCATCTGATTTAACCAAAGTTGTAATTTTTTCTATAGCAGCACTCAAATTTTGCTCTTTTAAATAGCTCGCTTTTTCTATAGCCAATAAACGGACATCCCAAAAAGAATCATTTAATGCATCTAAAATCATTTTTTGTGCTTCTACACTTTCTTTTTCTGTCCCATAAATAAGTGCATTTCTTCTTGCTAAATAACGTTTTCCATTATAAAATTGATGAATGAATTGCTCTTGACTTTTAGTTTCTTCAATCTTCCCTAAAATACATTGTTGGTTGTCAAAAAGTACATTTTTTAATGTCCCAGAAACTGGAAAAGTAAAGATATTATCAATTTTTTCAATCCAAACTTTGTGTTTGTGTTCGCCTGCATCATCAAAAACGATTAATTCAACTGGAATTTTGTATAAAGGTGTTGTTGAGAAATCTTGATTTTGGTAAATTTGCACAGTAACCGTTTTGTTTTCAGCAGAGTATTCTTGTTCAACTCCCAAAACTGGGTGATTTGCTGCTTCAAACCATTGATTAAAAAACCAGTTCAAATCTTGACCAGAAACTTCCTCAAAAGCCATTCTCAAATGATGAAATTCTGCCGCTTTAAATTTGTTTGTTGTAAGATACAATTTCAAACCAGCAAAAAAAGCTTCATCACCTAAATGATTGCGAAGCATGTGTAAAATTCTTCCTCCTTTATTGTAAGAATGTCCATCAAACATTTGTTCTTTGTCTGCATAATCATGCCAAATTAAATTATGTGAACCGCCATTTTCAGCATTTTGATAATATCCAATTTTTTCATTTTCGGCATTGTAATCTGCTTCATCAACCCCATAACGATGTTCATCCCACAAATATTGAGAATAATTTGCAAAAGATTCATTTAGAGGTAAGTTTGACCAAGATTCACAGGTTACTAAATCTCCAAACCAATGGTGAAATAATTCATGAGCAATGGTTGAATTATCGTTTTCATCCAACAATTCACGCTCCGTTTTGTAAGCATAATCACCAAAAATTACTGCTCCTGTATTTTCCATTGCTCCAGAAACGTAATCTCTTACAACAATTTGATGGTATTTGTCCCATACATATTCTACACCTGTCAATTCAGAAAAGAATTTAATCATCGCTGGAGTTTCACCAAAAATTGCTTTTGCCGAACTTTCCCATTCTGGCTCAACGAAGTAATTTACTTCCATTTTTGAACCATTTTGACGTGTGTAAGAATCTTTAATCACTTTAAATTCACCAACTCCCATCATGAATAAGTATGGTGCGTGAGCCAAATCCTGTTTCCAATGATCTGTTCGAGTTCCGTTTGAATTTGTTGTCGATTTTTCTAATTTACCATTGGACAAAGTCGTATATTTTTGATCAACAGTAATATAAATTTCTTGTGTGGTTTTCACATTTGGAGCATCGATTGTTGGAAACCAAACTGAGCTTGATTCTGTTTCTCCTTGCGTCCAAATTTGTGGCATAACTGATTTATCTTCTCCTTTGGGATTGATGAAATACAAGCCTTTATCGCTTGTAATTGCAGCACTCCCACCTGTTACTCTTTCTTCAGGTTTTGCGATATATGAAATTTGAAGTGTGTAATTTTCATTTTTTGAATAGATTTTATCTAATTTGATTCTTAAAAATAAACCGTCGTAAGCGTACAATAAATTTTTCCCAGCTAAACTTACCGATTTAATTTCCATGCCTTTTGCATCTAAAATTAAACTATCAGTCGCATAAAAATGTGGTTTTGCGGTTAAAGTTTCAACACCAATCAATTGCGATTTTGCCCAATCAAAACTTACTTCCAATTTTGTATGAATTAAATCAGTGAAAACCGTTTCTGAAGCATGAAACACTTTTTGCTGCGTTAAATTAATTGCGGCAGTATCGGTATAAGTTTGCAATTCATCCCAAACAATTTCTGGAACAATTTCACCTGATTTTTTGTCCTTGGAAGAACCACAAGCTACTAAAAGAGAAAATGTTAAGATGTAAAAGAAATATTTCATGATTTTTGGTGCTAAATTTTCATCAAAAAAACGAAAAATTTTTGATAAACTGATGAATTATTATAATGAAGGTTTAGAAAACTGTTAAAAGGAAGAATTTTACTTTAAAAATTGCTAATTTTGCAACATGACAGATAAACGTACAGAACTGAGTGAATTAGGAGAATTTGGTTTAATTGAAAAATTAACTTCCAATTTTACAACACATGTTTCCAGCACAATTAAAGGAGTTGGAGATGATGCAGCTGTAATTTCTATTTCTGATTCGGAAGTAATGCTCGTTTCAACAGATAGTTTGATTGAGGGAATACATTTTAATTTAATGTACACACCTTTGATGCATTTGGGCTATAAAGCAGTCGTTGTAAATTTATCTGACATTTATGCCATGAATGGAAAAGCGGAACAAATTACTGTTTCTCTTGCCGTTTCAAATCGTTTTCCTTTGGAAGCTTTGGAAGAATTATACGCTGGAATTAAAAAAGCCTGTGATGCTTACCAAGTTGATTTAATTGGTGGAGACACAACTTCTTCAACTTCTGGTTTGATGATTTCAATTACTGCTTTAGGTAGAGCAAAAAAATCAGATGTTGTTTACAGAAGTGGAGCGAAAGAAAATGATTTATTAGTCGTTTCAGGAGATTTAGGTGCTGCATACATGGGCTTACAATTGTTGGAACGCGAAAAAGAAGTTTATAAAACAAATCCAAATATTCAGCCTGATTTAGACGGTCACGATTATTTGCTAGAAAGACAATTGAAACCTGAAGCTAGAATCGATATTGTTGCTTTATTGAAACAAATGGATGTGAAACCTACTTCCATGATTGATGTTTCTGATGGTTTGGCTTCTGAAATTTTTCATTTATGTAAAGCGAGTAATTCTGGTTGTACGATTTACGATGAGAAAATTCCTATTGACGGAAAAACGGCTTCAACAGCTATCGAATTTAATATCGACCCAATTACAACTGCTCTAAACGGCGGTGAAGATTATGAATTACTTTTCACCATTTCTCAAGCTGATTACGAAAAAGTACTTGGTAATCCTCATTTATCAATTATTGGTCATATCACTGACAAAAATAGCGGAATCAATTTTGTGGATAAGCAGGGAGTTATTGCTCCTCTTCAAGCTCAAGGCTGGAACCATTTCTAGACACACTTCGCTTTAGACATAAGACTCTAGAATACTTGATACAACAAATATCTGTTTCCAAAATAATTTTTGTTTCTCCCCTTGAGGGGAGATTAAGTTGGGTGATAAATATTTAATCCAAAAAATCAAATTAATCTTTTTTTAATCTATACAAAAAGAATAATAATTCATTTAAACTCTCATAAAACAAAAAAGTGCTTACCGAAACGATAAGCACTTTTTTTATAAATTAACTTTATTCTTATTTATCTGTTGTACCAATTAAAGTACAGAATCCATGAATGTCAACTGGAACATCGTTTTTAAGGATTCCTTTGAATAGGTAGAAGTATGTTCCTTCGTTACATAATTTTCCACTCTTATCATCAACACCATTCCATAAATAACGTGGTCTTGCTGGATCAAGTTTTCCTTCGTGAACAACGTTACCCCAACGGTTAACGATTGTTATCTCGAAGCTTTTCATCACATCTGCAAATAATTGATAATCTGCATTTGGACCATTTGAACCATCACCCGTCAATACATTTGGAAAGTCGAATTCAACACCAATTACTAAACTTAGGAATGCAAAATCAGAACATCCATCAGAATTTTCTATTGTTAATTTAACAGTAACTGTATCTCCGATTAAGTAAGAGTGACTTACATTTGTTTGAACATCAGTTGAGTCAAAAAAACCATCTCCAAATTCCCACTGCCAATCGATAATTGGTGAACCTTCTGAAGTTGAAGTACTTGGGTCAAAAGTAACAGTTGTTCCAAGATTAATATCTGTAATTGGATCAGCTGTGAAAGCTGCATCAATACCTTTAAAAGGAATATCAATTAAGCCTGTGTATTCAACTGGACAATCTAAAGCATCTATTACTGTAAGCACAGGATTAAATATATCAACACCTGTATAAGTATAGTTAAAAGTATCTGCAGGATTATCTACACTACTGATTATCGTACCGTCTCCCATATCCCAAGTCCAACTATCAACTATGTTTTGATTCAACACTTCAAAATGATAGGTTTGACCACAAAAAGTTGGGATTAAACGTATACTATCCAAAGCAGTTGGTCCACCAATTGTTAAGTATGGAGTTGTTGTAATAGTACTGACACAACCAGCAGCATCTGTTATACTGTGAATAATGTTATACGTTCCTGGGAACAAATATTGAATACCACTTGCACATTGCAATGTTGAAGTTGTTGCTAAAGGTTGTGATTGAATATTCCCTAATTGCCAAGAATAACTTACAATTGGTGAAGTTGACTGAGAAGAGTCACAAAAATTTACAACTACAGGTGGACAAGTATAATTTCCATTAGCACCTCCTGAAGCTGAAAATTGAGCATCACTATAGTTAGCTTGAGGAGCAAGTATAGTAACTGTTGAAATAGGAGAAGTGTTTGTACATCCCAAAGCATCTGTAACAATTAGCTGAACAGAATGATTTTGAGAGACAATAGGTCCATTTGGAATCTCCCAAGTTGGTGGAACAGGAATATTGTCTATAGGTGATGGTGGTGATTGTAATCCATCAACAATCCAAACATAAGAAGTTAAACCTGTTACAACAGAGCTTATAGGACTCGCATTTACCACATCGTAATTACAAATACTTGGAGGCAAACTAATTGCTGCCGTTGGCTGTTGCTGATTCGTTTGGAAACTGGCTATTGACGATACACATCCAAAACCATCAGTAACTTGAAGTGTAAATGTACTTGGCCCACTCATTGTAGATGTTAACTGATCACTATAGTTTTGAGTGAAAGGACTTGGACTCGGGCTTCCATTACTTGATGTCCATGCAAATGCATTAGGTGTTGCCCAATTTGCACCTACAGGGTCATTTTCACCATAACTTCCTGGAGGATGAATTGAACTATTGTCAAAATCTACTGTAAGAGTTGTCCCCACACAAACAGTAGTAACATCTGTCGTTGTAATATTTGCTATAGGTAAAGCAAAAACAGTTATATGATTTGTAAATGTGTTAGCACAACCAGCAGAGTTTGTTGCAGTAATTGTAACATTATAATCTCCTGGTGTAGTTATTGTGGTGCTAAACGTTTGATTTGTTGTACTACCACTGCCTGAAACAGCAGTACTTAATGAAGGAACTGAACTAAAATTATAACTCAAAGGTAAATGACCATCCGTCTGGGCTGTTGGTAAACCATGTGTCGCAGATGTTGAAGTCATATCAAATGGATTATTCACACAAATAGAATCTGGTCCTGGAATATCAAAAACAAAGTTTGTTTCAACCCAAGAGAAAGTAATATTTTGTGTTGTACTATCTCTACAACCAGTTGTTCTATTTATCACAACTTGTTCTACACTATAATCTCCATAATCATTAAAAGTATGCACAACGGGATCAGGTGTTGTTCGAGAGCCAGCAACTAGTGTCGAAGCATTAGCAGGATCAATATCTCCACCTTTATTTGGAATATCATCTAAAAAGGCATCAATATCTTCTGAGGTTTCAACCGTTCCGTCACCCCAACGATAAATTACGCCCACATCATCCATTGTTTTACTAGGAATTGAGTGACCAGGTATTGGAAATCTTTGAGTTGGGAAAAATGTTTGATTTGTCCATCCATGACTGTAAACACCTTGCGTATCATCAATACCAACTCTTTTTGTTAAAGGTAAGGCACCTTGAGCTAAATCGCATAAAGGATCTATTGGAACTAACAAAAATGAAGACTTTGGTGCATAAATATATATACTATCAAAGGTAAATAATGTATCTCTACAACCTCTAAAATTTACTTCTAAATCTATATCCGTTCCTGGTTGCAAATTAAGTCCAATATTCATCATGGTATCAGAAAAAACTTTATTGAATACTGAATCCGTTGATTGAGGACTTTTGTTAAAAAACCATTGTCTTTTAACATCTGTCGGATCATGAGGACAGTCAATTGGTGTAATATCAACCAACTGAAATGGTAGTGAATGTTTAACACATTCAACATTTTTATTTAAGGTATATTTTGGTACAGGTATAGTACCAAATTTAATTACTGTATCATTTGCAAAAGCTTGAAGAAGGTCAAAAGGTGGTATCAGAGAAAATTGAGGTACAGTTGTTAAACCATTAACAGATGTTGTCCAAACAAAAGTACTATCGTAATTATCATCTAACATCGTTGTATCAACACAGCCTTGTTGATCAACAACAATTAAGGTAATGTTGTATTCTCCACATAGATATGATATTGGAGGAGGATTTGCTCCAATAAAAGTTGTTGTACCACTTGGTGAATTATCTTCAAAAATCCACGTTTGTGAAACAAAAGGAGATCCACCAATTTGAGATTGATTTGTGAAAGTAACATTTAAACCCTCACAACCATCTTTTTCACTTACAGAAAAATGTGCTGCAGGTGTTACAAGAGTTATTACAGTATCGGAAACATTGCTATTAAAACAACCATTAATATCCATAACCGTTAAACTTGCCGTAAAACTTTGACCATTTATTCCTGTATAAATATGTGTTCCTGGATTAGGTCCTGTAAAATTACTTCCATCTCCAAAATTCCATGAATAAATATTACCTGCAGCATTAATCGTTTGATTTGTAAATTGAACTGGTAATGGTGAACAACCTGCTATTGGAGTTGCTGTAAATTTTGCAAAAGGAAGAGGAACTACATTAATTGTTGTAGTTGTCGAACCTGCACAACCTACAGCAGTATTTTGTGAACTTAGTGTAATTGTATAAATTCCAACTGCATCAAAAGAAATCGTTGGGTTTTGTGAAGATGGTGAAGAAATAGAAGCTGTTCCAGGACCAGTCGCTGACCAAGTCCAAGAATTTGCACCAATTGTTGATGCATCCGTAAACTGAACCGAAGAATTCAAACAAGCTAAAGCAGGACTAGTAATTCCTGCATCAAAAGGGCCAACAGTAATTGGTCTAATTAAAGTATCCTTACATCCGCTCACTGGGTCTGTAACAATTAATCTTGTATCAGAAGTTCCAGCCGTAGTATAACTAACTGTTGGTGGCGTTTGACCAGTAAAAGATGATGGAGTACCACCTGCAAAAGACCATACATAATTTGTTGGAGGAACTGGTGTTGAGCCTCCCACTGTATAAGAAACATTGAAAGGTAATTGACATGTATTCACCGTTGCACCAATATCTGCAACAGGATTTTGCTGAACAGTAATAAAATCAACTTTTTGAACAAAACTTGAAGTTTGGTTTTGATGTTGGTTAATTAAACTGATTGTATAATCACCTGGAGCAACAAAATCACACAAGGTCAAATTTACACCTGGTGCAGTATTTGAAGCGTGTGTGTAATTATTTGGCCCAGAGATACTCCAAATACTGTTAATAATTGGCGATCCTCCATTAGTCGAAGTTGAACTTGATAAAGTAACGCATTCTCCTAAACAAACGATTGAATCCGGAGTAGAAACTCTGGCAACAGCTTGAGAATAACTAAAAAAGCTACTCAAAATTAAAATTAAACTTAATACATGTTTCATAATGTGTGTTTTTTGTTTTATTGGTTTTTCCTTTACAAAAGGATTTCAAAAGTATAAACATAGACGCAACTATGTTCATATTTGTGACGAAACTCGTTAAAAAAAAGTTATTTTTTCGACAAATATACTGTTTTTGTCGATTAAATTCTGTTTTTAGCGTTTTTTATTGTTAATAAAATTCAAAATTTGTTCATTATTTTCATCAGAAGTATTGTTTTGTTCATTGAAAAGCCACCTTTTATATAAAAATACTGAAAAAACAAAATCAAATTTAGAAGTAGCATTGTAGTTTCGACATTTCGAAAAGCTCCATGTAAACATGCTCAACTGCCTTTTTCAGAGTCGTTTCACAAATTTTCTTAAAAAGGATAATAAATAAGTTAAATTATTACATTTGTTTTTCTAAAATTTAAAATCAAATTATGAGAGAAAATCACGATATCGATTACTTCATTCACGGTGAAGAGATGCAAATGATAGAAATAGAGTTAGATACTAATGAAACTGCCATTGCTGAAGCTGGGTCTTTCATGTATATGGGAGAAGGAATTCAGATGGAAACGATTTTCGGTGATGGTTCTCAAAAACAAGGAACTGGCTTTTTTGATAAATTGTGGGGAGCAGGTAAACGCTTGCTTACAGGTGAGAGTTTATTTATGACAGCTTTCACACATACTGGTTCAGGGAAAGCCCGTGTTGCATTTGCTTCTCCATATCCTGGGAAAATCATTCCAATGGATTTAAGTCAATTTGGTGGAAAAATGATTTGTCAGAAAGATGCTTTTTTGTGCGCTGCAAAAGGCGTTTCGGTTGGAATTGAATTTCAACGTAAACTTGGAACGGGACTTTTTGGTGGTGAAGGTTTCATCATGCAGAAATTAGAAGGAGATGGTTTAGCTTTTTGTCACGCTGGTGGACATATTATAAGGAGAACATTAAATCCTGGAGAAGTTTTGAGAGTTGATACGGGTTGTATCGTTGCTTATACACAAACCATTAATTACGATATTCAATTTGTTGGAGGAATAAAAAACACGATTTTTGGTGGTGAAGGTTTATTTTTCGCAACATTAAAAGGTCCAGGAGAAGTTTGGCTTCAAACCTTACCGATTTCTCGTTTGGCTTCTCGTATTTTATCTTATGGGACGGGAGCAAGAAAAGAAGAAGGAAGTATTTTGGGTGGAATTGGGAATTTATTGGATGGAGACGGGAGGTAATTAGCTAATGGATTTAACTTAAATTTAAAAACATTAGATTGGTTTGTCAAAGAATATCCGAAATATTCTAAACGTAAATTAGATATGGGGAAAAGTTGTGTTCGCTTCAAAAAAATGGATGATATTCCTTATCAATTGATTGGAGAATTGATGTCAAAAATCACTGTAAATGATTGGATTGAAATGTATGAAAAGGCTTTGAAAAGGTGATTCTCTCTTACTTTTTTCAACCATAAAAAAGTAACAAAAAATCTCCGCTGGGAATACTTCGCTAAAAACACTTTGTTTTGTCTGAAAAGAAAACAAACTCACTGCGTTCAGACACTGTTTTCTTTTTGGCGTCAAAACTTCGTCTTTTTTACGCTCATCATTCCAATGCGGTTCAAAACGTACTCATAAAAACCTTAAATATTAGGCCGGTTTTGTACAAGTAAAAATTAATTGTCGCTTAGTCTAATTAAGTTACCACTTTACATCAGAATTATTTTTCAAAAAAATATCGATTTTTTGTTTTCGATTTTTTTCAAAATGTTCGATTTCTTCTTTGTTGGACGATAAAACTTGGTGATTAGCCAAAAATCTTAGTTTTTCAATTTCATCAAGCTTATTTAATGTTTTTGAATCAAAAAGTGTAGTTTTAATATTTGACCAAACATACGAAATTGCTTGTTCATTTGGATGAATTAAATCTTCTTTGTAAAAACGATAATCGCGCAATTCGTCTTGAATGATTTCATAGGAAGGGAAATAAGCTGTTGGAAAATGTTTTTCTAATCTTGAAATGACTTCAAATAAACGTGCTTTACTTCGGTTATTTTCTATCAAACCATCTTTTGCGTGGCGGACTGGACTTACTGTAAAAACAATTTTTATTTTTGGATTTTCCTTGTATATTTTTGCCAAAACTGCTGACCAAGAAACAAACATTTCGTCAATTTCGGTCAATTGTTTTTCAAATAAATCGCTTTTTTGTTTGTGGCAATTGGCAACGATGCATTTCTCCTCATTATGAAAATATCCCCAAGCTGTACCAAAAGTGATGAATAAATAACTCGTGTTTTTTAATAATTCTGAAAGTTTTGAATCAATAAGATTCAATTCTTCTTCCAATTCTTTTTCTGAATTTTTGCAAATGAGTGAACTGCAATTCCATGAAAAAAATGTTTTATTTTGTTCAAAAATATGGTGTTGAGCTTTATTTGAAAAAATATTTTCAAAATTTCTCGCCATTGCCAAAGGATGAAAAATTGTCCCAAATGGATTGGATAAAACATCAAAACCAGCGTTTTTAAATCGAGCAGAAAGTTCATCCGAAAAACAACTTCCGAAAAACACGATTTTGTCTTTGTGGGAGATTTTTTGATTAAAATCAGTGATTTCAGTCTCTAATATAAATTTCATTTATCGTAAATTTAAAGTAAAATCAAACACTGATTTCCAATTTTTCCAGACTCCGAATTCAGAAATAGTTTCATTGTGCCACAAGAAGATAAAATCTCCACCAAAATTTTTCACCTCATCATATAAGGCTTGAATTTTAATTTTTGCTTCTTCGGGACTTAATTTCAAATACTGATTTAAAGTTCCGTCCATGTAAGCAAAGGGATGAACTCGTAAAGATGTTGGTGTATTTTTAATTAAATCAAAGAATAAAAACGAGCGACAAGTTCCAGCTCGGAAACCAAATTCATCTGCATAACCCATAGTGAAATCATCCGTAAAACCAAGTGAAATCAAATTGTTATATGTTGCTGGAAAAGTTAGTTTTAAAAAATGTTGTCTGCTGTTTTTTACATCTGCTTTTAAAATTTGTTGAAGCAAGATATGTTCATTTTTGAGCAACAAACTGCTTTTATTTGACTCATAACTTGGATGTAAACCTATTTCTGCGAATTTTGACATTTCTTGAATTAAGTTTTGATGTCTTTGGTCTGCTCCAGAAATATTTTTGTCGTATTTGGAGTTTTCACCCAAAAGCCAAAAAATCTTGGTATCAAATCCTTTCTCTTTTAAGCTTTTTATTTCATCAAAAGTATCGTAAGGATCAGTGATTTTTCCTGCTTCAAAATTTGCTCTTGCTTCGATTCTAAGTTTATCTTTTTTGATTTTATCTTTCCAAGTCCCCAGGGTTTTTCTCAAACCATCTTTCCACTGAAAAGCAAAAGTGTTATCTATATCAAAACTTGGAATAAGCTTCGTTGGGATAATTTTTGGATTTAATTTACAAGCCAATTTTTCTTCCAAAAAAGCAATAATATCGACTGACCATCTGTCGCAAATGACTTTATCTAAAAAGGAATATTTGTATAAAATACTGTTTTTGGCTTCAAAACGTTCGTGAAAATCTCGTTGTTTGACGGTGTATTCTTCCATGCGCGACAAAACATAAAAAATGG
Organism: Bacteroidota bacterium; assembly: GCA_040386975.1. Classification (GTDB taxonomy): domain Bacteria; phylum Bacteroidota; class Bacteroidia; order Flavobacteriales_D; family Crocinitomicaceae; genus M2408. Next base: position 81,589 of record JAZKEO010000013.1, on the reverse strand, counting down.
AAGCAAAAGGATCATTTATTTTGTCAAATGTCAAACATTCTTCTTTAAAAAAAGCTGCTTTTGAAATCGCATAATCAAAAATTACCTCATCAAATAAAACGGTCGAAGGAAAAATTTTTAAATTCTCTTCATCCAAACTATCCGAATAAATAAATTTCTTTTGTTCAGATTTTTTAAAGGATGCCCAATCGTTCGTTAACTCATATAAAATTCCTCTATCCTTGAAAATAAAATCCAAGGTATAAATTAATCTTTCAGTTATTTTATCTACAAAAATGAGCATCTAGGAAAAAAAGTTGAAAGTAATAAGAAAATTTCAAAGATGGAGATTTAAAGTCGAATTCTAGCTTTTAAAAAAGGCATAAAATTTCGAATATTTAATGGGTTTTTTCAAAATTATTCCTTGATTGAACAATACCAATACTCGCTGCGAATTAAATTTCCTTCTGAATCAAGTAGATAATAAGTTAATTCCATTTCTTTTTTACTCAATTTTGGAACGGTATAGATGATGAGTTCATGTAAGGATTCCATGGGTGTCCATAAAGTCAAGCGCTCGGTTCCGTGAGGCCCCGCCACATAATTCACAACTATATTTTTAGGGTCGGTAAGTCCCGCCTTTATACAAAATTCTGCTATTCCGGGTGGAATCACATCATCGGAATTAAAAATTAGCTGGGCAATCTGTTTATCATTTTCGAAATCATTATCAGTGATGTTTTTCAATAGAATGACGCCTGGATTACTGTATGTTTTTGAACTATCTACTGTAGAACCTTGGTTTGAATAATATTCAATATCTACCTTGTCGATTTGCCATGCGCCAGCAAATTTATATGGATAAGAAGATTCTTTATTACATGAAAAAACAAGAACAATCAACATAAAAACTGAAAATAAAACCGTTATTTTTTTCATATTATTCAGATTTACCTAGATAAAAAATTAAACCAGCATTTATTTTAAAACCACTTAAATCGTTAAACCCTTTATAGCCACTTGAAGTCTCGCCATTAACAGCAATATAACTGTTCTTTATTTCGTTATCATCCCGAAATTCAAATAAATCTTTCTTTTTTTGTTTAATGTAATCAAAACTCACAAATACACCATAACGAGATTTTAATAAAACGCCACCTTGAAAAGAAAATAATGGAACTAATGAACGAAGAGCTTTGTAAACACCCGTATTTTTTTCTATTCCATAAGAAATCATTCCATTCGAATACTCATGATAAAGTTTTACTTTGTCGATACCAGACAAAAAACCAAATAAGACTGAAGCGTGAAAAGATAAATTCCCATCGCCATGAGGTAGTGCAGCACCTACTTGGTAACGGAAATAGTTTTCTTTTATTTCCATAAAATCTTTACCACTAAGTGATTCTGTAAACTTTTTAGACTGAAAGTGGTCAAAACCAGCAGAAACTGAAAAAAAATTGTGGGTATATCCTCCTGAAAAACCATAACCCGAACCAGATAAGTTCCCTGCATTAGCATATTTTGATGATCCAAGACTGTAGTAAGTCATCAGATGTTGCGAGTAAGTAATTTTACAGATAAAAAAACTAAGAAATATGAAAAAAAAGTTTTTCATTGCATGAAATTAATTAATAATGAAGCACTTATACCTAAGTTATTAGCTCTAAATGGAATTGAAAATTTATTTGGAAACCACATCGTTTGATAGATACCTAAGAGCTCAAAAGCAGCAAAATCACCTAATGGAAAATGAAAGCCCAACTTAAAAGTACTACCGAAATTGGTTATCGTTTTTTTCTGGTAGTATGGCACCCATTTACTTAAACCGGTGTTTTCAAACTCAACTCCTTTTTGTTTGATAGTAATACGATTGATATCAAGTAATGAAAAACCAAAACGAAAGATGTGAATCCTTCCTCCAGTTGATATAAATTTAAGTGTATTTATTCTGACTTTTAATTCATAATCACTAGCACTCTTTTCAGTGATGAAACTCCTATTTGCAAATTCCATTTCTCCAAAAACTTCAGCATTTTCTGAGATTTCTTTTACCCCCATAAAAGTGAAAGTCATACCATCCATTCTTTTAGGTAAACTAATATTCTCTAATTTGTTAATAGAGCGAGCATACATATCAAGCTGTAAATTTCCTGGGCGGTTTACTAAATTTGTATTTAAGTATGAAAAGCCAACGTAACCTTTATTGAATTCTTGAGCACTCAAAAAAAGCAAGTTTGAGAAAAAAAAGATAAAAAGTATCTGCTTAATTTTCATGGCACAAACATAAATTAAATTTTATAATTCTGCAAATTATATCAAAGATGTCAAGTAAACAAGAAATTAATAAATAGTGTGTTTTTCTTCATTAACTTCGTTGCTGTCTTCGACGGTCTAAATTTTATACTTTTAATTCATCAATCAAACTATCCGAGTAAATAAATTTCTTTTGCTGGGATTTTTGAAAATAAAATCCAAGGTGTCAATTAATCTTTCAGTTATTTTAGCTACAAAAATGAGCATTTAGGAAAGTAAAAGACGAAAATACGGATTATAAACTGAATTTTAAAAATAAAAGTTCAGTTTATTTTAATTCATAAGCCGAACTTCTACCTCCTGATTCTTCTTTTTTCAAAATTCCTTTTGAGATTAAATCTTGTATATCTCTCAATGCTGTATCTGTTGAACATTTACACATTTTTGCCCATTTTGAAGAGGTCAATTTTCCATCAAAACCATCCAATACTTTGTTGAGCATTTTATGTTGACGCTCGTTGAGTTGCGTTTGCATATTATCACGCCAAAAATCAGATTTTTGTAAAACATCTGCTAAGATTCCATCTGTCGCTTTGAGTGCTTTTTGTAAACATTCTAAAAACCAAACCATCCAGGAAGTAATATCTATGGAACTTTTTTGGCAAGTTTCAAGGATTGCATAATACCGTTTTCTTTCCAAACGAATTTGAGCCGACATACTATAAAAACGTTGGTTGATTCCATCAGCACGAGCCAAAAGCATATCTGTCAAAGCACGAGCGATTCGTCCGTTTCCATCATCAAATGGATGTATTGTAATAAACCAAAAATGAGCAACAGCTGCTTTTAATACTGGTTCGAGTTGCGTTTCTTCGTTAAACCAAGTTATGAATTTTTCCATTTCTTCTGGAACACGTTTGGATGCTGGTGCTTCAAAATGAACAAATTCTTTTCCCATTGCACCAGAAACAACTTGCATCGGTCCACCTTCATCTTGGCGCCAATCACCAACAGTTATTTTATGCATTCCGCTTCTTCCTGTTGGAAATAAAGCTGCATGCCAAGAAAAAAGGCGTTCTTCCGTTAATAAATCACGATTGTTTCGAGTAGCATCAACCAAAACATCTGCAACACCATCAATATTTCTGTCATAAGGAACCAAATCAGGTAAATCCATCCCCAATTTTTTTGCTAAGGAAGAACGAACTTCTTCAATTTTAAAGATTTCTCCTTCAATTTCAGAAGATTTGAGTACATCTAAAGTTAAGGTTTTGAGTAAGGCTTTTTCACGAAAATCAAAACCTAAAGCTTCCATTTTTCCCACTAATTTTCCTTGAAGATTACGTACCTCTCCTAGAAGATTTAACAATAAATCATTATCCCAGAGAAACTCTGGCCAATCTTTTGTTTGATGTACATATCTTGGCATAAAACTCACTTTACGCAACAAATATATTACTTATTCGTTGAATAAACAAATTTTTACCGTATTTTTTGCGGAGATTAATAATTTATTTACCGCAAAATGTTTTATAAATATTCAGCTTTTACTTTTGAAGTTTTAAAGAAATTCCAAAAAATTTCACTTTGTCTTTTGTTAGCTCTTTGAATTAAATAATAAGCTTTGTCTTTTGAATCCGCATATTCACCAATATATCCATAGGTTTCAGGACAATTTGAAACTAAAACTTCGATGTCAAACCAATCCTTTTTACTTACTAAATTCCCTTTACCCATAAATTTATCATCTATTGAATCAAAAAAACATTCGTAAGAATAATCAAAATGACACTTGAGTGAATTTTTATCTTTTTTATAGGAACCTAAAAAATATACTATTGAAGTATCACCAACACATTCAAAAGTAAATGTAATCTTGTTTTTATTGTTAAAATAAAAGTAACCAATACCACAATCAGTTTCAATTATTTTTGATAAATCACAAAATTTAGAATCATTTGTTGGTTGAAAGGAAAAGAGTTTTCCTTTGATATTATCGAAATTAGAAGAATCAACTGTATTCACAATTTCTTCATTTTTAAAAACCTGTTCTTTCTTACTTTCAGATTTACAAGCGACTACAGAAAAAACAATTAAAGTAATTAGCAGTCTCTTTTGATTTATGTAAAATATATTCTTCATTCTCAATTTTACATTTTCAATTCATCAATCAAACGATCATCCACCAACTCAGGAATCGTAACTTTCAATCTTGGCTCTTGTTCCATAGCACGTTTAATAGCAAAAATTGCACCTTCGTTTCTTGCCCAAGAGCGACGAGAAATTCCATTGTTTACGTCCCAATGTAACATCATTTTTAATCGTCTGTCTGCATCTTGTGTTCCATCCAATAACATTCCAAAACCTCCGTTGATAACTTCTCCCCAACCTACTCCACCACCATTGTGGATAGAAATCCAAGTTGCACCACGGAAACCATCTCCAATCACGTTGTGAATCGCCATGTCTGCAGTGAATTTTGAACCATCGTAAATGTTTGATGTTTCACGGTAAGGTGAATCTGTTCCCGAAACATCGTGGTGATCGCGGCCTAAAACTACCATTCCGATTTCGCCTTTTGCAATAGCATTATTGAACGCTTCGGCAATACGCATTCTTCCTTCTGCATCGGCGTATAAAATACGTGCTTGCGAACCAACAACCAATTTATTTTCTTGTGCACCTTTAATCCATTGAATGTTATCAGCCATTTGTTGCTGAATTTCAACGGGACTGTTTTTCATCATTTCTTCCAACACATCACAAGCGATTTTATCTGTTTTAGCTAAATCTTCCGTTTTCCCAGAAGCACAAACCCAGCGGAAAGGTCCAAAACCGTAATCAAAACACATTGGTCCCATGATGTCTTGCACATAAGATGGATATTTGAAATCAATTCCATTTACAGCCATTACTTCAGCACCAGCACGTGAAGCTTCCAATAAAAATGCGTTTCCATAATCAAAGAAATACGTTCCTTTTGCTGTGTGTTTATTGATTGCGGAAGCATGTCTAACCAAAGTTTCTTGCACTTTTTGTTTAAACAAATCAGGATTTTCGGCCATCATTTTATTTGAATCTTCGAACGAAAGTCCAACAGGATAATAACCTCCTGCCCAAGGATTGTGTAAAGACGTTTGATCAGAACCTAAGTCGATGTGAATGTTTTCAGTATCAAATTTTTCCCATACGTCAACGATATTTCCTAAATAGGCGATTGAAATAATTTCTTTATTCTCTTGTGCTTTACGAACACGATTTACTAAATCTTCTAAGGTTGAACAAATTTCATTGATCCAGCCTTGTTCGTGGCGAATTTTAGTGATTTTTGGATTTACTTCGGCACAAACAGTAACGCAACCAGCAATATTTCCAGCTTTTGGTTGAGCTCCTGACATTCCGCCAAGACCAGAAGTTACAAAAAGTGAGCCCGAAGGAGATTTTTTGATTTTACGAAAACCGTTTAAAACCGTAATCGTCGTCCCGTGAACAATTCCTTGTGGTCCGATGTACATGTAAGAACCAGCTGTCATTTGTCCATATTGAGAAACACCTAAAGCGTTCATTTTTTCCCAATCATCTGGTTTAGAGTAATTTGGGATAACCATTCCGTTTGTAACAACAACGCGTGGAGCATCTTTATGAGAAGGAAATAAACCCATCGGATGACCCGAATACATGGTTAAAGTTTGGTCGTCAGTCATTTCCGACAAATATTTCATTGTCAAACGGTATTGAATCCAATTTTGGAAAACTGCTCCATTTCCACCATAAGTAATTAACTCATGTGGATGCTGAGCAACGGCATAATCTAAGTTATTTTGTATCATCAACATGATTGCTTTTGCTTGCTCAGAATTTCCTGGATAATCAGAAATTGGTCGGGCAAACATACGGTAATCTGGTCTGAAACGATACATGTAGATTCTTCCGTACGTATTCAATTCCTCCATAAATTCTGGAGCTAATTCAGCGTGGAATGACTGAGGGAAATAACGTAAAGCGTTGCGAATAGCTAATTTTTTTTCATCATCAGAAAGAATTTCTTTTCGTTTTGGAGCATGATTAATGTTTATTTCATATTCCTTTTTTGGAGGTAAAACTGTTGGAATACCTTGTCTGATGTCGTTTTGAAATTCTTGTGTTGTCATGATGAAATTTTTTTGCAAAATTACATTATAGAATTTAAAAAATCGATTTTCCAACGATATAAATTTGCATCGTTTTTATATTAAATTTGGGGAATGAAAAAGATAATAACAATTCTTCTAACTGTTTGTTTCATAACTGTTTCAGGAGCACAAGAATTAACTCCATTTAAAGACGAAAAAAATAAATGGGGATACAAAGATGAAAAGGGAAATATTCTCATTGAAGCCAAATACGATTGGGCAGAAGATTTTCAAAATTACAATTATGATTTGGCTAAAGTGACTCTCAACCAAAAAGTTGGTTATATTGACAAAACAGGAAAAGAGATAATTCCACTGAAATACGATTATTTCTATGGATTTTCAGAAGGTATTTCAGCCGTCACTCAAAATGGGAAAATGGGTTTCATAAGTAAAAACGGTGAAGAACTTACTCCCTTTAGCTATGATAATGTAGGGGAATTTTCCGAGGGTTTAGCTGCTGTTTCAATTAACCAAAAATGGGGATTTATCGATAAAACAGGAAAGATAATCATTCCATTAAAATACGATTTTACAGGGGGTGAAACTCCTTCAAAATTTTCTGAAGGATTAGCAGCTTTCAGGTTAAAAGAGAAAATTGGTTTCATAGATAAAACAGGTAAAGAAGTAATATCTTCAAAATATGACTTATCGGGTAATTTTTCTGAAGGATTGGTTGCTGTTTCGATTAATTATGAATGGGGATTCATCAATAAATCAGGAAAAGTAATAATTCCCTTAGAATATAATCTTTGTGGTAAATTTTCGGAAGGACTTGCTCCTGTAAAAAAAGGAATTAAATGGGGATATTTAAATAAGAAAGGTAAAGTAATAATTCCTTTGATTTACGAATTTGCTGAAGAATTTAAGTCCGGTAAAGGGAAGGTTTATTTGAATGGCAATCAATTTTATATTTTTGAAAATGGAGAAACAACTCTTGTAGAGGATGAATGAGGAATTTTAAGACATTTTATTCATTCCAACCATTTAGAATTTGCATCGTTTTTATATTAAATTTATGGAATGAAATGGCTTAAACTACTTATCTTAATTTTTGTGTTTTCTCAAAGTTTGTTTTCACAAATTGGGAATACGAACAAACGCAATGGTGGTGACAGAGCTCGTTATTCAAATTTCAGAAAAGGTACTCATAATTCCAGGCCAAGGTATGGGAATAATGAGATAAATTTTAAATTAGATGAAAATAAAATACACCTTGGAGTCATTCCGTATTTCTTTTTATCTCGAAGCTATGGTACTTATGCCAGTTTTCCACTAAGCAAAATTATTTCTGCTGAATACCGTTTTAGTTATACTTTTCCAACAAATTATAGAACTTATTATTTTCCACCAACAAACGATATATTCTACTTTAAAGGCCTAAATAATTTTATGCTCATTAATTTTAGAATGAACAATGAAAGTTCAATAAGTTTAATTGGCGGATATCGGAATTGGTGGTATAATAATAAAGGTTATACAGAATACACAAGTGGTGGACATGGTCCATACCATCATAGATCAGTTAAAATGGATGGTTTTTGTTTTGGTATGGAAGTGAGCAAAAAACATGATTTAGAAAAATTAGATTTACAATTATTCTGTAACATGATTTTCACACATTTTTCTGGTAAACTAACTATTTTAGATGTTCCTTACAACCCTTTTAATTTATATGGTGAATTCCCTCAATATGAAACATTTGTTAAAGAAAAGTTTAACATTTCTTTAGGAGTAAAAGTGGGATTAAATATTAAGAAGTCGAAAAAATGAAATCTAAAAATTTATCGAATAATTCAATCCTTTAAAACTCGGGAAAACTTGATTGTTGTTTTTACTTCCAAAACGATAACTTATTCCCATTCCAAGGTTGAAATTATAACTTGAAAGTAATTCCTTATTTTTGACTAAAAGTTGATCAACCGGAATGTCTCCTTTTCGGATATTAATTTGGTCGTGGACAAAAGCATAATTTCCCCAAATAGCTAGGTTTAAACCTTTAAATAAACGAGTGGAAATTGCTCCGTTGATACTGAATTGATTTTTGCTAATATCGTGGAAATAGTTACTCCAAAAGAAACCAATATTAATGCTTCCCCAAGGTTTTGTAAATGAAGAGATCAAGGATAAATTTTGTTGTAACAGTGTTTCTTTTGTTTTTAGATAAATTGTTGTATCCATATATTGCTGATATTGTGGGCCAATTTCAACTCCAAAAACCAATCGTTTTGTGTTAAAATCTTTGTAGGGGAAAATGCTGTATTCTAATCGTGGTTGTGATGAAAAACGGTGTTTGTAATTACTAAAAATTGAATTCATGTAGAAATTGGAAATTCCAACTGCAAAATGTTCATTTAACTTTGCAGAGTGATTTAATTCCGCAGAATAGGTTTGAAAATCATAGATATAGGTTTCGCCATTGTCTTTGTATTCTTGTTTAGATAAATAGGTGTTAAAATAAGCTCCCGTTCTTGATTTTTCTGTTTCTCGATTAATTGAAAAATAACCTGAGCCACTCATGTTAAAATAGTTTTCATTGCCATCAGAACTTCCATTTACTCCAAGTTGAAAAACCCAAAAATTCCAGGGATCTTTTGCTATACTGTCGAGTTTGACTCCTTCACGACTTGGGAAATTAATTTCAATTTCTTTTCCAATTTCTGTTTGCAATAGAAAAGGAAACAATGCACTTTTGATATTTTTAGCCAATAAATGGCGTTTTTCATCTTCTGTAAGATTTGGGTCGATGTAATAACTTGCTGTATCAGAAAGACTTTCAAACGAATTTCGCCCAATCAAAATTAAATTACTAATTGCACCACCATTACTATTCCATTGATTTGTAATCATGATTTGAACATCTGCATCTGTTCTGTCTCGAACAAAATTCAAAATATTTAACTCTTGGCGAATGAAATCGATGAAACATTCTCCACCATTTGAACAATCCAAAAAGACGGATAAAGATGTCTGTAATTTAGTCCTCGTTTGAGCTTGTGTTTGGACAAAGAAGATTAAACTAAAAATCAATAGAAGTTGTTTCATAATTTACATTTTTGAGATTGCAAAAATAGATTTTCAAGTAAAATAAAAACTAAGTATGTAGTTAATATTCGTTAAGAAATCGATTTTTTTAAGTAACCTAAGTTGACTTAATAAATGTAAAAAATGGAAATGGTTACAAGTAAAATCGTGTAAAACATATTTTTAAATAAATCTTCTTACTTTTTCCCAAAGCCGAAAAAGTAAGCAAAAAGGGCTTTTAGTCGTGTTTTTAAGGGACTTCCTAAAGGAACGTTATGCTTATGACTTCATGCTTTGTTCCGAGAACGGAACGCAATTCCGTCATAAGCATAACTAGTCCTGCAAAAACACTCCGTTCTCGTCTTCAATAAGATTTCTATTACTTTAATGTATTTTTTGTAGAGCAACGATTTTAGTTTATTCTTTGAAAGAAGTACGAGTTTTCACTGATATGTAAAACAAAAAAAGTCAGACCCGAAATTATCGAATCTGACTTGTATATTCTAAAATTAAAATTATTTTTTTGAGATTAAGGCACTTGAAAATTAAAACAGCGGAGTTAACCTTTTGTTAATGAGCATTTTTTAATTGAGAGTAACGCCGATATCAGAAAAATAATTAATTTTATTTTGTAAATAACATTTCTCTGAACTTAGGCAAAGGCCACAATTCGTCGTCAACCAATAATTCTAATTTATCAGCGTGGTAACGAATTTCTTCAAAGTAAATTTTCACTTTATCGCAATAAGCTAAAGCTTTTTCTTCAACATGCTCAATGTCATTTGCTACTTTACGAGCTTCCAACATCAAATCACATTTTGTTTTTAAACCATTTAAATGCACAGAAATTTCTTCAATCAATTCGATTTGTGATTTTCCAGCCGATTTTCCAGCTTTTTCGCCTAAAATAGAAATCAAACCTTGAGCGTTTTCAATCAATCTGTTTTGGTAAGTAATAACTGCAGGTAAAATATGACTTTGAGCTATATCGTTGATGATACGAGCCTCAATTTGAAGTTTTAAAACGTAATTTTCGAATTCAATTTCTTGACGAGCTTCAATTTCACGTGGCGTTAAAATATTTAAATCGTTGAACAATTTAGCAACTTTTTTATCGCTCCAAACTTTTAATGCTCTTGGTGTATCTTTCAAGTTTTCCAAACCTCTTTTTTCAGCTTCTTTCACCCATTCGTCGCCGTAACCATTTCCTTCAAAACGGATTTTTTTCGAATCTTTGATGATTTGTTGCAATTCTTTTAAAATCGCTTCGTCTTTTCCTTCTCCTTTATCGATACGTTTGTCAACAGCTTTCTTGAAAATATTCAACTGATTTGCCATAATTGTATTCAAGACAATCATGGCATGCGAACAGTTTGCAGAAGAACCAACGGCTCTAAATTCAAACTTATTTCCTGTAAAAGCAAAAGGAGAAGTTCTATTTCTGTCCGTATTATCCAACATGATTTGTGGGATTTTACCGATGTTTAATTTCAATTCTGTTTTATCTTCTGGAGTCATTTTTCCAGCTTTCACATTTTTCTCGATGTCATCTAATAAAGCAGACAATTGTGAACCGATGAAAGTTGAGATAATTGCTGGAGGAGCTTCGTTAGCACCCAAACGGTGATCGTTTCCTGCAGAAGCAATACACGCTCTCAAAATTCCAGCATTGTCGTGAATCGCTTTGATTGTATTCACAAAAAATGTCAAGAATTGTAAGTTTGTCTTCGGGTTTTTCCCTGGTGCAAGTAAGTTTACACCTGTATTTGTACTCAAAGACCAGTTGTTGTGTTTTCCTGAACCGTTAACTCCTGCAAATGGTTTTTCGTGAAACAACACTCTGAAATTATGTTTGCGAGCAGTTTTTTCCATTACGTCCATCAACAATAAGTTGTGATCGTTAGCCAAATTACACTCTTCAAAAATCGGAGCACACTCAAATTGATTTGGTGCAACTTCGTTATGACGCGTCGTAACTGGAATTCCTAAAGCTATCGATTCATTTTCGTAATCACGCATAAATGCTGTAACACGTTCTGGAATTGAACCAAAATAATGATCTTCTAACTGTTGACCTTTCGCTGCTGAATGTCCAAAAAGTGCTCTTCCAGTCATCATCAAATCCGGACGAGCGTTAAACAAAGCTTGATCTACTAAAAAATATTCTTGCTCCCAACCTAAAGTTGCGTTTACTTTCGTTACGTTTTTATCAAAATACTGACAAACTTCTACTGCAGCTTGATCTACAGCGTGTAAAGCTTTCAATAAAGGCATTTTGTAATCCAACGATTCACCAGTGTAAGAAATAAAAATTGTTGGAATACACAATGTTTTTCCAATCACAAAAGCTGGTGAAGATGGATCCCATGCTGTATATCCGCGAGCTTCGAATGTATTTCTAATTCCACCATTTGGGAAAGAAGAAGCATCTGGTTCTTGTTGCACTAATAAATCACCATCAAAACGCTCAATTGCTTTTCCTGGGCCAACTGGCTTGAAAAAGGCATCGTGTTTTTCTGCCGTTGAACCAGTTAATGGCTGAAACCAATGCGTATAATGTGTTGCTCCTTTTGTGATTGACCAATCTTTCATTGCCGAAGCAACCTGATCTGCCATTTTTCGCTCCAAACGTGTACCATTCTGAATTGCTTCCATCATCGATTTGTAAGCATCACTTGGTAAATATTCACGCATCACATCTGCATGAAACACATTTTTTGCAAAAAGTTCAGAAACTTTTCCATCATAGTCAACGTGTTTTGGAGTACGATTTAACACATCTTGATACGCTTGTTGTCTTTTTGTAGCCACTTTATCAGATTTTTTATAAAATTTTCAGCAAAGGTATAAAATTTTAGGGGGTATTTCCAAATTATTTATACTTTTTTTGATTTTACCCCTAAAAAATTTATGCTTTTTGAAAATATTTTTTGTTTTTACACAAAAAACTCTATTTTTAGAGTAATATTATTACAAAACAAAGCTCATGAGATGATTTAGATTACTTATTCTCTTGTTAAACATAAAGATAACGCATTTTAAAAACTAAGACTTTGTTTATCAATAGCTTAATATTTAAAAACTAACTTGTTTAAGTAAACAAATGGCCTTTAGCTAACTTTTTGTAACACATAATGTTCTTCAAAAAATTCTAAATAGTCATTCTTTTGCACCACATTTAATAAAATCTTGCGAAATGATTCTTAATAATACGTTCAAGAACTTAAAAAAAACAAGTTTAGTATTCCTGTTTTTTATTGGATCTTCAGTTGTTTTCTCTCAAGAAATAGATAATAGATTGCTAAAAAAATACAGTAAAACAGAATTAATTAACATTAAAAAGAATGATGTTCAAGAATATAATTTTCTTGTAAAAGCAGTTAAAGAAGGTGTTTATGTTAGTAATATTCCTACTTCTAAAGGGAAAAGAATCACTTATGATGGGACTCTAAACATTGACCCAAACCAAGATCATACATTTATTTCTCTCGAAAAAGAAATTACGGATGAATACCAATTTTACAGAATTGAAGGCACACAAAAAATGCTTGTCATCCAACCTCGTATTCTTTTAGATAAACGTGTTTCAATTTCAAAAAAATAATTTTTCAATAATGAATAAGTACATTAACATAACAATTCTTTTTTTATTTTTATTATCCACAAGTATTTTTTTTAGTCAAGCTATTAAGGTTTCAGATGATGATTTACTTCCATTAGATTGTGCAAATTTGTACAATGGTGGTCTTTTAAATTTTACGGATGATAACAGCTCTGGAGATTATGGTTCAAATAGAAGAGATACAATTACTTTTTGTCCTAATTTACCTGATGGTGGGCCTAAATTAAGCTTGACTTTTGGTAATAGTGCTGGTTACTTATTTGATATTGTAGCACAAGATACTTTATATGTCTTTGATGGACCCAATACCGCAGCACCTTTATTGGGAGCTATAAATTCTTCTACTAATCCAAACGGAACAACCTACTATTCCTCTTTTGAAAATAACCCTTCTGGTTGTTTCACCGTTGTTTTCCATTCGAATGCTACTGTTGAAGGAGCAGGTTGGGCGGCAAATATTTCGTGTGGTAATTCACCTCAACCATTTTATCCCTATATCGAAGCTTATATAAACGGACTTGGCTCAAATGTTCTAAACACATTGGATACTGAATATATTGATATTTGTTTTGGGGACTCTGTATTATTGGTGTCAAAACCTTTGTTCCCCTATTCTTTTGAAACAAATGGATCTGGATATTCTCAAAATATAGATAATATAACTCATGATTGGCGTCTTGTAAGTGGAACAACATTAACTGACAATGATAGTGTATGGTTTAAACCAAGCGATAGGACTGGTGTTTATATCAGTTTAAAGATTACAGATGCTTTTCCCTCTTCAGAACAAATTTCATGTAAAATAAGAGTTGGTCAGTTAGCTTCTTTTTCAGGAGTAGAGCCCTTGGTAAATCCTATTTGTCTTAATGAACAAGGAGTAATTCTTGGTGGTGTATCATCTACAGATACTGTTGGAATAAATTTCCCTGATGGAGTTTTTGAAATTGCTAGTGCAAACGCTGGTTTAACATACCTACCTGATGGTTCTGGGCAGGTTTATTCAACTACAATCACTATGCATGGTTTTCAAGATGATGCCACATATACATCAACATCAGATTTAGAAAGTATCTGTTTGAATATGGAACATAGTTATTTAGGTGACTTGGAGATATGGTTAACTTGCCCTAATGGAACACAAGTAACTTTAATTAACTCAAATACAGGGGGGGTTATACCTGGTGGTTTTGATGGAGGAGCCATATTTTTAGGTGATGCTGATGGTGATGGATTTCTAACGCCAGGGATTGGATGGGATTATTGCTTCTCTTCTGCAAATGCCACCTTTGGAACAATGGAAAGTGAAATCAATGCCGGCAACATAATTCCAACAACCATTTCTAGTTGGGGGGAAGCAATGAACCCAAACGGTGTTTATTTGCCAGAAACAAGTTTTTCTGAGTTTTTAGGATGTCCAATGAATGGAGATTGGACTATATTTGTCTCAGATAATGAAAATATTGATGATGGCTATATTTTTGGATGGAACTTGGATTTTAACCAAGAGTTAATCACAAATACGGAAACATATACGAATCACATCACCGAAGATCATTGGCAAAATGACCCATCGATTATTGGTAATATGAATGATACTGCAATTGTTGTTTTACCTAATGGAGCTGGTACTTTTGCTTATACCTTCGTTATAACAGATGATTTTGGTTGTGTGAATGATACAACTATTCAAATCACGGTGAAACCTGGAATTGAACTTAATATGACTTCAACAATTTGTGGAAATAGTTTAACAGCGACTTTGAATACTGGAACTGATGATGGAGTTTGGACAAGTTTTTCAAGTCCAACTAATCCAGTTATTGCACAAAATGATATCAATACAAGTTTTACCTTTCCACTTGATGGAGTTTACAACCTTGTATATTCTGATACTTCTTGTACTGATAAAGATACAGCAGTCATAACGATCGACTCACAAGTGCCTGTACTTTCAATTGATGATTATACAATTTGCAGTGGTGAGACTGTTCTTGCCACTGTTACTTCCAACGTCAATGCACAAGACATATCGTGGAGCAATGGTTCAATCGGTTTTACTTCTGTAATTGCAAGTTCTGGACTTTACTATGTAACGACTCAAAGTTTATGCAGCATAGCCAAGGATTCAACATTAGTCACCGTGAAACCTAAAATCATTCTCAATATGACTTCGCCAATTTGTGATAACAGTTTAACTACAAGCTTAAACACTGGAACAGATGATGGAGTATGGACAATTTTTTCAAGTCCAACAAACCCAGTTGTTGCTCAAAATGACATCAATACAAGTTTTATTTTTCCTGCTGATGGAGTTTATAACCTTGTTTATTCTGATACTTCTTGTACCGATAAAGATACAGTTGTGATAACTATTGAGACACAAGTACCAGTACTTTCGATTGAAGATTACAAAAGTTGTAACGAAATGCCAATTTTAGCTACTTTGAATTCTAATACTTCTGCCAATAATATTGTGTGGAGTAATGGTTCAATTGGTTTTACATCCGAAATCACAACAGCTGGAGTTTATATCATTACAGCTCAAAATTCGTGTGGTACAACGATTGATACCACGCATGTAGAATTTGTAGTGTGTGGTCTTGATATACCAAACATATTTACTCCTGGAATTACAGATAATGTAAACAATGTTTTTAAAGTATTAGAAGCTAATGACATTTTTGAATCATTTTCTTGTCAAATATTCAATAGATGGGGTAATTTAATTTATGAATTCAAAGATGTATTTGGTTTTTGGGATGGCAAAGATGAAAAAGGCGATGATGCAAACGACGGAGTTTATTTTTATAAAGTAAATGCATTAACTTTTACAGGTGATGTATTTGAATTGCTCGGAACGGTTCAATTAGTTAGATAAGTTTAAATGATTTGGATTTGGAATTAAAATAAAAAGTGGGGGTAGTTTTGTAGTTTTAGCAAATTATTTTTTTCATAGTAAGATTGCCCTCGCTTTTATTCATATAAAATTTATAACGTATTAAAATAATAAAGTTGGGGGAAATCTGTTTTGTAGTTTTAACAGTTTGTATTTTTTGTTTATTTTCCCCCTTCTTTTTATCAATCATCACTAAATCGATTTACTAGAATTAATTAATACATAATGAAAAAAATCGCAGTTTTAGGTTCAAACGAAAAAATTTTAGATTTCATTCAGGGAATTGTTAGCGGAAAAAAGTTCTTTTTACGAAATTTTGTAATCAGTATTGAAAAAACTGAAGAATTACAAGAACATAAAATTTTAGGTTTAAAAACTTTGACAAACCATGAAGCTGCAATTAGGAATGCACGAATAATCATTTTGGCTGATGATTATTTTGATTTACAAAAATTATCAAATTACATAAATTTTGAAAAGCAAATTTTATTAAATCTATCTAATTGCAATTCATTAAAAAAGAAAATGCTTGAACTCCCATCTAAAAAAACATTTAATATTGCTTTAAATCCGGATTTAGATAATAAAGAATCATTTGTTTTTGCAAGCACAATTTGTGAAGATAAATATGTTTTAAATGAGGTCACAGAATTTCTATCAGTCTTGGGGAAAGTTTTATATATAAATGAGGATCAACTTGAAAGTGCATCGATTCTAAATAAATGTGCATCAGCTTTTATTATGCGTTTCGTTCGCTCAATGTCTCTTGCAGCAGTTAAACTTGGTTTTAAAGGAGATCTTTCGAATGAAATTATTATTAAAATTGCTAGTAGCTCTCTAAAAAAATTAGATAAAGAGAATTCTCATTCCGAAACCGAAATTGATAAATTAATTGCATCTGATTTATTCCTAATAGATAGTTTAAATGAATTGGAAAATAATGGATTTAGTTTCTCAATCCTAAAAGGAATAGAAAGTGCTCAAAGGAACAGGGATAAAACAAGTTCATCTTTTCTCTTAAATTGAGAAAAATCTCTATGGTTTTTTAGAGCGATTTATTTTCTAAAGCGTATATTTGTTCTTTTCAATAATTTTTTTGATTTGCTATGAAAAATATAATCGCTGCCCTTTTTTTCCTTATTTCTTTTCTCAGCTTTAGCCAAAAAACAAAAACACTTGATCAGAATGTTTATCTCTTGGAGAAAGACATTATGTACAATGATTATTTAACGGATTCTATTAGAGTAAAAAAAATAGACCTTTTGTTAAAAGATTTAAAATTTACAGACTTCGAGAAAAAAGATCTTTTTATTCAATATGCCAAATCTTTTAAAACAATAACAAGTCATGAAAATGATGATGTCAATGTGATTGATGCTTTGGACGATTTGATTTGGATTTCTGAAAACTGTGATACAACAAATTCCAGTCAAACGATATTGTATCTAGGATGTGTTTTACAAATCAATAGAATACTAAGTAAAAATGATGCCTTTGAACTAGCTCTAAAATTTACCAAAAATGGACTAGATCTTATTGAAAGAAGAAAACTTTTTTCTTACATGTGGATAAATGAATTTTATAATGATTACGGAGTTAATTTATCCTATCTCCAAAGATATGAAGAGAGCATCAAGACACTTGAAAAAGCTTTAGTATATACTGATAAGGAGGATTATTCTACAAAATCCTCAATTGAACATAATATAACTCTTAACTTATATTATTTAGGCAAAATCGAAAAGTCCCTAGATCATCAAAAATTATCATGTGCCTACATGGATAAAATTACCAACTTCGAAAAATATCCCGATTTATTAATTACTTACGCCTCATCTGTATCACTTTTGGCTTATATTTATTATCAAACGAAGCATTTTGATGAAGCTAAAAAATCAGGTCTTAAAGCCAGACTTGCGTATGAAAAAGCTGGTGAATATGATTCTGGCTCTTACCCATATTTATTTGCATTAATTAATATCGCAATAAAAAATAAAAATCAAGAAGAAATTAAAAATACCCTTCAGGAAATCAAAACAATTGTAAAAAAAGTAAAAACTAATAAATACCTATTCTATAATCTTTTAAGTAAATCTTATGCTTCAATAAAAGATACAGCCTTGGAAAAAAAATATTTACAAGAAGCATATAATATTTATCAATTAGAAAATTCAAAAATAATCAGTAATTTACAAGGTTTTAATTCTAAGCTTCAGTCACAAAAAATTAAATTCTTAAAATCAAAACAAGATTTACAAGAACTAAATTACAAAAAAAGTAATCAATTATTTTTTGTTTTTATAGGTCTATTATTCATTGTAATTATTGCACTTATCTATTTTTCAAGAGTAAAAAGAAGACTACTCGAAAGTAAAAATGTAATCGCCTCAACTGAAATTCAAAAAAATGAATATAAAGCGCAATTGGTTGAAAAAGAAATAAAAGAAAAACAAGAATTAGTATCTCGCTTAGCTTCACACATCAAACTCAAGCAAGAAACGGAAACTGCCTTTTTGAAAAAAATTAAGGAATTAAAGCGGAATAAAAACAATAACATTGAAGCTGTCATTTCTGAATTACAAGTAAAAATGATGAATTTACTTCAAATTGACCAAGGTTTTCAATATGGACAAGAAGTGGATGAAATTAATCAAGATAAAAAAGAAACTTTAAAACATAAACATCCAGAGCTTAGTGACAAGGAAGTGCAATTTTGTATGTATTTATTATTAAACTTAAGTACAAAAGAAATAAGTTCCTTAACAAATCAAAGTCCTGGAGCAGTAAGGGTTTATAAAAATAACATTAAAAATAAGTTAATCAAGGATAACGAAATTGATTTGACAAGCTATTTAAAGCAAATAAATGAACCTAACGGATATTAAACCTTAAATCATTGTTTATCAGTTTAATAAAATTTAAACCTAACATTTTTAAGCTTTAAAAACGCAATACCTAACTCAATATAACACTTAAAATTCTATTTAACATTTTAGACTGTCGTTACTTTGCAAAGTACTAAAACGATTTATAAAATGAAAAATTTAATTACATCGCTATTCACGCATACTAAAGGAGGTTCGCTTTTAATTTTCTTTTTGGTATTACTATCAAATCAAACATGTTTCTCTCAATGTCCGAGTAGTGCAATTTATACGGCTGGTACCCCTTCAAGCTCTAGTGTCATTGGAATTTATAACCCTGCCATAGCATATAACGCTACAACTAACCCGAGTTCCACAGGTGTTTCTCTTCCGGCTGGTTCCGGTGGTTTATCTTATGGACCTAATTTAAATGGAGGACTATCGCCTACTTGGTATACTACTATTCTCACTACTGACATAATTATGTATTGGAATGGTAGCGCATGGGTAAGTACAGGACATACAACTCCCAATGGCGCCAATAATCTTGCACAAGGACCGGGATGTATGTATACTTTTAATGCCACTACAGGCCAAGTTTATCGATACACTGGAAGCGGAAATGCGACTCTGGTAACTACCTTAGCTGGCTGGGATCATGGTGCGGGTCCGGGTGGTGCATACGACATAGTTGCAGATGTCAATTGCAATTTTTATGTGATTAACACAGAGAACCCAAGCGGTGGAGCCAACTATCAAGCCTTAATCGGTTATAGTCCCACCGGAGTACAGTTATCATCGTGTACACTTACCAATATGCCAAGCACTATTGGGGGTGTTGGCTTTGCCATTACTGGAAGTACAGTGGTTGTAGCAAACATTAATGGCTTGTACGACGGAACTGCGGCGGCTGGAAATGTCACCTTTACTACAGCAAACGCCGGTAATCAAGGTTGGCTTAATGACATGGCGACTTGTCCTATATCAGCCAACGGACCATGTATCATTCCATTACCAATGGAATTAATTGACTTTTCAGCCAATCTAAATACTCAAAAAACGGTAGATTTAACTTGGGAAACAATTTCTGAGAGAGATAATGATTATTTCACAGTCGATAAATCTACAGATGGTGTTAATTGGAGTTTTCTTAAAACCGTTGATGGTTCAGGTACAACAACAGAACTTAAAAATTATAATGTGACTGACGAACACCCATCTTTTGGAATAAATTATTACAGACTTAGACAAACTGATTTTGATGGTGAAAAAACAGAAGGAATCATAAAAACTGTTGAAGTAAAAACAGATGGTTTGTTTATGTTGAGTCCAAACCCAGGAAAAGATTTAATTTTTCTTAATGGAAAAGACTTAAATGAATATAAAGTTGAAGTTTTCAATAATTTGGGTGAAAGCCTACATGTTAAATTAGATGTGGTAAATGATTTACAATTAGAGATGAATACAAGCAATTTGGCTGCTGGTGTTTATTATGTCTCTTTAAGAAACTCACATTCGAATCAAATTTTAAAGTTAACTATTCAATAATAAAGCATTTTATCAAGTACCATGTGATAAAATATAAGACATTTACGGTTGGTAATTTAAATAAAGTGAGTTTTAAAATTGTAGTTTTAGAGTAGTTAGGTAAGTAAATGTCCAAAAAACGGGAGTGATTTAATTCATTCCCGTTTTTTAATTTTAAGCTGTATTCATCTTGCTATTATGAAAACCTTGAAGTTTAGTTAGTTTTAGCTTAGAAAAAGGCTCATGTTACAGGCTAGCTTTTTTACTAAATCGAATTCAAAAAAAATATGTAAGTTTGTTTCAAATTGACCTTGGGTGAAAAAATTAAGTTTCATATTAATTTTAATTTTCAATTTTCAAATTGTTTCTGCTAAAGATCTTTTGGAAATTGATGCATTGGTAAATAGTCAATATGACAAAACTTTATTTAAAAATGCTTATGACGAAGAAATAAGGCTCTATAAAGACACTGAAGATTCAAAACATTTACTACAAGCCAACTATATTGAAGCATTTATATTTGGCAATAATGGTGATGACAACACACGAATTTTAAAATTATTATGGGTAATTGAGCATGCTAAAAAGGAAGATTATTTGATTTATACTTATGCTAACTACCACTTATCATCTGCATTATCTGTATTGGGCTCGAATAGTTTAGCCTTAAGATATTCAAACGAATCGCTCAAAAATTGCATCAAATATAAAATTCATACCCTATTGTATTTGAATTATTCACTTGAAGGAGCAATTAACTATAAATTAAAAAATTACGAAAAAGCGACACAAGCTTATTTTAAAGCTATAAAAGCCGTATATAAGGAAGATTATTTATTTAGAGCTTCTATGTTAAATAACATCAGTTTGTGTAAAATGAATTTGAATGAGCTGGAGGAATCAAATTTATATATTAAAAAGTCGCTTGAAAATATTAAAAATATTAAAAATAGAAATTTTAAAGTCCTTCATTTTAAAATAATCGTAGAAGGAAACCTCGGTTCCAATTATTTTAATCAAAAAAAATACAACTTAGCAACACAACTTTTAGAAAAGGAAATTGAATTTTACAAAACTCACAACATTAGCTTAAAGGAAGCGAATAATCCACTCGAAGGCTTACTTAGGATCTATAACATTAAAAAAAATGAAGCTAAAAAAACCGAAATAATAAAGACTATTTTATTTGCAGAATCCTCTTTAAAAAACAGAACAGAATCAAACCGTTTTACAAAAATATTATACAATTATTATTCAGACATTAATGATTACAAAAATTTTAAAATTTATGCTGATAAGTTAATTACTAATAACAGTTATATTTCCGACTCGGTTGTTAATAGTTTAAACACACTTAATAATTCCTTGTATTCGCAACAAATAAATCATCTAAAAACACAATTTGAATCAAACAACAAGTTATTAAACTCAACAATTAAAGGTAAACAAAATACAAATATTTTTCTTATAGTATTATTTCTTTTAATTTGTCTCATTTTTGTTATCGTCTTCATTGAAAAATCTAGAAGAGAAAAAAGAAATATTGTCATTTCAGAGCAGAATCAACTTTTAGAAGAAAAGAAACGCATCATTCTAGAGAATGAGATTAAATTAAAACAAGAAAAAATTACAAGTCTTGCCTTAAATCTAAATCTCAAAAAGGAAACAGAAAAAGCCTTTTTAGAAAAAATAAAAGAAATCAAGCGCAAAAGAAATGTAGAAATAGAAAGTGTTCTTCGAGATTTACAGCACAGTGTAAATAATTTGCTTCAAATTGATAATAAAAACATAATTAATAGTCAAGAATCAGATGCTGAGAACTCAAAATTCATAAATTTACTCAAAGAAAAACATCCAATTCTTAGCGAACAAGAACGTAGTTTTTGCACTTATTTTCGAATGAATTTGAATTCAAAGGAAATAGCCTCACTTTGCAACATGACTTCAGGAACCATTCGGGTTTACAAAACCAAAATTAAGACTAAAATTGGTTTGGAGAATGAGCAAAACCTGAATGAATACCTTATTTCCTTAACAGAAAGTTAATTTTTAAATTAATTAACAGTACTTAATGTTTAATAGTTTGTTTATCAATAATATAATTTAACTAAATTAACATTATTTTTAGTTAAATTAACATTCAGATAACACAAATTAACACCGAATAAAATCGATTTAGCTTAGTTGTGATTTAGTTTTGCATTACTTCAAAATTAAAAACATCATGACAAAAATCTATTTTCTACTTCTTTTCTTAATTAATTCTGTAATAACTCTTGCTCAATGTTCACACACAGTTCGCTTAACTGACACTTATGGTGATGGCTGGAATGGTGGCATTATCAAAGTACAAGTCAATGGAACTGACATTTTAACAAATCTTGGACCAACATTTACAAGTGGAATCGGACCAATTAATTTTACTTTTAATGCTTCAACAAGTGATGTCATAAAAATTATTGAAACAAATGCTGGTAGTTTTCCAACAGAAATGAGAGTTGAGGTTCTTGATGGCGGAGGAACAACAATCATTTCTTCTCATGATCCTCAAACTGGATCAGGTACTTCTGGAACTGGAAATTGTCCACCTCCAATGAGTATCACAGCAGCAACTGTTATACAATCTTCAGCAGCAAATACTGCTAAATGTGCTTTAAATCAGCAAATCGTTTGTCTTCAAATCACAACAACGGGAATCACTTCAGCAAAAACAGTTACACAAGTACAAACAAATTTTTCGGGTACAGCGGGTGTTAGTGCGTTGAGTAATGTAGATATCTATTATACTGGAACATCATCAACTTTTGCAACAACAACATTATTTGGTTCTAATGCTTCACCATCAACTTCGACCTATAACATAAATGGTTCACAAGTGTTAAGTGCTGGAATCAATTACTTTTGGTTGGTTTACGACTTGAATAATTCTGGAACTGTAGGAACAATAATAGACGCTTTAATTACTCAATTTACCGCTTCTGCAGTAAATTACACCAGTGGGTCAAGTCCAAATATCAGCACAACAAATCCCGCTGGCACAAGTACATTAACTATTTGTACAGCACCTGGTGGAATTTTTACAGGTTTAGAAACTTGGGTGAAAGCTGATGGTGGAATTATCAATCAAGCATCTGGCGGAACGCCAATTATTGCAAACGGAACGCCAGCAATCAACTCAGCTTCAACATCTTACAATTACAACCCATATATTGATTTTACAGCTCCAGCTGGAGTTTATACCGCAAATGGGGCTGATGCAAACAGGCAATTTTTAAAACTATCTGGATTTAACGGAATTGTAGGTCTTGATTATCGTTCACTTTTCTGGACAGGAAATATGACCGATTTAACAAGAGCCAATACGCACTCTGCCTGCGTAGATGATGTCACTCACTCGGCTCCAACAAGTACATTACACGGACATAATTCTGGTTCCAATGCTGCAGTTAATGACCCTGCTTATGATGTAAATGATTTTGGTTCATCAGCGGGTGCAGGGACTTGGAAAAGAAATGGCACAACCTTGGTCAATGCTGAAGTTCATACAACAAGTAAACAAATCATTTCAGCTTTAAGTTCTGCTGGTGGAGGTACAACATTAAATCGTTTTTTTGGAGGGCAAAGAGACCATTCTTCTAATGGTTTTATGGGAAGTGGAAGAGATTGGAGAGGTCCTGCGGCAGAATTAATTGGCTTTACGACTAAAATTACAGCTACTGAAAGACAAAAAGTTCATTCTTATTTGGCAATTAAATATGGCATTACCCTTGCAGAAAACTATTTAAGCACGTCGACAGGGACAATATATACATCTACAGCTCCTTACAATTTAAATATAATTGGAATTGGAAGAGATGATATTGAAGGATTAACTCAAAAACAATCTCATCAAAATGATGATACAGTAAGGATTTATATGAATACAATAGCTGCTTCAAACAATGCTAATCCTGCAACTTTTTCATCTGATATTTCTTATGTAGTTCAAGGTTCAGACAACAGAAAACTTTGTACAACATCAAGCGCGATGAGTGAAGTTCCAACAGGGTTAACGAGTTGTGCACTTACAAGTCGATTGGAAAGAGAATGGAAAGTTACGCGAACAAATATGTCTCAAAATTACAACATGGATGTGAAATTAAACGCTTGTGGTGCTCCTGGCTCAGTAAATGTTGCTCATTTACGATTTTTAGTCGATGATGATGGAAATTTTGGAAACGGAGGAACGCAGTGTTATTACAATGGGGATGGAACTGGCCTTGTTTTTACATATTCAAATCCAACAATAACTGTAAGCAATATTTCAACGACTCATATTCCAAATAATGTAACTAGATATATAACAATTGCCTCAATTAATCCAGGGACTCCATTACCTATTGAACTTATTTTCTTCGATACAAAATTGAACAAACAAGAAACGGTTGATCTAAGTTGGGAAACAAATTCTGAAAGAGATAATGATTATTTCACCATAGATAAATCTATTGATGGTGTAAATTGGGAAAACCTAGGAACTTTAAAAGGAGCTGGAACAACAACAATTTCACAAGCTTATTATTTAGAAGATCTGAATCCTATTTTAGGCGTCAATTATTACCGTTTAAAACAAACAGATTTTGACGGAAAAGTAAATGAAGTGGGAATTAGAGCTATTGAAATTAATTCCAAAGAACTATTTGTATTAAGTCCAAACCCAGGAAAAAATTTAGTTGCTATTTCTGGAAAGGACTTAAATGAATATACAATTGAAATATTCAATAATTTAGGTGAAAAGGTTGATGTAAATTCACATTTATCAAATCCTTCAAAAGCTGAAATTGACACTCAACATCTGACATCTGGAATATATTTTGTTTCCTTATCAAGCAATAATCTAAATCAAGTATTAAAACTTATAATTGAAAATTAAAATATGAGAAGTTTTCTGTTTTTCTTAACAAATGTAGTTCTTCAAAATTTATTGACGTTTTTGGTAATTTTATTTGTGTCCCTTGGCTTTATCTTTTTCAAGTAAGATTTCAAGAATCACCAAAAAAATCTTAGATATACGAATTATTGCCGTTTTAAAGGGACGTTTTTATTTATCTTTAAACTCTAAAAAGTAAACATTAGGTAAACTATTGTCGCAAAACGGCAAATTAAAAATAAATTTACACGTTTTACGAGTCGTGAAAAGAAGAACATTTAAAAACTTAAAAATGAAAAATTTAATTTTAATTATTTTAAGTTTGCATATATACTCGAAGGCTCAAGCACAATCTTGTAGTAGAGTTTGTAATTCTGATTTCGACAACAGCATTCTTGCCACTCCAGGCAACTTAGCTTTTGTTACCAATTTTGACTTAGCTTGTTGGAATACAACTGCTTCAGATGGAATAATGGAAGTTTGGAGTGATGGATTTGAAGGAGTTCCGGCTTTTTCTGGTGAACAATTTATTGAATTAAACGCCAATGAAGTATCTACACTCTATCAAGATATCACAGTTGTACCAGGTGAAACTTTTAACATTAGTTTTGCTCATAGAGGAAGATGGGGAGTGGATGTTTTATCTCTTTCAATAGGACCCATTGGTGGACCTTATATCAATTTAGGCGATTTTTCTGCAGATCAAACTGCTTGGGTTGAAAATAATCTGAGTTACACTTTCCCAAATAATGGAGTTACAAATTACCGTTTACAATTTAATTCTATTTCATCAAGTGGTGGAATGTTAAGTGTTGGTAATTTTTTAGATGCAATTTCCGTATCAAGCGCTAACGCCTTAACAATTGACTTACAAGAAAACAACATTGCTTGCAACCCTAATTTAACCTTGGGTTCAATAAATGCTGTCGTGACAGGAGGGATTGGAAATTTAACGTATAACTGGACTCCAAGTGTTTCAACATCTAACAATGCCACTAATTTAGTTGCTGGTAATTATGAACTTATTGTTGTCGATTCTATTGGGTGCTCAGACACTGCTGAAGTAGAAATCATTGGTGAAATTCCAATTATAAATGTCAGTGCGGATATAACAGCGTGTTTTGGAACAAGTGTTAAACATTTAGCTAGTGGAAATGGTTCAATTTCATGGAATAATGGCATAACAAACGGAGTTGATTTTATTCCAGAAGTTGGAATAACAGATTATATTGCAACAAGCACTCTCGCGAATGGATGTCAGATTTCCGATACCGTTCAAACAATAATTCACGCCAATCCAGTACCTATTTTTTCAAGTAATATTCAAGAAGGCTGCGAATCTTTAGCGGTTGTTTTCACAAATTTAACAGAAAATACACAAAATAGCATTTGGGATTTTGGCAATGGAGAAACGAGTTCATCAATTGACATGATACAAACAACTTACACAAATAGTGGGAACTTCCATGTTTCTTTAAGTATTACAGATCAAATTGGCTGCGAAGGCTCAACTCAAATACCAAATTTCATAACTGTTTTTCCAAAACCAATTGCTTCA
>JAZKEO010000013.1:9196-54772 GCA_040386975.1 Bacteroidota bacterium | reverse complement strand
TATTTTGGCTTTGAAAACAACATCATTAATTTTGAAAATACTTCACAAAATGCAACCTTGTTTAGCTGGAGTTTTGGTAATGAAATTAGTACTGAAGAAAATCCAACATACGATTTCAGTAATGTTGAAGAAAATAGTATAGTAAATTTAAAAGCGACAAATCAATTCGGCTGTTTTGACTCAACAAGCACCATTTTACAGTATAAAAGTCTTCAAACTTTTTACATACCTAATAGCTTTACACCTGATGGAAATAAATTCAACAATACATTTTCTCCTGTTTTTTCTTCAGATTTCAAAGTTTTTTCTTACCGATTCAGAATATTTGATAAATGGGGGGAATTGGTTTTTGAAACGCGCGATTATCAAAGTAGTTGGGATGGAACATTTCATGAGAAAATAATTCAAGATGGCATTTATGGCTGGGAAATTGTTTTTCAAGACGATAATTTTAAATTAAACAAATTTATTGGTCATGTGAGTCTAATCAAATGATTCACATGATCTTAAATAGTAATTCTATCCTGAAATTTACATTCCACATTACTTTTCTTTCAACAACAATCTTTTTCTAAATTTTTCTTTTTTAAAACTTTATGATAATTGGTTTACCAAATGTTAACCTTGATTATTAGACAGAAAAAAAGGTATGCTCTACCTTTGCTCTGATCGCAAATCGATCTTACAGACTTCATAAATTAAACTCTAAAATCAATAAAATAAAATTGAGCTCAAGAGGAAAATCAACAGATTAAAAAAGAAAAATATGTTAAAGAAAATTATATTCCTTGCTTTGTTTTACTCCCCTAATTCATTGCAGTCACAATGTACTTGGAATGAATTATTGTTCGATAGTTTTGAATATTCAACACAATGTTCAGACTTAATTCCTGGAATGACCTACCAAGATATTCCACAAAATTATTCACCACATTCAGGTAATATGGCTTTGTACATGAACATTGTTGATGGTCAAATAGGCTTAATTTACAGTAGAACATTAACAAATTTATGTCCAGGAGCTGATTATCAATTAAGTTTTTGGACAAAAGACGCTTGGGATCAAACAATTGATTTAGATTTTAAACTACTTGATGAAAACAATACGCTAGTAGCGAGTCAAAATTTTTCTGTTTCTGGTTTTAATTGGAATGAAGGAGTTTTGCAATTTACTGCTACTTCAAGCACATACTCTTTTCAAATAGTTACAAATATGGCAGGAATGGGCGGAAATGACCCAGTTGTTGATGATATTAAACTTGAAAGATGTGATCCTAATCCAATCACTTTAACAAATCAAATTTTTTGTACTAACGACAATCCGCTAAATTTAATAAACTTGATAGAAAATCAAACAACTCTCTCAAACCAAGGAACTTGGAGTGGGACAAGTAATTTAGCAAATGGGAGTTTGGGAGAGTTCAATCCACAAATTAATCTATCTGGACAGTATCTTTATTCTATTTCGAATAATCCAAACTGTTCCGATTCAAGCGCTCTAATAAACGTTGTAATTAACCAACAGCCTGTATTTTCATTAACTGAAGATTTAATTGTTTGCTCTGGAGAAACAGTAAGCTTAAACGCAACAAGTACCGATCTCAATTTAACTTACATTTGGAACAATGGCATAACAAATGGAGTCAAATTTCAGGTCACAAATTCACAAACATATACTGTTATAGCCACTGATTTAAATAATTGCTCTAACACTCAAATAGTAAGTGTCCAAGTTTTATCCTTACCAATCGCTCAAGCAGATATTACTATTTTAGGGCTTGAAGCAACATTTACAAATCAAAGTCAAAATGCAACATCTTATGAGTGGGACTTTGGAAATGGTGAAAATTTAACTAATTCATCATTAGAAGATGTAAGTACTTTTTATGAAAATGGAAAGGAATATAAAGTTACTTTAATTGCATCAAATGGCATTTGTAGTTCTGAATGGACGAGTTCAATTCAGATTGAACATATCATTGAAATTCAAATTCCAAATATTTTCACCCCGAATGAAGATAAGACAAATGATTTGTTTTTCATCACATCAAAAGGCATAAATAATTTAAATACAAGCATTTTTAATCGATGGGGGAATGAAATCATCTCATTTGATACACTTGACTTTAAATGGGATGGAAAAATAAACAACGAACACGTTTCGGAAGGTACCTATTTTATCCAATACAATGGTTTAGACAAAAATAATCAAGCTATTTCTGGGCAAACAATTTTACAGATATCCCTCTTATAATGCTCTATATCAGCGCTGTTTACCAAATGTTAACCTACAATGTTTGGAAGGAGCATTCCAACTCACATAACTTTGCAAAACCTAATAAAAAACATTTAAAATTTTAGTTATGAATATCACTCTATCAATGAAAGTAAAAAGAAGTTCTCTTTTAATTTCTTTTTTACTACTGCTCTCAAATCAAACATTTTTTTCAGCTGTAGGAATAACAGCCCCAAGTTTAGCCATAACAACTTGTACCTTTTCAAGTGCTTATAATAATTTAGGAAACATTATTATTGATGAGGGAACTAATGGTGATTTTGCTGTCGCAGCAGGTGCAACACTTATCTTAACAATTCCTGCAAACTTTCAATTTAACCCAGGAGTAGGTACTCTCACACAAAATGGTGGTGCAGTAAATTTATCTGCTTTAGCTATAGTTGTTACTAGTACTACTATAACAATTACTTACACCTCAGGAGGAACGAATCGGGATGATATATTGACAATCTCTGGCATACAAGTAAGGGCAATTACGAGTGCTTCATCAGGAAACATTTTAAGAACTGCTGGAAATCCAGGAACAGGAACCATAACTGGAATTACTAACGGTACAACAAGTTTCGGAGCATTAAGTTCAGCTGTTGGCTGTTCTTGTACTCATACAGTTCGTTTAACTGATACATTTGGTGATGGCTGGAACGGAGGAATAGTTAAAGTTCAAGTAAATGGAGTAGATGTTTTAACAAATTTAGGTCCAACCTTCACTACAGGAAGTGGTCCAATAGACTTTACTTTTAATGCTGCAACTGGGGATGTAATAAGAGTTATTGAAACAGCAGCCGGTTCTTTTGAAGGCGAAATGAGAGTTGAAGTCTTGGATATTGCTGGAGGTATCATAATTGCTAGCCATAATCCTGTAACAGGAGCTGGGACATCAGGTACAGGGAATTGCCCTCCACCAATGGTTTTAACTGCTTCAACTGTAACACAAGCTTCAACAGCGAGTGTTTCCAAATGTGATGTGAATCAACAGATAATCTGTCTAGAAATCACAACAACAGGTGCTGCTTCACCTCTAACACTTACTCAAATTCAAACAAATGTTTCTGGAACAGCTGGAGTTACGGCATTGAGTGGAGCAGATATTTACTATACAGGAACTTCTAATAGCTTTACAACAAACACGCTTTTTGGTTCTAATGCTTCTCCATCAACATCGACTTACAACATCAATGGATCGCAAACTTTGGCTTCAGGAACAAATTATTTTTGGTTAGTTTACGATTTAAATAACACAGGTACATTAGCAACAACAATTGATGGTTTAATAACACAGTTTACGGCTTCCGCCACGAATTACAATTCTGGATCAACTCCTGCAATTACAGCTACCAACCCAGCAGGGAATAGAAGTTTAATCGTGTGTGTTACACCAGGAGGAGTGACAGGTTCATCACTTTGGTTAAAAAGCAATGCTTCAACGAATACAACAACCAACAACGCCTTAGTTTCATCTTGGGGATCTCAAGTTAGTCCAGCAGTAACAGTAACGCAAGGAACAGCCTCACTTCAACCAACTTTTAAGGATGGATCAGGTACTACAACAAACAATAGATTCAATTACAATCCTTTTATTTATACAGACGGAACTAGCAATCGCTTGGTTCAAACTGGGGATATTAACTTAGGAAATACAACAACTGGTTTTTCTGTTTACCAAGTTATTGGTGAAGACAATGGGATTGTTGCAATGGATTGGTATCACACAGGAAATGGAAGTATAAAAGTAAAAGGAGATGCCTTGATGTATATCAATAATGCTGATGGTTCATCTCAACAAAACGCTTTTAGCTCAAATGGTTCTCAAACTGTTGAAGCATTTTTACAATCCGTAAGAGGCGTTCCTGGTGCCATTAGTGGAAATGGAAAATTTAACGGGGTTGCTGGGGCTTCCTATAATGATGGTTGGCGTGTAGCTTCACAAAATGGACTTTGTATCGGCTCAAATTTAGACAACAGTGAGTTTATGCAAGGAGGAATGGGTGAATTTATTATTTTTCCAAGTATTTTGAACGCCACACAAAATTTACAAGTTGAATCTTATTTGGCAATTAAATATGGTATTACTTTAGGTACTTCAGCTTCCGTATCAAATTATTTAGCTTCAGATGCTACTCAAATTTGGGTGGGAAATGCTCTTTATCAAAATAAAATTATCGGCATTGGACGTGACGATGCTTCTCTTTTGTTGCAAAAACAATCACATAATTATGATGATACCGTACGTATTTACAAAGGAACTTTAGCTACAACAAACATTGGAAATAGCTCTACATTTGCAGTTGACAAATCTTTTGTAGTAAGTGGTGCAAATACTGGAAAAATGTATTCAACCACAGCTTCTAAAGCTGAAGTGCCAACAGGATTAACAAACTGTACTTTGACCTCAAGATTAGAACGCGAATGGCGTATAACCAAAACAAATTTTGCAGAAGACTTCAATATGGATTTTAAACTTCAAGCTGCAGCTCAACCTACTTCAGTTAATATTGCACATCTTCGTTTTTTAGTTGACGACGATGGAAATTTTGCTAACGGTGGAACACAATGTTATTACAATGGTGATGGAACAGGAATTGTAATTTCATATTCCAACCCTGTTATCACAGTTTCAAACATTTCAAATACACATATTGGCAACAATTTGACCAAATATGTAACAATAGCTTCTATAAATCCAGCAACTCCGCTTCCAATTGAATTACTCTTTTTTGATGCTAATTTAAACAACAAAAAAGCCGTTGATTTAACTTGGGAAACCTCAGCAGAAAGAGATAATGACTATTTCACAATTGATAAATCGGTCGATGGACTGAATTGGGTAAATCTAGGAATCGTAGATGGGGCTGGAACAACATCCATTCCACAATCTTATTATTTAGAAGATTTTAATCCTGTTTTAGGATTAAATTATTACCGATTGAAACAAACCGATTTTAATGGAGAATTTACCTATGCTGATATTCGAACAATAAATCTAAAAAATCAAGATGAATACTTTTTATATCCAAATCCTTCAGATAAATCTGTCAACATTTATGGTCTAAACAGCGAAACAGATCAAATAAACATACTTGACAATTTAGGAAAGAATATCTATTTCGAAACAAATATTATTTCAAAAAATCAAATAGAAGTGAGTACAAGTAACTTTGCTAACGGAATTTATTACGTGAAAATTAGTACCAATTTGAATCAATACACACTTAAATTAACCGTTTTCAATAAATAAAATTAACTATAACATTTCAAGAATATACCTTTTTTTAGTCCTCAAGATTTTTAACAATGATTAATTTTAGAGAAAAATCTGGTTTATTCAATAGTAAAAAATTACAAATTAAAACAAAAAGTAGAATCTTTTAAAATCAAAAAATCATCATGAAAAAAATTAAACTATTCGTATTTTTAAATTTGGCTATATTCAATTTTTATAGCCAAGATACAACACTAACTATTTTTGACGAAATTTTGTTTTATGATGGTTATGCAGGTGTGGTAAATTTCCCAACACCAGAAGGCGTTATTAGACATAGAAATGATTTATATGCTAAAAAATTAAGTACTGAAGATCTTCTTTCTTTAGGAAGTACTTTAAATTTAGATGTTACCATTAAAGCTTCTTGCGATAATTACGACAGAATTGGAAGTGTAAATTTGGCTTTTGTTCCTAAAGGGGATACAAGTTATATTCCAGACAATGTTCAACGCATAGAATTAGGTAGATTTATAACACCTTTTATGAATAAAAACATTCAACCTGATGAAGTTCCTTACAGCTTCAATATTGATAATATTGCAAAAATTGTAAAAGATGTTGCGATGAATCAATTATATGATTTTTGGGTTGAATTACACGTTTTTGGTGTACCTTATGCTGCAAATACACAAGTTGCAGGTTGTGCGGGGAGAAATGATGTCTTTTTTGGAACTTTAAAACTTACATCAAATTCAGAAGTAATTTCATCCAACGATTATATTTTACCACTTAATTTTCAAAATTACCTAAATGATTATCAAGTAGGTGCGAGTGATACTATTGGAAAAACAACACGTACAATCAATTTCTCTTTACCTACAGGTCTTGATCAAGCTAAATTTTATTTGATTACTTCCAATCATGGAGCAAATAACGGTGGAGAAGAATACAACAGAAGGTTTCACTACATCTATTTTGATTCTGCTTTGGTTTTAACATACAAACCAGGAGAAACAACTTGTGAACCATACAGAATATACAACACACAAGGAAATGGAATTTATGGCTCAAATCCAAAAACAAACGCTCAATGGCAATCTTTCAGTAATTGGTGTCCAGGAGCTGTAATTCCAATAAGAGAAATTGATTTGGGTTATTTAGAAGCTGGTGAACATAGCTTTAAAATTGACGTTCCAACAGCAGTTTTTGCAAATAATGAAGGTTATTTCCCAATTTCTCTTTATTTACAAGGAACAAGAGATAATTTAAACGTAAAAGAGCTGAAAGAAGAAGCACGTTTCACCTATATATATCCAAATCCTGCATCTAAAAAAGCAACTATTCAGACAAATGAAGAAATTAAATCAATTACTGTTACGAATTTAATCGGAACACAAATTTTGTTTAACGATTCAAAAGAAATTGATTTAAGTTCTTTTAAAAATGGAATTTATATGGTGAAAATTGTTTTTAAAAATGAAAAAACAAGTAGTTTTAAATTAAATGTTTTGAATGAAGATTAATTTATAATTTATTGAAATATGAAGCCACGAATTCGTTAATTTGAATCGTGGCTTCTTACATTTTAATAGTATATTCGCACATAATAAATCTCTATGCTAAAATTAGTTTTATTTACTTGTTTTCTTTCTCTAATCCATTTTAGCTCTTTTTCACAATTTGATTTAGTTGATAAATCATGGAAATTATTTGAAAAAGGAAAAGTAGATGAGGCGGAAAAAATAATGATTGAATTAAATAAAAACGCTTTAAAAAAATTCAATAAAAATCAAAAAACGGCCTTTTATGTAAATTATGGTAAAATACTGATTGAAAAAAAGAATTATTCGGACGCACTCAATCTATTATTAAAAGCAAAAGAATTAAATAAGGGTGATTCCTTGGAGTATGAACGTTTATACAATTCGGCATTTGGAGAATTATTTCAAAGTATAGGTTCTTTTTCAACTGCCATTGAATATAAAAAGAAGGTTTACCAACAAACCGACGATGATTTTTCAAAATTTTTAGCTTCAAATAGTATTGGTACGATGTTTTATCAACTTAATCAAGCTGATAGTGCTCTTTATTATTTTAATTTACAACTAAAATCTTGTGAACAAATAGAAAACAAAATTTACTTCGGTTCCTCAAAAAATAACATCGGTCTAGCTTATTTTCAAAAAAAAGAATTTCATAAAGCACTAAAGAATTTTCAAGAAGCAGAAAGCTATATTTTAAATAAAAACAATGACCCTGACTTCTATTTTAGCGTCAAAGAAAATGTTGGACGCTGTCTTTATGAGCTAAAAAAACACGAAAAAGCAATAATTTGCCTAGAAGCAGTTCATGAAAATGATTTAAGTCGCAAAAGAATTTTAAAGCAGACTTTTTACCAAAGTTTATTGGTTAGCTGTTATTTAAAAACAAATAAGCTCGATGAAGCTAAAAAAATAGAACATGCATTAATTGGATACTATTCCAAAATGAGCACGATTGCAAAATATCATTTCTTGTGCATGCAACATGAAATCTCTTTATCAGAAAAAAATTACATAAAAGCCAATCAACTATTTTCAAAAATAAAAGAAATTCAGCTAATTAATGAACGAGAAAAAAAAGAAGCTTTAAATAATTCCAATAAAATAATTGCCAAATATTTGATTTCGGAAGCAAAAATAAGATTGGCAGTTGAACAAAAACAAAAACGCAATTCTTTAAAGGCCTTGGAATTAGAAAAAAAAGAAAATAATTTTATTAGCATTTTATCTATCAGTATTTTTGTTTTATTCATAATCGCTGTGTTTGTAATTTACCAAAATCTCAAAAACAAACAAAAAAAAGCGGTTTTAGAAAAAGAATTTTTAAAATTGGAAGAGGAGAAATTGAAATTAAAAATTGGAGTCCAAGAAAAAAATCTCACTGAATTTGCGATTGATTTCTCCAAGAAAAAAGAATTAAACAAAGAAATTATTTCCCAACTCAATTTTCTTTCTTCCTTAAAAGAATCTGAAATCAAACAAGAAATCAAAACAATACTAACACAATTAAAAACAAGACAAACCTTAGATAAACGCGTAGAAGATTTGAATGAAAATTCAGAATTAATTTTGCTTCATTTCAAAAATAAATTAGTTCAACTTCACCCTTCCCTCAATAAAACAGAAATTGAATTATGTTCTTTAATCAAACTAAATCTATCCAACAAAGAAATTGCCAGTTTCAGAAATATTTCGGATGATAGCGTCAAAATTGTTAAAAATCGTTTGAAGAAAAAATTAAACCTAGATGCAACAACTATTTTGGGAGAATATTTAGCCGCTATCAATTAGGAATCAAATTCAAAGCGAAAGATTCTAATCCAACTATTGTTAATCTCGTTTAATATCCTTATTTTCGCATATCGTGAATAAACTTATGAAATCGAAAATATGATTACAGATCCAAACATTTTGAAACAACTCATCAAAGAAGGAAGTTTGATGCCTCAAGAGGAAATGCTTGAAGTTAGAAGAAAAAAAGGCTCTTTGTATATCGGAATCCCCAAGGAAACATCTTTTCAAGAAAAAAGAGTTGCTTTGGTTCCAGAAGCTGTTTCACTCTTGGTTTCTAATGGTCATCGTGTTAAGATTGAGACAAAAAGTGGTGAAAATTCAAATTTTTCAGACACAGAATATAGCGAAGCTGGAGCAGAGATTTGTTACGATCCAAAGGAAATTTTTGAATGCGACATCATCTTCAAAGTTGCACCTCCTTCCGAAGAAGAGGTTGAAATGATGTCAGGTGGACAAACATTGATTTCAGCACTTCAATTATCGTCGCAGCCAAAAGTGATTTTACAAAAATTAATGTCAAAAAAAATTACAGCTGTAGCTTGGGATTACATTCAAGATGACGCTGGAGTTTATCCAATTGTGCGTTCGATGGGTGAAATAGCAGGCACAACATCTATATTAATCGCAGGTGAATTATTGTCTTCATTCGAGCATGGAAAAGGAATCATGTTGGGTGGAATTGCAGGAGTTCAACCGACAGAAGTTGTAATCATCGGTGCTGGAACTGTTGGAGAATATGCCATTCGTGCCGCTTTAGGTTTAGGAGCATCAGTAAAAGTATTTGATAACTCACTTTCTCGCTTGAGAAGACTACAAAATGATATCGGAAGACGTATTTTCACTTCTGTTTTGCAACCAAAAGTACTTGCCAAAGCGATTCGAAGAGCAGATGTTGTTGTTGGAGCTTTACGTGCCCCACTTGGAAGAACTCCTTGTGTTGTGTCAGAAGAAATGATCATGGATATGAAATCCGGTTCTGTTGTTGTAGATGTAAGTATTGATCAAGGAGGTTGTTTTGAAACTTCACAAGTTACAAATCACATCAATCCAACTTTTGTAAAACATGGTGTGATTCACTATTGCGTACCAAACATTGCTTCACGCGTTTCCAGAACTGCCTCTTTTGCCCTATCAAACATCTTCTCCCCTATTTTATTGCAAATGGGCGATTATGGTGGTTGTAAAGAATTAATCAAATGCGATTTAGGCTTCAGAAGCGGCGTTTACATGTATAAAGGAACGCTAACAAGTGAAGTTTTAGGAAAAGTGTTTGATTTAAAATATAAAAATATTGATTTATTGGTTTTGGGAATGTAGTTTTTATAACAATCCTCTTCTAAAATTCCCATAATGAAAATAATTTTTTCATTATGGGAATTTTTTTTGAATATTAAATACAATATTACTTTTTAAGTATTTGTTTTTTAGTTAGTTAAATTATTTTATCGGCTTAAAAATTTATTGGTACAGCTTTAGACGAAAGATTCATAATTCGTTTAGTATTAATTAATATTCAAAGCCATGAAAACAATAAATCAAATTTTTGTAGCGTTTGTAATAGCGTGTGCAATAAGCTCCTGTCAAAAAGAGGAGTTTGCAGTAAATACCTCATCGGAAGGCTCAGCTTCGACAACAAGCGAAAGTAGCAATGCAAAAGCAATTAATTTATCAAGTTCTCCAGGTGAAACTTCAAACGATTACCAAGGAATCATGTTTGACATCGAAAAAGTAGCTGTTTTTGTTGAAACTAAAGGTTGGGTAGAAATAAATGCTGAATCACAATCAGTTGAAAACATGAACATTGAAAATGGTGCCTTTGTAAGTATCGCTCAAGCCGAAGGACAAGGAATTGACGCTTCATCTATCAGTAAAATAAAACTTGTTTTTGGAGAAGAAAACTATGTTTTTACAGGAGGTTTATTTGGGGAGGAAAAAGTTCAAATGAATTTCCAAGCATCTAACGAAGCAATAATTGACGTCGAACATCAACAAGCTTCTGATGGACAATTTTTTCTAAATATTGACTTAGATAAGTCTATCATTAAAAGTGGAACATCAGTCATTTTCAATCCAACAATTTCTTTCTTAGCAGATATTAAAACTGGAATTAAAGGTTCAGTTGACATAGCTACACAAGCAATGGTTACCTTAAAAAGTGAGGCCTTAGCTTACCATACATTTCTATCCAATTCAGGTGAATTCATGATTAGGGATGTGGAAGAAGGTACTTATGATTTAATCGTTATACCAATCAGCGGCAACATAAGTCTTATTTCAGAGGCTAAAATCTTAGCAGTAACAATCGTTGAGGGCAGAATAACAACAACAGGTAATCTTCAATTTTAATCAAACACTAAGAGGGGATAAAATTTATTCCCTCTCTTAAATTTTATCAAGATGAAAAATATAACTCAAAACCCAATTAACATAGTAATTTTGGAAGATAATGAATATTATAACAAATTACTGACAAAACGAATCAATCAGAAAATGAATGAATTATCAGAAGATAATTTAATTCCTTACTTTATAAAATCTTATTCGAATTACTCCGAATTTTTGAGTAACTTTAAAACGGATACACATGTCGCTTTTATCGATTTTTTTCTAGATGATGAAAAAACAGGATTAGATGTTCTTTACAAAATCAAAAAAAATTGCGTAAATTGTAAAGTCATTATTTTATCAGATCATAAAAATTTTGATAATTTAACTTTATGCTTGAACAAAGGTGCATCAGGAATCATTTTTAAAGATGACAGAACAAATACTTTGTGTGATTACATTTTAGACGAACAGGTAAAAAATTGGAAATATGAAGCTTAAACTTAAATATGAATTTCGTTTTATCATTTTACTTGCAAGTATTTTTGTTTTGGTGATAATTTCTGCCTCTTTTGTTTATAGGAAATTAGCCAAAACAATTGATAATATTAGTTTTCAGCTCAAGCCTGATGAACAAATATTAATCATGAAATCAATCAAAAATGATTTAATTGATGCTGAAAACAAAATTTATTCTTTCAACTTAACTAAAGATTATGCTTACAGAGCATCTTTTTATAAAATTGTTTTTGAGTCTGAAAAAAAATTAAGAAGATTAAAAAATAACTCTTCAGAGGATAAATCTTTTAAAACTCAAATTGTTTTACTTGAGAAACTTGTCTTGCAAAAATATCAAATTGTTGACAGCATTGCACAAATTCAAAACCAATACCGTGTAAATGATGTGTTAAACAAAGTTGAGGAGCAAATTCAAGTCATAAATCCAGTTAAAGCTGTACCAAAACCTAAAGAAATTGAAGATAAATCGTGGAAAGATGTTTTTAAAAAGAGAAAGACTTCTAAGGAAGAAAAAAAACTCGATAACATTGAAAAAGATAAACTTTTAAATTTCAAAAAGGAAATAGGTGAATTTAAAGAAATTGAAGTAAATAAAGAACTTAACAACAATAAATTAGAGTTAGGACTTATTCAACAAGACAAAATAGTCATGTCTAAAATTGACCAATTATTTCTGCTCTTAGAAAAAACTGAAAGAAAATCAATTGCTAAAAAAACCCAAATAGCAAAAGCCAATGCTACGGATGCGAAATACTTTTTGATTGCCTTTAGTTTGCTGAGTACCATTTTGTTAGTCTTGACTTCCTACAGTATTGTTCAATACATCAGAAGAAACAACGAATACAAAATCATGCTTCAAAAAGCCAAAAA
Organism: Bacteroidota bacterium; assembly: GCA_040386975.1. Taxonomy (GTDB): domain Bacteria; phylum Bacteroidota; class Bacteroidia; order Flavobacteriales_D; family Crocinitomicaceae; genus M2408. Next base: position 42,225 of record JAZKEO010000013.1, on the reverse strand, counting down.
AGACAGCGATGATTTAGCTGAATCTAAAATGAGATTCTTGTCCAACATGAGTCATGAAATTAGAACACCTTTAAATTCAATTATTGGTTTTGCACGACAACTCGCTGGTTCTGAAACAATTTCTAAAAATCAAGGAGAAAAAGAACAATTAGGAATCATTCAACATGCTGCGAATCATTTATTGAGTTTAATAAATCAAATTTTAGATTTCTCAAAACTTCAAGCGAATAAGGTAGAATTAGTCATGAATCCCTTCAATCCAAAAATTGAACTTGAAAATTTAGTCATGATTATTGAACCCAATGTTCAGGAAAAAGAAAATCGAATTTTCTTTAGGATAGTTGATAAACTTCCCGAAAACATATTGGGAGATGAAGTTAAATTCAAACAAATTCTCTTAAACTTATTGAGTAATGCTATAAAATTCACTCAAAAAGGAAGAATCGATTTGATTGTAAAAGCTTCAAAACCCCAAGGAGAAAAAATTGTCTTAGAAATTCAAGTTATCGACACGGGTATTGGAATGGAAAAAGAAAGTTTATCCAAAATTTTTGAAGAATTTGAGCAGGAAAATAACTCCACAAGCAAAAATTATGGCGGAACTGGTTTGGGATTAAGCATTACAAAAATGTTGGTCGAATTGCATGGTGGAAGTATAACTGTTACAAGTAAAAAAAATAGTGGTACCTGTTTTACCGTGTTTCTTCCTTATGAGATTACTGATAAAAAATCCCCCGTTACGGATGATAAAAAGAGCCTTAGAGAAGTTAAAGGAATAAATACTCCCATAAATTTAGTCCAATTTCTAAAAGGGAAAAAAGTTTTAGTCGTTGATGACGAGCCTTATAATAGAAAATTATTAGTTAGCATTTTAAGCAAAAATAAAGCACACATTCAAGAAGCAGAAAATGGGCAAATGGCTTTAAATTATTTTGATAAAAATTGGTTTGATTACATTCTCATGGATCTTAGAATGCCTGTTATGAATGGTGTTGAAGCTTCAAAAGTGATGCGAAATTCAAGTAACTTAGACAAACGAAAAATTCCAATCATAGCTTTAACAGCAGATAATTCAGAAAATGTGCAAAATCAAGCTGCAATGTTCGATGGTATTTTGATAAAACCATTTCATGAAGCAGATTTATTTAACATCATGCAAAAATTTAATAATTCAAATGAAATTTTCCTTAACTCAACAGAAACGAATAGTGAGAAAACTGTAATTCAGCAAAAATATAATCTTCAAGCTTTACGAGATATTAGTAATGGAAATAATGATTTTTTTACAGATATGATTGAAACATTCATTCGTACAACTAAAAGCGGTTTATTTGAATTAGAAGAATGCGTTAAACAGAATGATTTAAAAACAATTAAAAAAATCGCTCATCGCATTATATCTCCTTGTAAACACATTGGTGCCAAAGATTTATCTGAAATGCTAGCTAAAATTGAACACTACGACGAAACCTTGATGAATCTGGAAGATATCAAGAAAATTGTATCAACAATTAGAATTGAAGCCGATGAAATTATTGAAAGGCTAGAAAAAGAAATTTAATTTTTTACGATTAATTGAGAAAAATGATTTATTTTTAGAATCAATAACAGTTTAATTGATACTTACATGTCGGAAAAACCATTTACTGTATTTATTGTTGAAGATAACGAATGGTACAACAAACTATTGGTACATACAGTTTCCCTCGACCCTGATTATAAAGTTGAGTCTTTTTTAAATGGAACTGATTTATTGGAAAAATTAAATCAAAATCCAGATGTTGTAACCATTGATTATCAATTACCCGACATAAATGGCGACGAACTTTTCCAGAAAATTAAAGAATACAATTCTGAAATTGAAATCATTGTAATTTCTGAACAAAAAAAGATTGAAACAGCAATTGACATTTTAAAAGCTGGTGCTTTTGATTACATCGTAAAATCAGACGATATTCGAGATCGACTTTTAAGTTCTATTAGAAATATAAAGAAAAATAGAGGTTTAAAAGATCGAATCGTAGCCTTAGAAAAAGAAGTTCACACAAAATATGATTTTGAAAATTCAATTCTTGGCAAAAGCGAAGCCATTCAAAATGTATTCGCTTTGATTTCAAAATCTTTAACTTCAAATATTAATGTCAGTATCAGTGGAGAAACTGGTACAGGAAAAGAACTTGTTGCCAAGGCAATTCACTACAATTCCATTTTTAAAAACAAACCTTTTGTATCCGTAAATGTTGCTGCAATTCCAAAAGAATTGTTTGAAAGTGAATTATTTGGTCACGAAAAAGGCTCTTTTACAGGAGCACATGTTCAACGCATTGGGAAATTTGAAGAAGCCAATGGTGGAACACTTTTTTTAGATGAAATTGCAGAAATGGACTTGAATTTTCAAGCAAAATTACTGCGAGTAATTCAAGAAAAAGAATTGACACGCGTTGGTAGCAACACTCAAATTAAATTCACTTGTAGAATTGTGGTCGCGACTCACAAAAATCTGCTAGATGAAGTGAAAAGCAATAATTTTAGAGAAGATTTATATTACAGATTATTCGGACTTCCGATTCATTTACCTCCTTTAAGAGAACGTGGAAAAGACATACTCATTTTAGCAAAAAGTTTTATCGAGAAGTTTTGTTTGGAAAACAAAATGAAAGAAAAAACCATGTCCGAAGATGCGAAATTAAAGATGCTGAGTTACACTTGGCCTGGAAATATTAGAGAATTAAAATCTGTTTCAGAACTATCTGTCATACTTTCCTCCACAGATGAAATTAAAGCAAGTGATATTTTACTCACTTCTTCAGATGATTTATCGAACATTATTTCAGAAGAATTAACGCTTCGGGAATACGATTTAAAAATATTAAATATTTTCTTATCTAAATATAACAATGACATCAAATTAGTTGCCCAAAAATTGGGAATTGGTCAAACAACAATTTACCGCATGTTGAAAGAAATTAATGATTAAACATTTTCATTTTGAATATCTTTTTTCCAAAATGAAAAAAATTAGTCTTTCATCAAAACACTAAACCATTAATAAACAGTATTTTAGTTTTTTGGTACGTTCTTCGTTTCTGTATTTCAAGAATAAATAAAAATGATTATTTGTTCTTACTTAATTTAATATTAATTAAAAAATACAGCCATGAAAACAATAGTAATTATTCTAGCGTTGCTTTTTGCAACAACAACTTTTGGTCAAGCAACTTACAATACAGCAATTGGACTAAGAGCAGGGGAAACATCAGGTTTAACAGCAAAACAGTTTATCGGATCATCGACAGCGATTGAAGGAATTGTAGGTGCTTGGAGATATGGTATTTCGGCAACCGTATTGTTTGAAAAATATGTTCCAGCCTTCAATACTTCTGGTTTAAATTGGTACTACGGTGCTGGTGGACATGCTTCATTCAAAAACAGATATTACGACCGTTACTACTACAGTAGAAGAGATTATTACGATAACTATTACTACAATGGTGGTTTTGGCTTAGGGATTGACGGAATCTTAGGGATTGAATATAAAATCAATGGTGCTCCAATTGCATTTAGTCTTGACCTTAAACCATTTTTTGAAATCAATACTAATGGTGGTGCTTGGGGTTCTCTCGATCCAGGTTTAGGCATCAAAGTCGCTTTTTAAAATAACGGAACTTTTAACAACAACTTAAAACTTAGAAATCATGAAAGCAATTAGAAAAATAATGTTAATGTTCGTTTTAGCAATCTTTGCTATAGCTTGTAACAAAAATCCAAATGAAAGTACGATGAAAGTCAGAATGACAGATGCTCCTGGAGATTACGACAAAGTTTTGGTAGAAATCATTGGAGTTGAAATTCATTATACTGGAGAAAATGAAAGTGCATGGATGGCATTAGAAACTAATGCGGGAATTTATGACCTTTTACTTTTACAAAATAACGTAAGTGCCGTTTTAACTGAAGAAGGTAAAATTCCTGCTGGTAAAGTGGATCAAATTCGATTAATCCTTGGTGCTAATAACTCCGTTGTCGTTGAAGGCATTGAGTTTGATTTAAAAACACCAAGTGCTCAAAATACAGGCTTAAAAATAAATGTAAACCAAACATTTAAGGCTGATAATAAATATGAAGTATTATTGGATTTTGATGCTGATAAATCAATTGTTGTAGAAGGAAATGGTGCCTTCTCATTAAAGCCAGTGATTTCCTTAAAATCAGTAGTAGAATTTTAAAAACTCTTTAATACAAAAAAAAGCCTTAGAATTAATTCTAAGGCTTTTTACCTATAATACTCTAAAATCAATGTCTTACAACAACTCTTTTAGTTGTATTCACTCCATTTGAATTAAGACTTAAAACGTAAACTCCGTTTTTAAATTCTTCCACATCAACTTTCTTCGTCCCAATGATTTTTTCTTCTAAAACAACTTTTCCTAAGACATCAGTCATTTTTAAATAACCTTCCGTTTGAGCTGTTTGCAATGAAACAGTTAAAAAGTTATCCGCTGGATTTGGATATGTCGATAAAACTGGATTTACCACTTTATTTGTTTCTTTTACAGAAACAGAAGAAGTTGTTATAAAAACGTCAACTGAATCTTCTGGAAACTCTATTGATTCACCAATATAAAATCTATACTGAGAACTTCCACTTGCCAAATCACTTGGATCTATATCAATCTTTAAAAAAGCACTATCTCCAGATTCAATAGGAATTACATGACTTTCTGGCATTGTCCAAGGGTTTTCAACTTTGTGTGTATAGCAAAATGTTCCCCAGCAAAAATAATCTTCCCAATCAGCTGGTGGAGGTGTAACTCTACTTCTTGTTACAAGCCAATATTTTGCATCTGGAGAAGTGTTTTTAACATAGAAAGGAATTTCTATTATGTTACCATTTGTAGCATTTACAGAATATGATAATCCTGAAATGTCATTTGCCTCACCTTGTAATCTTATTTCAACAAAATCTTGACCAAAAGAAAAGCCTAATGTTAAAAGGAAAAATCCTGTAAAAAGTAATTTTGTTATCATCCTAATTCGATTTTAATTATTAATGATACAAATATATAGAAAAAAATATACCAAAAAACAAATTTTGCGAAAGTAAAATTTCTAAGAATACAATAATTTTTTAAATTGCTTTTAATCAAAAGCCCACAAACTAATAACTTTCAGCTCTCATTACTGCAATTAATCTACTTAGGAATACAAGAGACAATTCAAATAAAGTAAACAAGCATACTGTAAAATAGACTACTTTTGAAAAACGGTAGCAAATTTGTTTACCCAATTTAAAAACAAAAAACATTTGAATCTATGAAAACGCTCTTTTTTGGAATTTTATTTTTGACACTTTCTTTCTCTTCTTTAGCGCAAGATACTCATTCAGAAAACATTAAAAAATTACCTTCTGTTAAATTAAAAGACATGGAAGGAAATGACGTAAACACAGCTGAACTTGGTTTGAAAGGTCCAATTGTTATAAGTTTTTGGGCAACATGGTGTGCTCCTTGTAAACGTGAATTAAACACAATTCATGAGTTGTATGCAGATTGGCAAGCAGAAACAGGAGTTACAGTTGTTGCGGTATCTATCGATGATGAAAAAACAAAAAATTCTGTTCCTGTATATGTGAATGGTAAAGCTTGGGAATATTTAGTTTTAATGGATTCCAATTCAGATTTTAAACGTGCAATGGGAGTAAACAACGTTCCTCATACATTTTTAATTGATTGGGAAGGGAATATCGTTTACTCACATAACAGTTATTCTCCTGGAGATGAGGAGTTATTACATCAAGAAATTTTGAAATTAGTAAAAGACAAACCTTAATTTGTAAAGTCCATTTATTATGTTTCAAAAAAAACATCCTTTAATCTTATTTTTTTCGCTTTTATCTTTCTTTGGATTTTCTCAAAATAACGAAGCAACAATCACTGGAAACATTGAAAGTCAATTTCAGTATTTGAACGCTGATAGCTTAATTGGGGCAAATCAGCCTGCAGAAAAAGCTTTATTAAATTCCTACATGAACGTCTTTATAACGAAAGGAAATTTTAAAGCCGGAGCTCGATTTGAATCCTATCTTCCACGTATTCAAGGATATCCAAATCGTTTTGACGGAACTGGACTTGGAATGCGCTACATTGGATACGCAAATGATTTTATTGATGTAACAATCGGAACATATTACGAACAATTTGGATCAGGAATTGCTTTCAGAGCTTATGAAGATAGAGCTTTGGGTTATGACAATTTAATGGATGGTTTTAGATTAATTGTCAGACCATACAAAGGAATTCTTTTAAAAGGAGTTTACGGGAAACAACGTTTATCTTTTCAAAATGGACAAATCGAACATGCTGAAGGAACTGTTAGAGGCTTTGACTCAGAATTTCATTTAAATGATTTCATTGGTTTTCTAAAAGATAAAAAATTAGATTTAACTCTTGGAGCTTCTTTGGTTAGTAAATATCAAGTTGACGATAATGAGTCTCTTATCTTACCAGAAAACGTAGGTCTTTACGGCGGGAGAATAAAAATCCGTTACGGAAAATTTACTCTTGATGCGGAACATGTTATCAAAGACAACGACCCTTCAGCTGATAATGCCTATATCTACAATAAAGGTCATGCGACGGTTGCCAATTTTGGCTATTCCAAAAAAGGTTTTGGTTTATTAATTTCTGGAAAATCAGTTGATAATATGAGTTTTCGTTCGGATAGAACAAAAAATTTGCAAGATGTTTTTATCAATTACCTTCCAGCTTTAAATAAAACACATTCTTATAATTTAGTTGCTTCCCTTTACCCTTATGCGACACAACCTTTAGGGGAAATTGCTTTTCAGGCAGAATTAGTTTACACTTTACCAAAAGATAAAAATTGGGGGAAAAAATTAGGTGGAAAATACGGAACATCAATTAATGCAAATATTTCGACAGCGTATATTCCATTAAGACATGGGGTTAGCCAAACTCAAATTGATTCAAATCGTGTAACTTACGAATCAAAACCTTTTGACTTAAGTGATAGTCTGCTTTGGAGAGATTTCAATGTCAGTATATCAAGAAAAGTTAGTAAAAAATTGAATTTTATTCTAAGTTATTATAACATCAGTTTAAATAATGATGTAGCAAAAATCACATCCGATGCAAAAGGAATTATTCACTCAAATATTGGTATTTTAGAACTTGGTTATCGCTTAAATGCAAATCATTCTATCAGAACCGAAGTTCAAACTTTATTTACCGAAAAAGATAAAGGCGATTGGGCAACTTTGGTTTTAGAATACAATTATAAATCACATTGGTTTGCTGGAATTATGGATCAATATAATTATGGAAATCCTCACAAAGAACTTCAAATTCATTACCTCATCGGAACAATTGGTTATGTGAAAGAATCTACACGCTTTACTTTTTCTTACGGAAGACAAAGAGCAGGATTATTTTGTGTTGGAGGAGTTTGTCGCTTTGTTCCTGCATCAAATGGTTTAACTTTTTCTTTCACGCATAGCTTTTAACGAGTGAAAAACTAAAAGTGAAGAGTTAAAAGTGGAAAAATATATTCAAAGTCTAATAATTTTAAACTGAGCTTGTCGAAGTTCTAACAATCGAATTAATGAAAAACATATTTTTTATAGTATTAATCGCCTTCTCACTCGCATCATGTGACAAAGTGGAACATCCATTTCCTCCATCAATCGAATTAGACACAACAATCTATCCTGGAAATTGGTCTGAATATGAAACAACAATTTGGCCAACATTTGATCCAAACACCAATACGAATAGAAATTTTTTAATTGAAGATTTCACAGGGCACAAATGCATTTATTGTCCTCTTGCCGCGGTGGAAGCTGAAGAATTAGAACATGAATATCCAAATCGTGTTTTTACAGCAAGTATTCATTCTGGGGCTGAAGGATTAGGTTCTTTTCAAGAGTTACACGCACCTTTATACCTTCATGATTTCACAAATCCACAAGGCTTAGAAATAGGTAAATTTTTTGGTTCCAAACCAGGTTCAGCTTTTGTAGGTAATCCATGGGGAGCTGTAAGTCGAATTCCAATAAATGGTGAAAATACTCTAATGCACAGTCAATGGGCAAATAAATTAGCTAATTACTATGCTACAAATGATTTAAAGGTAAATATTCAAGCAAAATTAAATTATTACGATGAAACAAAAGGCTTTTATTTACATACTGAAATCGAAAAAATTGGCACAATCAACACTGATTTAGCACAAGTTGTGTATTTAATGGAAGATTCAATCATTAAACCACAATCTTTTCCTGGAGGAATAGATTCCCTAAATTACGTTCATCGTAATGTCCAAAGAAATTGCATTGATGGAAAGGCTTTTGGAAGAACACTTTCTGATGCTGATAAAAAGGAAAATGGTAAATATTACATCGATTATTCTTATAAAATCCCATTGCAATACAATCCGTCAAACATGCACTTGTTGGTTTATGTGCTTGATAAAGTAAGCTTAGAAATTTACCAAGTGATTCGTGTAGAAATAGAATGATCTAATTTTTTCATTAACTTTGCAACATGAAAAAGCTTGTTTTAACACTTTTACTTTTCTTTCTTAGCCTTTCGCAAGAAATATTTGCTCAAGGTTGCTCACAATGTAAATTGTTGGCAGAACAAGGAGCAGAAATGGATGAAGCATCTTTTGGTACAAATATAAATTCTGGGATTTTGTATTTGATGATTATTCCATATATTCTGCTTTTACTTTTGTTTCGCAAAAAAATTATTGGGGTATTGAAAATGGTTTTCATGAAAAGAAAGTAAAAGATTTAAATTGTTCTTTTCTTTTTCCTCAAAAGCAAAGAACCAAAAGAAAACTCATCGCTGTTTATTCCTCCAATCATTTCAATCCTGAAAAACGACCATTTCGGCGAGCTTGCAGCTTCCTTATGGTGCCCGCTTTTCAGTTCTTTACATTCATTACAGAATAAAAGGCGACATTTGGATTCAATTTAACAATATGATTTTTCGTTAAGCGCAAATAATTTATTCTTCTTTAGACTCCAAAAGTCTCAAGCCAATATCCAATACTTCATTGAGGTTTTCTTGAACAACCGCTTGTTCCATTTGAAAATAATAAACTCCTTTTAAAGGAAATTTACGTCTTTTAAAATAGAGTAAGTTTTCAACGATTGTTCCAGATTTTGTACCAATCCATGTTCCGTCAGGATTTGTAATTTTAATCTCGAAAGGCTCTCTCGCTTTAATTTTATTTGGCGTAAGCGTATTCATATAAATCCACGCATTGCTATAGGCATAATCCGTTGTGGTGCGCAAAGTCAAAATAAAATCGTAGTATTTACTCGTGTCCGTAATTTCGATTTTAAACATCGGTTTTACCTTTTGTCCCCAAGTATTTCCTTTGAAAGAATACGATTTTTCATAAAATGATTGTTCACTACAACTCAACAAAAAAGTTGCACAGAAAAGAAAAATTCCAATTTTGATATAAAATTTATGGAAGAGGCTTTTGTTCATTGTCTGACGGATTTTTTTTCTTAAACGGTCTCTTTTTCTTAAACTTTTTAGGCTTATTTTCAGCGTCACCAGTTGCATTTGGATTCACATTATCAGAAGCAGGGCCTGTCGAAGCTTTCGGTGCTTGATTTGGATTCGGTACAAGATTTTTTCCAGCTGTTAGATTCTGTGGATTTGGTCTGTTTTGATTCGAATTAGTTGAATTTGGTCTTGATGAATTAGCGGAAACTGAGCCTGTCGAAGTTCCAGCAGGTTTTTTCTTCTTTTTATTCTTAAAAGTATTGTCAAAACGATTCAAACTATCTTGAGCATCCACATTGGCATAAACAGGTTCAACGATCACTTTTTTCTCAACAAAAGAAACTAAATCAGCAGGTTTTTGTTTCTGCTCATTCATCTTTTTGATTTCCGCAACACGCTCAGGACTCAAAGCAATTAAGCCTGAACCTTCGCTGTACATGTACCACATAAGACGCTTGAAAACGTCTGTTTTTACGTGAAAAGCTGTTCCTTTTTCTGTCTGTAATTTTGTTTCAACAGTTGGAAAACTTTTAATTGCGTCCAAATACATGTCTAATTCGTAGTTCAAACAACATTTTAACTTTCCACATTGACCAGCTAATTTTTGTGGATTCAAGGAAAGTTGTTGGTAACGTGCCGCAGAAGTGGAAACAGTTCTGAAATCTGTCAACCAAGTCGAACAACACAATTCTCTTCCGCAAGAACCAATTCCACCTAAACGGGAAGCTTCTTGACGTGAACCAATTTGACGCATCTCAACTCTAACTTTGAATTTATCAGCCATATCTTTGATTAGCTGACGGAAATCAACACGTTGATCTGCAGTATAATAAAAAGCAGCTTTTGACAAATCACCTTGATATTCAACATCTGAAATCTTCATTTGAAGTTTCAAATTTAGAGCCAAAGTACGTGATTGAAACATCACTTCTTTCTCTAACTCTCTGGCTTTCGCCCATTTATCAATATCAGCTTGATTTGCAATGCGCAAAATCTTTTTGGTTTCCAAAGGTTTTAAGTTTGGAGATTTTTTATTCACTTGTATTCTGGCTAATTCCCCAACAATTGATACAACTCCTACGTCATATCCAGGGCTAACATCCACGACAATCACATCACCAACTTGCAAAGATAAATTTTTATCATTGCGGTAAAATTCTTTTCTACTGTTCTTAAATCGAACTTCAACTATGTCGTATGGCGCCTGACCGCTTGGTAATTTCATATTTCCCAACCAATCAAAAACACCTAATTTGTTACATCCACCAGAGCTACAGGTTCCGTTATTTTGACAGCCTTTTGGTGTTCCACCGCCAGAGCTACAAGAGGTACATCCCATAGATTTAATTTTGGATAAAGGTACTAATTTTTTTGGATTCGTCAACGTAGAGTTTAAAAATCGAAAAATACACAAATAATCGTGAAAGTTATTTACGAGAAACAAAAATGGTCATTATGCTGAAAAAGTAGAAAATAAGTTGAATGAAACGTCTTTGAAACCTTGTTTGAAATCAAGTTGTCCAAATTTCAATTTGGCTAACAACTTGATAAGTTTGGTTTCAAAAGTGTAATGAGACGTAATTTTCAATTTTTCGAATAAAGACCTAGCCTTTTTGTTTACTTTTTTGGCAATGAAAAAAGTAAAAATTGACTTACTTTTGAAAAAACAAAAAAATCCCTACTCCAAAAGCAAGCGAAATAACAATATTTAGAATTGCCCAAAGGTAATTTCCTTGTTGAAAAAGTATCGTTGTTTCCAATGAAAAACTGGAGAAAGTACTGAATCCACCACAAAAACCAGTAATAATGAGAGGTGAAATCCAGCTTGAACTTTCAAATTTATCTTTAAAAAAATAAATCGTAAAAGCTAAAATGATGCAAGCCAAAACGTTTGAAAGAAAAGTCGCCAAAGGAAAATAAAATGCAAAACCACTTTGATTTGATTTAGAAACTAAAATCCCCATCAGATAACGAGCCAGAGAACCCAAACCTCCTCCAATAAAAACTGCTAAAAAGTTCATTACAAAAATTTTAAAACTTGTTCAACATCGGCCGGAACGTCGATATTTGGTGTTTCGATTGTTGTTTCTACAACTGTAATTTCATAACCATAATACAACCAACGCAATTGTTCCAAAGATTCGATTTTTTCCAATTTTGTTGGCTCTAAAGAAATGATTTTTTGTAAAATTTCCGTACGGTAAGCGTACAAACCAATGTGCCTCAAAAATGGATAAAATTCACTTGCATTTTCTGAATAATTGGCGAAATTTGGAATACAAGAACGAGAAAAATAAAGTGCTTTTTGTTTCTGATTCACGACAATTTTAATGCGATTTGGATTATTTAAATCTTCCAAACTCACATTTTTAATTCCTAAAGTTGCAATCGAAGTTGACTCATCTTCAAAAGCTGAAATCAATTGATCTATTTGGCGAAAATCAACCAAAGGTTCATCGCCTTGAATGTTAATCACCACATCAAAATCAGGAAAGTTTTTGCTCACTTCTCCACAGCGATCTGTTCCACTTGGATGATTTTTGGCTGTCATCATCGCCTTTCCTCCAAAACGAATTACCTCATCAAAAATACGTTTGTCGTCAGTCGCAACAATAACTTCACTTAATTTTTGAGACTTTTTTGCTCCTTCGTAAACCCGTTGAATCATCGTTTTCCCCATCAAATCAAGTAAAGGTTTACCCGGAAAACGGGAAGAATCAAATCGAGCAGGAATTATTCCAAGAACTTTTAACATCAATTAATTTTTAATTCAAAAGTACATTAATTTGGATTAAATATGTTTTTAAAATTTAATTTATTTACCAATTAGCTTTTTCGCTGAGATTGAACTGACAATATTTTTTCCTGTCTTAGCTTCAATTTGTTTACGAGTATTTCCTGCAATTGTTCCTCCTTGATTAGCAATAGTTTTGCTTTCTATAAAGGTTTTTGGTTTTTTCTCCTTACTGATTTCTGTTGTTGTTGCCTCTGCTAACATGTTTAAAACAAGTTCCATATTAGTCATATTATCACGAATATTTTCTTTTTTTAAGTCCTTGAAATTTTTATACTCTTTTACAGTTAATCCACTCCAAGCTTTTGTGATTTCATCAGTTAAGATTGCAAATTCTAAACCTTTCTGAACACCTCTTGTTTCCCATTCATCTGTTAACTCTTTTCGAACTTCAATACTTTTTAAACGTTGATTTATCCATTCTTTACTATATCCCTTTTTTAGATAAGTTTCCATTAAACGATCAATACCTAATTCTGGATTTTCAATTTCATCAATTCTTTCCCTTCCTACTTTTGCTAACCATAATTTAAATGGTTCAGCTTTTTTTGATGGTATTGACTGAATTAAGCGAAATAATTGTTCAGTATCTGCAACATCGGTATATCTCAACTTTCCATCAGCAGCAAGAAGCTTCAAACGGTTACAATTTGTAACCGTTTCATTTCCTTCTTTTAAAAGTCTGATTTTTAAAACTTTCCAGTAATTTCTTGCTCCTTGATGATCTAATTGTTCTGTCAGTATTCCAATAACATCTACTATTGAAAAATACCATTTTTCTTCTACATCATCCCAAAGTGAACGAACTTTTGTCTCTTCAAATAATTTGATCGCGGTTTCTTTTGTCATAAAGATAAATTTAGGTTTAGTTTAACCAAAAATAAGAATTATTTATCAAAAAAACAATCTTTTAAAAACTTCTCAATAAGCAATGTAACATTTTCACATCTTACCGTTTATCCTAAGATTTTAGTTCTTCACAAACTTTAACATTTTTAGCTCAAAAATCTTTTATATACTTGTAACTCAAAATTTTCGCTCATCGATGAAATTAGATTTAAAATTAAACACTACAAAATCAATCTACTTAATACTCTTTATACTACTTCCTTTTTTCTCTTTTAACCAAAAAATGAGGATTACAGGAAACGTTCAAGATACAACAAGTGGTACAATGTTGCCTTTGCCAAATGCTTTAGCTATGCTGGTGAGAATCAAAGATTCCGTTTTAATTGATTTTAGAAGAACGGATTCAAACGGAAATTTTGCTTTTACAAATTTAACAATAGACACCCTGCAACTTGTTGTTTCACATCCAAAATTTGGCGACAATTCCTATTACATGTTTGGAAGTCAAGCAAATCACGAATTCGACATAAAACGTATTATTTTACCTCAAAAAAGTCAAAAGTTAAATGAAGTTGTCATTTATGCTTACAAAGATCCTGTTTATTACAAAGGAGATACATTGGTTTATGTAGCCGATTCTTTTCAAGTGAAACCTAATGCGGTAGTTGAAGATTTATTAAAAAAACTTCCTGGAATCAAAGTCAATGCTGATGGTTCGATTGAATCACAAGGAAAAGAAATCCAGCAAGTTTTGGTTGATGGAGATGAATTTTTTGGTGCAGATCCAACGATGGCAACAAAAAATTTAGCTGCAAACGGTGTTCAAACAGTTGAAATTTACGAGAAAAAAGATGAAAATGCGACGGACGATTCTGAAACGATTCAAGTCATGGATTTGAGGTTGAAGGATGAAGCTAAAAAAGGTTATTTTGGAAAAGTTTCTGGTGCAAGCGATTTTGGAGCAACAAGAGGGAAACCTTTTTATGAGGGTGAATTGTTAGCTAATAAATTCAATAAAACACAAAAAATATCTGTTTTTGCATTAGGTTCTAATACGATGAAATCGAGTTTGGACTGGCAAGATATGTATAAATATGGTCTTGGAGAAGGTGGTGGCTACAACGAAGAAGAAGATAATTGGAGCTGGAATTTTAACAATTCTCAAGGTGATGGTATTCCAACGACGTTAAAAACGGGTGTTTATTTCAATCAGCAGTTGAATAAAAAAATGGAATTGAATGTAAATTATACTTACAGTAACAACACCTTAAAAACTTCCGAAACAAATCGTTCTCAATACTTTTTGACAGATACTTCTTATGTAACGGATTTGGAAAACACGACTGACAATAAAAATCAATCTCATGAAATGAACATGAAGTTTGAATATAAAATTGATTCCTTGTCAACTTTGGAAATTGAACCAAAAGCAAAACTAAATAGTTCAAATTCAACCTCACTAGATAATACCAATTTCTTGTTTGAAGACTTAGCTTTATCAAGAAATACAGCTGTAACAAATAAAAATGATGCTGAAGGAACAACTTTTAGTACACGAGTTAGCTACCGAAAAAATTTCAAGAAAAAAGGAAGAAAATTAACTACAAATTACCGATTTAATTTTGATAAAAATCAGTCTAGTGGGAATTTAAGTATTCTTGATTTGAATTATGTTTCCCCTATTTTTAATGACACAGCGGATCAATCTAAGGAAAATAAGTCGCTTTCAACTTCTCATACAGCAGGAATTTCTTACATCGAACCATTAAACAAAAAAGTGAAATTGGAACTTGAATATGAGTACTTTTCAAATTTCAACGATCAAGAAAAGTTCACGCGTGATTTTGAAAATGGTTCATATTCTAAAGTTGACTCAACACTTTCTAATAGTTTTGAAAGTGTAAAATCGTATAACCGCGGTGGAACTCAATTAATTTACGATTATAAAAAATTGCGTCTCTCTGGAGGAGTTAGATTTAGAAATGTATTAGTTGAAAACCGCAATTTGATTTTAGACACTACAATTAATCAAAATATCAATAACGTATTACCTCGAGCACGATTTACGTACAAATTCTCTCAAAATAATCGTTTGAATATCAATTACAATACCAGTTCATCACAACCATCCATTAATCAGTTGCAACCTGTTCGCGACAATACAAATCCAAACCGTTTGGTTATAGGAAATCCAAATCTGAAGCCAAATTTTGTACACAACATTTCTGCGAATTACAATTTTTATAAAGCTCTTTCTGGTACACACATGTGGACAGCGATTAATCATATGGTTACAAACAATGCTTTTGCAAATGCAACTTCTTTTGATAATGCAGGTCGTATTACTTCACAAACAATTAATGTTGACGGAAACACAAATTCAAGTTTTAACATAGGTGGAGGATTTCCAATGTTTAAGAAATTTCTTGAAGTTTTCCCAAGTTTGAATGGTGGAATTTCAAAATCAAAATCTTACATTGACAGTGCAGAAAATATCGCTACAAATAAAAGTTTTGGTGCAGGAATGGAAATCAGAATTGAGAGAGATTCACTTGAATTTTCTATCGGTGGAGATTTTGATTACACCGCTCCATCAAACACGATTAGTGCACAATCAAGTTTACCTTATTTCTCACAAAATTACGATGCAAGACTTTTGTGGAAAATGCCAAAAGGTTTTATTTTTGAAACAGAAGCCACCTATGCTATCAATTCAAACCGTGCTGCAAGCTACAATTTGAACGTTTTCATTTGGAATGCTGGGATTTCAAAAAGCTTCTTGAAAACAGAAAATTTGATTGCTAAACTACAAGTTTATGACATTCTAAATCAAAACATTAGTACCTATCGTGATGTAAGTTCAAACGTAATTACAGATACAAAATCAGTCATAATCGCTCGCTATTTTATGGTGAGATTGACTTATAAATTTAACAACAATAAAATCAAAGAAGATGATGGCGATTTTTTCTAAATTAATTTCATTTAGCATTTTATTCTTTTTTGTAAATAGTTCTTTTTCTCAAATTACATCTGGGAAAATTACCTTCGAGCGGAAAACGAATTTGATGAAAAAATTCACGGACGAACGTACAAAAAACTGGATTACAGAAGAAAACAAATACAATCTTGATGTATTTGAATTGTATTTCAACGACTCACTTTCCGTTTTTATTCCCTCAGAAGATGAAAGTGGAAAAAAAGGAATGTCATGGGCAACAAACAAAAATTCTGTAGCACAAAACATCAAATCTGGTACACGCTTATCTGTCCTTAATATTTGGGGTGAAAACGCTTACGTGCAAGATTCTTTGATCGACCGCGAGTGGAAAATAACTGAAAGCAAGCGAAAAATCGGAATTTATCAGTGCCAAAAAGCGATGTATAAACTAAACGATAGTGTTACGATTTATGCTTGGTTTAGTGAAGAAATTATTCCTTCCGTTGGACCAGAAACGTTTCGTGGTTTGCCAGGAGCAATTTTAGGTTTGGCAACAGAAGATGGTGGAGTTGTTTATTTTGCAAAAAAATATGAAGCCTTAAAACCAGATTTTGATTTCGCGAAAATCACTCCAAAAGCTGGGAAAAAAGTCTATAGCCATGAACAACTGAAAGCCAAACTAAAAGCAGATTTTGAAAGCAAACCTTGGGGAAAAGGTCTTGTTGATGAGTTGTTTACGTGGTAAATTTTAAGATATGAAAAATGTTATTCTTTTTTTATTGTTAATTCCTTTTTTATCTTTTTCACAAAAGGAAGCTAATTTTTGGTATTTCGGAAAAAATGCTGGTTTAGATTTTTCAAGCGGAAAAGCAATTCCTCTAACGGATGGGAAAATAAATACTGATGAAGGTTGTGCAGTAATTTCAGATAAACTGGGTAATTTGTTGTTTTACACAGATGGAATTTCCGTTTGGAATAGAACACATACTTTGATGACAAATGGTCAGAATTTAAAAGGAAACCCATCATCAACATCTTCTGGCGTTGCCATTCCAAATCCAAAAAGTTCAAATTTGTATTATTTATTTACTGTTCCTGCGACTGCCGGTTTGGATGGATTATGCTATTCTGAAATCGATTTAACACTTGAAAATGGTTTGGGAGATGTTATCCCAACAAAAAAGAATATTTTTTTAGATACTTTAGTTACTGAAAAGTTAACCGCCGTCAAACACCGCAACGGAAAAGATATTTGGGTTATTTCACACAAGTGGAAAAACAATACATTTGTTGCTTATTTGGTAACAGAAAATGGTGTTGAAAAAAAAGGCGTTTTATCAAGTGTAGGTTTGATTCACGATGGAGCAGCTTTGAACACACAAGGTTACATGAAATCAAATCCTGATGGAAGTAATCTTGCTTTAGCCTTAGAAGACTCTGATATTATCGAACTTTTTGATTTTGATAACGAAACTGGTAAAGTTTCAAATTCCCTGGTTTTTGAGTTCCCAAATAATTCATATACATATGGTATTGAATTTTCTGTAGATGGTTCAAAATTATACACTACATCAGCTGGAACAGGTGAAATTTTTCAATTTAATCTACAAGAAGAAAACAACGATTTAATCAAAAAATCAATGATTAAAGTTGGGCAAACAGCAAACAAAGAATGGGTTGGTGCTTTGCAAGTTGCCAATGATGGTAAAATTTATTTCCCAATTTACAACACAAGTTTTTTGGGTGTAATTCATGAGCCAAACGCTTTAGGCTTGAACTGTAAATATGAAAATAATTACATTAATTTGAATGGTAAAATTGCTACTTTAGGTTTACCTACTTTCTCGCAAAGTTTTTTCAATAAAGAAGCTGTCAAGCAACAGATAACTTATTTTGATGACAAAAAAATTGAACTTGATAAAGCAATTATTTTAAAAAACATCACCTTTGATTTTGCAAAACACAGCTTAAAAACAATTTCATTTACAGAATTAGATAAAGTTGTTTTGGTATTAAAAAATAATCCAAGTTATGCAATTCAGTTAACTGGTCACACAGATAACATTGGCAATAAATCCTCCAATATTATGTTGTCAAACAACAGAGCCAAATCAGTAAAAGAATATTTGGTTTCTAAAGGAATTCAAGAAAATAGAATTGAATTTCAAGGAAAAGGAAGTTCTTTACCAATAGATTCAAATCTTACTGAACTAGGAAGAACAAATAACCGACGCGTTGAATTTGTTTTGAAGAAAAAATAATTCTCTTTCAATCAAATCTTTCTGTAATGCACTTGTGTTAATCCCGTTTCAAATGTTTTGGTATTAACAAGCTCAAGTACTTGTTCAGGAATACCTTCTTTGAAAAGTCGTGTCCCATTTCCAAGCAAAATAGGAATAATAGAAATAATTATTTCGTCGATTAAGTCCTGTTTTAAAAGTTCAGTTATTATTTCAGCACCACCGTCGCAATAAATATGTTTCCCCTTTTCGGCTTTTAGTTGTGTCACTAATTCTTTCAAGTTTCCTGAATAAAATGTTGTTTTTCCAACACTTGGTTTTTCCGTTCTCGTAATAACATACACCTTTCTGTCGCCATTGTCGTAATAAGACTCTCCAATTTCTTTATACACCCAATCGTATGTTTTTCGACCGATAATTATCGTATCAATAGTTTCTGCAAATGCTGCATAACCATAATCTTCACCTTCTTTTTCTACTATTTTCAAAAAACTAAGGTCATCATTTGGTTTTGCAATATAACCATCCAAACTTGCTGCTATGTAGATTATTAGTTTTCGCATAGTTGTTTGATTAAATTCGTGTCAGAAACATTTATTCGATTTTAGCTTTTAATGATCTTAAAATATTTGTTTCAAAATCAGTTATAATTAATTTACTCCAATATCTTCCGTAAAATGGTAGGTTAGAATTAATATTGAATTTTGTACTCAAGGTCAATTTAGTTTTATTAGAATCGATTTTTGATAACTTATATGTTACATTATCAAATTCTATTCCTTTAGATGTTAAAACATGATTGAGCGTTGGACTATTTGCTAATTCAGATTTATCAACATCTATATTAAAGACTAATTTAGAGTTTGTTTTTGAATACTTTACAGTTTCATACAATACTATCCCATTTTCAAAATAACCCTTGCGTATATTAAATTCATAGTCATATGTTGAAAATTTTGGTCTTGGAATCCCTAAGTAATTACTTATTCCACTACTTGATGTTTCACTTAAATCTGGCACTTCCAAAAGATTATTATATACAGAGTCTAGATTGGAATTGATAATTATATTTTCTGAAATAATATACTCCGATGATTTTTTAGGAAACTCTTTTTCTATACTTCCAACTAAAATAGGCAACAAAAGTATTGACATAGTATTTTTTGAAATTCCATTATCTTGCTTTTTAAGATAAAAATATAGTCCAATACTAACTAATATTGATATAAAAACATAAGGAAAACCAATAATAGCTAAACAAAAAATGTCTTCTATTCTTGTAGCAACGGCAATAAGTAAGAAAATAAGAATAGAAATTAAAGGAAAAAAAATGGCTTTCCAAATACTATTATAGAATTTATCATTTCTGAAGAAAAATGGAATAAATCCTAAAACCGTGGGTGCTACAATAAGAAATGCAAGTGAGTTAATTTCAATAATGTCAAATTCAGCAATAATTCGAATGGCTAAAGCATAAATTATTGATGAAATTATGCCAAGGTATTGTTTCATATTAGTTATACTAATTTATTCATCCGTTTATTTTGTATCCTCAATCAAACCCCTTAAAATCTTCTGGACATTTGTATTTATTTCTCAGACTCTTTTTGTTTTTAATTTTCTGAAATAAAACACGGTTGTCGTAATCGATAATCAAACTTACTTCGTGTGTTCCGATTGATGCAGATTTTAAACGCGATAGAGTCATGTCAAAACTATAACCTATTCTGTAATTCGTTAATTTTTTGTGTGGAATATGTGCTCCAACAGAAACAATAAACGAATCGTATCTTTTTGGAAGCATGGCATAGGTTCTATTTCTCAACCACAAACCGGCATAAAAAGGTTTTTTAACGATGTTTAATCCAATCGTAAAAGTCTGAAATTGATTTTGTCTTTCGTAAATAAAAGCTGGAGAAAAAATGACTTTATCTATTAAAAATGAAATGTTTCCATGTACTACACTTTTGATTGGTAATTTTTCTTTGTCACCTAAAAAGGCATCTTTTGGTTGTGTTAAATGATGAAATCCTGCTCCCAAGGTTCCTGTCATTTTTCGATTCATTCCGCCTGATTTTCGTTTTTTAGTATTAAATTTAAAAGCGGCACCCGCACTAAAATCGGCATAGGAAACACTTCTGAAATTTGGCTCTGAAAAAGCAGATTCTCTTACAACTCCTTGTACTTCATCTAATTGATCAGAAAAAGTAAATTGACTCCAATCAACAAATTTATTTACCAAACCTCCCGAAAATCCGATTTGCAATAAAGCATTTTTTGATTCCAAAGGACGATACATGTAGGACAAATTTGCTCCCGTTGTTCTCAAATGTCCTTCTCCACCAACATCCGAATATGCTTGTAAACCAAAGCCAATTTTATTAATCGCTTCAGCCTCCAAAGAAACGGAAACAGTGTTAAATTTACTTGGAATTGGAGTCCACAAACTTCGTGCATTGGCTCTGAAAGTAAAACCATTTCCAATTGCTGTCATTCCTGGGTTATAATAAGTCGGATTATTATAAAACATAGAAAAATTCGCATCTTGAGCGTTTAATATTCCTGTCGCAAAAATAAGGCAGACAAGTAAAAAACATGTTTTTATAGTTGTTTTCATCATCTTATTACAGTTACAGTTCCTGATTTTTTAAATTTCCCATCTGGATATTGTTTTCCTTCCCAAAATTCGGAAGTCATATAAGTCGCTTCAATTTTCCAGACATAAGCATCTTGTTGTACTGGAAGTCCATTAAATGTTCCATCCCACGATTCTGTTGGTCTTCCGTAAAGATCCAAAGCACTGGTTTCATAAATTAAATTCCCCCAATCGTCGTAAATTGTTAACTGATAGGAATACAAGCCAACTCCTTTTGGTAAGAAATGTGAAACTTCAAAACTTGGGTGGCCTGGAAAAATCGCATTTGGAACATG
Organism: Bacteroidota bacterium; assembly: GCA_040386975.1. Taxonomy (GTDB): domain Bacteria; phylum Bacteroidota; class Bacteroidia; order Flavobacteriales_D; family Crocinitomicaceae; genus M2408. Next base: position 20,928 of record JAZKEO010000013.1, on the reverse strand, counting down.
TAAACCTTTGAAATAATCAATGACGACTGGCTGCGTGATTGAATCCACACAACCATTTACATTAAAGGCAATTAGTGTGACATCAACATCACCAAAATAGTTAAATTGATAAGTAGGATTCACAGAAGTAGAAGTTGTATCTCCTTCAAAACGCCATAAATACGTATTTGCAAAAGCAGACAAATTGGTAAAATCTATCGTTCCGTTAATTAAATCCTCTTCTTCCTTATTGACATAAGTAAAATTAGCAATTGGCGTAACATTTACCGTAACAGGAGTTGTTGCAAACATCGTATCACTACAACTTCCTTGTCCATAAGCCACAAGTGTGATGAAATAATCACCTGCATTTTCATATTCGTGATTCACGACATTACTCGTATATTCTACACCATCTCCCATAAACCAACGCACAGAATCTTCTTGTAAACTCAAAGATGTTGCGATGAAATCCTCACCAACACACATACTTTGGTCAGAAACGATGAAGTTCGCAGTTGGTGGAGCAAAAATCGTTACATCTTTAATAATTGAATCCTGACAACCATATTGATTTGTTGCTACTAATTTGATGAAATATGTTCCTGCTGCGTCATAAAAAGAACTTGGATTGGTAATTACAGAAGTAAAGCTATTTCCAAAATTCCAAGAATAATTTGTTGCTCCAGAAGATGTATTACTTGTAAATACTTGTGCAGGAATTTTACAAGAATCAGCGTTAAACACTAAAAAATCAGCAGTAGGAACAGGATAAACACGAACCATTTGCGTAACAGAATCCTTACATGCATTGTTGTTTTCTACAACTAATTTTACAAAATAGTCTCCCGGAACATCATAAATATTATTTGGATTTTGTGTATTAGAAACGTTTCCATCGCCAAAACTCCATGAATTGATTGTGAAATTAATACTTGTATTTACAAAAGAAACAACACTCGGACTACAAGTATCATAAGCTGGAATATTGAAATTGGCTACGGGAATATCGTCAATATTCACCGTTTTTGTCAAAGAATCAAAACAGTTAAATTGATTTGAAACAACTAATTTAATATCAAAAATTCCCGGATTTGGATAAGTAACCGATGGATTTGTTAAAGTAGATGTTGTACCATTTCCAAAACTCCAATCATAAGAAGTAGCTCCAGTTGAATTATCATCCAAGGTTGCTGTTACCGGTACATTACATAAATTTGATAATGCGATGTTAAAATCTGCTGTTGGCGAAGGAAAAATTTGAACCGTTTGATTTATTGTATCCGAACAACCTGCAGCAGTTTCGACAATTAATTCAACATCATACGTTCCAGGACTCGTATAAGTGTGTGTTGGATTGTTCAAAGAAGAAGTATTTCCATCATCAAAATTCCATGTTGTAAAAGCAAAATTCTGACTCGTATTGCTAAAAGAAACTGGAGAAGGATCACACACATCGTTTACATTCATTGTAAAATTTGCAATCGGAGTTGTGGAAACAGTAACTGGTTTTGTGATACTAGCCTGACAAGCAAAAAGTGTACTTGTTCCAGATAATGTTACTTGGAAAGTTCCACTTGATAAATAAATGTGACTTGGATTTGATAAATTTGATTGCGTTAAATCTCCAAAATCATACATCAAGTTTGCAACATCAACAGATTGATTTGTAAATTGAAAGGTTTCACCAACACAAGAACTATTTGGGGTAAAAGTAAAATCAATTTGAGGTTGCGGATGAACAAGAATAGTTGCAAATGCAGTATCCACACTACAGTCATTATTGGCTATCATTCTTACAGTGTACGTACCAGCCTGAGTGTAGGTATTTGTAGCATCGGCATTACTAGAAACATTCAAATCTCCAAAATCCCAAGCAAATTGAAGTGCTCCATTAGATAAATTTGTAAAATCAACTGCAAGTGGAGCACAACCTTCCGTAACATTTGTATTAAAAAAGGCATTTACACTTTGTGGTAAAACCGTGATTGTGTGAAAAGCTGAATCAACACCACATTCGTTTGTAACGATTAATTTGATTGTAAAGGTTGTGTCATCTAAACCAGTAACAAATGTTTGGGTAAACAATGAATCACTGATTGTTGATGTGGTTCCATTTCCAAAATCCCAAGCATACGTATCAGGCAAGCCGACACTGTTATTTGCAAATTCTAAAATAAAGGGCGAACAACCAATATCAAATCGTGGTCCGAACAAAGCTACAGGCAAAGGCATTACTTTAACAGAATCGTTATCTGAAACTGTTCCACAAAAATTGGTAACACTTAAAGTGATAAAATAATTTGTGTCGGAAATGATTCCTGCAAGATAGGTTTCGGCAGCCGGATTTTGCAATGCAGAAGTGTTTCCATTTCCAAAATCCCAGGCAAAAACTAAAGCTCCAATTCCAGTAGAATTATTCGTAAAATTAACGATCAAAGGTCCACAAGAGGAATCAGGAGCAAGTGTAAAATCAGCAGTTGGTGCTTCACGTACTTCAATCGTTTGAGATAAGGAATCTACACAACCATCAATTGTCGTTGCGATTAAATTGATGTCAAAAAAACCTGTATTTGCATAGGCATGTGTCGGATTTGTAGCCGCATCTAAAGCAGTATTATCGCCAAAATTCCATGAAAATGTATTCCCTAAAATCGTATTGTTGGTGAAATTTTCTGTGACTCCAGTACACACAATTGGGTTAAAAGCAAAACTGACATTTGGCAAAGGATTGATCAAAACGTCAATATCATCTGAGTTGATACAAGTAGTTACTGGATCTTGAAAAGTATATGTTAAAGTATTTATACCAATCGCTGCAATGGAAGGATCAAATGTTCCAAAAAATCCATTCGTAATTCCTGTACCAGTCCAATTTCCGTTTGCTGGGCTTCCAATAAAGTTTGTTGCTCCCGCTGATTCACAAAATACAGCGTCTGAACCTGCATCAACAACTGGTAAATCGTGAACAATTAACTCCATATCATCTATTGTCAAACAGTTTCCACCACCAAATGAATAGGTCAAAGTATAAGTTCCTGGAACATTTGGCGTATAATCTCCATTTCCAGCAATTCCTGTTCCAGACCATGTTCCGCCAATAGGTAAACCAACAATCTGTGTTTGTGTATTAGAAAAACACATTTCTAAATCCAAACCTGCATCCGCTTGTGAAGGATCTACGACCGTAACTTCCATGCTATCACTTGCGTCGCAAGAAGATAAAGTAAAACTATAAAACAACTCAAAAACGCCTGTTCCACTTGGTGTGAAAAGTCCGTCAACAGTAACGTTTGGTCCTGACCAAACTCCACCTGGAGGTGAAGAAGGTAATTGAACAGCCAAGGGCTGATTACATAAAACCGTATCATTTCCGGCATTTACAACTGGCAAAGCACTAACTGTTGCTGTTAAAAAGTCTGTGTTTGAACAATTTGTAAGAGGATCAGTAAAGCTATAGGTCAAAATATGAGAGCCATTTCCAGCAATTGCAGGATCAAAAATTCCTGTAGGATTAGTGATTCCTGTTCCAGTCCAAGTTCCACCTTGAGTCGTTGTTGGTGAAGTGCTCAAATCAACCGTTCCGCCATCCAAACAAATAGTAAAATCATCTCCTGCGTCAACGGTTGGAGCTGGATTCACGATAAAATCCATTTCGTCTGATGTTTGACACGTTCCGCTTCCAAAACTATAAGTCATGGTAAAAGTACCGAAAACTGTTGGATCGTAATCCCCAGCAGGAGAAATTCCAACCCCAGTCCATGTTCCACCTAATGGTAAACCTGTCAATTGCACATTATTCCCATTTTCGCAAATTGTTGAATCTAAACCTGCATCCGCATTGGTTGGATCAATAACTGTTATGTTAATTGTATCTTCATTAAAACATCCATTTCCGTCAGTAAAAGAATAAAAAACTTCAAAAACTCCAATTCCTGAAGGTGTAAATTCACCTGTTGGATTTGTAACTCCTGCTCCCGACCACGTTCCGTTTAAAGGTGTTATTGGAGTTAGAGTATTTGCAATCGGCTGATTACACAGAGAAATATCTGGTCCAGCATCCACTATTGGCAAAGCATTGACTGTTGCTGTTATAGAATCCGAATACACACAGGAAGTTCCTGGGTCAGTAAAAGTATAAGTTAAAGTGTGAGGTCCTGCTCCTGCTAAACTTGGAGTGAAAAGTCCTGCAGCATTGATTCCATTTCCTGACCAAACACCACCCGCAGGTGTTACCGGAACAATTGTAAAGGGCGCATCATCAATACAATTTACTACATCATTTCCTGCATTTACTATGGTAATTGGCAAAATAACTAAACTCACACTTTCACTCAATCCAGAACAAGTTCCAAAAGATGCAAAAACAGAGTAGTTACCTGCATCTGCTGGTGTAACATTTGTGATAATTGGATTTTGTAAATTAGAGGTAAAACCATTTGGTCCAGTCCAAGTGTAAGTTGCATTCAATACCGTATCAGAAGTAAATATTGCGTCGTAACCTGCACAAAGTGGGGAAACCGTAAATGGATTTACAACGGGTGGTACATCATTTACAGTTAATCCTGTTGTAGCAACATCAGAGCCACAGGAATTTGTGGCAGTTAATGTTATCGTATAAGAACCATTTGCAGCATAAGAAATTGTTCCAGGAATTTCAGCATTTGATGATGCTACAGAACCTCCAGGGAAATTCCACAAATAGGTATTTATCGATTCCAGACAATCATTAAAAATTCCTGTTGGAGTTATACTTTGTCCACCACAAATACTTGAAACAGGATTAATTCCAATCTCAGGTGGTGCTTGAGCGATAATGGTTTCTGTTGAAACAAAATTTCCACATGAATTCGTCAATGTCTGTTGAATTTGAAATGTACCAGGACTTAAAAACTCAAATTCAGGCTCTAAACTTGTTGAAGTTGTTCCGTTTATAAAATTACTTGTTCCAGAAAAAGGCGTACATGAAGTTGCCATAAATTGTGTTGCCCATGAACGTGTTGTGTTACAATCATTTGCAATAACAGATAAATCGTTTGTTTCAACATCAAAAGGAATACAAGCAGTATTAACATCAACTGAAAAATCAGGTGTTGGAGGCGCTTCAATACACACTTGAATGGTATCATCACTTGATCCACATGAATTTGAAGTTGCTAAAACAACATCGTAAACACCTGGATTTGTAAACGTGTGCAACATTCCAGTTGAAGTCAATGAGTTAACAACGACTGGACCAGTTCCATCATCAAAAGTCCAAGTAAATGTTGTAAAACTACTGCATGAAGAGTTGAATCCTAGGTTAGAATTATTAATAAAGCTTACTGGTGTATTTACACAAGCTACTAATGGTGTTGCTCCAATTACTGCAATTGGCGGTTCATAAATTTCAATGGGATTTACTGTTGCTTGAGATGTATTACACAAGTTTTGAGCTTGAATTGTGAAAGTATAATCACCTGGACATGAAGAAATCAAATACGTATGACAAAATTGGTTTGGTGGTGGGTGACTAATTGTATCAATTGGTGAACCATCACCATAATTGATAAGATAAATTGTAGTGTTGTGGTTTCCAGCAAAACTACTCACAGGGAAGCAAAGATTTAAAGGAGCACAACCCGTAGTTCCACCAAGTGTTGCAACACCAATTGACGGGTTACTCGTATTTGCAACAGGAATCAAGGCTGTATCAATACAACCATTTGTACTTGTTACAATATATTGTAAATCGAAAACCTCTTGTGTGGTGTAAGTATGTGAAACACCTCCTCCAGGAAAAGCTGCACCTGTAAAATCTGCCGTACCATCACCCCAAATGATTTGAAAAAACGAATTTGTTGGATTTGCTGAAATATCAAAAGTTGTTAAAGAAAAATCTGCTGTTGGACCATTACAATTCCTAAATCCTGTTGCTGGATCAATTAAATCTGGACCTGGAGTTTGACGAACTGTTACCGTCTGTGTACTTGTTGTTTGACAACCAGCAGCATTCGTTGTAATTAAGGTTACAGTGAAATTTTGGGTTGCACCTCCCACAGCTGTAAATACATGTGATGGATTTGGTAAAGTGGAAGTATTGTTCACTCCAGAAGCCGGATCTCCAAAATTCCATGAAAAAGTAGTTGCTCCAGTTGAAGTATTCGTGAAATTTATTGGAAGATTAGCACATTGATTATTTGCACCTGAAAAAGTAAAAGATGAAGTTGGATTTGTTGCAGCAGTGACTGTAACCTGATCTGTCGAAACCAATGGAGTTGGTAATGAAGCGTCTGTAACGGTTAAAGTATAAGTTCTCGTAATATTTGTGGTTGAAATTGGATTTGGGCAGTTTGTACAGGATAAATTAGTAGCAGGCGCCCATGAATAGGTAAAAGGACCTGTTCCGCCTGTATGCGGAGTTGGAGACGCTAATTGTACACTTCCTGTTGGACAAATAAAAACATCTGGACCAGCATTAGCTACAAGTTGAGCATGTAAATCCTCTGATGTAAAGCAAATACAAATTAAAAATATAAAAAAGGATTTAGAGTAAAGTTTTAACATATATTGAATATGATTGTAAAGCGATATTATAATTAACGTAATTTCTTTAAAAAAGTACCCACAAAATTAACAAATCATTTTTTTAAAGACACTACGTAATAAACCGTATTTATTAAATAAAAATTAAATTTTTATAAAAATACAAATTAAATTGAAAAGAACAAATTTATCTTATGACTACATAGGATTACAATATTCAAACACTTATATTGAAGATTTTTGTTAAAGATTTCTAAAAATCTGAGTAAATAAGCGTAAAATTCTTTATCTTTGCAAAAGTTTAATTAAAAGAAAAAATCTAAGAAAATGGCTGAAACTCAAGCTGGTATAAATATCCAAGAAATATTAGACCAATTAGGTATTGAAAACATTAATCGTGGGGCTTCTACAGGAAGCTATTGGTTTAGTACTCGTGGAACAAAAATTGATTCAATTTCTCCAGTTGATGGAAAATTAATTGCTTCTGTTTCATCTTGTTCAGAGTCTGATTATGAGGCGATTGTATTAAAAGCACAAGAAGCATATAAAGTTTGGAGACAAATTCCTGCTCCAAAAAGAGGAGATATTGTTCGTCAATTGGCGGACAAATTAAGAGATTATAAAGAACCACTTGGTAAACTTGTTTCTTATGAAATGGGAAAATCTTTGCAAGAAGGTTTAGGTGAAGTTCAAGAAATGATCGATATCTGTGATTTTGCAGTAGGTTTATCTCGTCAATTATACGGTTTGACTATGCATTCTGAAAGACCAAATCACAGAATGTATGAGCAATATCATCCATTAGGAATCGTAGGAATTATTTCTGCGTTCAATTTCCCAGTTGCTGTTTGGAATTGGAATACTGCTTTAGCGTGGATTTGTGGAGACGTTTGTATCTGGAAACCATCAGAAAAAACGCCAATCACAGCAATTGCTTGTCAAAAAATTACAGAAGAAGTTTTTACAGACAATGACGTTCCAGAAGGAGTTTCTTGTTTGATCATTGGTGGTGCTGAAATCGGAAAATTATTAACTGCTGATACACGTATTCCTTTGATTTCTGCTACAGGTTCAACGCGTATGGGGAAATCTGTTGGTGAAGTTGTTGGTGGACGTTTAGGTCGTTCTTTATTAGAGTTAGGAGGAAACAATGCAATTATCATTACTCCAAGTGCTGACTTAAAAGTAATCGTTCCAGGTGCTGTTTTCGGTGCTGTTGGAACTGCTGGACAACGTTGTACATCAACACGAAGATTGATTATTCACGAAGATATTTATAATACAGTTCGCGATGCTTTAGTTAAAGCGTATGGTCAATTAAAAATTGGTGATCCTTTGGATGAAAACAATCATGTTGGTCCATTGATTGATAAAGACGCTGTAAGAATGTATGAAGAAGCCTTGAAGCAAGTTGTTGCAGAAGGTGGAAAAATCATTGTTGAAGGTGGCGTTTTAACTGGTTCAGGTTATGAATCAGGTTGTTATGTAAAACCAGCAATTGCTGAGGCTGACAATAAGTTTAAAATCGTTCAACACGAAACATTCGCTCCAATTTTATATTTATTGAAATACAAAGGTGGTGTTGAAAACGCTATCGCAATCCAAAATGGTGTTCCTCAAGGTTTATCATCTTCTATCATGACAAACAATTTGAAAGAAGCAGAATATTTCTTATCAAATAACGGTTCAGATTGTGGAATTGCAAATGTAAACATTGGTACTTCTGGAGCTGAAATCGGTGGTGCTTTCGGAGGAGAAAAAGAAACTGGAGGTGGTCGTGAATCAGGTTCAGATGCTTGGAAAGTTTATATGAGAAGACAAACAAATACAATTAATTATTCAGATACTTTGCCTTTAGCACAAGGAATTAAGTTTGAATTATAAGTATAAATTCGCTCAACAAAAAAGCTGTTTCTTCAATTAGAAACAGCTTTTTTATTTAAACATACTTGAAAATACTAATATATAATAAATAATCTTGTACTTACATTATTATTTATTATAATTAGATATTATTAAAATTACTCGGTTAGACTTTTGCTTTTCCTTCTAAAAATCCAACACTAATAGCAAGTTTCATAAGGAAAAAAGCTCCATTACCAATTCCTGGACGAATCCCAGCTTCAAATCCTTGATACAAAGGAATAGGGAAGTTTGTTCTTTTCATATAGCCAAGTCGTATACCTAAATGATTTTTTGTCAATTCTGGAAAATTTGATGCTGTAATAGTGGTAGAACCAGGATAAGCATCATAATTTGTATTATCTTTAAGGCTTATAACTGGAGCAAACATTAAATCAAGATATAATTTACCACGACTATTTCTACTATATGCTCCGAAACCATCAACATCTACTAATGGATTTTTTGTTCGCATTATAACAATTCCTGTGTAAATACTTACAGCAGTTGAATAGGAAGAGTAACCATCATGTTTTTTAGGTGTTGAAAATGTATTTATTCCTGCTCTTAAACCATATTGTTTCTGAATATTACACTGTATTTTCATATTATAGCGACTTCTTTGTGAATTGAATCCAATTTTCATTTTTCCAGTTTTGATTTTAGAAGAAAATGAAAAGATTCCACCCCCCTCAAAACAAACACCAGTCTTATTAATTGTTTCACTATTGAATCCAACAGACCCTATTGGTGTAAAATTATAATCAGCATGAAATAGTAATTTTTGATTTAATGCAAATTCAGCACCGAGTCCAGCTCGCCAATTTGAAGGATTTATAACATCTAACTCAATTAAATTAAAATTAATAAAAAGCTTTTTGTAAGTTAAGGGATCATCATACAAAAGTTTGTAGTTTGTAGTTTGTGCGCTAATATTTGAATATAATAATGAGTTAAATAATATTACATGTAGAATAAATTTTAGAGTAAATTTCATAATCTTTGTTTTTAAATTAGTTAATAATGATTTTTTAATTGACTTTTTTGAAATAAAACCTTTATTATAATGAAAATCACCGCCATAATTCATAAAAAGGAAATTCATTTTTTTTAAATTTTTACGTCATAAACCAATGTTTTATTTTTTTACAAATCACGGTAAATTATCCCGCTTAGACAATAGTACATTTATACTAGAAAGCTCAAAAACTTAATATTTTCGCTTGCTTCAAATAAAATTGAATTATTTTTGCATTGTTATGAGGTCAACAATTCAGGTTTTAAAAATTATTTATTTGATTTATTTCTTTCAAACAAGTGTATTTGCACAAGTTAAAAAACGAGAGCATAATTATTATGTGATTGCAGAGAAGAAATTTAATCATGGTAATTACGCTGAAGCTCTTGAATTAAATACTAAAGCACTCAAAATAGCAGAAAAGCAAAATGATTGTAATGAAATTGCTTACGCGAAAATGCAAGTAGCAAAAATGCTTTATTTTCTGAATAATAGACGATTAGCTTTAAATTCATTCATTGAAACAAAAAAATTACTTGATTCATGTAATATAGATTCATTAAAATATAAACTTTACCACAATATTGGAACTATTTATTCTGAGTTTAATGAATTAGATTCTTCTTTGGTAAATTTGAATAAAGCGTTAAGATTTCTAAAAAACACAAAAAAATATACAGAACTAACACGAACTCATGTTGTAATTGCTGGATTGTTTATTGAGAGGATGGGAAATATTTCAGATGGAGACAAACACTTGATTGAAGCCGAAAAATTTTCTATTTTATCCAAGGATTCTCTCCTTATTGCTTTTACAATATCAAAAAGGGGGCGCTGGTTTTATGAGAAAAAAGACTATAAAAAGGCTTTCATATTCTACAATAAATCATTACTAATATATGAGAATGCTAAAAATACAAATGGTATCTTGTATCAGTTAAGAGCTATTTCAGATGTAAAAGCAAAACTGAAAACTAATGACATAATGGAAAGTTACAGAAAGTATATTTTACTTAAAGATTCTATTTTCAGTAAGGAAACCTCAAAACAAATAGCAGAATATAAAGTAAAATATGAAAGCGAGAAGAAGGATAAAGAAAATGCTATTTTACAACAAAAATTAAAAACAAATCAAGCGAAAATTGAAACAAGAAATAGGACAATTATTGGTTTGATTGTTGGTATTTTGCTCATCATAATATTTGTACTTTGGATAATTAATGTGTTAAGACTTAAAAAAAACGAAACTGAATTAAAGAGACTAACTGAATTGCAAAAAGAAAAAGAACGAATCTCACGAGATCTTCATGATAATGTGGGCGGTCAACTTTCATTTATTCTCTTCACATTAGATGGCTTGAATGAAGAAAATCCAATAAAAAGGAAAAAACTTATCTCAAACATAAATGATTCTGTGAGAAGTGTTATAAGTAATCTCAGAGAAACTATTTGGGCAATTCACGAGGAAGACATTTCATTAAATGATTTCTCCGATAAATTAAAGACTTACACAAGAAATATGTTTAGAAACAGCTCCACTCAAGTTGTTTTTTTAGAAAATTTAGAATCTGATTTCAAAGTACAATCCTTACTTGGTCTCAATCTTTACCGCATTTGTCAGGAAATTATCAACAACGCTTTCAAATACTCCAAAGCAAGTGAAATATCAATCTCTATAAAATCAACAGATAAAATTACCATTCAAATTAATGATAATGGAATTGGTTTCGATATCAATGAAGAAATTGCATCAGGTTTTGGTTTAAACATCATAAAAAATAGAGCACAAGAAGTTGGGATCAATTTGCGGGTACAATCTGAAATTGGAAAAGGTACAAAGTTTACCTTAGCTGTGGAATTCAATAAGTTGTAATGTATTATTAAAAGTGAAAACATGATGTATTTAGCGATTGTAGAAGACAAGTCAAATATAAGAAATACTTTAGAAACAAAATTAAATGCACTAGATAATTGTGAAGTATTATTTACTGCAGAAAATGGACAAGATTTCTTAGAAAAAATGATGATTGCTCGAAGAAGTATTGAACCAAATTTGGTTTTGATGGATATAGATATGCCAATAATGGACGGAATTGAAGCAGTCAAAAAAGGGAAAGAACGCTATCCAGATTTAAAATTTCTTATTTTAACAATTTTTGATGAAGACGATAAAATTGTGAATGCAATCAAAGCTGGGGCTGATGGTTATTTATTAAAAGATGAGCCAATAGACAAAATAAGTGAAGTTTTAATAAATTAAGTTTTATTAAATTAACCAAAGTATTCGGGATAGAAGTTAATAATGGAC
>JAZKEO010000013.1:0-9186 GCA_040386975.1 Bacteroidota bacterium | reverse complement strand
ATAAATTTATTAAATAATGAAGGTACTCCAATGTCTCCCAGTATTGCAAGACGCGTTCTTAAACTACTTATGAATTCCTCAATTGAAAAACCAAATGAAACTACAACTGAAGAAGATAATTATAAACTCACTGGTAAAGAAAAAGATGTACTAGATTTTTTAGTGGAAGGATATGAATATAAGGAAATTGCACAAAAAATGTTTGTTAGCCCTCATACTATTCGTAATCATATAGCTAATATTTATAAAAAGCTTCATGTTACATCAAAAACACAGGCTATAAGAGTCTATAAAAAATAATTTAGAAAAATAAAACCTGATTTAAATAAAAAATAAACTGCTACGTATAATCTCTTATTGATCATCAATAAAAATCGGAATTATCAAAAAAGTGCAGGATAAAAATTCAAAAAATGGTTTTACACAAAGCAGAAGTAGGAACTCTAGCTAGTAAGATTACAAACTTCTACTCAATCTCTTCCTTCCTATGTACACTTTTCTTTTTTGCATCAGAAAATGGCAAAGGGTTAGTTGAAAATTCTTTCAGAAATTGTCGGTTTTTATAAATATCCAAAGCCAAATAAATGGCACTTCTAAACGATTGTTCGGAAGCAACATTTTTTCCAACGATATCAAACGCCGTTCCGTGGTCTGGAGAAGTTCGCACAATTGGTAAACCAGCCGTGTAATTAACTCCTTCATCAAAAGCCAAAGCTTTGAATGCTGTTAAACCTTGGTCGTGGTACATCGCTAAAACGCCATCAAATTGAGCTAAACTGGAAGATCCGAAAAAGCTATCTGCTGGATATGGACCAAAAGCTAAAATATTTTCTCCTTTTGCCTGCTGAATTGCTGGAATAATGATATTCAACTCTTCATCTCCCATTTTGCCGTTTTCTCCAGCGTGAGGATTTAATCCAAAAACCGCAATTTTAGGTTTAATAATACCAAAATCTTTCTTCAAACTTGATTCCAACATTTTAATTTTGTTGAAAATTTTGTCTTTCGTCAAACTTGCTGAAACATCTTTCAAGGCAACATGTGAAGTAACCAAAGCAACTCTTAAATCATTGTTTACCAACAACATCAAAGCTTCATCAACGTTCGATAAGTGAGCCAAATATTCCGTATGTCCTGGAAATTGAAATCCAGCCTTAATGATTCCTTCTTTGCAAATTGGAGCAGTAACTAAAACGTCAATTTTGTTTGAAGCCAAATCTTCCGTCGCTTTTTCCAAAGCTAAAAAGGCATACTTTCCTCCTATTTCTGTTGAAATACCTAAATCAAATTTAATTTCCTCTTGCCAAACATTTACAATATTGACTTTTTTGGGAACAGCTTCACTTGCAGTTTTACATGATTGGTAAACAAACTCATCATCATTAATTGCTTTTTTGTGGTGAGCCATTGTTTTTGTAGAACCATAAATAATTGGAATAAAATCTTGCAAAATACGATTATCTCGCAATGTTTTAATAATTATTTCTGGGCCAATTCCGTTTGTATCTCCTATTGTTATTCCTACTCTAATCATATTTATTAATAGTTTTGTAAAAAATCAGACAATAATCTAACACCAACTCCTGTTCCTCCTTTTCCTTTGTAGTTTTCAGCTGTTTCTAGAAATGAAGGTCCAGCGATATCAAGATGAATGTAAGGTGCATCGATAAAGTGCTCCAAAAATTTTCCTGCAGTAATCATGCCCGCATATCTTCCTCCGATATTTTTTAAATCAGCAATGGAAGATTTCATTTCCTCAAAATATTCATCCCAAAATGGTAGTTGAACAAGTCTTTCGTGAACATTTTGACCAGACACAACCAATTTATCCATGATTTTTTGATCGGCATTTCCCATCAAACAAGAAGCTTTTGTTCCAATAGCAACAACTGCCGCGCCTGTTAAAGTTGCAGCATCGATGACTAATTCTGGCTTGTATTTTTTTGAATACGATAGTGCATCCGCCAAAATCATTCTTCCTTCTGCATCCGTATTTAAAACTTCAACCGTTGTACCGTCAAACATGGTAATCACATCTCCTGGTGTATAAGCATTTTCTCCTGGGCGATTATCTGTTGCTGGAATTAATCCAATTACATGCACATTCAAATTATTTAAAGCTGCATTGTAAATTGCACCAACCATACAAGCTGCACCAGCCATATCGCTTTTCATTAAATCCATAGAACCAGCAGTAGGTTTTAAACTCAAACCTCCCGTATCATAAACAACTCCTTTTCCTACTAAAACAAGCGGTTTCTTGTTTTTAGCATTTTTGGGTTTGTATTCCAAAATGGTAAATGTTGGTGGGTCTATTGAACCTTTATTTACTGACAAAAGTCCACCCATTTTTAAAGCTTCAATCTTCGTTTTTTCTAAAACGTCAACTTGAATAGGTAAATCTTTACACAAAGCAGTAATTTCATCCGATAATTGCGTCGCTGTTAAAAAAGAAACTGGTTCATTTACCATGTCCCTTGACCAGTAAACCGCTTTGATTGTATTGTTTAAAAAGTCAATCGCTTTTTTATCTCCAGAAAATAATTCAATTTTTTCTAATTTAAATTTCTTTTCTTCGGCATCTTTAAAGTATTTCAAAAACTGATAATTAGCCAAAGCCAATCCTTCTGCTAAAGCAAAGGTTTGTTTATTTTTACCAACTATTGAAACTGACTTTTCAGCTTTATGAAGTTTTGTACGAACTGTGTGTCCAGCAATTCTAATTTTTTCTACATTTTCATCTTGCTTTACAAAAAATATGCTTTGCTCACCTAGTTTTAAATAATCGAAATCGTCTTTCGATTTTAAAAATGAATCAATTCCATTTTGTATAATGATAGGTAATTTTTCCTCTATCCCAAAATCTTTTGCGGAGAATTTTTTATCTAAAATAAAAACCAAGTTGGTTTTCGAGTCGAACTTTTTACCTAATTTAATCATGCGTTTTATACTTAATATATAATAAGGTGTAAAAATACAAAACTGTTTCCTATAAAACGATTAGTTACAAAAAAAGCCGACCAAAATTGATCGACTTTTCTTATTTTTTAAAATCTATTTTTATAATTGTCCGTCAGAATGGTAAACACCATTTTTATAAACTTTTACTTTTAATAAAATTCCATCACGGTCGTACACATATACTTTTCCGTTGTAAAGTCTTCCGTCTTTGAAATCACCATCTTGCCAAATTTCGTCTTCAGAGTTGTAAACTTTGTTATAACCGTTTGGTTGGAATTTTCCTCCTTTAACAATTGGTTTATCAATTGATGGGGCTTTTTCTGAAGTTGCACCTGGATCTTTTACTTTGATAGCTGGGTTAACCATTTCTTTTTGCTCGCTTTTTGCAACAGAGCCATCACCGTTAAATTCGATGCTTTCTTTCACATCTCCATTTTCATAAAAACGAGTAGCTTTTCCTGAGGCAACTCCATTTGATGAAGAATATTCAAACTCAACTTGCCCATTTGGATAGTAAAATCTTACTTTCCCTTGTTCTTTCCCGTTTTCGTTGTATTTTGCTTCGTATTCTAAAGTTCCATTTTCATGATATCTTTTTAACGAATCTTGGTATTGATTTTTTTCGAAATTCCCTTGTTCTTTTATTTTTCCATTTGCATGGAATTTTGTGTAAGCACCTTTTGGCCTGTTATTGCTATACATTCCTTTTAGTTTTGGAGTAACACCATCGTTGTGATATTTAATCCAAATGCCTTCTTTTCTGTCGTCACGGTATGGGCCTTCTTCGATTTTACCTTCCATTGGGTAACCTTCTTGAGGACGGTCCTTTCCATAATATATCCATTTCCCTTGTTTTTTACCCTCACTGTCTTTTTGATTGATTTTTTCGTCTTGAGTGACAGTAAAACCAAAAAAATCATTAGCTGAACTTAAGCCAACGAATGAGATTGTAAATAAAAATAAAAATAAAAATTTAATCATTATCTTTCTTTAAAAAGGTGTTCAATAATTTTAGTCTGAAGTTTAATTCAATGCTAAATATATAAAATATTTTTAACT
Organism: Bacteroidota bacterium; assembly: GCA_040386975.1. Lineage (GTDB taxonomy): Bacteria > Bacteroidota > Bacteroidia > Flavobacteriales_D > Crocinitomicaceae > M2408. Next base: position 5,166 of record JAZKEO010000013.1, on the reverse strand, counting down.
CTATGCTATTCTTGTAAATATTTTCGTCAAATTAGTTGATTATTTCGATTAATGCGATAATTTTTTTAAATTATTTTAGAAATATCGATGTGTTTTAACATTTCAAAAACCATTTTTTCAAGATTAAATTCATCTTTCCATCCCCAGTCTTTTTTTGCTGAAGAATCTTCAATGGAATTTGGCCAAGAATCAGCAATGTTTTGTCTAAAATCTGGATTGTATGATATTTTAAACTCGGGAATATGTTTCTGAATTTCCTCAGAAAGCATTTTAGGTGTAAAACTTATTCCTCCTAAATTATAACTTGATCTAATTTTAACATTTTCAATAGGTGATTCCATCAGTTCAACAGTTGCCCTGATAGCGTCTTCCATAAACATCATTGGAAGTGCTGTTTCTTCTTTCAAAAAGCAAGTATATGTTCCCGTTTTTTTGGCGTGATAAAAGATATCAACAGCATAATCTGTTGTTCCACCTCCAGGTAAACTTGTGTGTGAAATTAAGCCTGGGTAACGAATACTTCTAACATCAACTCCGAATTTGGAATTGTAATATTCACACCAACGCTCACCAGCCTGTTTGGAAATTCCATAAACCGTAGAAGGTTCCATGACTGTATATTGAGGTGTATTATCTTTAGGTGTTGTTGGTCCAAAAACAGCAATGGAACTTGGCCAAAAAATTTTCTTTAAATATCCTTCTTTTGCTAAACCTAAAATAGTGAAAAGACCTTCCATGTTTAGTTTCCAAGCAAAATCTGGATTTTTTTCTGCCGTTGCAGAAAGTAAGGCTGCAAGTAAATATACTTCTGTAATTTTATTATTTATGATGTACGTTCTTATTTCTTCCTTATTTAAAACATCCAATTTGGCATAATTTCCCCCAAAAAATTGATTGTTTTCCATTTCTCGAACATCTGAAGCAATAACTTGCTCAGAACCAAAACGTTTTCTTAATTCAATAACAAGCTCCGTTCCAATTTGTCCACCAGCACCAATTACTAAAATTTTTTTCATTTTCATAATTTTAAGTGCACAAATTTACTATTATCCTTTTAAATTACGATTTTTCTCAAACAAATGTTTTATTTTTAACATGTTTTATTTTGAGAGTATATTTAAAACCGTTACATTTGTCTAAACGTCCCGATTGCTGTCGGGATTGAAAACAATTTTGAATCCCTTAAAATGAATTATATGTTTTGGTATGGTTTAAAAGATTATTTAAATTTTTTGATAAAAAGAAATCCAGAATGATTGAGTTTTATTTTTGACTTTTAAATATTCATATTAAAAATAAAATACAATGCCCATATATCATAAATTAGGTTTAATTCCACCAAAAAGACACACTATTTTGGAGAATCCGAAAGGTGGAATTCATTATGAACAATTATTTGGAACAGAAGGATTTCATAATCATTCAACCTTGATGTATCACCTACATCGTCCGACACAAGTAAAGGAAATTTTAAAATCATATTCTGTTGCTCCCAAAATCGCCATAGATAAAAACATAAAATCTTTGTTATTACAAGGGTTCCAATTATCTCCTGAAGATGATTTTTTAGACAGTAGAAAGCCCATGCTGTTAAATAGCGATTGTACAATTGGTTTAGCTGCTCCAAGAAAATCACTTCGTTCTTATTTTTATAAAAATGCGGATGCTGATGAATTGATTTTCATTCACAAAGGAAGAGGTAAATTGCGTACTTTTTTGGGGAGTATCGATTTTGAATACGGAGATTATCTAATTATTCCCCGAGGAATGATTTACCAAATTGATTTCGAAACGGAAGAAAATCGTTTGTTTTACGTAGAATCATTTTCACCCTTTTACACGCCAAAACGTTATAAAAGTTCATCAGGACAATTGTTAGAACATTCACCATTTTGTGAGCGTGATTTCAAATTACCAACTGAACTTGAAACTTTTGACGAAAAAGGAGATTTTTTAATTAAAATCAAAAAAGAAGGAATGATGCATGAAGTCGTTTATGCAACTCATCCTTTTGATGTTGTTGGGTGGGACGGTTACAATTTCCCTTACGCTTTCAGTATTCATGATTTTGAACCGATTACTGGTCGTGTTCACCAACCACCACCAGTACATCAAACTTTTGAAACATCAACTTTTGTTGTTTGTTCCTTTGTTCCTCGCTTGTATGATTATCATCCGAAGTCAATTCCAGCACCATACAATCACAGTAATGTAGATAGCGACGAAGTTTTATACTACGTTGATGGTGATTTTATGAGTCGAAATAACATTGGACAAGGTCATATTACTTTACATCCAAAAGGTATTCCTCATGGTCCAGCGCCTGGTGCTTACGAAAGAAGTATTGGTCATAAAGAAACACAAGAATTGGCGGTTATGGTTGACACCTTTAAACCGCTAAAAGTTACTGAGATTGCTATGGGACTTGATGATGGGAAGTATTATAAATCATGGGTTGAATAAAATTAGCTGATAGTAGAATTAAATAAATTTTAAATTAACAGATTGCAAATTAGCAGATTACAAATTGTAAACAGAGTGAAAAATTTGCAATTTTGAATTTGCTAATCTGTAACCAAAAATAAAAAGACATGTCAGAAAATATAAAAAATGTAGAATATGGTTTAGAGAAAATTTTTGAGGGAGCTCAAGACTTTTTACCATTATTAGGAACGGATTACGTTGAGTTTTATGTAGGAAACGCTAAACAAGCGGCACATTTCTACAAAACAGCTTTTGGATTTCAATCTCATGCTTATGCAGGATTGGAAACAGGATTAACTGACCGTGTTTCGTATGTGTTGAAACAAGATAAAATTCGTTTGGTTTTAACAACTGCTTTGAAAAGTGATTCTCCAATTGGAGAGCATGTTAAAAAACATGGTGATGGAGTTAAAATTGTTGCACTTTGGGTTGAAGACGCGAAAAAATCGTGGGAAGAAACAACAAAACGTGGAGCAAAATCTTACATGGAACCAACAGTTGAAAACGATGAACATGGTGAAGTTGTAAGGTCAGGTATATACACTTATGGTGAAACGGTTCACATGTTTGTTGAACGTAAAAACTACAAAGGAGATTTTCTTCCAGGTTTTCAAAAATGGGAAAGTGATTACAATCCGACGCCAGTAGGTTTGAAATTTATAGACCACATGGTAGGAAATGTTGGTTGGGGACAAATGAATACTTGGGTAAAATGGTATGAAGATGTGATGGGATTTGTGAATTTCTTATCTTTCGACGACAAACAAATTCACACCGAATATTCTGCTTTGATGTCAAAAGTGATGAGTAATGGGAATGGACGAATTAAATTCCCAATCAACGAGCCAGCAAAAGGAAATAAACGTTCTCAAATTGAGGAATATTTGGATTTTTACGAGGATTCTGGTGTACAACATTTAGCTTTAGCGACAAACGATATTATTCAAACGGTAACTGAATTAAAAGCTCGTGGAATTGAATTTTTACCACCTCCACCACAAGCATACTATGATGAAATTCCTGCTCGTTTAGGAACTCACCGTGATATGATGAAGGAAGATATTTCTTTGCTTCAAAAATTGTCTATTTTGGTTGATGCCGACGAAGATGGTTATTTATTGCAAATTTTCACTAAACCAGTTGAAGATCGTCCAACTTTATTTTTTGAAATCATTCAACGAATGGGAGCAAAAGGTTTTGGTGCCGGAAATTTCAAAGCTTTGTTTGAGAGTATTGAACGCGAGCAAGCAAAAAGAGGAACTCTATAAGTTTTAAAAACCCTTAAAAGGAAAAAATAGCAAAAAAAGCCACTTCTCAAATCTGAGATGTGGCTTTTTTGTTTCTATATAAATTAGAAAATAAGTGTTTTGTCGTAGTGTTTTTATCTCAAAAAAAAGTAAATTTGACAATACTTTTAATTCATTGATTATGAAAACCCTATTTTCTATTGTTTTATGCACTTTTTCATTTTGTTATTTTGCACAAAAATTCTATCAAGTTAGTTATCCGGGAAAATATGGATTAAAAGATAAAAAAGGAAAAGTTCTCATCAAACCTAAATACGACAAAGTCGGAAGATTTAGTGAAGGCTTTGCAAGTGTTCAAATTGGCGATAAAATGAGTTTCATTAATTCTCTTGGAAAAGAAATTATTCCTTTTGGGACTTATAGTTATGTCGGTTATTTTGAAAAAGGAATTTGTGCTGTAAATGTTGGAGGGAATTTAGCTGAGTTTAATCAAGTAGAATGGGGAGCTCAAGAATCAAGTGGAAAGTGGGGGTTTATTGATAAAACAGGAAAAGTTGTTATTCCAATAAAATACGATTGGGTTTTTGGATTCAAAGGTGATTTTGCAGTTTACAAACTTAAAAATAGGTGGGGATTCATTGATAAAAAGGGAGAAGAGGTTATTCCAGCTAAGTACGATTTAATTCAATCTGATATTTTTGATTTTTCAGAAGATAAATTATATATGGTAAGATTAAACAACAAAAATTCATACCTAGATAGAAATGGAAAGGAAATTTGTCCCATAATTTATGACGAACTATTTGGATTTAAAAAAGAAAATGGATTATCGAAAGTCAGAATTGACAAGCATTTTGGGTATATTAACAAAAAGGGTGAAACTATTATTCAAGTTAAGTATGAAGAAATAAGTAATTTTTCTCAAGTTATTGTTGCAAAGCTCAATAATAAATGGGGAATAATTGATTCTCTTGAAAAAATAATTATTCCTTTTGAATTTGACAATTTGGATAGAAGATCGGATGATCCAATTCTTGCTTCAAAAAATAACAAATGGGGTTGTATCGATTTAAAAGGAAATGAGCTTATTAAATTTAAATATGACTTAATACGTCCTTTTGAAAATGGTCTTGCTCCTGTCAAATTAAATGAAAAATGGGGTTTTATGGATGTAAATGGTAATGAAATTATTCCACTAATTTATGATGATACTCGTATGGATTATGCTAATGATAAGAAATTAAAGGTCACAAAGGAAGGAAAAACCTTTTACATAAATAAAACTGGAGAAGAAATTAAATAGTTAAAATTAAAAGTTATCTACAAGACATTTCTCAGGTTTGAGAAGTGGCTTTTTTGTTTCTATAAATTCATAATCAAATTAGTTTTATTAGTTTTATTAGTTTTATTAGTTTTATTAGTTTTATTAGTTTTA
>JAZKEO010000012.1:20150-107830 GCA_040386975.1 Bacteroidota bacterium | reverse complement strand
GAATTAAAATGAATAGACCCTAAATTTGCTTTCATTTTTATTTTTTAGAAAATTGAATTAAATCTCCAGTTTATATGAATATCTTAGCAGAAAGAAAATCAAAATGAAAAACATAAAAATTATAGTAGCACTAGTAGTTGGCTTTGGAATATCAAGTTTTGTATATGAAATGAAATTAGGTAATAAACCAAAAAAGATTTACCGTGAAGGAGATTCTAAAATTGTGGTTTGGGAAAACTTTGGAAAAGACAGCACTATTTGGTTGCAATATCAAGTTGAAAAGGAGTACAAAAAAGATGATGAAATTAAGTACACCAACAAATTCAATGAGAAAGAATTACTTGATTTAAAAAAAGCTTTAGATCTAGCTATCACTGATATTCAAACTAAGAAATAGAATCCCAAAGGGGAAAAACAGCCTTGAGCAAACCGAAGCGGAGCTAGGTTGTGGGAGGTAAAAAGATGAAGCAAACGGATTGAAAAGGAGTTTGTAAAGCTTTTGTGGGCGCGTGAGCCGATTGCGAGTGAGCACCAAGTGGGAATGGAGAATGAGTTCACGAATGGGAATGACCTATGCTGAAAGCACAAAGGGCTGGCGGAGTTTTTGAATTTTGAAACGAAAATCTAAAAACAAGTGTGTGAAATTTGAGGATTGTATCCCGATATTTTCATCGGGAGGAAAGGAACAAATGAACACTCTTGTATGCTAGGGAGAAATTATAGAAGTAAGGTGATTTGAAATGTGGTGCTTGTGGAAGTATGGAACAAGCTGCACAACAGCGAGGAGCTCTCAAAAACTGTGACAGCCCTTTAGCTTGGTGCGACAGCAGGCGAGCCTATTAACAAGTGGCGACAGACCCCCAACAAAAAACAGCGAAGCAACCTATAAAAGGGGTTTGGGGGGATGAAATAGCCACGACTGAGGAAACAAAATGAGCCACGCAAGAAAAACAAGTGAACAGCCACAAAGAGAATTCTGAACGACTGGCTAAGGAACGGTAAAAACAAGGGACTGAAGTTTGCGACAGGCTTTGTATAACCCTTGTTTTTATGTTTTTCTTGCTGGGGCGAAGACTTGACGAAGACCGCTTTACCCCCGTTTAATTTGCAAAGGATCTTATTTAAGGATTAAGCACTTGTTTTATGCGATCTCTTAAAACCTTGATATCAATTGTTTTTCTTACAATAGGAATGTGTTCAAGATTCATATCTTTTAATTTTTCTCCAACATTGTTGTGACCAGTGAGGAGTATTATATTGGCTGTGCTAATATTCAATTCTTTTATTTTTTCTAAGATTTGAAAGCCATCCATTTCGCTTGTTCGGGCTAATTCTATATCAATTATAACAACGTCATAATTGTTGAGATTTGACAGCCCCCCAATCCTTTGAGATGTTTCAAAAAAATCAAATTCAAGTTCCTTATTAAAATAAAGAATATTGATTGCCTCAAAAGTTTTTTTTATGGCAAACAGGTCATTTTCAAAAATTGCTATCTTTTTCATGTTTTATCCATATTTTAATGTTGTATGTATCTGTCAATTCTATCTTATGCTCAAAATTTAGTTGAATAAGATATTGTTTTAATATTCTTGTGCCTCTAACACCCCTCCTCAAAATTTCACTCATATTTTGGGAGTTAAATTCAGTAATAATTTTATTAAGAGAAATTAAACCAGATTGGTCTAACGTCTTCATATCATTGCTGAACATTATGAAGTACCCATTTTCGTCTTTGCTAAACTCAACTGTCAATTGGCTTTTTGCATATTTATTGACATTCAAAATGATTTCTTCAATAATAAACTCGAAGAAGGGCAAGTTTATTTTAGTAGTAATATTACTAATATCCTGCCACTTATAGTTTATTCTTAAATTAATTTCTTTTACACTCTGTAGTTGAATTGAATTTCTTATAAAAATAAATAACTCGTTTAATTTTTTCGATTCGAAATTATTCGTTGAATAGGGATTGAATTCATTCTCCATAACCTTTTGAATTCTTTTCATTGCAATATCAAAATTATATTTCGCATCTTTAAAAACCTGCTCTTTCAATGCTTCAATTTCATTGTACTTTTCTGTGCTAACTTCTAGCGTTTTAAGCTCTTCACTCAATTGATAATATAAACTTGTCAATTCCAATTTATTGTTGAGCAAATGAATTGCACTAGTTGAAATATCAATGTATTCTAATCTATTTTTTATTTGATCATATAAAACCCTTCGTCTTTTTGCCAATTCAAATTCTGTTGTGATAATTTTTGAAATTTTATTTAATACAGGGAACAAAATTTTATTACAATAAATTGAGTATAGAAAATTGATTGGTTTTTTTTCATAGGTCATCAAAAAACAATATGTGTTGACATTGTGCTTAATTCTATAAACCATGTTATAACCAATGTTCCAGTCATCAATCTCTACTTTAATATCTTTTATGTATTTTTTTTCATGTAATTCGTTTATGAAGTTTTGTTCATTTTCAATACGCCAGTTAACAATAATTTTATTGCTATTCACAAGAAAAAGTTTATTATCCTCGATTTTAAAACATATCATATTTTCTATACTTGATATTGTGTTTAACCAGGATTCCTTTTTGTGAATTTTAATAAAGTTTTGAAGTAGTTTATAAGTTTTACCAATTTGAGTTTCATTTAGTTGGAATTTTTCAGCCATATCATTGAACGCGTCGTAAATATCATAACTTAATTTTCTGATTGAAAAAAAAGTATTAATAATGTAAAGCGTAATGAAAGGAATAATTATTTCAAAAAAATTAATGTTAGTACCAAAAAGCAAAAAACATATTGGAAAAACATACAAGAAAAGAGTAAAACCAGTAGATTTTACATATGAATGATTATAGGAGTTTAGAATTGGCAATAATAAAAAAAAGAAATTATCCAATTTTAAATAGTCTTTTCCATAAAGAATTAGCATGATAAAAAGATAATCATTAATAAATCTTATACGAGACTTCGTTTTACTTGACTTATAAAAACATAATAAAAAAATTATCCAATAAACTATGCCAAAAGTAATGTACCAGTAGTGAGTAAAGTAATTTAAATTGCTGTATAGTATGTATATCGCGAAAGCTGAAATGACTAATCTAAAAAGAAAAGAAATAATATGTAATAAACTTAAATTGAATTGAACGAACTTCATAACTTTAATTTATTTTTTAATTCATTAAATATCACGTCTATTAGCACACCAATAAAAATTATTCTAATGATTATCAGAATAGTTAGGCCAATGCAATTTAGTGGCTTTATTTTTAAATCATCATTAAGGCCCGAAAGCCAGAGTGATACATTATACATGTTATTTAAAAAGGAATTTTGATGAAAAGTATCGCTTTCAATTTCAAAAAGTACTATAGAAAAATCTGGTGCTGGCAAAAAAATCACTGAAAGACTACAAACAAATAAGAGTAAAAAAATCAACAAAGTATAAATGTTGTAATTTATGCTGAGTAGAAAAATCTTAATAATGTTAACAAAAGAACATTTATGCCAATAATTTGACACTTTAGCTTTAAATAAATCAAATTTGAAATCACAGAACTTATCTTTAAGATCAGATTTCTTTAATAGGTCATTGAGGAATTCAAGAAAGTCAATCTTTTCAGCTAAATGCAACTCAATTAAATTTCTCTTTATAAAGTCAAAATTTAATTTGTCGTAATTAAAATTCTTATGGTCTATTGACAGCAAATGGTACTTTGATATTTGTTTTAAATCCAAATAAATTGATTCAGAAATAGTTGAATTCCGTTTAATTTCAAGAATAGTATTGTACCGATCTGTTACAGAATTGTAATCAGGATTCACTTTTGACAATTCGCTTTGAATTTCAATATACTCTCCATTTATTATTGCTCTTAATTCTTGCACCATTTTAATTTCTATACTTCTTAAAATTCTCTGCCTGTTCAAAAATCTCTTTATACACCTCATCTCTATCAACAGGTGGGTAATCGTTTTCTGCGAGGAGAATTATTAAATCTACTTTTAATTCTGCTTTGATATCTTCGCGTTGGCTCCAATCTGTGTATTTGGCTTTATCGTCAACAACGGTTTTAACTTCTTTAGCCAAGTGGAGGAATTTGTCTTCCGGGTAAGTGAAATCATATTTTTTCGCCAAAGCTTTTAGAATATCGTAAAATGCTTTTTCTTCAAAATCAATTCCTAAATCTTTGAAGGATTCTTTTTCTGAAACCAACGCATGATATAAAGCTATGATTTCATCTGAGAAGTTTTCTAACACTTCACTTCGTAAAACATCTTTTTCAGTACGCTCGTTATATTTATCGACCAAAAACTTCATCTTTTCTGAGAAATCAACGGCTTTTACTTTGTTGATTTTTTTAAACTCATCAATCGCTCTTTTTAAGAGTTGTTGCAGTAATTTGATCTTTGTATTTGGTAGTTTTATTTTGTCAATTTTGGCTAAATAATCCTCTCCAAATAAATCTATTTCTTTTTCATTGGCATCACCTAAGGTGAAAATTTCCTCTACTCCTTCGCTTTCAATGGCTTCTTGAATCATTTCGCGAACTCTTGCGTTCATTTGTGCTGTATCAGGAGCATCACCTTTGGTTAGTTTGGCTAAAATGGAACGAATGGCAATGTAAAAGTGAATTCTGTCTTTTTCAATGTTTGTGAACTCTTCACTACCACAACAAATATCATAAGCGGCTTTTAATCGTTTGACAATGTGCATGAATCGTCTCTCAATATCTTGTGTTAATTGTACAAATTCAGCTGCTTTTTTCAAACATTCTAATTGTTCCAAAGGTGAACCAAAGAAATACGGTGCTGTATCAAATTTATGAAAGATGTTTTTGAGCAAATCCAATTGGTCTTTAACCGTTACAACTGAAAGTGCTATTTCTTCAAAGTTTGTTCCATCGATACTAGAATACTGAGCTAAAGCTAAATTCATTTGCTTTTTGATCCCAAAATAATCAATCACTAAACCTTTTTCTTTTGATTTGTATTTACGGTTGACTCGTGAAATAGTCTGTATTAAATTGTGTTGTTGTAATGGTTTATCTATGTAAATGGAATCTAAAAAAGGAACATCAAAACCAGTTAACCACATATCTACTACAATGGCAATTTTAAAGTTTGATTTTTCTTCTTTGAATTGACGGTCTAATTCTTTGCGGTATTCTTTTGTACCCAAAGCTTCATACATGTCTTTTTCATCGTCTTTTCCACGTGTCATAATCATTTTAACACGCTCCATTGGTTTGATTTCTTTTTGTTCCTGCTCTGTCAAGGTAATGGAAGTGTCGGAAACTAATTTTTTATTCCATTCTGGACGAAGTGCAATTAAAGCTTTATAAAACTCAAAAGCAATTGGTCTGCTATTACAAACAAACATCGCTTTGCCTTTAACAGTTGCTCCTTCTTCAATTCTTCGTTCATAGTGTTCAACGAAGTCTTTTGCTTTTGATTGAATTAGTTTTGGATCTCCCAAGATGGCTTCTAATTTGGCAGAATCTTGTTTGCTTTGATCTATTTGGTATTCGTTTGCTCCTTCTTGGAAACAATTCTCGTAATATTTCTCAATCTCTTTTAGTTTTTCGCTATCAAGTATTACTTTTGCTGCTCTCCCTTCATATACAATTCGAACGGTAATTTCATCTTTTACCGCTTCAGTCATGGTATAAGAGTCGATAATTTCACCAAAAACATCCAAAGTTGCATCGATTGGAGTTCCAGTGAAACCTACATAGGTTGCATTGGGTAAGGAATCGTGTAAGTATTTTGCAAAGCCAAAGGTTTTTTGAACACCTTTTTCCGTGATTTTAATTTTTTGGTCTAGGTTTACTTGACTTCTGTGTGCTTCATCAGAAATACAAATCACATTGTTTCTGTCCGTTAAAAGCTCCGTATCTTCTGTAAACTTATGAATGGTCGTCAAAAATACTCCTCCACTTTTACGTGCTTGTAAAAATTCTTTTAAATCTTTACGACTTTCAACGCTTATGATGGTTTCATCACCAATAAATCCTTTGGCATTGGTAAATTGACCTGATAATTGTTCATCTAAATCTGTTCTGTCCGTAATGATTACTAAAGTAGGGCTAGAAAAATGAACACTTTTCATGATTAACCTTGCCAAATAAAGCATCGTAAAACTTTTACCGCAACCAGTAGCACCAAAATAAGTACCTCCTTTTCCGTCTCCTAATGGTCGTTGATGTGCAATTATATTGTGATACAATTTTGTAGCTGCATAATATTGTGGGTAGCGACAAACAATCTTTTCGTCTTTTTTGGAAGTATCAGGAAGGTAAATGAAGTTTTGTATGATTTCGATGAAACGTTTTTTGTTAAACATCCCATGAATCATCGTGAACATGGAATCAATTCCATCCATTTCTTTTTCATCCCCTTCAATTTTTCTCCAGGCATAAAAGAATTCATAAGGAGCAAATAATGAACCTGCTTTGTTGTTTACTCCATCACTGATGATGCAAAACGCATTGTATTTAAACAATTCGGGAATATCTCTTTTGTAACGAATGGTTAATTGCTTGAAGGCATCAAAAACACTTGCATCTTCTCGAATAGCACTTTTAAATTCAAAAACGACCAAAGGCAAACCATTTACGTATAAAATACCATCAGGAATCCTTTTTTCAAAACCAACTATCTCAAATTGATTGACAATTTTAAACACATTGTTGTCTATGTTTTCGGAGTCAATGAATTGAATGTATAAATCTTTTTTGGAACGGTCTTCTCTTTTTAATAAATATCCATCCGTTAAGAATTTCATGAAGACTTTGTTACTATCGTATAAATCGGAAGCTGGTAAATTTTCTAAAGTTCTAACAATGGATTTGATTTCTTCTGAAGTAATTCCTTCTACTCGGTATTTTGTTTCTAAAAAGTTAGAAAAGTCATCAATCAATAATACTTCTGACGAGTTTCTTGTGATGGAATTACCCAGAACATGAACAATTTCTTCTTTTGCTAATAAATCAATAAATGCTCGTTCTAATTGTGCTTCGGTGAATCTCATTCTTCTACTTTATTAGGATCTATATTCCATTTAATATCTTGTAAACGTTCTGAAATTTCTTTCAATGTTGCCAACACATCTTCTGCTGGTGGTAATTCTCCGTAGACCAAATTACTAAATTCTTGCGAATATGTACGTTCTAATTCTTTCCATGTTTTTTCTGTTTCTCTAAAAATAAGTGCCTCTTTTGGATGATAAGCTAACCATGAATTGTTATTTTTAAAGCTTTCTACATCATCGTTTGCTACCTTTAGCAACATTTCATAAAAGGTAAAATGGTCAAAAAATATCTTGATCGTTGGTTCACTCAACAATTGATGTAAATCATAAGTATGACGAATTTTATTCTTTAAATCTTCTATTGGGTTTTCTCCGTAAGAAAAACGAACTAAACTCATGATTTTCTCGCAAATAGTTCTGTTTACATGCAATACCTTTACCTTAAAAGGCAATAAATTGTATTCAGCAACTAATTTTTCTTGACCCGTTTTCACCATCATTTCATAAATGTAGGATGAAACTTGTTGTGTGTTATAAGGTTCATATCTGCCTAACCAAGTTGCTTCAATTACAATTACTTCTCTTACCTGACCAAATACACCTTCAAATAACTTGGGGTATTCATAAGCTACTTTTCGAATTACCCCCAATTTATTTGTAATACCAGGTTCTTCTTTTTCAGTTAAACTTTTTGCAACTAATTCGGTAATTTTTTTCAGTTTAGTCTTGAGCTGATTTCCAGATTCACCTTCATGTCTCAATACTACTAAATCAATGTCTTCCGAAAAACGTTGTATGATTCCAAAACATTTAGAAAGTGCCGTACCTCCTTTAAATACGGTTTCTTTGCCAATATCATTATGAAAAATGAGGTGCAAGGCATAAGTAACCCAATAATCTTTTTCGATGTAAATATCAAGAATATTTAGCTCCTGCGCAGTAAAGGCAATGGAATCTCTGAATAAAGTTGGGTTTTCGTGTAAGTTCATACAATGTTCCATTTTTTACATTCTGCAAGTACTTTGTTCGCACCTTTTAATGTGTATTGCGTAATTGGGTTCAAGGATTTTAAAAGTGAGTCCGTTAATGATGACTTCCCTAATTCATCCAAGATAGCGCCTAATAAGGCTCTTGTAGCTGGAGGATATTTTTGAGCCAATCGCACTAAGTTACTTACATCTGAGTCTTCATATTTTTTTATTAAGTCTAAAAATTGTGTAATTGCTTTTGAAATGGGGCAATCCGGTATTTTTTTTATGTAGCGCATAGCATCCAACAACTGTAAAAATGGGATGTTATCTTTTGTAATGGTATTTTTTTGTTTGATGAATGAAATGGTAAAACGTTCTCTTTTGAAGGTTGGTCTTATTTCATTTTTACCAATTTGTATGGTATTGCTTATTTGCGAGGTTAAGCCAAGGCTGTTGTAGATGCTGTACCCGGTTAAATAACCCATTAGTTTGTTTTCATCTTCCAACAAATCTTTTACAAGTTGAAATTGGTCGGGTTGCAACTTTCCAAAGACAGTATCTTTTGGTTTGTAGAATTTACCTTTGGAAATTTTGGCGATTTTGCCCGATGCTGCCATTCTGTTGAGATATTTGATGATAGCTTCTTTTGTGTTGACCTCTGTAATAAAATCCTCATAGGTGAAAACATAAGACTTAGGGAGTCTTTCAATCTTAAGCTTTATATAATCAGATACTTTCACGCTAATTGTTTGATGCAAATATATAAAAAATGTCCAGTTTATTATAAAAAAAACTGGACATTTTTAAAAAGTGACTGAGTACCCCCTGCGTTGTATAGTTATAACTATACAACGCAGGGGGTACTACAAAGGTTGGCTCAACAAAAAAAAGAATGCACCTCGTGTGATTTAACAAGTTAGGTGGATTGATTTAATGATAATTAAATTTTAACACCAAGTGATTGTTTATCAGTGATTAAGCTTGTTATTTTTAAAATATTTTGGATTGATAAATGTCCAGTTTATTAGCAAAAAAACTGGACATAGTATAGACTTTGTATTGCATATACTGCGTTTTAGATATATCTAAAACGCAGTATATGCATCGATGGTTGCTTTATTATTAGCAAAAAAAGAGATTTAAAATTTGTTTAGGGTGTAAAACACGTTATGTAGTTGACGTGTTGTGTTAGCAATTGTAACAACTACATAACGTGTTTTACACGACAAAGGTTGCTTTTCATGATAAAAACAAATCAATTTTTATACTTCTCGTCATATTTTTCGCCTACTAGTTTCCCAAACAAAAAAACTGGTTGTGTCTGACCTTCCTTAAATTGATGAGCCGTATAATTAACATTATCTCTATCGTCAAAGTAATTAAAAATTTCTACAGGCGAATTAAATTCGTATAGATAAGTGTCTACAACTTCCTTACCATTACAAACATTTTTTAGTATATCAATATTTTCATCTAATATTCTGTGATACTCCTCAACCGAAAGAAGTTTTTCTCCAGCTATAACTAACCTATCAATTTCATCTTGATCCATTACTTTTTTTGAAAGTAATTTAACGTAGTATTTATTGTGACCTAAACCTGCACTTTGTGATATTTTCATATTTCCATAATTATTGATTTACTCCTATAAAACTATCCCTCCAAGTAAAATTATCGCTTCTACCAGGATATAAACTTTCAATAACCATAAGAGTCATATCTGCAAAATCTTCATGGATTTTTTGTACCACAAATTTTCCAAAATGCTCTAAGTCATTCATTGAAATAGGATAATCTTTGATTTGAAAATGAAGATAATCACCACGGCTATAGGTTTGACTATCTGCTCTATATTGTTCATGATCTTTCAATAGATTTCTGACTTCATCAACTTTTTTCTTATCCTCCCTTTTTAGTTCTAAAATAAGAGAAAAAATCATTTTTCCATTTAGTAAATTCTCTGTTATAATCGTCAAATAAGTATCAATGTGATTGTGTTCATCCCAAAAATTTCTCCAATTCATTGAACTACCATAAGTTTTCCATCCTATTTCATTGGCAATGTATTCCAATTGATTGTTGAGAAATTGGTGAGCTTCAGAAACCGTGGCGGTCGCTTTCAAAATTTGGTTAGTATGTTCAAAATAGAATTTTGTTGTTGCATTCATGTCGTAGGATTTTGATAAATTTTCGATAGTTTGAATAAAATCTCCAATATAAACTTGATAATTTAATGGAAAAGTGTCTAGGATAAAGTTTTCTTTCACTTTGTTTATCCATTCCAAATGGGTAATATTGATGAATTTGTCTGTTACATTTTCCGGAATAAAATGCTTTTCTAAAGTAAGGAGAACACCAACCTTTTTATCTTCGGAACAGTTGAAATGATTCCAATATTCGTCTAAATCATTATGTAACCAATGGTATAATTTGTTTTCAATTAAAATTTTACCTGAACCAAAACTTCCATCAATTAAAATGTCTAATCTACCTTTTGAAGTTGGCACTTCTGTGTGAGCATACGCCTGATGTATTTGAATTTTCTTGGGGCTTTTTATTTCAATTAAATCTAACAAAGCATTTAAGAATAAACTACTAACTTCTGATTGGGAACTGTTTAGGAAATGAGCATAGATATTACTATTAATATTTTCGTGATATTGTTTTTTAATCAATTCTAGAAAGCCTGTGTGATTTTTTGAAACAGGGATGTCTAGCTTTAATAATGTATTTAATTCATCCATTTAATTTTAACTGTTTAATTACAAAAATATAACTATGTAAAAAATTCAAATTTACAATTTAAAACAAAAAAGGATGAAGACTCTACCTCCATCCTTTAAAATCTACTAGAGATTTAAGAGGGCTTGTGTGTGCTAATTCCTCAATTAGTAAATAACGGTTTTAGAGATGCAAAAAGCTAACTAATTACATTGGTTGCCCCATATATTCTTTAATAAACATCATGACCTCGTTTAGTGTTTAATTCTTTTCCAAAATCGCCATTTTCCCATTTGAAAAAACCACTTGCTCCAAAATTAGTAAATTTATCTACAAATGCTAATTTGTCATTGTTAGGAATATTTGATCTATAAAATTTGATGGCTTCTAAAATTTTCTTTTTGAACTGTTTTACCTCATCATCAGTTGTACCAGTATAAGGACATGAAAGTAAATCTACTAGTAAAAAAACATCTTCTGCATATTTTTTATCAAACTTAGATAGTTTCTTAAGAATAATTTCGAGTAAATGATTCCTAAGAGAACTGTATTTGATATCTCTTTTTATATGATTTAAAATGGAGATAATTGTAAAGTAGTTTAATTCATTGATAACTTCTTTTTTGCCAACAAGTTTAAAAACCCTGAAATGCTCTATTAATGTTTTTTCGGGAAGAGAATAATGAGTACCAAGTTCATTAATTATCGGCAACAAATAAAGGGTTTCTACTTCAGCAAATTCATTAGAAGTGTTTTTACCGAACACTAATGAAATTCCATTAAATATTTGTTTAAAAAGAATATGTTTCTTATCAAAGTCAAAACCTATACTTTTTAACTCATTTTCAAGTTCAACATGATATTTTGAGGTAAATTTTTGTTTTGTTTTTTCTTGATTCTTTATGAAATCAATTATTCTAAATAGAATATGACACACTTTTATTGAATAGGTAACTCTAGGTAAAACAGAATATATAAAAAATGTCAATTCAATAATTTCTTTAATATTTTTATAAACCTCACTATTCAAATTCTCCAGTAACTTACCTTTTTCAGATACTTCAACAAGTATCTCATCAAAACGACTCGATAATTCAGGTGGGACGATACCATTTAATAAGTCAATTTCTTTTTTTAGAGCAATTTTTTCAACAACTAAATTCAAAAAAATCTTTTCTTCTTTCCCAATCTCTAAAACTAAATTCTTCAACTTATTGTAAATGATTGCAAGGAAATAATTTTGAAGATCTTTGTAACTTGTATTAGTATTTGCTAAGATTGCTTTATAGTTAGTAATAATATCTTTGGCATTATAATATTTTACTCCAATTTGATTTGGAAGTTCATTGTCGGAAAATCGGAAAATCATAGATTGTTCTACCAATTTCCTAATTTCCTCTTTTGCGATGGTTATGTTTGTAATAATTGGTTTTGTCTGTAAAACTGTTTTGGCATCGTTAAAAAAAAGATTATACTCTTTTAATTTCACCTTGTAAATACTCAAAATGTCATTTTTCACATCTTCATTTGTAAAAAAAAGAAAATAATCGTCAACATAGCGGAAAATGTCATAATCTTTTTTGTAAATATAATTTTTACTAATTAGAGATTTTCTGACATTTTCATCTATTCTTTGTAAAATCAATTCAGCAAAAATTCTAGAAAACTCTGGACCAATAACTATTCCATTCGTCTCATTGTAATTCATTTTTTGCATTACAACGTCGAAATTACCACCAAAAGACAATTTTGTTGAATCCAAATTTTCTTTGACAATCTTTTTATTTGATAGTGCCCAAGGAAGAGTATGTGTATAGATACTATCAAAACATCTTGAAATATCAAATTTTAAAAGATTATCAAATTTCATTTCTGTCTTTTGAAAATCGTAAGATTCGTAAAATTTATGTATGTTACTAAATTTGGAATAGGAAAAAAAAGTTTTTAGGCTAGTATATTCTTTGTCACTCGATTCTATGACTTCTAATTCTGGAGTATTGGCTAATTTTGACTTATTCGTCTTATCTTTAAAATACTTTAAAGATGATATTTTAGAAGGTCTTCTTAAGGAAAAAGGGCTAAGTTCACAGTTTTTTATAATGATATATTTGTACTTATCATAAAAATTAACAAGACTTAATTGATTAATTGGATGAATAACTGAAAGCTCTCGAAAATCAGAATCCTTATGTGTTATCTTAAATTTGAAGGGTATTGTTAACAGTGATTTTTCGTTAATTGTATAATAATCATAGTCTAATTGCGAGGTAATACAGTTTGTTCTATCAAAACCAAAAAGAATACTAATTAAATAACTTAAAGTCTTTGATGCTTCTTTTTTAAATCTCAACTGATCTTCTGAAATTTGTATTTTATTATCGATTAAAAAATGATAAAAAAATCGATTCGAAAAAAAAGGAGGAACTTCATAAGGTAAAATATCAGCTAAGACTACCCTTTCTTTTTTATAACCTAATATCTTTTTTGAATTTCGTTTCATCATTTCCAAATAGAATTAATTTCAGCAAGACCGTGTTTTAAAATTCCTTTGTTTCTTGAATTATTAGAATCTAACTTTTTCTTATTATGATTTAAATAAGTTCTATTTTGCAATGGTATTATTTCAAACTTCTTTCCAATAAAACCATCTTTAAAAGAATATTTTTTTAAACTATTTTTTTTTGATGTATCTAAACCTGATCTATTAATATGATAATGAAGACTTTTATCAAGAGTTTCTAAAGAGTTAAAATTGTTGACGAATATGTTCGAATAATAAATACCTACAAAAACACAATTTTTACTATTTCTCAATTTTGTATTTGAAGTAAGGAATCGAATTCTTGCTTCGAGTAGTTTAAAGTCTTTAATTGTAGGGAAAGCTTTTTTCTTAAAATCACTAAACATAAGCTTGATTCTCGTCTTATATTTAATCAACTTATTTTCTGAGATATCAACCGAAAACACATTTGATGGTTTAGTTTTTATTGTACCTCCCAGCTGAGTGGTACCATGTTCTTTATTTACAGAACCAATTTTATATCCTAAAAATGTAATTGGTTTAGAGTTTAGGATAGGCACTTTCAAAATTAAAACATCATCCAAATATACCTGCTTTTCAAAAGCAAGATTTTTAAGTCCCTCTGTTAGAGAATATTTTTTTGTCTTTTCTTCATTAATCAAAAATTCATTTCCAGCATATTCATTAATTAAAGCTTTTATTTGATTTAAGATTTTGTCAAGAGGATTATTATCATTATCAATTTTTTCAGGAATAAAAATTATAATAATATCATCAACATATCTACAATAATAAACTAAGTCATCTAAATTGCGAATATTATTATCTATCTTTCTCATAAATAACTCAGCCAAAAAGGCACTAACACCAACACCTCTTGGAATACCTTTAGCAGTATTTAAATCTGGTTGATTTGTAATCTCTCTATAAGCTTTTAATATTTGAGTAATATATTCTTTTGTTTGAATACTGAGTAAATAATCATCATTAATCTTACTAAGAAGCTGCTTTTGAGGAATAGATTCATAAAATTTTTTGATATCTGTTCTCAAAACGTACTTAGGAAATTTATCTTCCAACTGAACTAATAACTCATTAAGTATTGAATGGCGAGATGACTGCTTAACATCATATAATTTATTGATGTTTAATTGTGTTTTTTTTGAAATGAAAAAATTTTCGATATTATTTTCTAAAACATAACTTTGTCCTCCAAAATCATCACCTTCTTCTAAAATTATTTTGTGTTTTTTAATTTTATTACTAGCTTTTTCAAGAACCTCAGCAATTAATTCACTTCTTTGTTTTTTAAGCGTACTTTTATCCTTTAAGAGTTTTATCCTTTCATCTTTATCTAGTTCAACTTTAAGTTTTTCGGAAATAGTTTTAATTTGATTTAATTTAGCCAATGATTCTGAAAAATCAATTTTGAATCTGCTCTCAACGTTATTTCCTTTACGATTTTCTATATCGAAAATTTCTTGAAAAGATTTTGCATTAAATGATTGATCATACATAACTTAATCAATTAAAATTTCAACTTTTGTCATTTTTGCAAGTAAAACTTGTAAAAACTCATTCAATTTTTCATTTTGATTTTTTTTAAAATCGATTTGCGAAAAGAGGTTATGTATTAGATTTTCAAATTCAATTAATAAATATTCATCAGGTTTAATAATTTGCATATTGTTTAAATATTCAGTCGTCATACTTGGTACTGCCGAACCAACATTCAAGACTGTAAAATCTAAAGCTGTCAAAAAATGAAACACATAACATCCATTACATTCTTTTTTGAATATTGAGTAAAACATTGTATCTACAGACCAAAAAGGTTTAGTTAAAAATAAAATATTATTTAAAGAACCTTTTCTGGGTATTAAAATAGAAGGTTTATCATACAAAAACTGATTTACATAACTCATTACACCACCTGAGCCATATAAAGGAATGTTTCCTTCACTGAGATGTTTATAATCTTTACCATATTTCACTTCAATCATTTCATTCAAGCATACTGTTTCCCACCCCTTCGGAATCTCTCCCAACTCACTTTCAATCATCTCACCACCCGAACTTTTATAGGGCAAACCATTTTCATTTGGAAACTCAAACTCGACAAACCATCTTTTATAAATCGCCTGTGCTGTTTCATCTAATTTTTGACACAAGTTTTCGTTTAGTTTGATTCGATTTTGAATGATCTTGAATTCGCTTACAATTTCTTGTTGTTTTTCGGGAGAAGGAACTGGTAGTTCTATTTCACAAAAAGAAGACCAAGGTAAACCTCCACGCACATCTGCGTCTGTATAAAACCAAGCATTTCTGTCGAATTCTTTTCTTGAAAACCACATCATGAGGTATTCAGGCAAAAGTTCATCCGTATTTTTTATTTCAAAAACATCGTAGGCTGGTGAAACCATAAAATCTTCTTCGTAAGTTGATAATGATATTGGAATTCGGTAATCTCGTCCAACATGCATCCTATTACAAGCAAATTGACCTTTGGAAACAATCCTATAAACAGTTAAATCCGTTCCAATAACATTTGCTACTGAAGGCATGAAAAACTTGTCAATATTGATTCCTAAAAGTTTAGAAACTTTTCCATCCTTGTTTTTTATTTTTACAAGGTCAATTAAATCACGAAGCTTCTTATAATTCGATTTCATAGCCCAATTCTTTAAAAACGCCTAATAAATCAGCTTGTGATTTGGATTCTTCCTTTAATAAATCCGTAATATCTTCTTTTAAAGAAAGCATCTTTTCATCAAAATCAATGTTTTCGTCCCGATTTACAAATTCAATGTATTTACTTGGTACTAAGGAAAAATCTTTTGCTAAAATTTCTTCTTTATTAGCTGAGTAGCAAAATTCAGGGACATCCTGATAAGTTTCTGAATTTTGTTGCCATAAATGATAACTGTCTGAAATTCGTTTTATTTCATCCTCTGAAAATTGAATGTATTTTTTCTCGAAAGGTATTCCCAATTCTCTTAAATCAATGAATAGAACTTCTTCCTCACGGTTTCTGTATTTCTTTGGTTTACCATTGATATCGATGTTTCTTTCTTTTTTGTTTTTGTTCAAAATCCAAAAAGTAACACTAATCCCAGTGGTGTAAAACATATTTTGTGGTAAAATCACAATTGCTTCAACCAAATTGTTTTCAATGAGTTTTCGTCTGATTTTATATTCTTCACCACCGCCCGAAAGTGCACCGTTTGCCAAGATAAAACCAGCCACTCCGTTTTCAGAAAGTTTAGAAACCATGTTTAAAATCCAAGCGTAATTGGCATTACTTGTTGGAGGTACTTCGTAACCACTCCAACGTGGATCTTTGGTTAATTCTGTCGCAGCTCTCCAATCTTTTTGGTTAAAAGGAGGGTTCGCCATGATGTAATCGGCTTTTAAATCTGGATGTTGGTCTTTGGCAAATGTGTCAGCTGGAACTGCTCCCAAATTGGCGTTGATTCCACGAATGGCCAAGTTCATTTTGGCTAGTTTGTAAGTGGTTGCGGTGTATTCTTGTCCGTAAATCGCAAT
Source organism: Bacteroidota bacterium (assembly GCA_040386975.1). Classification (GTDB taxonomy): domain Bacteria; phylum Bacteroidota; class Bacteroidia; order Flavobacteriales_D; family Crocinitomicaceae; genus M2408. The sequence goes on along the minus strand of JAZKEO010000012.1, from coordinate 91,021 downwards.
GTTTTTGGTGTTTCCGTGATGACTTTCTACAAACTTCATGGATTGTACAAACATACCACCTGAACCACAAGCAGGGTCATAAATAACTCCTTTGTATGGTTCAATCATTTCCGCAATAAGGTTTACAATACTTTTTGGGGTGTAGAATTCGCCTTTTCCTTTTCCTTCAGCAATGGCAAACTTGCTCAAAAAATATTCGTACACTCGACCAACAATGTCTTGCTGTTTGTCTTTTAGTGTGTCAATGTTGTTGATAGTGTCTAATAAAGCTGCTAATTTACTCACGTCCATGTTTAAACGTGAGAAATAATTATCGGGTAAAGCTCCTCGCAATGACTGGTTGTTTTTTTCAACGGTGTGTAAAGCGGTATCAATCTTGATAGCGATATCGTTTTGCTTCGAGTTTTGAATGATGTATGACCAACGTGCTTCTTCGGGTAAATAAAATACGTTTTTCATGGTGTAAAATTCCACCATTTCTAAGAACTTTTCTTTGCCTTCTGCAACAATTTCTTTTCGACGTTCTTCAAACTTATCACTGGCAAATTTTAAGAAAATCAAGCTCAATACTACGTGCTTGTATTCAGAAGATTCAACTGTACCACGAAGTTTGTTTGCTGAGTCCCAAAGTGTTTCCTCAATCGATTTTGTTTGTTTTGCCATGAATTGCCTAAATTTATATTGGTGGAGTTGTAAATAATGGTAGACAAAGATAAAAAAAGAATTGAATTAGCGTTATTTGAAATGAAATAAATGTCTTTGTTTCACGCCTAAATTTGTAACAAAAATTGACAAGATTTGTTACAAAATTTCATTGTAAAACAAAGTTTTAAGTTGCGATTATTACCAAAAAATGGATATTATTGCGACAAAAAACCATTTGGTGTTATTATTCATCGACCAAGTTCCGACTAAGATAAAATTTAATCTACGAAAACTGATTCTGCACAAAAACACGGTAAATAGGTCTAATTGCCGTGTTTTTGTGCAAGATAAAACTTTCAATGGTATCAATGAGAAAAAACACAATGAAAATCTTGATTTCAATATAAATGAAGTAATTGTAACAAAATCAGAATAATAAACTAGAAATTGCATAATAAACTAGGTGTATTTATTGTGCAAAAATTCGTTTATTCAAATTATTAATTTAGATTTTCTCTCTAAATTTTAAACTGTTTGTCGCAAATACATCCTATTTTTGCGACAAAAAAGCTATCAAAAAACACATTTAACCTACTGTTTTTCAATGATTAATAATCTTTAATTTTGCGAGAGGGGATTCGCGAAAAATAATCTAGTTAAAAATTGCGTTTTGAATAAGAATCCTACACAAAACGCAATAATACACTAAATTTGTTTTAGGATTTCAATCAATTCTTTTTGCGGAAAACAATCTGATTTGTCTTTTCTAAAAGAAACATGCGAGTATATTCCAGGAATGCCTTTTATGGCCATCCTAGAATAATCCCACATATCAGCGTTGTAAGTTTTAGGAATATTGTAAGCTTCACACAAGTAATTTACTAAAATTTGCATTGATTTTAATTGTTTGTCTGTGTACTTTTGGAAATACAAATACCCTCGAAATGGGTTTTTCGGTTTTACAACTTCAGAAGCGGGGACTTCTGTTCCAGTTGATGAAAAGAATTTTGGAGAGCCTTTTAACATTGAATTTTCTTTTCTGATTAATCCACCCCAGGAACACAATTCAATTCCGATAGATTCTTGATTGAGCTGCTTATTAATTTTGGCTTTTGTTCCTAAATGGTGTGCCCAATGTTTGGAGCTGAAGCATTGGTAAATTATTCCTTCTCGATCAATTATAAATGCTACTCCGATTTTTGCAGGAGTTGAAGCCCACCAATTCATCACACTTTTTGCATTGCCGTTGGAAACAGTATGATGCAAGACAATTTGCTTTTTTGGATATTCTTCCTGGTAATATTGGGTTTCTTTTAACTGGACTTGAACGATTTTAGAAGTGTCGAGTTTTGGAGTTTTATTTTTCATAATCTATTATTAATTAGTTGAATTTTAATTGTTTATAATTGGGCAGGGATTCCCTACCCAATTTACTTTCGCTTGTCAAGTGCTGTACTTGGAAATGTAATGAGGTTGAACATTTCCCTCAATCTTGACCGAACACGATTACCATACATTTTTTCTAGTTCATCGGCGTTTAGATTGGTAGTTGCATGTGTGAGAACTCGTGCTGAACGCATGAAATCGTAACGACTCAATAAAATTTCAGCAATCACATTACTTTCATTTCCGAAATGTTTGATGCTTTGCTCTATACCTAAATCATCAAAGCAGTAGGTTTTATTTGATTTACCGTATTTCTGTAAAACCTGAAAACCATCTTGAATGAATTCGGCTGTGATTTCTCTTGTTGGTCTTAATGTAAAACGTTTTTCTTCATTCAAAAAACTAAACACTTGCATGAGGGAAGTTTTACCACATCCAACGGGACCAATTAGTAAAATTCCCTTGTTTAAATCAATTCCGTTTTCTTCACAACTCGTAACGTCATGAATGGCATATAGATAAAGTTTATATAAAATTTCTTCATCTTCCTTGAAAAATTTGAAATCAGATCCAAAACGTCTTTGACCGTATTTTTTCAAATAAACCAAGGTTCTATGAAAATGATAGATGCGAATTTTTCCTTTTTGGATAAAATGATTTGTTGTTTCCATAATTTAAAGCGGGATTGAATAATCTTTGTCTTGATTGACATGTAAATGATTTGCTTTTGGCTGAGAGGAATTTTGAGTGCTAAATTTTTTGGAATTGGCTATCCAGTTTTTGGCTGCAGCATTCCAATTTTTCATTTTGTTTTTCCCAACTTGCCAGCCATTTGATTCATAGTAATTAAAAAACTTATCAGCCTCCACATCATTTTGAAAAAATTCTTTAATTTCTTCCATCTTGGGTACACTAAAGTTTTTAATGTTTGATTGTTTCTTTAGTTTAATACTGTTTATAGAAGCGTCTTGTACTTGGTTTGCATGTTGTTCAGTTACTTGATTCACTACTTGTATTGGTACTTGTTCAGAACTTGTATCAAAATTGAACAAGTGAACCAAACTTCCTTTCAATGGGTTGTGTGAAGGTTCATATTTTAGATATCCCCAGTGGTGTAAATCTGTGATGCACTTGTGGTAAGTTGCTCCAGCTCCTATTTTGGAAATCTTCATGACCTCAGACCGATTTATTGAAAGTGGATTCTGGAAACGGTTGTGGTTCCACATAAGAAACAATGCCAAATACATGCTTACATGACTCGTGTTCAACCTAGAATCCTCACCCATGTGCAGGGTGACGGATTCAAGATGTTTGATGTAATTGACGTTCATACGAGTGACTATTTGGAGGACTTGCGTTTCTTGATTTTTTTAGATATCCACAGGATAAAAAGCGTAAGTGCTGTCATTGGGTTTTGATTTTAATAGTTTATTAATTAATGAATTGGGCACGTGCATTTCGGTTTCTCGATGCGGTAATTTTTCTCCAACAAAGCTTTGATGTCAGCTTTTTTGTAATAAATCTTTCCGCGAATGCGACTGTATGCCAACATACCTGATTTTCGATGACGGTATAAAGTTCTTTCCGAAATGTGTAAAGCTGACTGAACCGCTACACCATCAATCCAAGTATCATTGATAGACTCTTTTGTGTTCTCCTCATTTTTGATGGTTTTTATTTCTTCCAAAATGAGTTTCATTTGTTCGACTGATTTTTTCATAGACTGTGATTTTAACTTGGATTATTTCTCTTGATTTGGACGATTTCGCATGTTATCGTCTAGCAATCTGAGAATGTCAGGTTTGCTGTAAAAGAGCACACCTCCAACTTTGGAATAAGGGATTGTGCCGTTTAAGCGAAGTGTTTGAAGTGTTCCTGGAGAAACTCCTAACAACCTTTGTACTTGATGAGATTTAAGCCAGACGATTTCTGAGGGTGCGCTTACTTTTTCCTCACCTCTTTTGTCAAGATAGTCTTTGATGTCTGATAGAAGTTCCCATTTGAATTGCTCCAGGTCTTCTGCTGTAATAATGTTTGCTGCCATATACTTTTGTTTTAAGATTATGGAGCAAAATTGATGTTGTTTGATGGGCTTTATTCACAGCTTGGGAAGAGGCTGGGAAAGATTTTTTTGAAATTTTATGGAAAGCCCAATAAAAATGGGCTTAAAAAAATGAAGTGCTTTGAAGTGATTTTTTGAGCGATATTGACTAAAAAATATCGGCTAGTATTTCTTTGAAATCAAGGAAAATAATTGGCAAAAGAGAGATGTAAAAAGATTTAAAACTTTTCACAAGATGGGAAGAGGTTGGCAGAAAATTAGGGTTTAGATAGATAATTAAAAAATTAAATTAAATTTGACAAATAGGAAAACTTAAAATAAGACTTATACAACATTTTAAAAGTATGAACGCACAGATTAATTTACTTACAGCTATCTTTCCGGAAATCGCTACTGAAATTGCTAATTATAAAAAAGGAACAACTGAGAGAAAAGCCGATGGAAATTATTATCCAGCTGATTGGTCTCGAAAAGCTGATGGTAAATATTATCCTACCAATTTTACAAGAAGAGCTGACGGTAATTATTACCCTTCGGGTTGGACAAGAAGAGCCAATGGAAAATATTATCCTTCGGGCTGGACTCGAAAAGATGACGGAAATTATTATCCGTCAAATTACAAAAGAAAAGCAGATGGAAAATATAGACCATAAAAATAAATAAACTGGATTATAACTGTGGTTTGACATAATGACTTTTTGAAATTATAAAATTGTTCAGCTAATAACTACGTGTAAATAATAGAAGATTCGATGGAGAACAACTATGACCTAATTCCTTATCCTGACGAAGTTAAAACTATTTTTATTCTAGAATCTCCGCACTCAGATGAATTGGAGAATAAATATCCCGTTGCTGGTCAAACTGGAAAAAATATGTCTAGAAATATTCTAGATGATGATCAAATACCTTTCGGAAAATTATTAATGGAACGTGATTCGAGAATTAAGAATTATGGAGTGTTCAACACCTGTCACTTCCCGTTAGGAAAGCCAGAATTACTAGAAGGTAGAGAGTTAGAAATTGCTGCGATTAAATTTGTTCATCAAACGGATGATAGATATGACAATTATCGACGTATGTCGAAATTTCTAAACACTATTGAAAACATTGATGAAATTATTAATTACAAAAGCAGATTGAGTGGAATACTTATAAACCACCAATCAATTGAAACCCTTGTTATTTGTGGATTTATTGCTCAATCGATATCAATTAAAATTTACCCCAAATTTGGAAGTCCTGATTTACCCATGTATAATACGCCTGGTAAAATAGAGAATGATAAAGGAAGAAAAATAATGCTTCATTTTGTTAATCACCCAAGTGAATTAAATGGGCAAAAATGGGATTATATACCAAAGTAATCATTATTTCAAATTTATGTACAAATTAAGCTGAAATAATATTATAATTCGAGATGTAATTCGAATTTATAGTTTTACAATGTTACCGTAATTTGTCAGCCTCATTAATCTTTTTCAAAAGACCTTCCTGCATTATTGTAATAAATTTGATCTTAGCAGTTTTTCGATTCACTCTGTCAATAAAAATGCGGTATGGATTATCAATTTGAAATTGAAACAGATTGTAATGCTTGACACAATTCTTTAATCTCAACGTCTCCATTATTTATTGCTGAATCTGCTTGGAACCATAAGGTTTAAATGTCAAAAGTAGTTTTACAAGTTGGGAAGAGGTTGGGAGAAATTAGATTTTGTGGAATAGTTAGAAGTAACTTAATTTAAGATAGACGACTTTAAGACTCAATTAATTCATAATTTTTTTCAAAACCAAAATTCGTTAAATGATTATTTATAATTTTAATTGCATTCTCAATAACCAAACTTTCTTTAGTAATATACCTAACATAACCAGCATGCTGTGATTTCCAATCACATAATGTTTTAAGATTGTCTAATGAATTTAAGATTTTAGTAACCCTTAATATTTTGGCTCTTAACTGTATTAATGATGAATATTCGTTCATTATTTCTTCTAATTCATCTTCTATTTCATTGAATTCAATTCTTATTGATGAATATTGCCTGTAAAGACTTGTCCTCTTAAGATCACACTTTATAATTGTATTATTACTTTTAATAGGATCTGGTGATATAGGGTTTGTAGTTATCCTTAATTCTTTATAACAAAGGTATTCTTCTGGATTGTCTTCATATGGATTAATAAATGGGTTAATTTTTGTATCAAATTCTCCTTTTGGTATATTGCATCTACCACAAGAAAGTAGAAAGTTAGACCATTTAAAAGTAAATTTTGGATGGATAGATTTAGGAAAAAAATGTTCTATATGAGGGTAATCAACATGATCGATGTATGATTCACAATAAGAGCATTTTCCATTAGTAGTTTTCTGTAATTGCTTTTTGACACTTGTGAGGTTATAATTATTAACAACCACATCTTTTTCCTTTTTTGGAATCGCTGAATAACTGCCAAATTGAACTATTAACTTGAATAATTCCGATGTCCAATATTGCTGTATACTAGCAAAATCATCAGGTATACAGCGTCTTTTTAGTTTAATCATTTTTTCAAAACTAGTCTTGATTTTTTCATAATATAGACTTGTAAAATAGTATCTTTTGGATGTATTATTCGTTTTAATTTTTTAAGTTGTTTATCATATTCATCTATTTCTTTGTTCTCATATGCTTGGTCAAGTTTGTCAATTATAAAATCAAGATCTGGAGAATTTCTTGGAGAAGTATCCATTAAATCATCTAGAATATAATCTAATTCCCAAGTATTAAATTCTTTTTGTAAAGGTTTAATATTCAGTGTTCCATTGTGAGCTGGAATTTTAATAATCTCATTTTTTTTTGCTGATGAGATAATATGAGGTGAGTGAGTTGTAAATATGAACTGTAGTTTAGGGAAAAAAGTTCGTAAATCACCTACAATAGATGCTTGCCAATTAGGATGAAGATGCGTATCAATCTCATCTATTAAGACCGTTCCCGTAGCATTTTTCAAGAGTGCATTTTTACCATCATTAACCCCTTCAATCCAATCAGTAATCGAAAGAACAATTGCTAATATTGATTTTATACCACTGGAAAGTTCCTCTAAATAACATTCATTGTCGTTTATTCTAAAAAGAGGTTCTAGGTCTCTTTCAATTCTGGAAAAGGAGAATTCCATACCTTTTGGAGTAATTGAGTTCAAATTCTCTATCAAATGTTGCCAATTATTTTTTTCAATACTAGCCCATTCCTTTTCAATTACAAAATACCGATTAATCATCCATTGTTTGATATCTGGGAGAATAGGTTTTTCCAAAAATTGAGAATTATTATTTTTGTAATAATCAATTCGATCGGTTCCTTTTTTCTCTCTTTGCATACCACTTATTGCTTTATAATCGAAGTACCTACTTGCTCCAATAGCAAATAAGTTATGAACTGCTGGATTATAGGGGAGCAAAGTTCGTTTTTCTTCTCCAGGATTTTGAATAGGAGGATTCCAACGAGTTGCTTTAAATTGTCTATAAACCTGATCCTCATCAACGACATTATTTAATCCAACTTTATATTCTTGACCATTAGAAAATAAATCAATATCGAAACTAGCTCCGCTTCTAAATCTAGTTCCACTAAAGTGACTATTACTAAAGCAGTAGGTAATCAATTTAAGAATGGTTGTTTTACCAGATGAATTTCCTCCTATAATAATGTTAGTGTTCTTTGAAAACGAAATTTCTAAATCTTCAAATATTCCAATATGTTTTGCTTTTAATTTCTTTATATAGTCCATTTCGATATTTTATTGAAGCTACCTTATTAAAACCCTCATAAAAAGTTAATCATATCTACTACATTTTGGATTATAACTCTTAGTGATTATTTGCAAATGTAAACATTTTAATAAATTTATACTAGAGATAGCATTCTTGTTAAATCTACTTCAATCAATCTTTCTCAAATGACCACCTTCTAATTTAGTGATAAACTTCATTGGAGCAATTTTCGCAAATGTAAAGTATACCTTTAAATATCTTCATCTCTTTCCGATTCGATTGGACCAAGTTCATGTCCAAATAAGAATAATATTTGATTTACTTTGTTCATTTGTAAACTTCGTTTTCCTTGTTCAAGATCTCGTACAAACCTCAAACCCACACCTGCTTTGAATGAAAGTTCTTCTTGAGTTAACCCAACTGATTTTCTTCTTTTTTTCACAAATTGACTTAGTTTGTTCATTATTATACCTTTTAGGGTATAAAAATACAACTATTTTTGAAATATATACCTAAGCGGGTATAAAAAATAATAAAATAGCATTTTTTATATCATTACGGATATAATTTAAAGGTTTTTATATGGGATATACCTGTTGGGGTATAAAAAATAGTTTTATTTTACTTCAAATTCATCTGCATCCTCAATTTTTCGCTTAATACCTTCTTGCATTGTTGGAATAAACTTGATTTTAGTCGTTTTTCGATTTACAATGTCAATAAAAGTTCTGTATGGATCATCAATTTGAACTTCAAAAATAGATTGTAATGCTTGGCATAATTCTTTAATCTCCACATCACCATTATTAATAGCCGTTGTAGCTTGGAGACCATAAACAAATTCTACAAAATCTGATTTGTTTGCTGTCCATTTTAGTTTGGATGATTTAGGTATCTTTGAATTATTTTGCTGTTCTGGAAACAAGTAATTTATCAGTAATTTCTGAGCGATAATGTTAGCAGCAACAGAATCATAAGTCGTGTTGAACTCAGGATCTAACATCATGTTTGCTGTATGCCTCGTTACTTTTTGAACATCCACAGGTCTTAGGAAATATTGGCGATCCAAATGAGATAAACCTTCCATGTAGTAAGTTACAAAATCTAAGTTTTCACGCATAATGTGACGGAACATTCTGATTTTCTTTTCGATGAGGTTATTCACTTCTTCATCATTCATGTGGAATTTACTCGTTTCAATGTCAGTCAGTATGGAAAAGAAAATGAGGTAAGCGTGAATTTTTGGCTTGATGTTTCTGAAGAAGTAAATTTCATCCTCATCTTTCTTAAATCCTTTTTCTCGAATTTGTTTCCGGAATGAAATTAAGGTTTGTGAAATTAATTTACTCGCCTTTTTGGCCATGACGGTCATGTCAGCTTTGCTTTGTAAGATTTGTTCTATTTCATTAATTAATTGTTTTTCTGAAGTGATAAAGTATTCCATAGCCTGATATTATTATAAGAAAGCAAAGTAACGACTCAATCAACGTAAACTATTTACGTTCATCTAATAAAAATTAAAATATTTTATAAAATAAAAAAGGGGCATTTCTGCCCCTGATGTTTATCCGCTAATTTTGAGGATTTTCGTTTCACTATTACCAAAAAGTTTTTGCCTTAATTTTATCATGTCGTCACTTACTTTTTGTTCAACCACTTTCGCATAAATTTGAGTTGTTCGGATATTGGTATGTCCAAGCATAGAGCTAACCGTCTCAATAGGTACACCATTTGCTAGTGTTACTGTTGTTGCAAATGTATGGCGAGCAATGTGTGTAGTTAAATACTTTTGAATTCCGCAAATATCAGCTAGTTCCTTCAAGTAAGCATTGTATTTTTGATTGGAATTAACGGGTAATAATTTATTGAAGGTAATGCAATATTCATCTTCGCTATATTTCTCAATGATTTCCAAAGCGATGGGTAACAATGGAACACTTTCACGAATTCCAGTCTTTTGTCTGTTTTTTGAAATCCAATACTCGCCATCCAAGCCTTTGGTAACTGCATTGTGGGCGAATTCGAATACATCAGCATAAGCGAAGCCTGTATAGCAGCAAAACAAAAACACATCACGAACCTTCGCGATACGGTCAATATCAATTTCTTTATTTATAAGCAGGTTTAACTCATCTTGATTAAGAACTTGTCTATCAGGCGAAACATAAACACACTTGAACTGTTGAAAGGGATTTTTCACCATCCAATCTAAACCAACCGCCATGTTAATGACTTTCTTTAAGTGCTTGATGTATTTGTGAGCTGTATTCGTATTGATCATTTGTGTCGTTAAGAGAAAATGTTCAAATTCGGTAACAAAACGGAGTCTCAAATCTTTTAACTCCATATCTTTTTGTTTGTAATTTAGCTTGATGAAATCCAAGACCTTATTTTTGGTTATCTTAAATTTAATCAAAGTTGCGGGTGATATTTTGCCAATTTTTACCATATCCATCATTTTTAGATTGTGATAATCAAAAGCTTCAGCAATAGTTTTTTCTTTTGGTTTTCCTTCTTCTTCGATTCCTAAAAATAGACACTTTAATTTTTTTGCTGAAATACTAGCCTTGGCTGTTACCAAAAGTAAATATTGCTGACTTAACTGTCCCCGCACATCATTGATGTAGGTATTCACTAAAAACTCATTAGCTGAACCAGGTTTCAACAGTCCCAACTTTTCATCCCAATCTAAGGGGTTTACGAAATGTCTTGTGGCAATTTCGGCTCGTAAGCCTTCGAGATAAATCCTTACTGTAATTGGGATTTGACCATGTTTTGCTCTTTGTTTGTTTAGGTAGAAAGAGACTCTAAATTTTTCCATGTTTTTCATAATATATTTTTTAATAAATTTTGCTGCCAAAAATCGGCAATAAATACTATTAAAACTCTTCAAAACACGATAAAAGGAATCAGATTAAATGACTGAATATCATTTGTTTGTGAGTTTTCAGCCAGCAAAATACGCAGAAATTCTGCTGGCTGTGTTGCTGGCTGAAAAACTCGTTTTTGATTGATTTTATTTCAATTTATTGTCCACTTTGGAAAAATGGAAAAACTTGGAAGTACCTGAAATTTGGGGCTTTTTAGTAAAAAAGCCTCTCGTCAGAAGACGAAAGGCTTTAATTTCAGTGGAGTCGGAGGGACTCGAACCCTCGTCCAAACAACGGATTTTTAAGGCTTCTACATGTTTAGTCTTTGATTGGTTTTCATCTGCAAAACGGACAAAAACACCCAATTTACAGCCTATCTTCTGGGATCTTATACCTTCCACGAAGCGGAGTCGGTACCAGTCTGAAATTTTTGAACTTTCGGATTCTCTACCTAACAGACGGAGGCGTGAGAGAAAGTACTTGTTCTACCTACTATACTTCGGTGGAATTAAGCTTAATTCGACTTGGTCGGATTATGCAGCAAGTGCGTATGACGTGTTGTCAATTATTGTTTGAGACAGGATATTAAAGAGCTCCACCTCAACGCTCTACATGCTTACACTTAATTATCGCTTTTGCTGTCAAATCCAAAAACGACCCCAGTATATGATACAAATTTAGCGTAAAATAATGGATTTCAGATGGAAATTAACATTTATTTATTTTTTTCTGAAAATTAATTTCAAAAAGATAAATGCTGAAATAGTGACAGTGGCGACGAAGAAATAATCTGGAAAATTGCCTAAAATTGTTTTGTAATAAGATTTTCCTTGAAGATTAGTAAATAAATGAACATTATATATTTTTAAAAGAGTTGAGCATAATAACATAAAACCTAATAATAGTACTACTCCCAAACGATGAAAAATTTGATTAACACTATTATTTGTGATTCCATTTTCACCCATGCTAATTTGATGACGAAGTCCATTAGTTTTAAAATCAGATACGATATCTCTAATGTCTCGAGGTAAATGTTCCAACAAGTAAAAATAATCTTCTGCCATATAAAGCACCTTGTTTTTCATTTTTTTCCAAGTGAATTTTTCCAATATTTTTTCTCTTGCATAAGGTCGAATCATATCAACGATAGAGAGTTTGGCGTGTAATTGTTCAGCAAGATTTTGTATGGTCACCAAAGTTTTAATTAACATGTATAAACTTGATGGAACTTTGATTTCATATTTCATTAATAAACGAAAAGTGTCATTGAAAAGACTTGAAACATCAATGTCAGAGTAGGAGAGGTAGCTGTATTTTTGAATGAGTTCGTGTATATCAAACTCTAAATTCTCTATTTCTCTAAAGTTTTGTGCTTCTGTCAGTGCAATTAAGGCTTTGGCGATCTTATGAGGATTTTTATCAGCAAAACCAATTAAAAAATGCAATAAGCCATCAATTTGTTTTGGGCGAAGAGTAGCACACATTCCATGATCAATTAATACTATTTGATTGTTTCCACGGATAAATATGTTTCCAGGATGTGGATCTGCATGGAAAAATCCATAACGTAAAATCATGGTTAGAATCACATTCATACCATTTTCTGCAATTTTTTGCGGAGAAAAACCTTTTTCAATTAATAGTGCAACATTGTCGGGAGATTCGCCTTCAATGAATTCCATAACGAGTAAACGAGTTGTACTGTAACGTGAATATACTTTTGGAATGTGACATGTTTCATCATCTTTGAATAAATGTTCTAAACGAAGCATGTTAGACATCTCATTTGTAAAATCAAGCTCTTTTAAAATGATTTCTCCAAAGTCAGTAACAAAGGATTCAATATTAAAACTACTTAGTTCTGGATAGCTTTTTCGAATTTTTCGAGCAAAAATTTGTATTAAAATTAAATCCAACTTAATTTTTTGACGAATTCTTGGACGTTGAACTTTGATAACAACCTCTTCACCTGTCTTTAGTCTCGCACGATAAATTTGAGCAATCGAAGCTGAAGCTAAATGTTTATCTTCAATTGATTCAAAAAAATTATCAATGCTATCTCCTAATTCATCTTCAATAATTTTGCGTGCAATATCATCGTCGAAAGGTCTTGCTGAGGATTGTAATTTTTTCAATTCCAAGCGTAAACTTTCTGAAGCCATGTCTGGTCTATCAGCTAAAATTTGCCCAAATTTGATAAAAGTTGGACCTAAATCTTCTAAAACATAACGCAAACGTTCACTACGTGAAATTCTTTTTTTTCCTTTTCTATCAAATAAAAAACGAAGCGGACCAGTTGTAAACCAATTTCTTAAATAATGGTTTATTATTATTAAGATAATTGCTATCAGGCGAAAGATATTCCTGAAGTTTTGTCTAAAACGAAAAATCCACATAAATTTTGTTCACAGTTAATTGTTTTGCTAATATACTAAGTTTTTCAGCATAAAGCGAACATAAAATATGAAATTGGCAGAAATAATTTTATTTTTGTTTTATGGAGCAACAAATGTCTTTTTGGGAACAAGAAATTATTTATCAATATCTTTTTTTGATTTCACCCGATGAAAAAATAATTTCCGATGTAAAAAACTTTAAAGAAGATTTTTTCTCAAGAATAAATTCTTTGAATCCAAATAGATATTCTACTGCTCATATTTCACTTTTGGAATACGCTAATGCTGATTTGTCAGAAGAAAATATAATAGAGCATGCTAAAAAAGCTTTAATCCAAGTTCAATCTTTTGAAATTAATTTAATCAAATTTGGAGTTTTCCATCATGGTGACTTTATGAGGACAATTATCTTACATATTGAAAAGGAAGAACCAATTATTCATGTTAGTAATTTATTAGCTAAAGAATTTAAGTCTTTAAAAGGTAAAATGAGACAAGTTTGTAAAAAGGATGCTCATTTGACTATTGCAAAATCCATTACGACAGCAGAATATAATAAATTAAAAAGCCACGTCGATCAATTAAAATATCATGCTGAATTTGTTTGTAAGAGCATACAAGTGTTTAAAAAGAATATAAATGTTGAAGATGCGAAGTATGAATTTGTAGCAGAATTATTACTGAAAAGTTAGAATTAATCTTATTTTTGTTTTATGAATGAAGATGGACAGATGAATTTTGGTTTTGAGAATCCTTGGTGCCCTGAATACCTTGTTATTATTTCACCATCTAATAAAATAAAAGGTGATGTCAAAATCATGAAAAAAATGACTCATTCTTTTATTGGTTTAGATAAATATCAGCTCAATTCTATTGCTCACATAACTTTATTTAATCTTATTGATCCGCCATTGAACGAAAAAGAAATTTTTGAAATTTCTGAAAATATTTTAAGGAATTTCAAAAATTTCAGAGTATATCTCAAACATGTAGAATATTTTAATAAAGGAAAAAATGCACAGACATTAGTCATTAAAATAGAAAATCCAGAAATAATTAAACACATTCATGCTTCATTTCTCAAAACCCAACTAGGACTGAAATTTAAAACAAAAACGATAAAACCACACGTAACAATAGCAAAAGGTATTCCAACAAGAGATAAAGATAAAATCCCTCAAGATCCTTTTATTTTTAATTATGAAGCTGATTTTGAATGTGATGGAATTGTTTTTTTAAGAAGATTTGTCAAACGTCACGATGAAAACGAAAAGGTTATTGTGGCTAAATATGAGATAATAAAAGAAATAAAATTTTAGAATGTCTTGTACTTTACTTTCATCACCTTTACAAGGTTTTACTGATTTTCGTTTTCGTAATGCTTTTAACCATTATTTTGGTGGAATTGATACTTTTTATTCACCATATATTCGTTTGAATGGAAAATTTGAAGTCAAGGCTTCATACGAACGTGATTTATTACCTAAAAACAATAACACTTTAGAAGTTATTCCTCAAATTATAACCAATGATGCGGATGAATTTTTATTTGTTTCTAAATATGTTCAAAATTTAGGCTACAAAGAATTAAATTGGAATTTGGGTTGTCCGTATCCGATGGTGACAAAGCGTTGTATGGGGTCGGGTTTAATTAGCGATTGGGAGCGAATCGATGAAATATTAAATAAAGTACATCAAGAGTCAGACATCCTTGTTTCGATGAAAATGCGCATGGGATATGAAAATCCTACTGAAATTCTAAAAGTTTTGCCAATTCTGGAAAAATATCCGCTTAAAAATATCGCGATTCACGCACGTATTGGCAAACAATTGTACAAAGGTGGTGTTGATTTAGACGCTTTTCAAGTTTGTTTGGATAATACGAAGCAAAAATTGTATTACAACGGAGATATTACCTCTGTTAAGCAATTTCGCATGATGAAAGAACGCTTTCCCTCACTTGATCATTGGATGATTGGCCGTGGCTTAATTGCTGATCCTTTTCTACCTCAAATGATTAAAAATGACACAACTGAATATCCTGAAAATCGTATGGAAATTTTTAGTGATTTTCACGATACACTTTACAACGATTATGAAAGTGCATTGTCAGGTTCGAGTCATGTCTTAGTTAAAATGGAATCTTTTTGGGAATATTTCGCTACTTCTTTTCCAAATCCACATAAAACGTTTAAAAAAATCAAAAAAGCGAAAAGTTTTATTGCTTATCGTGAAGCAGTGAGGAGTATCTTGGAAGATGATATTATTCTATAGATTTAATAATCAAAAATTACAAATTATTTTTTGGCAATAACTTTAATTATTAAATAAATCGTTCTACTTGAAAACCTAAAACACCAAAAGGTAATTTTTTTGAGTTGATAATTCCCATTTTGCCTTCTTGATTCCAGTTATAATCTCCATTAATATTAATTCGTAAGATATCAACTTTCTAAGTAAACAATCGTGTATTATTTTACATTTACTTTTATAAAATTAAAAAAATAGTTATAAAAATGAATAAACAGCACTATAATTTTATAAATAAACTACTTTTGCATTCAAAAAAAATAAAATGGCATCCATAGTATTAATCGACGATCATGTAATCATTATGGATGCTTTACAATACCTGATTGAAGTTGAAGGGAAACATAAAATCATAGGTAAATTTAAGACAGGAAATGAATTTATTGATTGGATAAAAAAAACTCTTCATCAAGTTGATATTGCTATTATTGACATCAAACTACCTGATATTTTGGGAATCGAAGTTGCTAATTTTCTAAACTATAAATTTCCAGAAATTAAGAAAATTTTATTGTCACAATTTAGTAACAGTGAATTTGTATATGCTGGACTTAAAGTTGGAGTTTCAGCTTATGTTTTAAAAAGTAGCGGAGGAAATGAATTGTTAAAAGCAATAGATTCAGTTTTAGTAAATGAAACCTATTTAAGTCAAGACGTGGCTAAATTAATTAATGAAAAGAAAGACAAGGAAGAAATTAATTTTAATTTGACTGAAAGAGAGCGGGAGATTTTAGAATTGTTTGTTTACGGTTTTTCAAACAAAGAAATTAGCCAAAAATTATATATAGAATCTACAACAATTGATTTTCATAAGAAAAATTTACGTCAAAAATTGAATGTTAACAAATCAATTGAGTTAGTTGTTAAAGCAATAGAATTAGGTTTTGTTAATATAAATTAAAAATAAATCTTTGATTTTTAGGTGTTTGAATATGAATTTATTAACTTTATCGAAAAATAGCGCTAAAACTCTTTCAATGGATAAAATTTATATTGCCTTAGCTGAGGATCATGAATTAATGAGAAATGGCTTGTCTCTAATTTTAGAATCCATTGAAAATGTTGTTTTGCTCCATAGTGCAACTAATGGAAAAGAATTAATCAATTTCTTTGAAGAAAATAAAACCTTACCCGACATTATTTTACTGGACATTGATATGCCAGAATTGGATGGTTTTGAAACTTGTAAAGAGATTAAAGAAAAATACAAAGATGTCGGAGTTATTTTCTTGACTTCACATATCTCGAAAAAATTTATTGAAAATGCAATTTTAGTTGGGGGACAAGGTTATTTGAGCAAAAGCTCAGATGTAGATGAAATCATTGAAGCCATACAAGAAGTTTACTTTAACGGCTATTATTACAATGAATTTGTTGAAATTAGTTTGATAAAACAGTTATTAGAAAAAGGAAGTATAAAACAGTATTTTTCTTCAGATATTGATTTAACTCCAAGGGAAATAGATTTTATCCGATTCTTGTGTAAGGAGATGACGGATGCCGAAATTGGCAATGAAATGAATATTTCTCCTTTATCTGCAGAGACATATCGAAAAAAACTACTTAAAAAGGTAGGAGTAAAAAAAGCAATAGGATTGGCTATTTTTGCTGTAAAAAACGATTTGCTTTAATATTGAGTATTAATATTTTGATTTTATAAAATCATTTTTTGTTAATAACTAAAAAAAATCCCCCTATTTTTCATAGGTCATAAATTATTCTGAAATGTATTTATTTGTGAAATAACATTTAAAAAGATTAAATTATGAGTAAATTTAAAAGTGAAGTCGAATTAATCGATAATGGAGGTGGTTCTTATAGTCTTGATTACAATATTTTTTCTCCAGGTAAAAAATATTCTGAGGGAACAATAACTAAAACCCAAATAGATTCTTTTGATTCTGAAACCCAAGCTATTCCAGGGGTTAGAATTGAAATTAGATTAGAAGATGAAGGAAACGGAAATCCATTAACTGTAAGTGGAAGTATTCCAATAACAACACCTTATATCATCAGTGAGACAAAACCTTTTGTTGAAGTAGTTTACAAAGCATGGGATAATGCAACTCAAATGTATAAAGAAAAAGGTGGGGCAATTGTAAGAGGTCATATACCAGCTTAAATAAAAAAATGTATTTTTACAGATGTGAAAATATTTTTTATCATATCCTTAATATTACTTCCATTTCTATGCTACTGTAGAGATGGAAGTTTTTTGATTAAAAGTCAATCTACTACAAAAAATACCAATTTTAAAGCAGTTTATCAAAAGGCAAAAGATTATTTTGCCAAAAATGAATATGATAGCTCTGTTTATTGCTTATATAAAATTATCTCCAAAAGCAAAAAGGAGTCAGAATTCTATTTGAAATCACATATTTTTCTGGGATATATTTTTTCACACACTGAAAAATTTGATCTATCTGAAAAATATCTTAAAATTGCTTTAAATTTATCTTCTGATTCATTAACAAAAAGTCAAATACAGGGTAATTTAGGTGAACTTTATTTTAAAATGGATAAGCCAAAAAATGCTTTGAATTGCTTTAAAAAAGCGGAAGCATTTTTAACAAATAAAGAAGGAATAGATTATCAAATTGCTCTTTCAAATATTGGAGCAGCTTACATTCAATTAAATCAAGCTGAAAACGCTTTAATTTTCAATACCAAAGCATATGAATTGGCAATTGAACTAGAAGATAAGCTAGGTATATCAATTTGTATCAATAATTTCGCAACGATTTACCGTGATTTAAATCAATCAAAAAAAGCACTTGAATACTATCAAAAGGCTCTTTCAATGGTTGATGAATTAGGTTCCAAAGAAGAGAAAAAGACTATTCTATTTAATTTAAGTCAAATTCACGAAAAACTAGGAAATAGCTCATTAAGTTTAAATTATTTTAAACAATATACAAATTTAAAAGAAGAACTATTTAATACAGAAAAAAATGAATTTATTGTAGAAACTCAAGAGAAATATGATGCAACGGAGCGTAAAAAGGAAATTGTAGAATTAAAATTAAGTGAACAGGAAAAAGATGCTCAACTCATGCGAATGATCTACATGATTGTAATCTGTTTTATTGTACTTTTATTTTTAGGGCTAATACTTTTTTTTAGAATTCGCTGGAAAAATATTCAAGCAAAAAATCAAAGTAAATTGGAGTTAATTTCTGCAACTTTTGAAGCAGAGGAAAAAGAACGTCAAAGAATTTCACAAGACATACATGATGAATTAGGAGGATTGTTGGGAGTAAGTAGAATGTTATTTACTCAAACAAAAAAACATTTAAGTGATGTAAACCTCGAATTATATAATAGGGTAGACGAACTTTTAGTTCAAGCAAATATTCGTTCTCGAACAATTTCTCATGAATTATTTTCACCAACATTAAAGCAATTTGGTCTTTATCCTGCTATCAAGGAATATCTTCAGAATATTCAAGAACTACACCTTGATTTGAATATTGAATTTGAAATGACTGAAATTAAATTAGAATCTCAGTTAGAATTAAACATTTTTAGAATTACACAAGAGCTGATTACTAACACGATTAAATATGCTCAGGCACAAAAAATTGCTATAGATATTGAAATTTCACCAAAGGAATTAAAATATACTTATTTCGATGATGGCATTGGTTTTGACCATAAAACAATTAAAAAAGGTGTTGGACTTAATAGTGTATCAAATAGAATAAGCCGTTTTCAAGGTAAATTAGACATTAAATCTTCTGAAAACAAAGGGCTTGAACTAAATATTACAATTCCTTTATAATTTTCCTCAATAAACTTTAAATTATCCCATTTTCGGGACTTGTTTTGCTTTGATTTTAGCTATACGTTTGTTGAAATTAAACGCAATGCTTTACAAAATACTTTTAACAATTGATTTACAGCATATTTCAACTAAGGAAATAAATCAAATTTCTGAGAAATTATCGGACTTAAAATGGCTAAATCTTGATGAGCAAAAATCAACTTGGAAATCTGAAAAATCAGCTTCCGATGTTATAGCTGTAAAATTTATAATTGAAAGAGAATTACAACTTTTAATTCGTACTTGCAGATTGATTGAATTAAATTATGCTTTTCAGCTAAGTTTAGGTGAAATATCTATGGGAAAATTAAGACAATTTAATTATTAAGCGTATGAATGTTCAAACTATTTGTTTATTTTCTTTAAAACAAAGTTCAGATAATTTACTTTGGTTATGGGAAAGTAAATCTGGAAAAAAAACAAACCTTTGTTGCGAACATCTGTGTACAAATACAGACATTGAAGGTAGTATAGTTCATTGTACACAAACCCATAAAAATTATATTATCCCTTTATGCAGTAAACATAGAAATTCTGAAAAAGAAATTAGTTTATCTCCAGGTTATGAATTAGTTGAATTTTCTTAATCATCTTGTTATGTCCAAAACATACAAAATATTAATCGCCGATGATCATGCAATGATTAGAAAAGGTATAAATGCTATTTTGACAAGTCAAGAAAAAATGAATTTTGAAGTTTTTGAATGTGAAAACGGATTAGAAGTTATTTCATTCATCATGAATAAGCAAATTGATTTGATTTTGTTAGATATTTCCATGCCTGTAATGAATGGTTTAGAAGTTTTAAATAAAATAAGAACAGAATTAGAACTTGACATTCCCATTTTAATGATGACGTCTCATTACAATGAGCATTTTATAAAAAAGTCAATAGAATATGACACAACAGGTTATATTTTAAAATATGTGGACGTTGAAGAATTATTAGCAGCTATTTCAAGTAGCTTAAGAAAGGAACATTATTATTCTAAGGAAATTCAAAAAATTATATCAGACATTAAGAAAAACAACCGTCACACTTCTGTTGAAAATCTAACAAAACTGCAACAGAAAATTTTAAAAATGATTGTCAACGAAAAAACAAGTTCCGAAATTGCCGAGGAACTCTTTTTAAGCGTTCGTACAATTGAGGGACACAGACAACGCATATTGTCGAAACTAAATTTAAAAAACTCCATAAGTTTAGTTAAATATGCTTTGACAAATCAAGATTTGGAAATCTTGGAATGAAACAGCAAATAAACCGATTAATGAAAGATTTTGAAATAAAAGCATTTGCATCTATGCAACGATCTAACAAAACTCTTGAAGAAAGCACTTCACGAATTATATTATGTGCTGAATTTCACAACAATACAAAAACCACGGTAACAATTACCGAAGTTCACATTTTGGTTAGAAATTTTTTATTTTTCATAGAAAGAATTAATTGTAATATGCCCATATTTACTGTTAATTCGGTTTCTAAATTAAATTTAGACTTATCACTTTTCACAAAAAATCATAGTGATACTAAAAAATTTAAAATCACAGCAAAAGACAGCAATGGGAAATCCTATAAGTCTAAAAATTTTTATAGTGGTTTATTTAAACTTGTTTACTGACAATAAAGACACTTCATTACACCAAAAAACTACCTACTACTTTTTTGGAGTATTTCGCTACTTTTTTCTAAATGAAACAAGACATTTAAGAATGTGAAAAGCGAAAAGTTTTAGTACATACCATGATGCGTTAGGAGGCATCATGGTATAACTAAATAAATTTCTGAATTATTGAAAACAAAGAGCTTACATTCCAGTTTTATGAAAAGTAATGTAAGTACGGAATTTACCGTCAGATTCTTGATTCAAAACGATAGCGCAAACACCAAGAGTTTCATATCCACGTTCTTTCTTCTGAAGAAAAAAGAGTACTTTTTCAGCCTTTTTAGGCACCACAGGTTCCATGATTTCGTAAGGTCTGTCAGCAGTAGTGACAAACTCAGATCCGAATCCATTCATCAACATCTCTGCGTATTTATAAAATGCTTCCTCTGCAAGTTGATGACTTTCTCCATAATAAAAATTAGCAATACATTCATCTGCTTTGATACTCATAACACTACCTGCATCAACATAAAAATTATATGCTCCAGGAACGGGCACATTTATTTCATACCAGTAAGTTGGATTAAAAACATCATCACTTTTATATTCAGTACTTTTAATTTTTTCAAATTTATTCAAGATATCAGCATAAATTTTATTTACTGCAAGTCCGAATTCCGAACCGTCAGCTTTACTGCTCAAAGTATTAAAGAAACTTGGACTACCTGTTTCAACCCGACAAAACAATTCAATCACATGTGTTTCTTTGTTTTCAACTGGATAAATCACCATGATTGCTGAAGTATAACCTTTGTCGTTTGCTGATCCGACTTGAATACTGAAACTCATTCCTTCTCCCGATTTTGGGAAAAAATAAAACTTCGGAAAACATGTCTTTAACTGGTTCACAAAAAATTCCCCTTTTTTATTTACCTCATCGAAGGTTTTGTATTCTCCAACTTTAATACGACAGGTGTATCCGAAACTACTTTGAATGACCGTTTTAACCGTTCCCGGAACCTGAACTTTACAAGGATAAATTCTTCTACCTCCCCAGCCTTCACCTTCTTCTGAAAATGTGTTCGTATCTACTATATGTGAAAAATCGTAAGCGGCATCGTTCAAAAGTTTACAAATAGCCGTAGAAAAATCAGATTTCACCTCAGAACTATAAAAGTAAGTGGAAGCTTCAATTTTCTTGCGTTTCATGTTGAAAATTTTTGCTGTTCCATTGCGTTTCACTTCGATTTTCACCGTAGTTCCAACTTCACCAACAATAAGTTCAGTCATTTCCTTCAAACTCAATTTATTTGTTGCCTTATCGTCAACTTTAACAATCAAGTCATTCACCATCAAACCAGACGTTTCAGCAGAGCCACCAGGAATAAAGGCTGTTATTTTTGCCGCATGATAATTTAAAGTAGAATCCATTTGCAAACGTGCACCAATACCTACAAAGTTTGTCATCTGTGAGAAAAGTACAGTACTTAGAATCGAAAATAAAAGGGCTAAAATGGTATTTTTCATGACTTAGAGTTTTAAATTGAATCAGATTAGCTAACAGCAAAGCTTATACCAACAAAGTTACTATTTTTTACATTCAATCAAATAAGGCATTTAGCTGATAATGGGAGAAATTTAGTTAATGAAGAAAAAGTAACAAAGTCTTCGATATTTCTGTGAAAGGCTTTGACGATTTAAAAACATGTAAAATACTGAAAATAAAGTAATTATTTGACTTCTTAGGCTTTGATTTTAGACGGTGAAACTCTTTTTGTACAATTTAAAATTGTAATTGCAAAATTATTTTTATCAGGATTATTCTTATCTATAGCAACTTTAAGATCCTTAAGAGTCTTGTATTTTTTTGGCTCTTTAAATGAGTCATTTTTTAACCAGACAACAAAATAAATTCCAGATTGAGTTCCAGCACTTTTCATATAAACTGGTAATTGCGTGTTAATGGCTGTCTCAACATCCTGATGGTGGGATTTTTTAATTTCTACACAAACTCTCAGTACTTCATTATCTTTATTAGTACAAGAAAATAGAATATCTACATTCCCATTACCTTCTTTAACTTCTCTTGATAAATTTATGCCTCTAGTTTTGCAAAAATTATCAAGGGTATTACAAATATATGGTTGAATTTCTATTTCATCTTTTGGGTCTGTGCATGCTTTATCTCTCCAAAAACTATTATATCCACCCTTTAAGTTTACGTCTTTTTCTAAAATGTTTTCAAAAAGCTCTAAAATAAAGTTTTTTAAATCATCATTAGTTTGAAAGTAATCAATAGGATTTTGAATTAGAACATCATTTATTAATGATTTAACTTTTACTGATTCACTACTCTTATCACAAGGTATTTCTAATATTGGTTTTTGTTCAAATTTTCTTAGGACATTAAATTTAAAAAAATGGGGATTACTACTTTTTATACATTCTGAGCAATTACATGGAACCATTTCTTCAAAAACTAATTTATTAGCTTTATCAAAATCTTTGTGAACTTCCCCAATAAACATTTTTATGGCTGATAGTAGGCTTTTTTTGTTTTCCCCTTTTAAAGAAATTTTTATTTTACTATTTATATAGTCTTCTTCTACTAATGCTTCTGTGTTATCATATTTAAGAACAACTCCATATTTCCAATATAAATTGTCTTTTATAAAGCTATGACTTTTTACAATAAATCTACTTAACATACCAGCAGGCATAAAAGTATATTGGTATTCAAATTTTAAATTTGAATCATCATCCCATTGCAAAATTTGTGGTTTATCTAGAGGAAGTAAATCAGGAGCAATATAACCAGTTCCATCAGCAAGTTCAAAACATAATCCATAATCACGCATTAGTCTTATGAGTTCAGCTTGTTTATTTTTGAATCTACTTTCATACCATATATAATCTAAATCACTATTTGAAAACTTACCTTTATTTTGAAATACAGACTCATTATCAAGAATCTTATACATTCCATCTACACACCAGTCCGTCTTTATGAATACTGTTTTTTTCAATAGAACATCTTGTTTATGGTGAATAATTACACCTAAATCATTTAGATATTCACTTAAAAAATCAGCTCTCTCCTTGTCAAGCTTGTTGTTTTTACAAATATTTAAATAATCATTATAATCAATATAGTCTTGATTTTGTGAAAGTTCTTCTAATTTATTTCTTACTTCAACCCAATGGTTAGAAAGTGTTAATTTTGTTTGTGGTAACAATTTTATGGCTTCAGAAATAGCATCTTTTAAACTATCAATTGTATGTTCGTATCCATCAGCACAACTGACATCCACAAATTGGACAATATTGTCAAATTTATCTTTGTATGTTGATTCAGGTAATATCTTTTTTCTTTCATCAAATTTACTAAGAACTATAATGACGGGACTATTATAACTAAATAAGCTTATGGTATTTAACCAGTAGAAGACATCATGATAATTACTTTCTGAACGAGCTTCGGTTAAGAATAAATAAACTGAACGATTTGTTATGAAAAGTTGATGTGTAGCATCATATTTTTCCTGACCACCGAAATCCCAAATGTTAAAACGAAAACTGTTGGTGTTTTTTAGTCCTTTCATGGAAAATTCAAATGGGTTTTTTAAGACAGATATACCAGTAGTTGTAGCACTTTTTGATAAAGAATAATTCGGTTGAGAAAGTTTTTTCGTTAAAACTGATTTACCAACATCACCTCTACCAACAACTACCATTTTTGCTTCATATAAATATTCCTCATCATCAGCTTCAACTTTTGATCTAAGAAAATTCATTATTGCTTCAATGCCATCTTTTAATATTTCTCCAGGTACGTTTTCAATTATATTTTTATGTAAATCAAGTCTATTTAATTTTTTAAGTTTGAGTATTTCAATCGGTATAATTTTAATATTGTTATTAATTTCAGAATTTTTCATAATAGAAAAATTACCAAAAAGTAGCACCTCTAAATTTTTTAATTCAAATATTGATTGAGGAATTACTTCAAAATTATTTGATCCCAAATTTAAATAAGTAAGATTTGTTAAATTTGAAATACTTACAGGTATATCATTTAAATTATTTTCACTGATATTTATTTCTTTTAAGCTTTGAATTTGAGTTATTATTTCTGGAAATTCGTCAAAGGAATTATTAATTAACCATAAATCTCTCAATTTATTAAGTTTTAAAATCCCTCTAGGTAATGAAGTTAATAAATTATCTGTTAAAAAAAGTGAAGAAAGATTTTTTAATTCAAATAATGCATTTGGCAGACTTTTTAATTTAAAACCGTTTAAAACTGCTTTTGCAAGTTTATCTAAACCAAATATTTTATCAGGAATTTTGATGAATTTTTGTCCAGTTACATAAATATAAGTCAAGTTAGGGGGGAGTCCATTTATTTTGGATAAAGCATTGCAACTGCCAAGATTAAGATATTCTAACTTATGCCAATTATTTAATTCTACTGGTAATTCAGATAAGCTAAAACTAGAAATAGTTAATTCTGTTAGAGATTCCATTTCCATTAATTCTAAAGGAAATTTTTTAAAATCTCCATCTATACTTAACTTTGTAAGCTTTTTAAGTTGCAAAATTTTTCTTGAAATTTTTTCTACAGAGAATGCCAAATTTAAATTCAACTCTTCTAGTTCTTTCAGTTGATATATGGATTCAGGTATAACATTTATTTTTTCCTCTTCAAAAGAAAAAGTAAATGCTTTTATTTTTTTATTTTTTGCTTCATCAATTTGTTCTTCTATTGTTTTTTTCTCTTTATCCATTTGTATCATTGTTATTCTGTTAATAATTGGCGTACTACAATTTAATTATTCGAGAAATTGATCTAGTAACAATTATTTTTAATTGTGCATACTAATTTCATTTTATTCTAATATATTAATTCACTAATCATTTTCTTCATGAATAAAAAATTTAAATCTCTTATCTTTTTTTTCTAGTCTCTCTAAATATCTTTTTACTTTTTCCTCATCAACACCTGCTTGTTTCATTAAAATAATATCTTGAAATCTTTGAGAACGCCTTCCCCATTTGAAAAAGCCTCTTATACCTATAATTAAAAACAAACCGCAAAAAAACATAATCGCAATTCTAATTGTAAAATAAGATTTAGAATTATTTAGACTATTTTTTGCATAGTATTGAACTTTAGCTTTTTGTATTTTTAAACTGTCAATTTTTGCTAGTAAATTTACTCTATGATTTTCAAGACTATCAGTGAAAAAATAAATTTTAGAATTTTTATCAAAGTTTACAGTGTCATTAATCTCTATAAACCCATCAGAATACCTTTCAAATCCCTTTTCAATTGATATTTTTCTTACTAATGAATCTAAAGTTTTACATTTCTTATGAGTTAGATTCAACTCAGTATCAATTCCTCTCATTTCACTTGAAGATTTTTTCACTTCTGGATTGCTATAAATCTCAAAAAAGAATATTGAGCCATAAAGTACTAACGAAAGGAATATAAAGACTATGCCTTGAAATTTATATAAATTATCATCAGGTAATTCAGGTATTTTTGGTATTGGAAGCATGTTCATTTAGATTAATAGTTTTTTGACTAATATATAGACCTCGATTATTTTTCTGTTACATTTAAAAGTTACTTTTGCTACCTAATCAATTAGTAGGTTTTGCATCAGTTAATTCAAAAGTGAAACTTTTATATGCTTCAGGTACTTCCTTTATTTTAAATGAAAAAGATTTCCTAGAATTAGGTTCATAATATTCATACATAATATAAGATTGTTCATCAATTAATGTTTCTGTTTGTGAATAAAATGAAATTTTAACTCTAATATCTTTAAATGTTGCTAATGTTGCTTTATTTTTGAAGTAGCCTTCTATAAGTACTCCATCATCTTCGTATTCTGCATCATGAAATAATCCTGCCTCTCGAGTTTTAATTCTTAGTTTTTGAAGTGTTACATCATCACTGCTTAAATATGTAATTGGGGATTTATTTTCTTGTTGTAATAATTCAAATTTTAATTCCTCAGCTGTTTTTAGAATTTCGCGATTTTGATTATTATTCCCTAAATCATTTTGATTATTTACGCCATAATCGTTACAACTCATTAGAATATGTGTAATAAGGATAAAAAATATCTTTTTCATAAATTAATTATTTTTGTTACTTAACTTGCCGATGGATTATTTAAGAACATCACTTCTAATCATCTTTTCAATTTTCTTTACATCAACCTTATTTTCGAAGTCGTTAATTTTAGCATATTTATATAGTATTTGACATCTTAATCTCAAACCTTTTTAAGAAAACATTATCAAACTTTACTGTAATACATCCAATTTTGATTACTTCCTTTGCTTAAAGCCGTAAATCTAGAATTTAAAATCCATATTAAATAGAGTAGAACTACGCTATTTTGAAGAATTGCGTTTAATTGTATTTTGCTTTAGTTTTTAAATGTTTATGCTGATTAGAATTAAACACAAAAAAGGGGGACAATTTCTTTTTAAAAAAAACTGTCCCCTTTTTGTCCCCTTATTTTTAACGAAAATGAAAGAAAACAAATGTATAGAAACAAGAAAAGCCCCCTAAAAAGGAGGCTTTTCTTCATTTTACCGTTATTTTCTAACGGATTTGTACTCGAAGCGGGACTTGAACCCGCACGCCCATACAGGCACAGGATTTTAAGTCCGGCGTGTCTACCAATTCCACCATTCGAGCAGACTTGAGCGGGAGACGAGATTCGAACTCGCGACCCCGACCTTGGCAAGGTCGTGCTCTACCAACTGAGCTACTCTCGCAAAATTAAAAAAGTAAACTTATTTTAATTAACTCGTATAAATCAGTTAATCTCCCTATGTTTTACTACACTTTCCGTCTGAAAGCGTTTGCAAAGATAGAGACTTTTTTGAATATTCAAAGACTTTTTTGAAAAAAAATTATTTTCTTTCAAGATGAAGAAAACCGTGTAAGATTTTGTCTTCCTTACTTGGCTCATTATAAAGCAATTTGTAAAAATAAACACCTTCACTCGCTTCTTTTCCATCTTGAGACTTTCCATCCCATTTGATAATTTGATCAGTTGTTTCGTACATAATTTCTCCCCAACGGTTGATAATGACAAAACCTTTGTTTGTAACTCCTGTAAACGCAACAGGTACATAAAAATCATTTTTTGAATCGGCATTTGGTGTGAAAATGTTTGGAAATTGTAAACCAAAATCAACTGTATCAATTACAGGTGGAATACAAACTTGGACAAAAATTTCAATACTATCGATTGTTGGACAACCATTACTTAAAGCACCAATTAATATGAAAGTTGAATCTGAAATTGGTTTGACAGCAATAGTATCATTTGATTCAGTAGTAGACCAAAGGTAATTTAAAGAACCACTTGCAACTAGAACAACTGAATCTCCTAGACAAAGAGATGTTGAACCTTGAGGAGTAATATTAATGGGAGCAGGTACTGCAATTGTAAAACTATAATCTTCATCTATTTTTAAATTGCCACAAGGGTCAAATGCTTTTAAATTTAAAGTAACTAAACCAGTTTCATTTTGAGTTGGTGTGTATCTAATTGAATCATTGTCTGTATTTGAGAAAGTTCCTGTTCCTCCAGACCAAACCAAAGTACTGTAACTACCATCAATTTGAGCTATAATATCAATAAAATCTCCAAAACAAATTGATGTTGACGCAACAAATGATACTGACGATGGAACAATTGGTGCTTCGCAACCATTATTAAAATAATTAGCATTTCCATTATTATCGAAAGCTACAGAACCACCATCTTGAGATCCAAGAGTTCCATCTTCTTGAATCAATAAAGATTTCTCATATGTAACTGTGTCTGCACAATTAGTTACTGTATTTGTTATTACAAGTGTTCTTTCACCTTGAGCTCCGAAATTTGTAAAATGACCAATAGAATTTCCATCACATTGAAAAATTACATAAAGTGTATCAGACAAATTTTGGAAATATGATGGAATTGCTGTAAAATCGGTACTTGTCATTATTAAAATATGAGCATTTGCTGGCAAAACTCCATTTGTAGGCTCTTTTAGAAATCCACATTGTGTTATTGCTGCATTAAGTGTATTTAATTTTGTTGTTGCGGCACCATTAGTACAAAATCCTAAAAAATCATTACTAACAGTAGGCCATTTTCCAGTTTGAATAACCCCATTTGAAGAAGCACCATCGATTCTCAAATCATTTACATTCATTGAGTTAGGTCCATTTTGAAAAAGAACCATTTCATTTTTACTTTCATTTCCACCATCACATCCATCGACTAATATACTTTCGATTTGAAAACAAGATGAACCTTGTGAAAAACTAAGACCCGAAAAAACACTTAAGAAAACTAGTAAACAAATTCTAAACATGATTTTAAACTTTATCTCAGACTAACACTAAGATGCTTAACAAAACTAAATGGTTTCAGCAAAAAACTTCAAATGAAAAGTGCTTCAAGGATGTCATTTAATTTTTCACAAAGATACAAAATTAGAGGCTCAAATTCAAGAATGGAAGCGTTAAGATTAAGTTAATTTTCAACCTCCAACTAATTTTTTAATCTCGTTTAATTTGATTAAAGCTTCAACTGGAGTTAAGGTATTGATGTCAATTGAAACCAATTCTTCCCTAATATTCTCTAAAACAGGGTCGTTTAATTGGAAAAAACTCATTTGAAAATCTTTTTCATTCACTACTTCTTTCACTTTTTTAGAGTCGCTTGAAGTGTGATTTTGTTCCAATTTTGTTAATAATTTTGTGGCACGGTTGATAACTTGTGTTGGCATTCCAGCCAATTTTGCTACATGAATACCAAACGAATGTTCGCTTCCTCCTTGAACTAACTTTCTCAAAAACAAGATCTTATTTCCAGTTTCTTTTACTGAAACGTTGTAGTTTTTGATTCGGTCAAATTGCAAAGTCATATCATTTAATTCATGATAATGTGTAGCAAAAAGTGTTTTCCCTCTAAACTTCGGATGCTCATGTAAAAACTCAGCAATAGCCCAAGCAATTGAAATTCCATCGTAGGTACTTGTTCCACGACCAATTTCATCCAATAAAATCAAACTTCGTTCTGATAAATTATTCAAAATACTCGAAGTTTCGTTCATCTCAACCATAAAAGTTGATTCTCCAGAAGAAATATTATCTGATGCTCCAACACGCGTAAAAACTTTGTCAACCAAACCTAATTTTGCCGCTTGAGCAGGAACAAAAGACCCCATTTGGGCAAGTAAACAAATCAAAGCAGTTTGACGCAACAAGGCACTTTTACCAGACATGTTTGGACCCGTAATCATAATGATTTGTTGGGTTTCATTGTCCAAGTAAACATCGTTTGCAACGTATTCCTCGCCAATTTTTAATTGCTTTTCAATTACTGGATGACGACCATTTTTAATGTCAATTTCGTAGGTATTATTGACTTCTGGGCGAACATACTTATTCTTTTTTGCAACTTCAGAAAACGAGAGCAAACAATCTAATTGTGCAATTAAAAAAGCATTTTGCTGTATAATTTGAATGTATTCCGCCAAAGAAAGTACGAATTCTTGATACAAGCGACTTTCAATTTGATACATTTTATCTTCAGCACCTAAAATCTTGTGTTCGTAAACTTTTAATTCTTCCGTGATATATCTTTCCGCATTGACCAGAGTTTGCTTACGAATCCACGATTCTGGAACTTTGTCTTTGTGCGTATTGGTAACCTCCAAATAATATCCGTAAACATTATTAAATGAAACTTTTAGGCTTGGAATTCCTGTAATTTCCGATTCACGATTTTGGATTTGTTCTAAAAAATCTTTTCCTGAAAAAGCAATTTCTCTTAATTCATCCAATTCTTCGTGAACATCTTTTGCGATGATGTAGCCTTTACCAATTTGAATTGCTGGTTCTTCCACGAAATTCGTTTGAATTGATTCAATCAATTTTTCGCATGGATTTAAACGTTCCGCAATTTTTTCTAAAGCTTTGACTTTTGTTTTCGCTAAAATCGCTTTGATTGGTTGAATTTGTCTTAAAGTCAACTCCAATTGTTTGATTTCTTTCGGATTTACTCGTCCAACAGCAGCTTTTGAAATTAAACGTTCTAAATCTCCAATTTCTTTAAGATGCTCAAGCACTTCGTAAGAAATATCTTCCTTTTTGGTAAAATACTCAACTGAATCCAAACGCTCTTGAATTGGATTTAAATCCTTTAAGGGCAAAACAATCCAACGTTTTATCATTCGTCCTCCCATAGGAGTTTTTGTCAAATCGATAACATCAATTAAAGTCGTTGCGTTTTCATTTGGAGAAGAAATCAACTCCAAATTGCGAATCGTAAAACGGTCAAGCCACACAAATCGATCTTCCTCAATGCGCGAAATAGCTGTGATGTGTCCTAAACGGTCGTGTTGCGTTTCTGACAAATAATGTAAAATCGCTCCAGCGGAAGTAATTCCTTCCGTTAAATCTTCCACACCAAAACCTTTTAAATTTTTCGTACCAAAATGTTTAGTAAGTGTTTCTTCAGCAAAATCTTGATTGAAAGCCCAATCTTCGAGTTTAAAGGTGTAATATTTGTCCCCAAAACTTTCTTTGAAAAAGTTTGAGTGTTTTTTCTGAAAAACGATTTCACTTGGGTCAAAACCTTGAATCAATTTTTCAATATGCTCTAAATTTCCTTGTGCAACTAAAAATTCACCTGTTGAAATGTCCAAAAAGGAAATTCCATGAACATCTTTTCCAAAATGAATCGAACACAAGAAATTATTTTTGTTTGAATCCAAGACTTGGTCGTTGAAAGAAACTCCAGGTGTCACGAGTTCAGTAACTCCACGTTTAACAATGTTTTTTGTCAATTTTGGATCTTCCAATTGATCGCAAACTGCGACACGAAAACCTGCGCGAACCAATTTTGGTAAATAATTCTCTAAAGAATGGTGAGGAAAACCAGCTAATTCGATAAAAGAGTCGCCATTTCGACGTTTTGTCAATACAATTCCAACTGTTTTGGACGTTTTTATAGCATCTTCACCAAAAGTTTCATAAAAATCTCCAACGCGAAAAAGCAACAAAGCTTGTGGATGTTTGCCTTTGATTGCATTCCATTGCTTCATTAATGGTGTTTCTTCCGCAGTTTTTTTTGAATTTTCTTTTGACAAGTGGTTTTATTTTTGAAATTTGCAGTGTAAAATTACTTTCAAACTTTAACTTTACAAGAAAAAGTTAGCAAATATTATCAACAATAATTCTAAAATGGAAAACAAAAAACTCAAATTGTGGGAGCTTGATCGTGTGAATGAGGAAGAATTCAAAGCACAGAAAAAGTTTCCTTTGATTGTCATTTTAGATGATATCCGCAGTTTGAATAATATTGGAACATTTTTTAGAACGGCTGATGCATTTAATGTTGAAAAAATTTATTTGTGTGGAATTACAGCTGTTCCGCCAAACAAAGACATTCATAAAACAGCTTTGGGAGCTACAGAAACCATCGATTGGGAATACCGAGAATCACTTTCAGATTTAATTGATGAATTAAAAAAGCAAGAAATTTTAATAGCCAGTATCGAACAAACGGAAGAAACACTTTTCCTACAAAATATAGATACAATTCCAAATAAAAAAATTGCCTTAATTTTTGGAAATGAAGTGAATGGAGTCAATCAAATTGGAATAAACAAAAGCGATTATGTGATTGAAATTCCTCAATTTGGTACGAAACACAGCTTAAATGTCTCTGTATGTGCTGGAGTTGTCTTGTGGGAATTTTTGAAAAGGGAAATATAGTTATGAACTATGAGTTAGGAGTTATGAGTTTAAAAAAACCGTCTTTGCGAGAAAAAAATAGAATTTCACTTTACTTTTGTCAAAATCTAAAAACTTTTTAACTTTGAAGAAATGCACCTTATGAAAACAAGTATAATAATCGTTTTTTGTTCCCTTATAAGTTTATTAAACGCCCAGTTATCAATAAGTAACTCCTTAACGGTTTCAGATACTTTTGGAAACTCTCATCCTCAAATTGATTTGACAAATAATGGAATTCCATTGATTACATGGACAAAATTTAGCACAAATAGTATTTACATTTCAAGATTTCAAAATGATCAATTTTTGAGCCCTTTAAAATTAAATCCTGATGGATTAGGAGTTCAAACGTATAATTGGAGCGGACCAGATTTAGCGATTGAAAATTCAAATGTGTATGTTGTTTTTAAAGCTGAGGGTTATGAAACTGGTAAAATTTACCTTGTTAAATCGACTGATAACGGAAATACATTTTCTGACACCATGAGAATTGACCATTTGTCTGAAGGTTATGCTCAATATCCAGACATTGCTGTATTAAATGATACGATTTACACCACTTTCATGCAACATGATGCAATGGGAATGAATCCTCAGTACGTTTTGTCGCGTTCATTTGACGGAGGTTTAACATTTGAAAATCCTATTTTAGCTGGTGAATTACTTGGAGATGAAGCCTGTGATTGCTGTCCTCCAGAAATTACTGTTAACAAAGATTTTGTGATGATTATTTTTAGGAATAATGCTTCCAATATTCGTGATATTAAAGGTGTCGTTTCATTTGACAGAGGTACTACCTTTACGCAAATTGCTGAAATTGACGACAATCAATGGTTTTTACAAGCTTGTCCGAGTAGTGGTCCTGATTCTAGAATCAATTCGGCAAATATTTTACATACTGTTTTTAAATCTTCTTTAAGTTCAGTTCCTGGAGTATTTATGAATGCGTTTGATGTAAATCAAAATTCTTCTTTAGCAACAATTTCAATTTCTGAAGGAGTAAACAATCCAAATTACCCTCAGATTTCGTTGAATAATGATACGATTGGTGTTGTTTTTGAAGGTAACGGTTCGGGAGTTGATGTTTATTTCAATCATTCCTATTCGGGAATTAATGGAATAAATCAAAGTTCAAGAATAAATTTATCAAATATTACTGGGGCTCAATCTAAGCCAGATATTATTTTTAGAAACGGAACATTTCATGTTGTTTATGCTGATGCCTCGAAATTAACTTATGTGAAATTGAGTGAATCAGTTGGAATAAATGAACTTAAAAATGAGAAAAAATTAGAATCAATATGTATTTCAAAAAGTCAAAATTCAAACCTTGATTTAAAAAATTATATGATTTATTCACCACTTGGAAATCAGATTCAAGCAAGTGAAATTTCAACATTAGCAATTGGGAATTATTTTCTTCTTGACGAAAAAAAGCAAACTATTCAAAAATTAATTATTATTCCATAAAAATGAGATCAATTATAGAAAAAGCATGGGAAAACCGTGAATTATTAAAAGAAGCAAGCACAATTCAAGCGATAAATCACGTCATTGAAGAAATTGATAAGGGAATTATTCGTGTTGCTGAACCAAATGAATCAGGTGAATGGACTGTAAACGAATGGGTAAAAAAGGCAGTTGTGATGTATTTCCCTATTCGTCAAATGGAAACCATCGAATTGGGGATTTTCGAATTTCACGATAAAATGGCTTTGAAAACAAATTACAAAGAATTGGGAGTCCGCGTTGTTCCTCCAGCAGTTGCACGTTATGGAGCTTTCATCGCTTCGGGAGTAATTTTGATGCCTTCTTATGTCAATATTGGTGCTTATGTAGATTCAGGAACGATGGTTGACACGTGGGCAACAGTTGGCTCGTGTGCTCAAATCGGTAAAAATGTACATTTGAGTGGTGGTGTTGGTATTGGCGGTGTTCTGGAACCTTTGCAAGCTGCACCTGTAATTATCGAGGATGGAGCATTTATTGGTTCACGATGTATTGTCGTGGAAGGCGTTCGCGTAGGAAAAGAAGCTGTTTTGGGTGCAAATGTTGTTTTAACGAAATCAACTAAAATAATTGATGTAACGGGAAGCGAACCAAAAGAAATCAAAGGTTATGTTCCTGAACGAAGTGTTGTTATACCAGGTTCTTATACGAAAAAATTCCCAGCAGGAGAATTTCAAGTTCCTTGTGCTTTAATTATTGGTCAGCGAAAAGCAAGTACTGATTTAAAAACATCCTTAAACGATGCTTTGAGGGAACACAATGTTGCTGTCTAGATTTTTTTAGGGATTCCAAGTAAAAAGTAAGTTGGAATTCCTTTATTTTTTTTCACTCCAATTTCCCAAACAAATTTTTCTTTGTTTGAAAGGTTTGAAACCAAATCTTCCATTTCTTTTACAGAATAATTCCTGAAAATGGATGCAAGACCGTCCCACAGAATATATAATGGGATTAGTGGAATTATGTAAATAAATGGTAAAACGCTTAAGCGAAATGGTCGAATAAATGGAGTGAAAATCAAAACATTCAAAATCACAAAAAGCATTGAAAAGAAACTGAAAAAATTTCTTCCAACTGGTTCAAAAATGGCTATTGGAGAATTTGTATCTACCGCATTTTGTAAAATTGCCAATGCTTGTTTAGGTCTGAAATGATGAAAAGAAGCAAACATTGTTCTGAATTTCCCTTGATGTAATTCAGGAATATTTGTCGCATCAATGGAGTTAATTTCAAAATCTATTTCATGCTGACTTTCTTCTTTGATTCTCTGAAAAGTCTTTATATTTGGATAAAAGTCAGATAATTTAACTTTTAAATTGGGAAATTTTTCTTTTAATGGTTCGATCAAAGTTAAAATAGCACTCCCTCCACCTGAGGCACAATCAATCCATTTTTCATTTTTACTCGCTTTTAAGCCTTTTTCAAGCACTGGTAAAATGACTTTGTAAATATCAAATTTCCGAGCCACAAAACTCAAATAATCTGTTCCGAAATCCCTCCAAGAACTTGGAAACCAGCTTAAATCTTCCCATTCAAGTGCATGAAAACGTTTCATATCATCTTTTTTTACAAATTTGAGGATAATTAAACAACTTTCAAAAGAATAGTCTTAAAACTCGACATGTTGAATTAAAATTTAGTTAAAAAGCACTTCTAAGCCAATCATCGGTTTTTTTTACCGTTCAATTTTATATCTTTGAACTTGTAGAAGGAGATTTTTATCTTTTCAATTTTAAATAAAAACAGATGAGTAAAATTTTAATCATAGATGATGAACGTAGTATCAGAAGAGCTTTAAGAGAAATTCTTGAATTTGAAGATTACGAAGTACATGAGGCAGAAAATGGAAAAGAAGGATTGGATAAAATTAAAAATACCGCTTTCGATTTGATTTTTTGTGATATTAAAATGCCTGAAATGGATGGTATGGAAGTATTGGAAGGTGCTATTTTAGCTAAAAATGAAGCGCCAATCATCATGATTAGTGGACATGGAAATATCGAAACAGCTGTTGAATCGATAAAAAAAGGTGCATTTGATTTTATTGAAAAACCTTTGGATTTAAATCGTATTTTGGTTACAATTCGCAACGCAAAAGAACGTGTTCAATTAGTAGAAGAAAAAAATGTACTGAAAACAACAGTCAGAAAATTCAAAGGCTCATCCATTATTGGTGAAACACAAGGAATTATCAAAATCAAGGAAATGATTGAGAAAGTTGCTCCATCAGATGCTCGGGTATTGATTACAGGAGGAAATGGAACAGGTAAAGAATTGGTTGCTCGTTCTCTCCACGATAATTCCAACCGACGAAAAATGCAATTTATTGAGGTTAATTGTGCCGCTATTCCATCAGAATTAATTGAAAGTGAGTTGTTTGGACACGAAAAAGGTGCTTTTACTTCAGCTGTAAAAGATAAAAAAGGAAAATTTGAATTGGCTTCAGGTGGAACCTTATTTTTAGATGAAATAGGGGATATGAGTTCTTCAGCTCAAGCAAAAGTTTTGCGTGCTTTACAGGAAAATGTGATTCAACGTGTTGGTGGTGAGCGCGATATAAAAGTAGATTGTAGAATTGTTGCTGCGACAAACAAAGATTTAAAAAAAGAAATTGAAGAAGGTCGTTTTAGAGAAGATTTGTATCATCGTTTGGCCGTAATTCCACTTCATGTTCCTTCTTTAAACGAAAGACAAGAAGATATTCCACTTTTGGCAGAGCATTTTTTGACTATGGTTTGTGCCGAGCAAGGAATTTCACGTAAAACATTTCTTCCTCAAGCTTTAATTGAGCTAAAAAAAATCGATTGGACAGGAAATATTCGTGAATTGCGAAATGTTGTTGAACGTTTAACAATCTTATGCGAGAATGAAATTTCTGCAGACGAAGTTAAGATGTATGCAAATAAATGAACTATAAATTAAGATTTGATTCTTTTCAATTCATTCAAAGCTAACTAATGTTCATCCAATTTGAGACTTTGTTCATTTAGCTAAATTTGTTTAAAGTATTATCTAATTTTGCTAAAATTTGTTTTATGAAAAATCTAATATTCTTAACTACTCTATTCTGTTTTAATGTAATAAACACTCAAGTTACATACAAGTTAAAACCTGGACCTCAGAAAGGTAAAGATTCTGAAATAGCTTTTGCTTCAATTTATGATGGAATTACTCTTGAAACCTTAGGCTTGATTGGTGCTTCTGCATGGACATGGAGTGGAGAAGCAAGTACTGTTCATACTGTTATTGATTTCGATTGGTCACTCTTACCACAAGATGCAGTAGTTTCTAGTGCTTCAATAAAGTTTTTTGCTTTTAATGGCGATGGAGGAAGTCAAGAATTTCACTCAACTTTATCTGGAAGTAACGAATCTTGGCTCCATAGAATAACTCAACCTTGGAATGAATCTACAATGAACAATCAATCAGCACCACTTTATACTGATTTAAATCGCGTTGCCTTACCAGCTACGGATTCCATTAATCAAGATTTTGAAATAGATGTTACTCAACTGGTAAATGATATGCTTCAAAATCCAACAGAAGGTTTTGGATTTTATTGGAAATTACAAAATGAGCAATATTACAGACGTTTAGGTTTTTGTTCTAGCGATAATTCAGATCCAAGTAAATGGCCAGAAATTAAAATAACATTTGAGGCACCTGGTGTAATAGGTAAAGTTTTTAATGACTTAAATGGGAACTGTTTACAAGAAAATAATGAATTAGATTTAGCTGGAAGATTGATTGAAATTCAACCAGGGAATTTTATCGCTCAAACAAATGAAGCAGGAATTTGGCACATAAATTTACCTTTAGGAAATTATACAGCGACTTTAATAAATTCTGATGCAAATTGGTCAAGTGATTGTTCCTTGACTTCAAATTTTTCAGTAATTGATATAAATGCATCTTTAACTGTACCAAGTTTTTCTTTGAAATCAGATGTATCTTGTTCAAGTCCAAACATTTCTATTTACTCTAACATTCTTAGACGTTGTTTTAGTGAGCAGGAAATTTATGTCCAAGCATCAAATAGTTTCCAAGCGAGTTCCGATTTAAATGATGCTTATGCGGAAATCACTTTAGATCCTTTATTCACGCTGGATAGTGCAAGTATTTCTTATATTGATTTGGGAGATAATTTATTCAAATTCAATTTGGATACTTTAAGTCCTAATGAATCTGTAAACTTTACTTTATATGTAACGCTAAGTTGTGATGCAGTTTTATTGCAAACACTTTGTCACGAAGCAAAATTATACCCTGTTGAATCATGTGTGTTAGATTCAATCCCTTCAACACCAACAGGTGAAGTTTCTCCATGTACTTTACCTTGGGATAAATCAAGTTTGGTAGTTGATGGTTGGTGTGAAAATGATTCTATTTATTTCACAATAACTAATCATGGACAATTTGGAGAAGGAGATATGGATTGTTATGCTCCAGTTCGGGTTTATATTGATGGGGAACTAATTGTACTTGATTCAATAAAATTAGTTGGTGGAGAAGTTATAACTTATGCTTATGCAGGTACCGGACAAACCTGGATTTTACAAGCAGATCAACATCCTTTACATCCAGGAAATTCTCATCCAAATGCACATGTTGAAAATTGTGGAAGTGGTACATGGACACCGGGGATTATAACTGATTTCCCTGTTGATGATGCAGATCCAGTAGTTGATATTTTTTGTTCAGTTACAAATGGTTCGTATGATCCAAATGATAAACGCGGCTTTCCAAGTGGATTGACTGAAAATAATTACATTTTACCAAATCAAGAATTAGAGTATATTGTTCGTTTTCAGAATACTGGAACAGATACAGCATTTACAGTTGTTATTCGTGATACCTTGGATACAGATTTAGATATTAGTCAAGTTGTAACTGCTAATGCAAGCCATAATTATTCATTTAAAATTTATGGTCAACGTATTTTAGAATGGCGTTTTGACAATATCTTATTGGTTGATAGTACAACAAATGAAGCTGGTAGTCATGGTTTTATTCAGTTTTCTGTTAAGCAAAAACCAAATCTACCGGACTTTACAATAATTAATAATGAAGCAGATATTTATTTTGATTTCAATGAAGCTGTGATTACAAATAATACATCTCACGTAATTAATCGCGGAATAAATGAAGTTTTGAATAGTGATGAGCTTGAATTATCACAAAAAGACATTCAAATTTATCCAAATCCTACAGAAAATACTTTATTTGTTATTTCAGATAAAAAAATGGATAATATGAATTTTGAGTTAAGTGATTTAACTGGAAAAACTATTTTAAAAGGTCGATTTAAAAGTCCAACTGAGAACACAATTAATTTAAGTGAAATCAAAAACGGTTTGTATATTTTAACTGTTTTTAATACAATTCAAAGTGAACAATTCAAGGTTTTAAAGAAATAAGTCTTATTTATTAACTTCTTCAATAATCTTAAGTAGTTCTTGCGTTAAGTTTTTTCTTGAATATTTTGCATTTGAACCAATTTCAATGGAATAATTATTTTGAATCTTCGTTTCAATAAATTGAATTATTTGATGTATTTCATCTTTTTCAAAACAAGCACTAATTTTTGATTCTTCTTTTATTATTTGAACAGCGTCGCTATCTTTCGCTCCAATACATAAAATAGGTTTGTTTACAGCCAAATATTCAAATACTTTGCCAGTAATCATGATTTTAGAATCTTTTTGGTAGGGTAGAAGCAAAATATTCAAATCAGAGTTGTACATGACGTTAAATGCTTCTTGATGAGATTTTATGCCATTTACGATGACTTCAACATGCTTAAGTTTTGAAAATTCGTCAATAATGATTTGGTCTATTTTACCAGTTAGTTGCAGAATTAATGATTGATTTTCTAATTTTTCTAAGGCCTGAATTAAACTTTTATATGGATAATTTGAAGTCAATAAACCTACATAAGACAAAACGAATTTTTCATTTTTTTGAACTTTAACATGATTTAATAGATTCTCATCAAAACCATTGTAAACAAAATCAATTTTGTTTACATTCACTTTTTTAGCCAATAATTCTTTCATAGATGGTCCAATTGTTAAAACCAAATCACACGAATTCAAAACAGCTAACTCAAGGTTTTTATCCTTTTCGGTGTTCTTTTTTGTTCGTTTGAAAATATCATTATAATAAATTTCTGTCCAAGGATCTCTGAAATCTGCAATCCATTTGATTTTGTATTTTTCTTTGATTTTAAGTCCTACCAAATGTGTTGAATGTGGAGGTCCAGTTGTGATTACAACATCAATATTTTGCTTTTCAATGATTTCTTTCGCTTGTTTAAAAGCATAATGATTCCAGCCAATTCGTGCATCTGGAATAAAATAATTTGCTCTAATTCGAGTTGCTATTTTATCAAAAAATGTTTTTTTAGCATTTCCAACGTTTCCTTGAGGAATCGATTTTTTGGAATTTCCAGATTTTAGGAAAGAATAAAAACGAATTAATTCAAAGGTTTTCGTTTTGTAAACCTCAATATTTTCAACCTGTTTATTTAAAGATACATCTTTCGATGGGTAAGAGGCATGTTTCTCATCAACAGTAATAACAATAGGCTCGACACCAAATTCTTTCAAATATTTAGCGAAATACATCCATCTCTGAACACCAGATCCACCACTTGGGGGCCAATAATACGAAATGATTAATACTTTCAATTTACTTAATTTGTTGACAAAGATAGAAAAATGCCAATAGAAAGTATGAATCTAAGATTTTGCAATAAAAAAAACACCACTTCAAATAGAAATGGTGTCATTTAGTAGTGAAATGTAGGCTTTATTATTCTGTACAAGTTCCAGCGTAAATATCTAGGTAACTGTAGATTCCTTCTTTTAATGTTATTTCTTTCATGTCTCTTACTAAAGTCGTCATATTTTTCACCATTTGATATGCTTTGTAAATTTGACACCACTGACTTTGATCATCCAATAAATGTTGCATATTACACAAATGCATTACCCAATAGGCACTTTCTCTTTTTTCATTCTTCAAATCAATTTTTGAAATATAGTTATTGAAAACTTTTGACATGTCAAAATAATCTTCTAAACCTTGAGCATAAGCCAATACGAAATAATCATCAGAGATAAAATTCTCTTCACCTTTTCGAACTTTAATGAACTCAGCTGTTAAATCTTTTACAATTGTAGAACCTTCATTTCCCCAGCCAAATGCTGAAATCACCGCAAGTTTTTCTGGTAACGGAGCATCACTTACGAAAAACTTATATTGAGCTTTACTGATTGTTTTCGTTTTTATTGCAGCTTGAACTAAAGCATTATCTTCATAACCTCTGTGCAATGAAGTAGATGTCAATGGAGAATCCGCAAATGAAATTTTTGTAATAAAAAATGCGAATAGAATTAAAATTGCTTTCATGGCTTATGGTTTTAAAGTTTATAGAACAAATGTATTCCAACTTTCAAACTTTGACAATAAGCAATATGGCGTATAAAAAATAGACTTAAGAATGAGAGATAAAAGACGTAAGACTTTTTACGCTATAAACTCAAGCAATTTTTCACTCTTCACTCTTCACTCTCAACTCATTTCCAAATTCCTCTAAGGCTTTTTCAATTCCATTTGGGTTTTTACCTCCTGCAGTTGCGAAAAACGCTTGTCCGCCACCACCGCCATTGATGTGTTTTGAAATTTCACGAATGATTTTCCCTGCGTCTAGTTTTTTGTCGTTTACCAATGAATCTGAAAAAATGATGCTTAAACTGCATTTTTCGTCTTCAACAGAACCAATGATTCCAGCAAAATTTTCAACTTCAGCTTTTAATTGAAACAAAATATCTTTTACTGAAGAAGCATCAAGCGAGATTTTTTCGGAAAGAAGCGAAATTCCATTCACAGAAACAATTTTGTTTTTCAATTCAGTTTTTACTGCTTTTGCTTTTTCACGTTGAAAAGCTTCAATTTGTTTTGTTAATACTTGATTTTTTTGTAAAACATCTTCAATGGAAGCTTCTAAATTTGCTGGATTTTTGAAAATTTCAGCGATTCGATCCAACTTCTCAGCTTTTTCTTCAAAATACAATTCAGCAGTTTCGTTCGTTATTGCTTCAATTCGTCTAATTCCAGCTGCAACTGCTCCTTCAGAAGTGATTTTAAACAAACCAATTTCTCCTGTTGATGAAACATGCGTTCCTCCACACAATTCTTTCGAATCTGCAAATTGAATCATACGTACTTTGTCGCCATATTTTTCACCAAAAAGCATCATTGCTCCAGCTTGTTCTGCTTGCTCAATCGAAATGTTTCTGTGTT
This sequence comes from Bacteroidota bacterium, assembly GCA_040386975.1. GTDB lineage: Bacteria > Bacteroidota > Bacteroidia > Flavobacteriales_D > Crocinitomicaceae > M2408. Next base: position 48,510 of record JAZKEO010000012.1, on the reverse strand, counting down.
CTTGCAAACGAATATTTTGTTTGATTGAATCTTTGACGATTTTTTCAATTTGAGTCATTTCCTCATCAGTCACTTTTGAAAAATGAGAGAAGTCAAAACGCAAATAGTTTGGATTCACCAAAGAACCTTTTTGCTCAACATGAGTTCCCAAAACTGTTCTCAAAGCATGATGCAATAAATGTGTCGCCGAGTGGTTTGAAGTCGTTAAAACACGTTTTTCAACATTGATTTTACCTTTAAAAATGCCTTTTAAATCATCAGCAATTTTTTCTGTAAAATGAACAATCAAACCATTTTCTTTTTTGGTGTCAAAAATAAATATTTTAGCATCTTGACTTTCCAGAACACCTGAATCACCAACTTGTCCACCGCCTTCTGGGTAAAATGGCGTTTTATCTAAAACAAGTTGAAAAAATGCTTTTTTGTTTTGAATAACTTTTCTGTATTTTACAATTTTAACCTCGGTTTGAGTTGAATCATAACCCACAAATTCAGTTTCTACATCTTCATTTACTTGAACCCAATCATCAGTTTCAATCGATGTAGCAGCACGAGAACGATCTTTTTGTTTGTTTAATTCAGCATTAAAACCCTCTTCGTCAACGGATAAATTATTTTCTCGAGCGATTAATGAAGTTAAATCAAAAGGAAAACCAAAAGTGTCAAATAATTCAAAAATTGCTGAACCTTCTAAAACTGTTTTGTTATTCTTTTTTGCATCTTGAATCAACAAATCAATTCTTTTCAAACCTTGCTCTAAAGTTCTGAAAAAGCTTGTTTCTTCTTCAAAAATCACTTTTTCAATGATGTCTTTTTGTTTGATAAGTTCTGTAAACGTATCGCCCATAGCTTTACCTAAAACAACTGAAAGTCCAGCCATAAAGGGTTCTTTTAATCCTAAAGTTTGGTATCCGTAACGAACTGCTCTTCTTAAAATTCGTCTGATAACATATCCAGCACCTGTATTTGAAGGAATTTGTCCGTCAGCAATTGAAAAAGCGATTGCTCGAATGTGATCTGCAATGACGCGCAAAGCAATATCCGTTTCTTCTTTTTCTCCATATTTCACACCAGAGAGTTGTGCGATATGCTGAATCAAAGTTTGAAATAAATCAGTATCGTAATTCGAAGTTTTTCCTTGTAAAGCCATAGCCAAACGTTCTAAGCCCATTCCTGTGTCAACGTGAGTCGCTGGTAATTTCTCCAAACTTCCGTCAGCTTTTCTGTTAAATTGCATGAAAACGTTGTTCCAAATCTCAACAACTTGCGGATGATCGTTGTTAACAAGCGTTTTACCATCAATTTTTTCTCTGTCAGCTTTTGGGCGAATATCAACATGGATTTCTGAACAAGGACCACATGGTCCCGTATCACCCATTTCCCAAAAATTATCTTTTTTGGAAGCAAGGATAATTCTGTCTTCAGCGATAAAACGTTTCCAGATATCGTAACTTTCAGTGTCTTTTGGAACATTGTCAGTAGTATCTCCTTCAAAAACAGTTACATATAATTGATCTTTTGGGATTTTATACACTTCTGTCAATAATTCCCAAGCCCATGAAATCGCTTCTTCTTTGAAATAATCTCCAAAAGACCAATTTCCAAGCATTTCAAACATGGTATGGTGGTAGGTATCAACGCCAACTTCTTCTAAATCGTTGTGTTTTCCAGAAACGCGTAAACATTTTTGTGTGTTTGCCACACGTTTATTTTGTGCAACGGCGTTTCCTAAGAAATAATCTTTAAACTGATTCATACCGGCATTTGTAAACATCAATGTTGGGTCGTTTTTAACCACCATTGGTGCCGAAGGAACAATTTTGTGTCCTTTGCTTTCGAAAAAATCGAAAAAATGCTTTCTAATGTCGTGTAATTTCATCAATTATATTATTTAAAGAAGTCGCAAAAATAGGGATTTTTATTTGAATTTATTTCATTAAAACACAAAAAATTCTTACCTTTGATACATGGATTCAAATTTAAAAAACACACTGGTTCTAGGTGCAACGACTAAGCCTGAACGTTACGCAAATATTGCTACTTTAAGGCTTTTAGAAAATGGACATAAAGTTTTTGCTTTTGGTCAAAAAGCAGGAAAAATAGAAGATCTTGAAATTGAAACGGAATGGAATCCAACATGGGATGTTGATACCGTTACTTTGTATTTGAATCCGACAAATCAAATTCCGTATTATCAAAAAATCATTGATTTAAAGCCTAAACGAGTGATTTTTAATCCTGGAACTGAAAATGCTGAGTTTTCTGAAATGTTAAATGAAAATGGAATCGAAAGTGAAATTGCTTGTACTTTGGTTTTGTTATCTTTGGGGACTTATTGAAATCTAACAAAGAATCATGTTAAAGCATAGATATCCTCAAGTCTCAATTTTTCGTTTAATATTCAATTTGGTATTTTTGTCATTAGTTCTATATAATGAGTATGAAAATCATTATACACAAGTTCTATATTCAGCTATTGTTTACATGCCTTTTTACTTAATAATTTTCATAATATTTTGTATTTTTTTAATATATGATATTGTTGTCTTTGTTGAAACAAAGAAAATACTTTCTTTACTCCCTTCGTTTGTTGGGATTATATTGATTTTATTGAGCTTATCAATTTTTATTTTTCATAGGTGTAAAATTTACGAAAAAACCTTATATGAAGCAACTTTAATCAATCCAAAAGAAGATGCTGAAATTGAATACACAATTGAATTTAAAGAAAGAGGGAATTACGTAGTTTTTGAATCTGAAGAAAGTGGACTTTTTACGAATTATTATTATGGAACATATTCAAAAAAGGACTCAATTATTAGACTTGATCGTACTGTTGGGAAAGAAAGAATTTCAAATAAATTACTAATAAGAAATGTTAAAGAGCAACTCAATGATAAGGAATTAAAAGAGTTAATTCAATTAGATGCTCATGGGAAAGAAAATTTAAATAAATCTAAGTTTAGATTTAAGTAATTGAATAAAATGTTATTATTATTTAATTTTAAAAAATAATCCTTATGTTTGGTTTAAATCTTAAACAAAATATATGGAATTAAAAATCAACATTGTAGCAATTTTGGTGGCGGTTGTCGCTAATTTTTTTCTTGGATTTATTTGGTACACTCCACTTTTTGGTAAAATTTGGGGTAGAGAAATGGGTTATCCAGCAGATATGAAACCTGAAACTTCTGTTTTTGTAAGAGGTTTAATTTTTATGATTATTGGTAATTTTCTTTTTGCTTGGGTTTTTTCTCACAACATTGCAGCTTGGGACTTCGTGCCGGGAATATCTGAAATGGGAAATGCAACAAATGCCTTGATGTCGGCAATTTTCACATGGATTGGGTTTTATTTACCGGGAGCTCTTGGAGCAACGGTGTGGGAAAAACACTCGTGGAAACTTTTTGCAATTAACTCAGGATATAACTTAGCTTCATTGCTGGTTGTAGCATTTATTTTAACTTATTGGAAGTAGGGAGAATCATTAAAAAAGCCATCCGCCACGGGCGGATGGCTTTTTTTAAGTTTTACATGACTTTTTTTTTGTTTTTTTTACTTTTCACAACACCTTTTTCACCGAATTCGAGTCCAAACAAAATAAATCGTTCAAATTCTTTTTCATCTCTAAAAGCTTCTTGATCAATAAATAAAAATCCACGCATGGTTTTACCTGTAAATTGCATGGGATAAACGTAATTTTCCTCAATTAGTGTATCGTAATCTTCATCTAAAACGCGCAACATCATTTGCTGTTTTGAAACGCCAACACACATTTTGTCATCAATCATAAAAGCTATTCCGCCAAACATTTTTTTTTCAACAAAAGGAATGTTCAGTTTAGCCAATTTTTGACTGATTCTTAGAGCAAAATTTTCGTCGTAAGCCATAAATTGAAATTATCCCATTGAGTGTAAACCAACAATATTTCCCTCAGTATCTTCAAAAAAGCTCATGAAACCGTTTTCGCCAAGGCTTGTCTTAGGCATTACAACTTTTCCACCGATTTTCTCAATTCTATCAATAACCAATTGTAGGTCTGGATTTGCATTTAAGTAAACTGCAACACCAGTTTTGCTTGGAGTTGACATATCACTTTGACACAATCCACCGCCAACTTTTCCACCTTCTGGATTTGTTGGAAACATTGCCATTTTCATTCCCATCATTTCCATGTAAGCCAATTTCACTTCAAAAATTGCCTCGTAGAACTTAGTTGCACGACTAATATCAGTTGCTGGGATTTCGAACCAATTTAAAGCATTGGTATTTTCACTCATTTTTTCGCTCATAGTTTTTATTTTTATCGAAAATAGTAAAAATAAATTACAAATGGAAATGTTGTTCTATTTCTTTTTCAGCATTACCAAAAAAGTACTAATAAAAACAACTGTAATCGAACTGATGGGCATTAAAATGGCAGCAACAAGCGGAGTTAACTGTCCTGAAAGCGCATAACTTAAGCCGAAAATATTGTAAGAAACTGAAAAAATCAAACAGATTGCTAAAATGAATTTTGAGTGTTTGGATATGTTTAAAAGTTGAGCTAAATCTACTATTTTATCACCATCAATGATGGCATCGGAAGAAGGAGTGAAGCGGAAAGAGTCTTCGGAAACTGCGATTCCAACACGTGCTTCTTTCAAAGCTCCAGAATCATTTAAACCATCTCCAAGCATCAAGACTTTTGCTTTGTTTTTTTGTAAATTTTGAATGTAAATCAATTTATCTTGTGGACTTTGTTCAAAATGAATGTGCGTGTTTTTCGGGAAAATTTCCTCCAAATTTGCTTTGTCTTTACTATTGTCTCCCGTTAAAATATGGAGTTTGTAATTTTTGAGCTCCTTGATCGATTCTTTCAGACCTTCTCTAAAATGGGATTTAAAAATAAATCGCCCAACACATTTTTCATTGACTGAAATGTATGAATTTACCTCATAATTTTCAGATGACAAAACACCAATGAAATTTGCAGAACCAATTTTTAAGTCCAAAATTTCGTTCGAATTATTTTTCAATTTGATAGAAATTCCTTTTCCTGCTTGTTCTGAAAACGCTAAAATTTCAAGTGGAATGATTTCATGATTTTGTTCGATGTATTTTTTTATTGCCAAAGACAAAGGATGTGTTGAAGATTGAACTCCGTGATAAATTTCGTTGAAATAGTTTGTGAAATTTGCATCGAGTGATTCAAAGGTAATCTCTTGATTGTTCGTTGTTAAAGTTCCCGTTTTGTCAAAAACAATGTCAGTGGTTTCATTTAAAGCTTCAATTACTTGCGTATTTTTTAAATATAATCCTTTTCTGCCCAATAATCGCATGATATTCCCCAAAGTGAAAGGACTTGAAAGTGCCAAAGCACAAGGACATGTTACAATTAAAACCGAAACAACAACGTGTGTAATTTGACTTGAATCTATGAAAAACCAAGCAATTCCAGCAATTAGTGAAATAAACAAAACAATTATTAAAAAGTAAATTGAGAGTTTATCTTGTCTAGATTTTGTTTTGGAAAAACCATTCTCGGTTTGTTTGGTAGATTTTGTTTCGTTCCAAAGTTGTGTTAAATGGCTGCGATTTGATTTGTTTTTCACTTCAAAATCGACCATTTGACCTTTGAGTTTTCCTCCAGCATAAATAAAATCTCCTTTTTTCTTTGTTACCAAATTTGATTCTCCAGAAACAAAACTGAAATCTATTTGAGCTTCATCAGACAATAAAATCGCATCGCAGGGAATTATTTCTTCGTTTCGAACTCGGAAATTATCGCCTTCATTTAAAACGTCAATTTCTACAATTTTTTCGTTTCCATTTTCTATTTTCGTTATAGCAACTGGAAAATAAGATTTGTAATCTCTTTCAAATGAAAGCGATTGATAACTCACGTTTTGAAACCATTTTCCAATCAAAAGGAAAAAGATAAATCCAGAAAAAGAATCCATGTAGCCAGGACCCTCACCGTTTAAAATACTCCACAAACTTTGAGCGTAAAGTGCTATAATTCCGATTGTTATGGGAACATCTAAATTGATACTTTTGAATTTTAGTGCTTTATAAGCTGAAACAAAATAATCTTTGGCTGAAAAAAGTAAAACAGGAATTGAAATACCTAAACTTAAATAAGAAGTGAAATTTCTAAATTCAGCTGTCATATTTTCTATTCCTAAATATTCAGGAAAACTCCAAAGCATGATACTCCCAAAAGCAAAACCAGCAACTCCAAATTTGTATAAAAACAAGCGATTTGATTTTTGTTGGCTCGTTTTTTTATTTCCAAAATTTGGTTCGTATCCGATTTTATCTAATAAAATAGCTAATTCTGAAAGTTTTAATTCGTTGGGGTCAAAAGTAAAAGTTACTTCTTTTTTCGTAAAATTGACAAAAGAATTTAAAATGTTTGGATTGATTTTATGTATGTTTTCTAGTAAATAAATACAAGAAGAGCAATGAATTTCGGGTAAATACAAAGTAATTTTCACTTGATTTTCATCTTCGTAATCAATGTATTTTTTTCGAATTTCGTCAATGTCAAGAAAATCAAATTTATAGCTTGAACTTTCTTTAGGTTTGTTTCCAGCTTGTTTTTCTAAGTTGTAAAAACCATTCAAATTGTTGTCTTTCAATAAAGTATAAACGCTCACACAGCCAGTGCAACAAAAATCTTTCTCATCTTTGCTTATTACTTTGGAAATGATTTCATCTCCACAATGAAAACATGATTTTTCCATTTAAATCGTTTTTGAGAAAAGAGGTTTGTCTTGATTGTTTTCACTTAAATACGTGTCAAAAGCCATACAAATATTGCGAATAAATGGAATTCCTTTTTCTGGAACACTCATTTTATTTTCGTGAATTTGCACTAATCTATCAGAAATTAATTCGTGTAAATTTTTAATAATTTGGTCTTTTAACGTTTGATTTTTAGGGAAATTTGTTTCAAAATGACACATTAAATCTAAAATACATTTTCTTAAAATTAAATCTTCGGAGTTTAATAAATGTCCTTTTGTTATTCTGCGCAAAACCAAACCAAGAATCAGAAATGGAAGAAACACCCAAACCGATTAATAAATTTGTTTTTTGAGTTGTGTAGCCCATGAAATTTCTGTGCAAGGATTTATTTTTGAAGGCTAAAGCTAAATCATCTTTGGGCAAAGCAAAATGATCCATTCCAATTTCAATATAGCCAGCTACAATAAATAATTCTTTTGCTGCTTCGTATAAAGCTCTTTTTTCTTCGTTATCAGGTAAATCTGAATCTTCAAAACCTCGTTGACCGTTTCCTTTTATCCAAGGAACGTGGGCGTAACTGTATAAGGAAATTCGTTCGGGCATTAAATTGATTGTTTCTAAAACTGTTTGAATAAATCCTTTTATATTTTGCTTTGGGAGACCAAAAACCAAATCATGAGAAATCGATTTATAGCCAATTTCTTTCGCAAGTTGGTGTACCTTCGTGACTTGTTGAATAGTTTGAATACGATGAATTGCCCTTTGAACTGTTTCATCGTAATCTTGAACTCCAAAACTTAATCTTCTAAAGCCAAGTTCAAATAATGTTTCTAAATGTTCTTTTGTTGTGTTATTTGGATGTGCTTCGAAACTAAATTCAATTTCGTGCGAATTAAATTTTGTATTTTTAGTTATGCTTTCAATCAAACGTTTTAATTCTGTGGCTTGAAAAAATGTTGGTGTGCCACCACCTAAATGAATTTCAGAAATTTCAAAATCAAATTTTTCTTGGTATAAATTCCATTCTTCAATCAAAGAATCAATGTACGGTTTTTCAACTTGATGATTTTTTGTAATGCGTTTGTGACAGCCACAAAATGTACATAAGGATTCACAAAATGGTAAATGAATGTAAATACTCACTTTTTTTGTTTGAAAAAAGTCTAAATTTCGTTGAATTGAAAGCAACCATTCATCAGCTGATAATTGGTCGTTTTTCCAAAATGGAACAGTCGGATATGAAGTATATCGTGGACCTGGAACGTTATATTTTTTGATGAGTGAATTCACAAGTTCTATTTTATTTTACAACAACTCATTTCAATTTTTCCTGTTGAATTTTGAGAATTAATGTGCTTGTTTGAACACGATTTTGTTTTCGTTTGAGAAATTTTAGGACTCATGTATGGAATATTCAAATTCATTCCCCTGAGTATGATTAAAATTCCAACAAGAGTAAGTAAATAGGGAATTGTTTTTGTAAATTTTGTTTTTAATTTGGATGAAATTCGATTTGCAGCAAAACCAACAAAAACCATTGCTGGAAGTGTTCCAACTCCGAAAAAAGCCATCGCTCCAGCACTTGAAAGTGAATTTCCAGCTAAAATTGCATTAAGTAAAGCTAAATACACCATTCCACAAGGAAGTAACCCATTTAGTGAACCTAAAAATACAACTTTAAAGGGTGAATTTGACTTCAATACTTTTCCTAAACCAGAACTTACAAGTCGATTTAATCCAAACATGGGAACTTTAGTTTGCAATTTGGAAGAAATCCATTTTCTCCAAGCGTAAATAATCATAAAAACTCCAGAAAATATGCTAATCCATTGCAAAATTCCAAATGTTTTGATTGTAATTCCGATCATTCCAACGATTGCTCCTAAAATCGAATAGGTTAAAATTCGCCCAAAATTGTATTGTAAAACACCAAATAAAATTGTCCAAGATGATGTACGATTCACAGGAATTGCCAAAGCCAAAGGTCCGCACATTCCCAAACAATGGAAATTTGCCGTTAAGCCCAATATAAAACTTGTGATGTAAATTATCATTTTAAATAATATTGTCCCGTTTCAAGAAAGGTTTGATTTTCAGCTTCACATTCAAGTCTGTAATCGTAAACTCCTTTCTCAAGTTTTGTTTTTTCGATTAAATAGGTTTTCGTTTGACTAATTTCATACGAAAAATCTCCATTTTTATCATTTGGTCGCGATAAAATTAATTTGAAATTTTTTGCTCCAGCAATTTCTGGTAAAGTAGCAATCAAATGACTCTCATTTTGCGATAAAGAGAATTTTTTTCCCGTTTCTGAAAAATTATTTTTCGCTTTGATATCATCATTAAACGAGATTTCTCGCTGATAATAATCTTCTGAAACTAAATCAACTTTATTTGACATGATAATTACAATCAACACAACAATAAATGTTATGAAAGTTGTCATTGCTAGTATTATTCCTTTTCCCCAATTCATATTTTTAGACTTTTAGATGTTAGACGAAAGACATTAGACTTTGTTTCTCGCAAAAATAATCTCACTTTTAATTCTTCACTCATAACTCATAGTTCCTAACTCCTAACTATTTAAAGCATTGGTCCGATAAACTTTGTTTTCACATCATCGATTTGTTCCCCATTTCCGAAAACTCGAATGTGAATGATTTTTCTTCCTTTCAGCATTTCTTTTAGAGGCATTTCAATGATAAATCTTTCTTTCAATTGTTTTTCTTTGTGCAACTTTAATTTTTTTACAACAAGTATAATTTTACATTCTGGACAATCCGTTTTTAACTCAATTTTAAAATCTTTTTTCGTTTTATTAATTAAATTAATTTCAAAAATGTTAGAAATTAAATGGTCTTCCGTAATTTGATAAGTTGAACCACGTTGACGAAAAATGCTTGTTTCAAAATCTTTTCGAGTTATCAAAAGAATCATTAAAGTGACGAAAAGTCCTGCTAACAAAAAGGAATAGGATTTTACTCTTCTTGTCCACTGAAATTTTAAGCCTTCTTTGATTCCATTTTCAGAAACAAAACGAATTAAGCCTTTTGGTTTTCCAATTCCTTCCATGATTGAATCGCAAGAATCGATGCAAGCTGTGCAATTTGTACATTCTAACTGCGTTCCATTTCGAATATCAATTCCAGTTGGACAAACATGCAAACATTGTTTACAATCAATACAATCGCCAAAACCTTTAGCTTTTCTGTCGTCACTTTTTGAGAATTTCGCTCTAGCTTCTCCACGTTTGTGGTCGTAAGCGACAACCATTGTATTTTGATCCAATAAAACGCCTTGTAATCTTCCGTAAGGACAAATCGTAGTACAAACTTGTTCTCTTAAAAAAGCAAAAACGCCATAAAAAACGTAAGTAAAAACAATGATTGCAATGAAATTACCTACATGTTTTCCAACTGGATCAGTTTGAATTTTCCACAATTCATCAGAACCAATGATATAAGCTAAAAATGTATTTGCAATGACAAAAGAAATAAGCCAAAATGTAACATGTTTTCCACCTCTTTTAAGGATTTTTTCTTTGTCCCATTTTTGAGAATCCAATTTCTTTTGATGTGTCCAATCGCCTTCAATCCAATATTCAACTCGTCGGAAAAGCATTTCCATGAAAATTGTTTGCGGACAAACCCAGCCACAAAACAAGCGTCCAAAAATGATTGTAAAAAAGATAACAAAAACAACTCCTAAGACCAAAGCAATTGCAAAAATGTAGAAATCTTGAGGCCAAAAAACTTTTGAAAAAATGACAAATTTGCGTTCAAAAATATTGAACATAAATAATTGTTCGCCTCTAATTTTTATGTGGGGAGAAGCGAAAAGTAAAAATAGTAAGACATAACTAACAATTTTACGTCTGTTATACCAAGTTCCTTTCGGTCTTTTTGGAAAAATCCAAATTCGTTTTCCCTTCTCATTTACCGTTGAAATGCGATCTCTGAATGTTTCTTCAGCTTCTATTTCTTCAAAATTGATATTCATCTTTAGTTTAGTTACTAGTTCGTAATTTGTAGTTCGTAATTTGTAGTTAGTAGTTATGAAATCCACACTACCAACTATTAACTTATTTTTCTATAAAATTACCTTGCGCTTCTTTTCCTTTCGTTTCTTGTAATTGTAATACAAATGATGAAACTTGTTGGATTTGTATCGGATTTAATTTGGAATTATGTTCTGGCATTCCATTTGCCGTTCCCAGTTTGATTGTTTTGAAAACATCTTTCACATCAAAGCCATAAATCCATGATTTATCAGTTAAGTTTGGACCAATATTTCCTTCTCCTTTTGGATTGTGACAAGTAACACAATTTGTTTGAAAAATAGATTTTCCAGCAGAAATGTCACTTGCTTCTGTCAAAACAGTAGCGTTCGTTTCGTCCACATTCATTGCCATTTTTGACAAATAAGCTTTTACTTCACGATCTGACTTTTTAATGTCTTTTTCGTAAGCTTTAATTTGTAAATCTGATGTTTTTAAAACGTGATAATTGATTAAGTAAGCAAAAGCAAAAACAATTGTTGCAATAAACATCCAAACCCACCATGGTGGAAGATTGTTGTCTAACTCTCTGATTCCATCATATTCGTGATGAAGCATAATTTTTGACTCTTCTTCAATTGGAACTGCATCAACTAAAATTGTATTTAACTTTTTCGTAATCGGAATTTCTTTTACTTTTTCTTTCTCAGGTTTAACCATTTTTAAGAAATCTTTAAACATATTTCTTAAGTAGATTAAAATACAAAGCAAGATGACATTTATCGCAATTAGAAAATAAATATCACTGTTTTCGACCAATAACCAAAGTGTTGGTTCTGTTGATTCCCCTGGAGATGTAAAATGAAGAGCTAAAGAAGTGTTTTGAGTTGCTATAAAACCGAAAGTTAAAATGACAACAATTACCTTAATTATGTTCTTGCTTTTGTTCTCTAAACGTGTTTTGAAGAAGTCAGATTTCACTAAAGAAATAATCGTATTTGAAATGATTAAGATTGCGAGCAATTGAATGAAAATTCCAAATAAAAGCAAATAGAATAAGTCTAAATTATCCTTGTAATTTGGCTTGTAAATGATTTCTGCTTCTACCTTATCTCCTTTTGTTGGAGGTGGAGGTTCAACGACATAAGTATCAACATAATCCAAAATGGCATCAACATCAGCATTTGTAACATCTTGTGGTGACATTGCAGAAGCACTGAAATCTTTTATATCATTTGCCATTTTACTTTTTCCTCCAGCAATTACACCAACGGAATTTTTGACCCAATCATAAAGCAATTCGCTTTCTCCAGCGTCATTCCACTTTTGTTTAACTCCTTTCAAGTTTGGCCCTGTAGAGTTTTTCTCTAACATGTGACAAACGCTACATTTCGCTTTAAATAGTTGTTCTCCTTGTGCTAAAATTGTTTGTGTAGAACAAAAAATAGCAAAAAAAACTAATATTTTTCTTATCGTTTTCATCTTCTTCAGTTTAGATTTAATTCACTATCGCTTTTATCTTCCAAAGGAATATTACTTAATTCTGAAATTTCACTTTTTTTCAATCTCACAACATAGGTGATGACGAATAAAAAGAAAATCACAAAAATTAATAATGAAATCAATGGATAAATTGAAACCCCATCGATGCTTGTTAAATTGTGTTTTATGAATCGTAACATATTTTTTAGATTTTAGGATTTTAAGACTTCAAGATATTAAGACCATGTTCAAGTCCTAACATCTTAATGTCCTAATATGCTGATGTCTTACTAACTATTTCTTTCCTTTAATATCTGTTCCCAATCTTTGCAAATAAGCAATCAAAGCAACAATTTCCTTCGTTTTTATGCGATTGATTTCCGCTTTTACATCAATAGTTTTCAATACTTCTTTTGGATGATTATTCACAATATCTGTAGCAATTTCTTCTGCTTGTTTTTGTAAATCAGCTAAAGCTTTTTTGTCATAACCTTTTGCATAAGGAACACCCAAGGTTTGCATTGCTCGTATTTTTGTAGCAATCAAGGAAATATCTAATTCATTGTCTTTCATCCAAACATAAGCTGGCATAATTGATCCTGGCGAAATATCTTTTGGTGCAATCATGTGTTGGTAATGCCAATTATTACTTCTCAAGCCACCTTCACGTGCTAAATCTGGCCCCGTACGTTTTGAACCCCATTGAAATGGATGGTCGTAAACAAATTCGCCTGATTTTGAATATTCTCCGTAACGAGAAGTTTCAAATCTTAAAGGACGAATCATTTGTGAATGGCAATTGTAACAGCCTTCTTTCACATATAAGTCTCGACCTTCCAACTCTAATGGAGTATAAGGTTTCACTGCTGAGATCGTTGGAACGTTACTTTTTACAATCATAGTTGGAACAATTTCTATCAAACCACCAATGGCAACAACAATGATTGAGAAAATCATGAATTTGATTGGTTTTCTTTCAATTGCTCTGTGCCAGAATTCTTTTCCAGTATGAACTTCTTCATTTCTTGAAACAACAGCTTCTGCATATTCATTGGCAACTAATTTCCCTTTTTTAGCCGTTTTAATTAAGTTGTAGAACATCATCACAGCCCCAATTATGAACAACAATCCACCTAAAGAACGCAACATGTAAAACGGTTTCATTGCATCAACAGTTTTCAAGAAATCTGCATTAACCAATGTTCCATCAGGATTAAAATCTTGCCACATCAATCCTTGCATGAATCCAGCGATATACATTGGAATCGCATATAGAATAATTCCTAATGTCGCAATCCAGAAATGTTGAAAAGCTAATTTTTTAGAGTACAATTCTGTTTTGTAAATACGTGGAAACAACCAATATAGTAATCCAAAAGTGAACATTCCGTTCCATCCTAAACCACCAACGTGAACGTGAGCAACTGTCCAATCGGTAAAGTGAGAAATGACATTTACATTTTTCAAAGACAAAAGAGGTCCTTCAAAAGTTACCATTCCGTAACAAGTTAAGGCAACAACCATGAATTTTAACATCACATCATCGCGCACTCTATCCCAAGCACCACGAAGTGTTAACAGACCATTCAACATTCCTCCCCAAGATGGAGCGATTAACATCACAGAGAATACAACTCCTAAACTTTGAGCCCAATCTGGAAGAGAAGTGTACAATAAATGATGTGGTCCTGCCCAGATATACAAGAAAATCAATGACCAAAAGTGAATAATCGAAAGTCTGTAAGAATAAACAGGACGATTTGCTGCTTTCGGAACGAAATAATACATCAAACCTAAATAAGGTGTTGTTAAGAAAAATGCAACGGCATTGTGTCCGTACCACCATTGTACCAAGGCATCTTGGACTCCTGCGTACCAAGAATAACTTTTGAAAAATGAGACTGGAAGTTCAAATGAGTTGAAAATATGTAGAATTGCAACCGTAACGAAAGTGGCAATGTAAAACCAAATGGCTACATAAATGTGTTTCACTCTTCGAGTTAATAAGGTCGCAAACATGTTGAATCCAAAAACAACCCAAAGAATGGTAATTAAAATGTCAATCCACCATTCCAATTCTGCGTACTCTTTTCCCGATGTTATCCCAAAAGGAAGCGTTAAAACGGCACATAAAATAATAAATTGCCAACCCCAAAAGTTGATATTACTTAATTTATCGCTCCACATACGTGTTTTTAGTAACCTTTGCAAGGAATAATAAACTCCCATAAAGATTCCATTTCCTACAAAGGCAAAAATCACCGCATTTGTGTGTAGCGGTCTAATTCTACCAAAGGATAAGAAACTAAATCCTAAATAATCATTAAAAAATTCAGGGAAAGCTAACTGTAATGCTGCTATTAATCCTACAAGCATTCCTGTTATTCCCCAAACTACAGTTGCATACGCAAAGTTTCTGACAACTTTATTGTCGTAACTAAACTTTTCCACTACCATCTTCTGTGTTTTTTTTGTTTGTATTTATTTCGATGTCATCTTCGAAGAGAATTCTCACAGATGGACTGTAATCGTCATCGTATTGTCCCGTTTTTGTAGCCCAGATAAATGAAAGCAAAAAGAACAATGCGATAACTAAACTTACAACCAACATTAAGTATATGATTCCCATGAGACAAAATTCGCTACATTTCAAATCTTAAAATATGACTTAAATCATGTTTTAATGGATTTACAGAAAAAACTAAATTTATATCTTCTCAATTTGAAAATAACTCTGAAGGAGTTAAACATTTGTAACGACGGATTTCAATCCGTCGGACAAATGAAATGAATGTTAATTTTGGCATGTATTTTTGTATAAAAATCATGACAAAATTGAGTTCACTGTAAAATTTAAACGTCCAATAAATCTAAACTTATGTTAACAAAATCGGTTTTTTAAATTATTTTTCAACAAAAGCAGGTTTTATTTAACTGAAAAACTATATTTGCTTATCAAAAAATAACCATTATGAAAAAATACATTTTAAATTTTTTAGTTTTATCCGTACTTGTAACAATTTTTAGTGCTTGTTCAAGTTCAAATGTTGATGAGCGTTTTGTAAAACGTTGGACATTAACAAAAGTAGTTGGCTTTGGTCCTGAAAAGGACAAAGTTCTTGGAGTAAACAATATCTTTTTTGATTTAAAAGATGACGAAACATTTACTGCTCGTTGGTACAAAGAAGAAAGTTTAACAGATTTCGTTGACTTAAAAGGAACTTGGTTAACAACAACGTATGGAGATAAAGCAGATTTATTTTTGTTCTACGGACCAAAGAAAAAATCTAAAATCTTCACTGTAACGAAAGTTACTGGAGGAATGATGATTATGAGATTATCAGAAATTGACCATATTTTTGAAGGAAAGTAAATTTTATTCAAAATTATTGAAAGCCCTAATTCATTGTGATTAGGGCTTTTTTTGTTTTAGGAAAAAACTCTAAATGAATTTATTTTAATTCAAAAGCCTCAAAAATGTATGATGCAACTATTTCTGGAGCGATTTGATCTATCGGATGAGGAATATTTTCTAATTCAACAAATTGTGAATTAGCTAGTAATTCAATTAGTTGTTCACTTTCTTCTTTAGATACCATGCGGTCTTTACTTCCCAAACCAACAACTACATCGCAACTTAGTTTTCGTAAATCCTCATGTTGAATTGTTTCTCCATTTCCCATGCGCAACATCATTTTTGCCGTTTGGTGAACAAGATCTTTCCAATCTTTCGTCGGATGTTCATTTTTCAATTTTTCAGCAAAAAGGGGTACTTTTTCTTCAAGAACTTGAGGAACAAGCATGCTAGCTTCTTTTTTCGCTGAATCAAGATTCCAGTCGAATTTTGTACCTAAAGTCACAATTTTGTTTACTAATTCTGGATGTTTAATAGCCAAATTTAACGCAACATATCCTCCCATGCTATAACCAAAAATGTTAATCGCTTTTAATTCATTCTCAAATAAAAAAGCACGTAGGTTTTCTGTGAAAAGCTCAATAGAAAAATGTTTTGTATCTTTTCCATCTCCATGACCGTCAAAATCAAGTTGAAAGAGTTCAAACTTTTCTTCCAAAAGAGGTTTTAAGTTGGAGAATTGTTTTTTGCTTCCTAAAGCACCATGAAGTAAAAGTAATTGCGGCTTGTTTTTCATCGATTTTGTGTCTTTTTTTAAAATTACATCCCCGGCCAATACAACACATTGAATTTATGTCCGTCGGGATCAGCGAAACCAAAAGTATAGCCTTTCTCGTAATTTTCTGGCTCACAAAATACCGTTCCACCTAGTGCTTTTATTTTTTCAAACCAGCTATCTACCTCTTCTTTGCTACTTGCCGACAAAGAAAACATAATTTCATTTCCATTTTTTGGAGCGATCAAATTACCATTCACCTTCGTTCCGAGTCTTTCTGGCGTGAAAAAATTAATGACAAAATCATTTCTTCCAAAAAAGAAACTTGCAGCTTCGTCCGTGAAGTTACCATTTGTTTTAAAGCTTAAATCGGTATAAAATTTGACCGTTTTTTTTAAATCACTTGAGACTAAATTTGCCCATATCATTTTAGCTTCCATATTTTTTGGTTTTTAGTAGTTAAAACTAAGAATTGGAAATGTTAAATGCAAATGTCTTTAATTTTAAGAGATCCCTTCTAATAAGTCACCATTAAGAAATCGAAAAAATATTTGTTTTGTTGAATCAGTTAACTTTTCCATTATAATTGCAATAGCGTTTCGATATAACTTTTACATTGAAAAATCAGGAGATCCATTTGTCTGAATTATATATTCAAATGTCACTTCATCATTTTCATCCATTCTTCGGCCATCTTTAAGATCTAATATTTTAACAGCGGCATAGAAACCATTGTTATTTTGTAAAACTGCAATTTGATTAATATTTGGTCTTCTTACACGAGATGAACCATCATATATTCTAGCATCTTTTATTGATGAAATCTCTGTTTCATTTTTTACCACTGCAACGGTGTGAATACTGTTTGGGCTATTATAAAGTTGAATGTTTTCATTACTAGACTTCAAAAAAACGAGCTCAAACATTAATTCACCTTGACCAATAAAGTAATGACCATTGTTATTTGAATAATCAAAAGTTACTTTTCCCCTAGTTGCAGGTGAAACATATTTTTCACTATTGGGAATAAATTTTTGCTGAGCAAATTCTTTTATCGTTTGAAATGGATTTTTTCCAATTTCAGGGATTGGCAAAACTGGTTCATCAAGTATGTCTCTCAACAATTCTTCATATTTACTTTCGTACAAATGTGGTTCTTCAAAACTTATACACATCCTACCACCTAAAAATGTAGGTGTTTTTCTCTCGTTAGGATTATTTTTTATCAAGGGAATTACCCAATTTGTATTTTGGTCATTGATAAATTCTGAAGTCATAATTTGCTTTTCATATCCAGCACCTCCTTTTCCTTCATTTGCTTTTCTAACATATGCATCTGAACAAACACTGACAATTCGTTGTGATTTTGAAAGTCCTCTTTCCATAAAAGAAGCAAGATCACTACCTAATTTTATATTCCATCTGTCTAAAATAACATCAACACCATTTTTTCGAAGTCTTGTTGCAAGTTGTAAAACCCAGTTTTTATGCTCATCACTGTCATGGGAATATGAAATAAAAACTACTGGCTCGTTCGCATTTGTCATAAATTTTTCGATGTTAAATTCTCTACACAATAAATCATTGATTTGCATCATTGATGTTATAGTCTTTTCGTATTCTAAAATTTTTTCTGAATACTCTTCTCTTTTTGCCAAATCAATCCATTTGTTTAATGAATTAATGGTGTCGTTACCGTAATTCTGAACATAAGGCATTAATTCGGTTAATAAGAGTTTTTTTTCGTCAGTGTTAAATAAATTATCCTCAAAATATTGTTTTATAGATTGAATAATTTTATTTGCAACTGAAATTGGATCTATATCATGCTTGTATCCATGATATAAATAAGGAAATGAATACGTTCCTTTTTCCGAATTATGCACAAGTTTAAAAGCAGATTTTGAAGATAGTCTTCCTTGTAAAAGTCTAAAAGGCTCATAATATCTTGAAGAAAATCCAATTTTTCTTTTATTAATATTCACCATTTTTTATTTGTTTTTGTTGTTTTTGATAAAGTTACTGCCAAATTATCTATCTGCGAATATAACCATTTCCAAATTATTCTCCAAACCACAAACCAACTGACTTCCAGCCCTCTCAAAACTTATCAACAATTCCTCCTCCAAAATGAAATTTTTGTTAATAAATGAGTAAATTTCACTCTTTTTGTCGAAGCAAGGAAAAAAGGTCGTATCTTTGCACCCGCTTACCATGGGGGTAAGCAAATTTTATTTTATTTTATTATATGACCTTTAGCGAATTAGGGCTAAGGGGTGAGGTACTGAAGTCGATTACAGACTTGGGGTTTGAAGTGCCAACTCCTATCCAACAAAAGGCAATTCCGCACTTATTGAAAAGTGAAAGTGATTTTGTTGGTTTAGCACAAACAGGAACGGGAAAAACGGCAGCATTTGGATTGCCGTTAGTGAACAATGTAAAACCAGGAATCAGAGAACCGCAAGGACTGATTATTTGCCCAACTCGCGAGTTGTGTTTGCAAATCACCAAAGACCTGGAGAATTACTCTAAATACGATAACGCAATTTCTATCGTAGCAGTTTATGGAGGATCAGATATCAGAAGACAAATGACACAAGTGAAGACTGCGACAATTATTGTTGCAACTCCAGGTCGTTTGAATGATTTGATCAACAGAAGAGCTGTAAATTTAAGTGAAATTGAGTGTGTAGTGCTTGATGAAGCGGATGAAATGTTAAACATGGGATTCAAAGAAGATATTGATACCATTCTTGACAAAACTCCTTCTCACAAAAACGTTTGGTTGTTTTCTGCAACAATGCCTAAAGAAGTGGCAAATATTGCAAGAAAATACATGCAAGATCCTCTTGAGGTTTCTATGGGTGGAAAAAACCACGGAAATGAGAACATCGAACACATTTACTATTCAATTAAAGAAGCAAACCGTTATGCGGCTTTGAAGCGTTTAATTGATATTAACCCAGAAATTTTTGGAGTTGTTTTTTGTAGAACAAGACAAGAAACACAATCTGTTGCTGAGAAACTAAGTAAAGATGGCTACAATGCTGAACCTTTACACGGTGATTTATCTCAAGCACAACGTGATAATGTAATGAAACGTTTTAGAGACAGAACATTACAATTATTAGTTGCAACGGATGTTGCCGCTCGTGGAATCGATGTTGATTCAATCACGCACGTAATTAACTATAACTTACCTGATGAAATCGAGAATTACACACATAGAAGTGGTCGTACAGCTCGTGCAGGTAAAAAAGGTCAATCAATTGTATTGATTAACACAAGAGAAAGTTATAAAATCAAAGCAATTGAAAAGCAAATTAACACTACTTTCTTAGTTGGTAAAATTCCATCTTCGGAAGAAATTTGTACAATTCAATTGACAAGTTTGATTAATAAAATCAAAGAAACTGACGTTAAAGAGGACAAAATCGAAAAATTCATGACTTCAATCATGTCTGATTTTGAAGAATTAACGAAAGAAGAAGTAATTAAAAAATTCATTTCAGCTGAATTCAATCGTTTTATTGAATATTATGAAAGAGCAGGAGATTTGAACGCTGATTCTGACAGAAATAGAGAAAGAGGTGGTGACGACCGTAATGATCGTGCTCCAAGAGAAAGAGGTGAAAGACGTGATAGAGGTGAAAGATCTGCTTTTGGTAGAGATGACGCTAATAAAACACGTTTCTTCGTAAGTATCGGTAAACGCGATGGATTAAATCCTGGTGGTTTATTGAGAGTTATCTGTGATGAAACAGGATTAAATTCTGCTAACATTGGTAAAATTGACATCTTGCCATCATTCTCATTCTTTGAAGCTGATAACGAACACGCTGAAAATATTTTAAGTAAAGTTCATGGTGCTGATTACGAAGGTAATAAAGTGAGTATTGAAATTACGAAGAAAAAAGCTGAACCAAGAGAAGGTGGAAACAGAGGCGGAAGTTTTGGTGGAAATCGTGGAGGTAACAGCTCAGGTGGATTCGGTGGATCTCGTGAAAGAAGTTCTGGAGGTGGTTTCGGAGGCGGAAAACGTTTCGATAAAAGCTACGGAAGTTCAACAGGATCAGGTTCTGGAAGTTCTGATAGAGGAGACCGTGGAGGTTTCAGAGGTGGCGACAGCAGTCGTTCTTCTGGAGGTGAAAGAGGTCGTCGTTCAGAAGGAGGTTTCAAAGGAAATTCAGATAGAAGTTACAAGAAAAGTTATTAATAAAAGGAAATAGGAAATAGGAAATGGGCATTAGTGGGAATCTGCTAATGCCTATTACCTAAAAACTAAAAACTAGAATAAAGAATGGAAATTAGAAACATTGCAATTATTGCTCACGTCGATCACGGTAAGACAACCTTGGTTGATAAGATGATTGAAGCAGGAAACGTGGCAAATGAAAGAGATCGTTTGACTGGTGATTTAATAATGGATAACAACGATTTAGAGCGTGAAAGAGGAATCACGATCGTATCTAAAAACGTATCAGTTCTTTACAAAGGAACAAAAATCAACATCATTGACACTCCTGGTCACGCCGATTTTGGTGGTGAGGTAGAACGTGTATTAAACATGGCTGATGGAGTTTGTTTGTTAGTAGATGCTTTTGAAGGCCCAATGCCTCAAACACGTTTTGTTTTAGGAAAAGCTTTGGCTTTAGGTTTAAAACCATTATTAGTAATAAACAAAGTTGATAAAGATAACTGTACTCCTGAAGAAGTTCATGAGAAAGTTTTTGACTTGATGTTTGAATTAGATGCTAACGAAACTCAATTAGATTTCGCAACAGTTTATGGTTCAGCTAAAAATGGTTGGATGTCTGACGATTGGAGAAATCCTAAAACAGATATTTCTACTTTATTAGATACAATTTTAGAATATTTCCCACCGATTACAATTCCTGAAGGAAATACACAATTGTTGATTACTTCGTTGGATTATTCTTCTTACGTTGGTCGTATCGCGATTGGTCGTTTGACAAGAGGTGAATTGAAAGAAAACCAACAAATTATTTTATCAAAAGCTGACGGAACTTTACAAAAACACAGAATCAAAGAAGTTTTTGTTTTCGAAGGAATTGAAAAAAGAAAAGTAGAATCCGTTCAAGCAGGAGATATTTGTGCTTTCACAGGTATTGAAGGTTTTGAAATTGGCGATTCAGTGTGTGATTTCGAAAACCCTGAGCCAATGGCTACAATCAAAATGGATGAGCCAACGATGAGCATGATGTTCTCTATTAACGATTCTCCATTTTTTGGTAAAGAAGGTAAATTTGTTACTTCTCGTCATATTGCTGACCGTTTGAACAAAGAGTTAGAGAAAAACTTGGCTTTGCGTGTAAACGATACAGATAAAGCTGACAAATGGTTAGTTTTTGGTCGTGGAGTATTGCATTTATCAGTTTTGATTGAAACAATGCGTCGTGAAGGATATGAATTACAAGTTGGTCAACCACAAGTTATCATCAAAGAAATTGACGGTGTAAAATGTGAGCCAATTGAAGAATTAACAATCGATTTACCTGAAATTCACTCTGGTGTTGCTGTGGAAGCAGTTACAAAACGTAAGGGTGAAATGAAAAATATGGTTCCGAAAGGAGAACGTATGGTGATTACTTTTGAAATTCCTTCTCGTGGAATTATTGGCTTGAGAAACTATTTGTTGACTCAAACTGCTGGTGAGGCGATTATGAATCATATTTTCTTGAATTACCAACCTTACAAAGGTGATATTTCCGGAAGACAAAATGGTTCTATGATTTCATTGGAACAAGGAACTTCAATTCCTTTCTCTTTGAATAACTTGCAAGATAGAGGTAAATTCTTTGTTGCGCCTAACGAAAACATTTATGAAGGTCAGGTAATTGGAGAAAATTCAAGAGCTGGAGATTTATGTGTAAACGTTACGAAAACGAAGAAAATGTCTAACATGCGTTCTTCTGGTGCTGACGAGAAAGTTCGTTTAGCTCCACCAAAAATCTTTTCTTTGGAAGAATGTTTGGAATATATCCAAGGTGATGAGTACGTTGAAGTAACACCACAAAACTTAAGAATTAGAAAAATCTTATTGAAAGAAAATGAGCGTAAGCGTTCAGGTTCAAAAAGCTAAGATTTTTTAAGAAAAATAGTTTAAAAGTCGTTCGGTTTCGGACGACTTTTTTTTGTTCATGTATTTTCGCCTTATTTCCAAAATCTGTGAAAAGTAAAACATTTCTTATAACTTGTATAAGTTTTGTGCAGAATGAATAACATAACTTTGTTCAAAATTCTACAGATGAAAACGGAAAAAATATTAGTAGCGAATTTAACATGTGGGCTTTGTGAAAACACCATCCAACATTCCATGTCTGAAATCGAAGGTGTACAAAGTATTATCATAAATCATGAAGAAGAATCAATCACAATCAAACATTCAGGTTTGGCAACAACGGATGATTTTACGGTTAAATTACATTCCATTGGTTACCGCGATTATTCGATTTTGTAAGTAATTTAATAACGTTTAATAATATTCTGAACTACCAAACTTTCTTTAGAAATATCAAGAAATTTGTTCGGTTTTGGACGACATTTTTTGTTTGGAAATTTGAATATTAAATTGTAAGTTTGTGTTAACTTTTATAAAATGAATATACAAGCAAAAAAATATCAGTTAATAGAATGGATTACAAATATCAATGACACAAAAATCATTGACAGTTTATTTAAAATTTCGGAAGTTTCAAATTGGGAAAATAATCTTTCTCAAGCGGAAATAGAATCTATTGAAAGAGGTTTAAAAGATTTACAAGAAGGTAGAATTACTTCACATGATGAGGTGATGAAAAAATATGAGAAATACCTTTAAAATTGTTTGGTCTGATGAATCTTTAAGTAATTTGGCTAATATTGTCGAATATTTAGAGAAAAATTGGACAGATAAAGAAATATTTGCTTTCTTTTATAGTGTAAATAGACTGATTAAAATCATAAAAACTAAACCTCTAACTTTTCCTCATTCGAATAATTTAAAAATTAGAAGAGCAGTTTTATCAAAGAAAATCACTTTGTATTATTCAGTTTTTGAAGATTCAATCGTGATAGTTTCATTATTTGACACAAGACAAAATCCTAAAAAGAAAAATTATTGAAATCTTTTAGTCATTCGGTTTTGGACGACTATTTTGTGTTTTATAAAAAAAACATTTCAATTGTAACTTTTTTCCTTTTCGTTACACTTACATTATGAAAGCCAAAAGCGAATGACAAAAAACAAGCAAGAAGAATTCCTAAAACTCTATGAACCGGTTCATGAACGGTTTGAGCGCTTCTGCAGAGTGCGAGTTTATGGGAATATGGATTTTCGTGATTTGATAAACGAAACTTTGCTTCTTGCTTTTGAGAAAATGGAAACGCTTCGTTCGAAAGATGCATTTCTTCATTTTTTATTTGGAATTAGCATTCGAATTTTGGCAAATAGTAACAAAAAGAAGAAAGAAGAAGGAATAAAAAGTGAGCAAGATTTTATACATCTAAAAGATTCAGGAATTTCTCCAGAAACTCAAACAGACTTTCATTTTTTGTACCAAGCTTTAAGTAAATTACCAATCGAACAAGGAGAAAGTCTCATTCTCTTTGAAATTGCAGGCTTTAGCATCAAAGAAATTGCAGATTTACATCAAGCAAGTGAATCAGCTGTGAAACAACGTTTGAAAAGAGGAAGAGAAAAATTGGCTGAAATCTTAACTTTTGAAACTTCATTAAAAATGGGAGAACTGAATCATGAATAAAGACGAAAAAATAAACGATTTGTTCCGTCAAGCACGTGAGCAAGAAACCCAAGCTTCTTTTAACGAAACCAAAAAACTCTTTTTGAAATCGTTGGAAAGCCAAAAGGCAGATTTTAATGACAATAGAAAAGGGAAAGTATTCACTTTTAAAAATAGCATTATCATGTCAACAATAGTAGGATTAACAGCATTAATTATAAGTCTTTTTTATGTTCAAAATCAAGAAGTAACTTTTTCTGATATTAAAAAGGAAAAAATTGAAAATTCAAATCAAAAAACCTCACTAAATCAGAATCAAATTAAAAAAACGAAAGAGAAAGTTGAAGGAAAAGTATCTCGAAATGAAAAGAAAGTAATTGAAAATCAAAATTCGTCAGTATTTTTAAAACCTATAATAGATTCCTATGATGAGTTATTGGTAAGTGAAAATAATTCAATCAATGGCTCTTTTCAAAATTATTTTTACGGACAAAAAGTCAATGAAGAATATATTTTTCCAAAATTAACCGAAGAGGAAATCGAAAAGACAAAAAAGCAGAAGAAAAGAATGTTGAAAGCTTTAGCAAAAATGGATAGAGATTATTATTCCTATATTCCAAGTGGAAGTTTTGAATATCTAAGAGAGATGATTTCTGTTCAAGGATTTTTTATGCAAAAAACAGAAGTGAGTAATCTAGAATACCGAACTTATCTATTTGATTTATTAATCAACGGTAAAAAAGAGGAATTTTTGAAGGCAAAACCAGATCAACAAGCTTGGAAAATTGCCTTGAGAGATTCGGCGCAATATATGATTGATAATTATTTTTCCAATGTAAGATTTGACAATTACCCTGTAAACAATATTTCTCGTGAAGGAGCGGAATTGTATTGTAAATGGTTAACTCAAGAACTAATTGTTTACGTTGGAGAAAAAGATGCAGTCAAATACAACGACATGAGAATTCCTACACGTCAAGAATGGGTGAAAGCAGCTTCAAATGAAGGAAAACAATTACCTTATGCGTTTAGTGATAGCAATTTATACGATAAAAAATTGAATTATTTCAAAGCTAATTTCAATTTGAAAAACTTTAATTATCCTAAAATGGTTAAAGATGAAAATTATAAAAAAAATCAGGATTTTTATCCTGCTGTAAAATTTTTCTCAAATAATAAGTCTAAAACTCCATATACATGGGACTATAAAGTTATTTGTAATGATTTAAAACTTTATAATTTAAGCGGTAATGTAGCTGAAATGGTAGTAGTTGTGGCAAATAATTTAGTTAAAGTAGATGATGGTATGACCTCACAAAAACCAAATTCACAGCATGGGACAGCTGGTGGCGGTTGGATGAATTCTGCTGAAGGAATCAAAATTAATGCTCCTGACAATCATCCAAATGTTACAGAAGCACACCCAAATATTGGTTTTAGGGTTGTAATGACTCACGTTGGAAAAGGTCATCAGAAGATGACAGGAGATGTGAAATATGAATTGAGATGAAGTGGAAGTTTAAAATGGAATTTGGCTTTAATTAATCGAATTAGACATTTTATATGATAAAAATCGTAAGTTTGTATTAAAATCATGTACATGAAAAAAATACAAACTTACTTTTTAGCTATTTTTATTTCACTTTCAACTTTGTTGAATTTTACTTCTGCACAAAATTTCACTTTGCCAAAATTAAATTTTGAATACAAAGCTTTAGAGCCGTTTATTGATGCTCAAACAATGGAAATTCATCATTCTAAGCACCATCAAGCGTATATTAATAACTTAAATAAGGCTTTGGTAGGTTCAAAATTTGAGAATCAAACTTTAGAAGAACATTTGCTTGGTATTAGCCGTAGGGGAGAAGTGATTCGAAATAACGCTGGTGGACATTACAATCATTCGCTTTTTTGGGAGATTTTGACACCAGAAAAAAACACAAAACTTTCAGTCGAATTGGAAGCTGAAATCATTAAAACATTTACTTCTGTTGATTCCTTAAAAAAACTGTTAAATCAAGCTGCATCGACGCGTTTTGGCTCAGGTTGGGCTTGGTTGATTGTTACACCTGAGAAAAAATTACAAGTTTGTTCAACGCCAAATCAAGACAACCCTTTGATGGATATCAATCCAGAAAGAGGAATTCCGATTTTAGGAATTGATGTTTGGGAACATGCTTATTACTTGAAATATCAAAACAAACGTGGTGATTATTTAAGTGCCATTTGGAATGTAATGAATTGGAAAGAAGTTTCAACGAAATACGAAACGGCTTTAAAAAGTCCTTTGTTGCAATTTTTGGAATTAGATTCTTGGAAAGCTATCAAAGAATTTCATAAAGTAATGTCAGAAACCTTTCATCCAGCAGAAAATGGGGATTTAGATCCAATTAAAGCTAGAAGTTCAGAATTGATGTTGTCAGCCTTAAATTTAAAATCGTCTAATATCCCAAAATCAATTGACACGCCAGAAATGAAAGCGTTGATTGATGATTTGATTAAACAATCAAACTCTTTACATAAGATGGTAAAAAAGAAAATGAAAGATGCAGTGATTAAAGCAAAATTGTTTGAAGTACATGAGACTTTTCATAAAATTCAAGGAAAGTGTAAGTGATCTAATGTGATAATAAATTAATGTGATAATTAGTAAATTGGTAAATGATAGAGCATCCAAAATATAAAAATAACCCAATACTTAATTTGACTTTCAACTTTTCTTTAGAGATTGTAAAATATACAGAAGAACTTGAAAATTTGAAGAGATATAATTTAGCAAATCAATTGTTTAGAAGTGGAACAAGTGTTGGCGCTAATGTAAATGAAGCACAAAACTCTGAATCTAAAAATGATTTTATTCATAAATTAAAAATTTCAGCAAAAGAAGCCGAGGAGACAGAATATTGGTTGCTTATTTGTGAAAATTCAGAAAATTATCCGCCAACATCAGATTTAATTTCCAAAATTGTTGAAATTCAAAAAGTTTTGAATAAAATTATTGGGACAACGAAAAATAATTTAACTAAAAAGTAATTAACACATTTGCTAATTATCACATTAATTTATTATCACATTGAAAATAAAACTCATTTACATAGGGAAAACATCCAAAAAATTTTTGATTGAAGGTGAAAATGAATACTTTGATAGAATTAAACATTACATCTCTTTAGAGAGAATTGAAATTCAAGATATTAAAAATCAAAAAAGCTTAAGTTTTGATCAAATCAAAAAAGCCGAAGGAGATAAAATATCACCTTTAATTTCAAAAGATGATATTGTTTATTTGTTAGACGATAAAGGAAAACAATTCACTTCAAAAGGATTATCTGAATTTTTGCAAAATCAATTTTTGAGTTCCAGTAAAAGTTTGGTATTTATTATCGGTGGAGCTTTTGGTTTTTCAGATGAGCTTTATTCTAGAGCAAATGGAAAAATTTCATTATCTTCGCTGACATTCTCTCATCAGATGGTGAGAATGATTTTTTTGGAGCAGTTATACAGAGCATTGACAATTTTAAAAGGAGAAAAATACCATCATGAATAAAAAGATTATTGTAACTGGAGGAGCTGGATACATTGGCTCACATACAATTATTGAATTAATCCAAAATACTGATTATGAAGTGATTTCTTTTGATAATTATTCAAATTCGAGTGAACATACTTATGGAAGAATTGAACAAATTACGGGTAAAAAAATTAAGCATTACAATGTAGATTTATGTGATTTGGAGGAAACAGAAAAAATATTCCAAAAAGAAGAAAATATTACAGGTATCATTCATTTTGCAGCTTTTAAATCTGTACCGGAATCTGTTGAAAATCCATATAAATATTATCATAACAACATCAATTCATTATTGAATTTACTTGAACTTTCCCTAAAATTTAAAGTTTCAAATTTTATATTTTCGTCTTCTTGTTCTGTTTATGGGAATATTGATGAATTACCTGTTTCAGAGGAAACTATTTTGAATAAAGCTGTTTCTCCTTATGCTTTTACGAAGCAAATTGGTGAACAAATAATAAAAGATTATACAAAAGTAAATCCTGAATTGAATGTAATTTCTTTGCGTTATTTTAATCCAGTTGGAGCACATAAGTCAGCTTTGATTGGCGAAGATCCAATAAATCCACCAACAAGTTTGGTTCCCATCATTACACGAACAGCTATTGGTAAAATAAGAGAAATGTTGGTTCATGGAGGTGATTATGAAACACGAGACGGTTCTTGTATTCGTGATTATGTTCATGTTTGCGATATTGCAAAA
>JAZKEO010000012.1:18266-20140 GCA_040386975.1 Bacteroidota bacterium | reverse complement strand
TTAGAGTATTTGATTGATGCAAAAAATAAAGAAAATTTTGACATCATTAATTTAGGCACAGGAAATGGGATTAGTGTTTTTGAGGCAATTGCTTCATTCGAACACGTAAGTGGAATAAAATTAAACTATAGAGTTGGACCAAAAAGAGAAGGTGACGTAGAGGCGATTTATTCTGATACTTATAAATCAAAAAAAGTATTATCTTGGTCAGCAAAATGCACACTTGATGAGATGATGAAAAGTGCTTGGGAGTGGGAGAAATCAAGTGATAATAAACAATAAAAGATAAAATGAATATTTTAATTACTGGAGGAGCTGGTTTTGTTCCTAGTTCATTAGCTGATAAATTATTAGAAAACCCTGAAAATAAAGTTGTTTTATTAGATAATTTTTTAACAGGTTTAAAAGAAAATATTCCTGTTCATGAGAATTGTACTTTTTATGAATGTGATGTGAATGATTTTTCTAAGCTTTCAATCATATTTGAAAAGCATCAGTTTGATTACGTATTTCATTATGCCGCTGTTGTTGGAGTTTTGAGAACTTTAGCAAATCCAATAATGGTGTTGGATGATATTCAAGGTATTAAAAATGTATTGGATTTATGTAAACATTCCAGTGTGAAACGTGTGTTTTTCTCCTCTTCTTCTGAAGTTTATGGAGAACCAGTTCACTTACCTCAAAATGAAGAAACAACTCCTTTAAATTCACGTTTACCTTATGCAATTGTCAAAAATGTTGGAGAGTCCTATTTTAAATCTTATTTCCAAGAGTTTGGCTTAAAATATACTATTTTTAGATTTTTCAATACCTATGGACCAAAACAAAGTCCCGATTTTGTGATGTCAAAATTTCTTAAACTAGCTCTGAAAAATGAGGATATTCCAGTTTATGGAGATGGTTTACAAACAAGAACTTTTTGTTATATAGATGATAATATAGAGGCATGTTTAAATACACTTAAAGACGAAAAATATGCGAATGGTGTTTTTAATATTGGAAATGATAAAATTGTAACAGTTAAAGAATTGGCAGAAACAATTATTCGCATAACTGGGTCAAAATCTAATATCATCAATTTACCACCTTTACCAGAGGGAGATATGACTAGAAGACAACCTGATATTTCAAAAATGAAAGAGCTGTTGGGAAGAGAATTGGTGAGTTTAGAGGATGGAATTAAGAAAATTTTAAAAAATTAATGGAGGAAATATTAGGAGAGGTTTATGTACCTATTGATTTTTATGAGTTTTTTATTTGGGTTCTTTATGCTAGTTTGTTTGCTGTTTTATTCTACACCTATAAGGCTTTTAACGAATCAAATCACGCTAAGTTTATTATGCCAGGTTACTTTTTTAAAATTCTTGGTGGACTTTCATTTACTTTAGTGTATGCTTTTTATTACAAGGGTGGGGATTGTAACTATTATTTTTACGAAGCGAGTCAATTAATAAAAATATTTTACGAAAAACCCTTGGTTTATATTGAATTGCTTTTTTCTAGTTCAGAGGAAGCAATTGAGATTTTGAAGAAGTACAATTACAAAATTCACAATGTGCAAAATTCTGAATCTTGGGTTTTTACAAAAATTTTATCACCATTAAATATATTAGCATTTAATTCATATTTAGGTTTAACTTTTTTGACTTCTTTGATTTCATTTGTTGGTTCTTATTTTTTATTTAAAGTTATGAGAAACATAATTAAGAATAATGAGAGAACACTTTTTTACTTTTGTTTTTTAATTCCAAGTGTAACCTTTTGGGGGGGAGGGATTATGAAAGATACAATAACTTTGGCAGCCTTTGAAATTTTAATTTACTTATTCTACAATATTTTATATGTCAAAAATAAGATAGTATTGAGCCTGATAC
>JAZKEO010000012.1:7966-18205 GCA_040386975.1 Bacteroidota bacterium | reverse complement strand
TTAATAATTATAAATTTGAAAGCCTATATAGCTATATCTTTTTTATCATGGATAATGATAACTATTTTTTTCTATGTAATAAATAAAAGTAAAAATCCTGTCGCTAAATTTTTGATGATACCTTATATTGCTATGATTGTAATTTTATTTGTTTATATAGCGAGTTCAACAATTTTTGAATCTTCACAGAAGTATCAAACAGAAAACATTAAAGCAAGAATTGAAGGGTTTAGAAATTGGCATAATGAATTGGGTGGGTCTTCGTATGATTTGGGCGAAATTGAATTTACAACTATTGGAGTAATTTCAAAAGTTCCTTCTTCAATAAATGTTACATTGTTTAGGCCCTATCCATGGGAAGCAAAAAATGTTATGTCCTTAATAAATAGTTTAGAAAGTTTATTCCTTTTTATTTTTACAATTTTTGTTTTAATTAAAGTTGGATTTATAAATTTTTTTAGAATTATTTCAAAAAATTCTTTTGTACTTGGAGGCCTTATTTTTTCCCTTTTTTTTGCGTTTGTAATTGGTTTTTCATCATATAATTTCGGTGCACTCTCAAGGTTTAAAATACCTTTAATGCCCATATATTTGTTTGTATTATATTTTGCCTATTTATCAAAAAAGAATAAAGAAAATTTAAGATTTGATTAATCTATAAAAAATCTCTAAATATTTATCTTTATTTGCTTTTATAGAAAATTCATTAACAATTTTTGTTCTAGCTTCATGACCAATTTGTTTTCTAAGAGTCTCATCACTCATTAGGTCTAAAATGAATTTTTTCCATAAAAGTTTGTTATTCTCAGGAATTAAATAACCATTTAATGTATGACTGATAACACGATGTATGGTTCCAATTTCTGTAGCGATTGTTGGAATACCTAAAGCCATATACTGAATTGCTTTAAGTCCACTTTTACCTAAAACCCATTCTTCAAAAGGAAGAGGGTAAAGACCAATATCAAAGCGCTGAAGCGTTGAAATTTCAATACTTTCTTTCCATTCAAAGGCTTCAATGTTAACTCCTTCAATTTGAAAAGTTTTATCTCCCATGACAATAAGCTTGAAGTCAACTTCTTTGGCCAAATCTTGTAAAACTTCTTTTAAAAGGTATAAATACTTTGAAGTACTATGACTCCCACTCCAACCAATAATTAGCTGATGATTGTTTTTAAATTCATTCTTTGGGATATATCTAGAATCAGTATCAACAGTACTTGAGATATCGGTTGTATTAGAATTATATTGCTTAACAAATTCATCTAGGTAGGGTGTGCATGTAATTACATGATCTGCTTGTTTCATTAAATAAATTGGTTTTGATTTTCCTTTTAAAAATGAAATAAAACGGTTTGCTTTGCTTTCATGTTTTAAAAAGACTAAATCGTCGATATCGTAAATTAGCTTTTTAGATAAACTAGCTAACAAACTTTCAAAAACAGGAGGGCCAAATGGTGTCACCCATAAAAATGAATACACCAAATCAAATTTTCGTATCGAAAAAAGTAATTTTATTCTGTTAAAATATCCAGCTAAGGTGTATAAAAATTTCAAATGAATATTTCCTGGTTGGTAGAGTATTCGCATGAATTTTTCAGAAATAAATGATTTGACAGTAATGTCAAACCCAGCTTCTTTCCATGAATCAAAATATTGTTCATATTTTAAGCGTTGTCCTGGAACCTCATTTACAGGAAATGGACAAACAACTAATAATTTTTGTCTTTTCATTTTAATTGATGCTATACTTTTTTGCCTAATACATGCCAATAAGGCTCGTTATCAGAAAATTGAGTTTCTGAAACCCCAGCATTTCTCAATAAGGTTTTAATTTCATCTTTAGAAAACCGTTGTTCCAAAGGAGTTCCAAAGCGATCTAATGCATCGTTTCTAATGATATTGAAAGACTTATCTTTATAGTATGAGAGAGGAATTTTGTTAATCCATTTTTTTTGTCCAAAAATTACTTGTAAAAATCTTGTTAAAAGAACCAAAGGCATATATACCAAAACAGCAATAACATCGCAAGTGAATTTTTTGAGACCTTGAGGAAATTTAGATACTAGTTTTCTAATAAGTGTTGAACTGTGAAATATAAATTTATAAAATGTGCCTCTATTGTCTAAGCTATAATATAAATACAAAAGTATATGCCCATTCTTCTTTAGCTTTTTACACAAATCACTTAAAGCTTGTTGCGTGTCTGGAATATGATGTAAGACTCCTAAACAAATAATGAAGTCAAAACTTTCATCATCAAAAGGGATATTACTCACACTCGCTTGAGTAATTCTGACATTAGGAATATCTCCAATTAATTTAGAAGCAGCAAGAACAGCTTCACTTGGGTCAACTGCTTCAACAATTTTCACCTTGTTTGCGACATATTTTGTCCAACGACCTGTTCCACAACCTAAATCAAGTACAGTAGATTCGTTGTTTAGTATAGTTTCTTCTACAATATCAAAATATTGATCTCCAGCGACTTTGATCTCTTGTTCTGTAAATGAATCAAATTTTAGCCATTCTTCTCCAAATGAAGATACAGTTTTTTCGTCTAAGTTGCTTTCATTTTCATTAGTAAATGAGAAAATCGTTTTATTTTGTCCAACAAAAATTTCTTTATTTTGACTCTGTGAATATTTTAGAAACATATTTTATTTTAAATGGTAAATTTAAAATATTTTTGGTTAATTATATCAGTTTAATCCTATAAAAAGTTTATTTTTACCAAATAAATATTTAGAATAGTGCCTAATACGAAAAAAAAAACAATAAAATATTCATTTGATTATTTGGATGAATGTAACATGTGTAATTCTACCAAAGAATATCATAAAATTTTAGGTAAAAGATTAAACCAATCACAAGGTAAAAATCCAAGAAATAAAATAGGGATCACGACAACGATAATTAGATGTAAAAAATGTCAACTTATTTTTTCTAATCCTCAACCTATACCAGAAAGTATTGAAGATCATTATGGTGTTCCACCAGAAAGCTATTGGAAAGAAAAAAATTATTTCTCGACAGACGATAATTACTTTCAAAATGAAATAGATAAATTAAAGAAAATTTTCGAAATTAAACCAGGAATGAAAGCTTTAGATATAGGCGCTGGTATTGGGAAATCAATGATAACACTTGATAAAGCTGGATTTGATTCATATGGCTTTGAACCATCAGAAGATTTTCGAAAAATGGCGATTTCTAAAATGGGAATATCAGAGGAGAAACTTAGATTAGGTCAAATTGAAACAATTGAATATGACGAAAATAGTTTTGATTTTATTTCTTTTGGTGCTGTTTTGGAACATTTGTACAATCCTTCAGATTCTTTGATTAAAGCAATAAAATGGTTGAAACCTGGTGGGTTAATTTACATTGAAGTACCTTCTTCTAATTGGTTAACAAGTAAATTTTTCAACCTTTATTTTAAAATTATAGGAACTGATTACGTTAGTAATATTAGTCCAATGCATGAGCCATATCATTTGTTTGAATTTAGTTTAAAATCGTTTATTGAACATTCAAAAGTTAACAATTACCAAATAGCTCATTATGAGTACTTTGTTGGAGAAACTTATTTGCCAAGAATTTTAAATCCTATCGTTATTCCTTATATGAAATGGACAAATAGCGGTATGCAATTTTGTATTTGGTTGAAAAAATAACTATGCTAGATTCTATCTAATATTCGTTTGTAAATTGCAGCGTATTTTTTTACTCCATCTTCTAAACTGAATAGTTTTTCTGAAACTAAACGTAATTCACTTTTTGAAAAATCTTTATTCAAATCAAAATCCTCTAAAAAGCGGTTGAAATTTGCATTTTTAAAATCGTCGAAAACATAACCTAAATTATTTTCTTTTATGTGTTCCTCAGAGTCTCCAATGTCTTTATTAGAAATCACACTAACGCCACAAGCTATTAATTCAGCTAATCGAGTTGGGCTTGTACCTTTTCTCGGATAAGATGGTTTACAGAAAAAAATAGAGAATGAACAAAGACTTAAGGCAATTGGTACTTGGGCTCTTTTAAGAGAATCAATATGAATGTGATCAACTTTTTTAATATCAGATTGAGATATGTATTTTTTTACCAAGCTCTGATCTTCATGTGTGAAAATTAAAAATTTATAATTATTATATTTTTCTTCTATTTTTGAAATTAAATCAAGAACTTCTTTAAACATGTAAACCGTACTTAAACTTCCTAGATAACAGATAACAATGTCATCAGCTTGAATATTGTATTTTTTTAAATAGCTTGTCTTTTCTTCATCTTTAATTCTGTTGTAGTCGAAATGATTAAGGTCAACACAGCAAGGAATGACATTAACAGTTAGTTTATCATTTCTATTGAGTTTCCATGTTAAAAGCTCTCTTTTTCCATTTTCGGTCAATGAAACACATTCATCACAATTTGAAAAAAGATCTAATTCCTGTTTTTTGAAAAATTGATATACTTTTTTGAAAATCCATTGATTTAAATTCCATTGTCCACCATCAACGCGTTCATCAGCCCAAAATCCTCTCATGTCAAACAAAAATTTCACACCAAATTTTCGTTTTAAACTTAGACCAACCATTCCTGGTAAATAACTTCTACAATGAACTAAAGAGAATGAATATTGGCGCTGTAATTTTTTTGCTTTTTGTGACATCCTAAATAAATCCCACATAGTTGAAAAAACAGGTGGTTTTTTAGTATATTTTAATGGATGCCAAGTGATGTTGTTTTGTTGACATAAGGAAGAAATTTCCTTATTTAGAATAGAAAACTGTTCTTTTTTTTCAAAACTTATTAAATGAATCGTATATTCGAGTTCGCTCAGTCCAAATAAATAGGGTAAAACTTGTGATTGCCCAAGGGCGTCAGTCATACCATCGTAAGAAATGTATAAGACATTTTTCTTTTTTACATCCATTTTTTATACCACATTTGAAACATTAAAATATACCAAAGCTTCATGTCGTGTTCTGATTTTCCTTGGTAAAACTCTTCTTTTATTTTGTTTATTTCCTCCCAATTAAATATGTTTTGAGAGGTGATATTTTCTTCGTTGATATATTCTTCTACTTTTTCCTTTAGGTCATTTTTCAGCCAATCAACAAGAGGTATGGCAAATCCTTTTTTTGGTCTTTCCATTAGGTCTTTCGGAATGTAGTCGTGGACTATTTCTTTAAGTAAATATTTTTTTGTGCCATTATTGAATTTATACTCATCAGGAAGTTGAGCTACAAACTCTACAATTCGATGATCAATAAATGGCTCCCTTCCCTCTAAGGAAACGCTCATAGAGGCTCTATCAACTTTTTGAAGAATATCATCGTTCATGTATGTTTGATAATCAGCTGATAAAGCGTAAGATAAAGGGGAAGAATAAGAGGATTGCTTATTGAAAAAAATGGGTTGAAGTTTAATAGTGTGATTAAATAACTTAACAACTTGCTTATCGGTGAATTGTTGGTTAAGTGTGTCTAAAATACTTTCGTTTGAAGGGTTTTTAAGAATGTTTTTTAGCTTTTCATATCGATTTTTGAAGTTGTATTTATTCTTAAAAAATGGAATTCGATGAGGAGGAATAATGTTAAGAATCCTATATGAAAACTTTAAGATGAATTTAGGTATTTTATCTAATTTAGATTTAATTTTGAAAAAATCTTGATATTTATAATATCCTGCGAATAATTCATCTCCTCCATCAGCACTTAGAGCAACAGTAACATGATTTTTAGCCAATTTACTCACTAGAATTGTTGGAATAGCACTTGAGTCTCCGAAAGGTTCATCATAATAAAAAGGTAAATCATCAATTAAATCCAATAGTTCCTTTTCTGTACAATATAATTCGGTATGGTTAGTTCCTAAATAATCCGCTATTTTTTTAGCTTCAGGTGCTTCATCTCTAAATTTATCTTGAAATCCAATTGTGAAAGTGTTTAAATTTTCAAATTCTTCTTTCAAAATTGCTGTTACGCAAGAGCTATCATAACCACCACTTAAAAATATTCCAATTGGTACGTCGGCTACCATTCGATAGTTAAAAGCAGACTTAAGAAGTTCTGTTGTTCTTATTTTAGCTTCGCTAAGTGAAATGTTAAGTTTGGGTAAAGAATAAAAATGGCTAACATCCCAATAGCAAATTTCTTTTGACTCTTTACTATTTAAATCGATTTCAATGTAATATCCTGCTTTAACTTTAAAAGTGTTTTGAAAAATGGTAAATGGACTTGGAACATTTCCATATTGCATGAACATTGCTACAGAATTTAAATCAATTTTTTTTTCAAAAAATGGATTTTCGTGAAAAGCCTTTAATTCTGATGCAAACAATAAAAGGTTATTTTGTTTGTAGAAAAAGAGAGGTTTCACACCCGCTCTATCACGTACTAGAAATAGTTTATTGAGTTTTGCATCAAAAATAACAAAAGCAAACATTCCTATAAAACGATTAATTGCTTTTATTCCCCATTCTTTATAAGCGTGTAGTATAACTTCAGTGTCAGAATTACTATTGAATTGATGCCCTAGTTCAATTAGCTCTTGCTTGATTTCTTTAAAATTGTAAATCTCACCATTAAAAGTTATACTTATGTTATTAAAGTGCATTGGTTGTTTTCCTCCATCAGATAATTCAATTATTGAAAGTCTTCTATGACCTAAGCCAATACAGAAAGAATCACTAGTGTGAATATAAGTGTCAAAACCATCAGGTCCTCGATGGCTCATGATATTAGTCATTTTTTCTAAAATTTCTGACGAAATATTTGAACCGTAATCAACATACCCTGAAATTCCACACATATCTATTTTTGTAAAAGAAACAAAAGTATCAATTATTATAAAAAATATTAATTTATTTTAATAATTTTTATAAATTTGTTCACGTTTTTAAAAAAAATATCATATATTGTATTTTTCTATTATTATACCAACCTATAATCGAGCTGATTTAATCGAAAAGACTTTAAAAAGTGTTTTTGATCAAAAGTATAATAAGTTTGAAATTATTATTGTTGACAATTGCTCTACAGACAATACAAAAGAAGTTTTGTTACCTTTTATTGAATCCAAAAAAATTAAATTTATTGAGCACCAAAGTAATTTTGAGAGATCAAAGTCTAGGAATACTGGTATGGATCATGCCACTGGGGATTATGTTACTTTCTTAGATTCAGATGATTTAATGGGGGAATCTTGTTTGAGTGATATGGCAGAATTTTTAACAAGAACAAAAAGTACATCAAATATTGTATTTAATCGACATTCATATGTTGATGAAAAAGGTTTGAAAATACCTTATTTCCAACCTAGGGTTGATTTAAACAATCCTTTTAAGCAAATATTAATTGGGAATTTTTTAGCATGTATTGGAGTATTTATATCAAAAAAAATATATGAGAAATTTCGTTTTAACGAGGATAGTGTAATTATAGGTAGTGAAGATTGGTTGTATTGGATTGAAATTCTCAATAGTGAGAAGTCTATTGCTATGATTGATAAGGTAAATTGCTTCATTGTAGATCACGAAAACCGTACAATGAAACAATTTAATCCAAAAGCATTGGAGAATAGGGTAGAGTTTATTTATGGCATTTTAAAATCTAAACTTAATTTAAGTAGTCAAGAATTAAAAATATTTTATTGGTCAAGTAGGATTCTTGTTGCTAATGGATATTTTGAAGCGGGAGATAGAGCAAAAGCTTTTAAAATGGTTCTTAAAAGTGTCATTAAGTATCCTATTTTGTTTTTTAATTTAAGAATGCTTATTTTAATGAAAAATATTTTTTTTAAAATTAAATAATTACTGACCCTGTTTCTGTTTTAAAAAAGTGGGTAAGAATAGTTTTACTGCGAAATTTAGCTTAATTTATAAAATGAAAAATTTAAAAAAAACACTACAAAATAATCGTAAATTAATATATGCTTTTTTATTTTTAATAAGTATTTCGCCTTTTTTTATACCAAAAAAAATTAAAAAGCCTTCTCCCTTAAATTTTGAAAAATTTGATTTAAATTTAAGTAAAATTAATTCGATTGATAAGGCTATAAGTTATATTGAGAAAACTAAGTCTAAATCTAGTAAAGAGTTTGATACAATTACATATATTCAAAATGTAGAATCTTTTGTTCAGAATAGATTTTATCATGGTTTGTCCAGTTATTCAGTTTCAGAAAACTGGATATCCCATATTGCTGGTAAGGTTTTGTGGAATCATTTTTCAGCTATTGTTATTCCAGATGATATTATGACTTATCCTGAAGGGTTGTGTAGCCAACAATCTATAGTTTTTATGGAGATATTAGCTGAGAAAAAAATTATGACAAGGCATATTGGTTGGGGGAAAAAGGGAGGCCAAGGTCACTTTTTGGTTGAAGTGTTTTATGAAGGGGACTGGCATCTATATGATGTTAATATGGAGCCTGAATGGGAGAACGTAGGGGAGAAAACAGAGAGGAAAAGTATGAGTTATTTCATTAAAAATAAGGATGTTTTGTATGAAGCATACCGAGATCGATTCACTCCAGAAGTATTTAAAGAATTAATGACGAAAATTAAATTTGGAGAAATAGACACATATCCTGCTAAGAAAATGAGAATACTTCATTATTCAACAGAGGTGTTCGTTTACTTAATTCCATTGTTTTTATTAATTATGTTGATTAAGGGGTTCAATCAAAAATTGAATAAAAAGAATTGATGAAAAAAAATGTTACTTATATAGTTTCTGATGTTGATAAAGCAATAGCTTTTGAATGGATTGTTCAGCATATAAATAGGGATAAGATTAATCTTACCTTCATCCTTATTAATTGCGAAAAGTCTTATTTAAGTCAATTTTTAATTGAAAATAAAGTACCAGTTTTTCATATTTCATGTCAAAGTTATAAGAAAATTTTGTTTGCAATTTGGAAGTGTTTTTTTATCCTTAAAAAAGTTAAATCAGAACTTATTCATTGTCATTTGATTAAAGCAAATTTAATTGGATTAACTGCTGCAAAATTAGCAAATATCAAATCTCGAATTTACACGAGACATCATTCTGACTTTCATCATATATATCATAAAAAAGCGGTGAAATTGGATAAATACTGTAATCGTATAGCGACCAAAGTTGTTTCAATTTCAGATGTTGTTACTGATGTCTTAATTAATGATGAGAAGCTATCAGAAAGCAAAATCATTAAAATTTGGCATGGATTTGATACTCAAAAATTCATGAACTACGATGTTGAAAAAGTATATAATTTAAAAAACAAATACAATCCCAAAGAGAAAAAAATGGTTATTGGGGTTATTTCTAGAGCAACACATTGGAAAGGAATTCAGTATATTATACCTGCTTTTAAGCTTGTACTAGAGGAATATCCAGATGCTTTATTATTGCTATTTAATCCTTTTGGCGAATACGAAAAGGAAATAGACATATTGTTAGAAGAAATTCCTACTGAATCTTTTCAAAAAGTATTTTTTGAATATGATATTGTTAACCTATATAAAATTTTTGATGTCTTTGTTCATGTTCCTATTAGTGTGAGTGTTGAGGCTTTTGGTC
Source organism: Bacteroidota bacterium (assembly GCA_040386975.1). Taxonomy (GTDB): domain Bacteria; phylum Bacteroidota; class Bacteroidia; order Flavobacteriales_D; family Crocinitomicaceae; genus M2408. The sequence goes on along the minus strand of JAZKEO010000012.1, from coordinate 8,639 downwards.
AAACATACGTAGAATGTATGTTGTCTAAAGTACCTTTGATTGCTACTCGATCAGGTATTGGAAATGAAATTATGGTTGACGAAGTGAATTGTTTAGAGGTTCCTTATGAGAATTCAGGATTAATATTTAAAGCAATTAAGAGGGTTGTTGAAGATATTCAACTAAGAGAAAGTATGGTTAATCATGCACAACTTAATGTCAAAGAAAAATTTTCTGTTATTAATATGATAAATTCACTAGAAGAGTTATATTTGCACTAATAAAAACTAATAAATAAGTAGTAAAAAATTATTAGAAAATTATTAAAAAAACTAATATTTAAATATGTCATATCAAATTTGTTCTCGTTGCGTTATGGATACTAGCGACATTGAAATTACTTTCGATGATAAAGGAGTTTGTAATCATTGCACAGAGTTTTTTGAAAAACGCATATTCTACAAATATCAAGGTGAAAAAACAGATGTAGAATTTCTTGGAATGATTGAGAAAATCAAAAAGTCTGGTAGAGGTAAAGAATACGATTGTGTAATAGGTATAAGCGGGGGTGTTGATAGTAGTTATGCCGTTTGGATAGCTAAAAAAGTTGGTTTGCGTGTTTTGGGAGTCCACATGGATAATGGTTGGAATTCCGAAGAAGCTGTTTTAAATATAAAAAGTATAGCTGATAGAC
>JAZKEO010000012.1:0-7956 GCA_040386975.1 Bacteroidota bacterium | reverse complement strand
ATTCCTTGCTTCGTGTCTTTTTGTCTTCTGTTATTTGTTTTGGATTGGAATGAAATAAAAGATTTACAACTTTCTTTTTTGAAAGCATCTATTCCTGAAGCTGAAACACCAACAGATATGGCAATTGCTGGGTCTCTTCACCGTATAGCTTCTAAATATGGTGTAAAATATATTATAAGCGGTGGGAATTTTGTAACGGAAGGGATTTTACCTCGAACGTGGCATTATAATTCAAAAGATATGAAATATCTGAACTTTATTCAACAAAAATTTGGGAAAATTAAGTTGAAAAAGTTTCCAACCTTTGGATTTTTAAGGGAGTTTTATTACAAACTTTTTAAAGGAATTAACATGATTTATTTATTAAACTATGTTGATTATTCAAAAGATGATGCAATGGAACTTTTAAAAAACGAATTGGATTGGCATGATTACGGAGGAAAGCATTATGAATCAAAGTATACTGGATTTATTCAATCATATTATTTGTACAAAAAATTTGCAATAGACTATAGACGAGCAACTTTTTCATCACAAATATGCATTGGAGATATTAAGCGCGAAGATGCTTTGGAGCAATTAAAAGGACTTCCTTTTCAAGATCAAAAAGTTGAAGAAGAGAAAAAATATATTGCTAAAAAGTTAGGGATTTCAGTTGAAGAATTTGAAAACATAATTAATTTACCACCAAAATGGTATTTTAATTATCCAAATAATGAAAAAATGCTTAAATTTATATATAATTTATATAGAAAATTGTATAATAAAGAAAAGCTAGCAAGTTTTTAAATCTTATGTATTATCCTCGTATTATACCTGTTTTATTACTTCAGAACGAATACTTAGTTAAGTCTGAAGCGTTTAAAAGGCACAATTATATTGGGGATCCAATGCATGCAGTACATATTTTCAACACCTTGAAAGTAGATGAATTAGTGTTTTTGGATATTGAAGCAAGTAAAAAAAAACGCAGTATTTCGTTGGAATTTGTTAAGGGTATTGCTGAAGAAGCACGAATGCCATTTTCTGTTGGAGGAGGTATAAGTTCGATTGACGAGATAAGATCAATAATAGGTGCTGGTGCTGAGAAAGTCGTATTAAATACAGTTGCTGCTGAAAACCCAGATTTTGTAAGACAAGCCGCTGATGCGTTTGGTTCATCAACAATTGTTGTTTGTATAGATGTGAAAAAGAATTGGTTGGGGAAAGAACATGTTTATATTTACGGTGGAACAAAATCAACAGGTAAAAATCCTGTGGAGTATGCTAAAGAAATACAAAGCTTAGGCGCTGGTGAAATTATTATACAATCAATCGATAATGATGGCATGCGAAGTGGATATAATATTCCTTTAATTCGTTCAATAAGTGAAAATGTGACTATACCAGTTGTTGCTTTGGGTGGAGCAGGTGTATTATCTGATTTTAATAAGGCCTATACGGAAGGATATGCATCTTCTATGGCAGCAGGAAGTATGTTTGTTTATCAAGGAAATAAGAAAGGTGTCTTGATAAACTATCCTAAAAAAGATACAATCGGATTTTAAGAAAACTCATTGAAGAGTTGATTCTAATAAAGAAAATCCTGCATCTTGACTTTTTTCTGGATGAAATTGAAATCCAATAATTGATCCTTTGGCTAAGGATGAAACAAAACGCTTTTCGTAGGTTGTGTATGTTAAGATATCTTGAGGTAAAGCATCAGCTACTTGATAAGAATGTACAAAATAAAAGCGATCAAGAGGGTTTAATTTTTTAACTGATGGATGATTTTGATTTGCTTCTAAAACATTCCAACCCATGTGTGGTACTTTATATCGCAAAGGATCATCAACATTAATTTTGGTGACTTGAGTGTCGAACCATCCCAAACCTTCAACATTACCTTCTTCACTACCTTTTGTCATTAATTGCATTCCAAGACAAATTCCAACAATTGGAGTTTGCTTTTCCATTACAGCTTCTGTTAAAACCTTTTCCCATTCTTTTTCTCGAAGAACATCCATTGCTCTTCCAAAGTGACCTACACCAGGTAAAATAAGATGTTTTGCTTTTAAAATACCTTCCTTTGAATTTACTATTTCACAATTTAATCCTAATCTTTCAACCATTCTTGAAACGGATAAAATATTTCCCATGGAGTAATCAACAATTGAAACAGTTTTTGTCATAGATTAAGCTTTTAGATATTTAGAGTTTTTATATAAGATATAGATAAACTAAAATCATATATTGTGTTAATGCTTTTTATTCTGTATTTCAAAGATATAAATTTAATTCGTTCAAGTGTATTTGTAACTTAATTATTCTTTTTCAATTAGGTATTTACATGATAAATTTTACTCGAAAAAATGTATCAAAATAAGCTCAGTCTATTTTAAATATGTATATTTGTCTTGTAAGGTTAATTTACTTTTTAAATTTAAATTTTTATTTTATCTACATATCTGAATTTGAATAATGCTGTTTTCGATAATAATTCCAACATACAACAGAGCTCACCTAATTGAAAAAACGATTGAAAGTGTATTAAATCAGACTTATTCAAATTTTGAAGTCATCATTATTGATAATTATTCAACTGATGACACTTTAGAGGTGTTAAAAAAATACTCTCATGACATGCGCTTTAAGGTTATTGCAAGCGATAAAAATTATGAGAGATCTCGATCTAGAAATGTAGGTATGAATAATGCAAAAGGGAACTATTTAACTTTTTTAGATTCAGATGACTTGATGCAACCAACATGCCTGAATGATGCTTATGAATTTGCAATAAAAAATCAAGAAGTAGAAATTTTTCATAACAAATATCAATTTTGTTATCATAATAATGAAATTATTAATACATTTCAAGATAAACCAAATCATAATAAGCCTTTAAATGCCATTTTAAAAGGTAATTTTTTGGCATGTATAGGAGTGTTTATAAATGAAAGATTATATAAGAACCATAAGTTTCTTGAAGATGTAGCAATTATTGGTTCTGAAGATTGGCTTTTTTGGATTCAAATCATTTCTGATACGAAGAAGCTTGGATTTATTAATAAAGTTAATTCTTTCATTGTTGAACATTCAGAAAGAACTGAAAATAATAGAAATCCTTTTGAATTTGAAAAACAAATTCTTTTTTTAAAAAATATCGTGATAAATCAAATAAAACTAAATAAAATTGAAATCAAATTATTTGAGTTATCAACAAATTTTTTGATTGCAAATGATTATTGTGATTTTGGGGAAAAGAAAATAGCATTTAAAAAATTAAAAGAATTATTAAAAAAATACCCAAGTTATTTTTTTAATATCAAGATTCTTAATCTAATAAAAAATATATTATTAAAATAATTTTTAAGTTTACTAATTATGAAGGTATTAATTTTAGCAGGTGGTTTTGGTACACGTTTAAGTGAAGAAACAGATATTAGACCAAAGCCAATGGCAGAAATTGGAGGAAAGCCAGTTTTATGGCATATTATGAAAATTTATTCACAATATGGGTTCAATGAATTTGTAATATTATTGGGGTATAAAGGTTATTATATCAAAGAATATTTTGCTAACTATTTTATTCATCAAAGTGATTTAACAATAGATCTAAAAGAAAACAAAGTAGAGGTACACTCCAATTTTTCTGAGCCTTGGAAAGTGACTTTATTAGATACTGGACTTAATTCAATGACTGGAGGTAGAATAAAAAGGGCTGCTGATTATATTGGAGATGAAGATTTTTTGTTGACTTATGGAGACGGAGTCGCAAATATTGATGTAAAGAAGTTGATTGAATTTCATAAGAGTCACGGTAAATTAATGACAATGACGTCTGTGCTTCCAGAAGGTAGATTTGGAGCAATAGATACGGATAAGGATAATAAAATTTTGGAGTTTAAAGAAAAACCAAAAGGTGATGGTAATTGGATAAACGGTGGGTTCTTCGTTTGTTCGCCAAAAGTTTTGGATTATATAGATGGAGATGATACAATTTTTGAACAGAAACCTCTTGAAAATCTTGCTTCTGAAGGAGAATTGTACACATACAGACATGATGGATTTTGGAAGTGTATGGATACTTTAAGAGATAAAACACAATTAAATGAAATGTGGCTAAGTAATAATGCTCAGTGGAAAATTTGGTAAAAGATGATGTTTGAAGAAAAGTACAAAAACAAAAAAGTATTAATAACAGGAAATACTGGTTTTAAAGGAGCTTGGTTATCTATTTGGTTAAAACATTTGGGAGCTGATGTTTACGGAGTTTCCAATGAAATACCAACAACTCCTTCCATTTTTGAAGTCTGTAATTTGCAAAATGAAATAACTCATTTTTTTGAAGACATAAGAAATTTAGCAGCAATAAAACAAATTATTGAAAATATACAACCTGATTTTATTTTTCATTTAGCGGCACAACCAATTGTTTCTGAATCCTACAAGGAACCTGTTGATACCTTTACTATAAATGTTATTGGAACAACAAACGTACTTGAGGCAGTTCGTGTGCTTAATCGACCTGTTAATTTGATAATGATTACAAGTGATAAATGTTATGAAAATGTTGAATGGACTTGGGGATACAGAGAAAATGATCGTTTAGGTGGCAAAGACCCATACAGTGCTTCAAAAGGTGCAGCTGAATTGGTTATTTATAGTTTTTATCATTCATTTTTTCGTTCTCCAGATTCAAAAGTAAAATTAACTTCTGTCAGAGCAGGTAATGTTATTGGAGGTGGTGATTGGGCCGTTAGTAGAATTGTTCCCGATGCTATGAGAAGTTGGAGTAAGCAAGAAAGAGTTCAAATTAGAAGTCCTTACGCTACAAGGCCTTGGCAACATGTTTTAGAACCTTTGAGTGGCTACTTAATGGCAGGTGTCAAACTTGATGATGACAATAATTTATCTGGAGAGTCTTTCAATTTCGGTCCAAGCTCTGATCAAAACCACACTGTGTTAGAGTTACTAGAAAAACTGTCTGAATATTGGTTTACAAAAGATGGAAATTCAATGATTGATACGCAAGAGTCAACTTTTCATGAAGCTGGATTACTGAAATTAAATTGCGATAAAGCTTTACATGAATTATCATGGAAACCGACACTTAATTTCTTACAGACAATAGATTTTACTGCAAAGTGGTATATTGATTATTATAAAAACAACAATGTTAATACAGAATATATTAATCAACAAATTCTTGAATATACAAAAATTGCAAAATCAAAGGGAATAAAATGGGCGAGTATGTAAACCAAATTGATGGTGTTGTTTTAACTCCTTTGAAAATTATCCCGAATCCTAAAGGGGATATTTTACATGCTTTAAAGCAAAGTGATTCATCATTTAATGAGTTTGGCGAAGTATATTTTTCATTTATTCATAGAGATGAAATAAAAGGATGGAAAAAACATACAAAAATGACCTTGAATATTGTTGTTCCAATAGGTGAAATTCAATTTTTCGTGTATGATGATAGAGAACAAAGTGAAACTAAAGGAAAGATGTTTAATGTTAAGTTGTCAAAAAATAATTATCAGCGTTTATCGCTATCACCAGGATTGTGGATGGCATTTAAAGGTTTAGAGTCAGATAATATGCTGATGAACTTTGCTGATATTGAGCATGATTCCGAAGAAAGTATTAACGCCGAATTAACAGCATTTGATTGGAATTAGTAGGTAACATATTAATAACTGGAGGAAGTGGTTATCTTGGTTCAAGAATGATTGACTATTGTGTAAGAAAATTCCCACATGCTACGATTTATTTTACACATCATTTAGAGGCAAAGCCTGACGTATTTAGTTCCGATGAGAAAATTAATTATAGGGTTCTAGATTTATCAAATTCTACACATTTTAATGATATTTGCTTAGGTATTGATTTTGTAATTCATTTAGCATTTCCCAATGAAATAATCTGTGGGAATAATGTCCAGAACTCAATTTTAAATGGAGAGATAGGTACATATTTATTACTTGAAGATGCATTAAAACATAAAGTAAAGAAATTTATTTTTTTATCTACAATTCATGTTTATGGAGATTTAAATCGACAATTAGATAATTTATCACCAACTGAGCCAATTCATCCTTATGGAAGTATTAAGTGTTCAGCAGAATTTCATGTAGAGTATTTTAGAAATAAAGGACTAAATACCTTAATTTTAAGATTGTCAAATGGTTTTGGATCGCCTTACCATAAAAATATTAATAGACACAATTTATTGTTTAATGATGTGTGTAATCAAGCATTGAGTAATGGGGAAATAAGATTGTCATCTAACGGGAAAAAGAAACTAGATTTTTTCAGTTTTTCATTCTTATTTAAAGAATTGTTTAAATTGATTGAAGAAGATATAAATCAAGCCATTATTAATTTTGGTAGTGGGAATCCTATTTCTATTCTTGAATTTGTAAATAAGATAAGAGTAATTTTAGAGAAAAAACATCATAAAAAAACTACATTGTTGTTAAATGAAAATGATAAAAGTGAAGTAAATGATTTATTTTATTATAAAACATTTAAAACTTTAAATAATGGTGAGTTTGATGAATACTTGGAAAAAGAAGTAGAGTTATATCTAAACTATTTTAACGCTTTTTGATTTCTCGATTTGGAATTCCTACATGTACGGAACTTTCCTCAATGTTTTTTGTCACCAAACAGTGTGCTCCTACAACGGCATTTTTTTTAATAGTTATTCCTTTTAAAACAGTAACTTTTGCTGCAATCCAAACATTGGAATTAATAATAATTGGTGCAGAATTAAACCCTTGATTTTCAATAAGCTTGTCACTTAAGTCATGAATGTGATCTTGATCACGTATTACAACCATTTCAGCAATTGCACAATTTTCATGAATTTCTATTTTGTCAATGGCAACAATGATGCAATTTCTCCCAATAAAAGAATTTTTTATTAAAATGGTGCCTCCGGAATCTGCCTTTATTAAAGTACCAAACGAGATATAACTATTTTCAATTATGATTCTAGAATTATTAGATGCTTGAATGGTAACATTTTTTTCAATAGTAGAATTTCCTGTAATTTTTACATTATTTGACTGAATGACAGATAAGAAAATACGTGTTTTAGAAGAAAGAATATCTTTTAAATTAAAAATTTTTCTAACTATTTTTTTTATCATTTTTTTCTAGCAATAATAATAAAAGTATTTCCTGCATTTTTATTAATCAATTTACTTAATTTTATTGATGTAGAAGCAATAATACTATAAAAGAAATTTTTGATAGAACTAAAATCTATTTTCTCAGGGAAAGGCCAAGCGTCTTCTTCAGTTTTACAATCTACAATGTCAAAATTATTTGCTGTAAATATTTCTTTTTGATTCTTTAAATTTGTGAATGTAATATGATAAGGAAAGTGGTTTGCTTTTTTAGAAAGTAAATTTCTTAATTGGTAAATCTTTTTTCTAAACATCAAAGCAATAGTGAAATTATTTTCAATAGGACCTAAGCAAAGTAAAAAACCGTTATCTGTTAATCTGTTTTTTAAATTTTGTAAAACCTCGTTTGGATTTGTTAAATGTTCCAAAACGTTATTCATAACAATGACATCGTATTTATCAGTTGTATTATCAAATTCTTGCAAATCAAAAAATGTAAATTCGGGAATTTGTAATTTTAACTCTTTAACGAATACTGGATTGTATTCAGATCCAACAACTTTAGAAAAGAATTTTTTTGAATTTACAAGTAATTCTGCATTGCCACAACCATAATCTAAAATTGATTCTATATCTGAGTTATAGGATTTTAATTGGTGAAATATTTTATCATACTTACTAGTTTCATTGACTAAAATTTCACCCTGATATTCGCTTGGATACATTTCTAAATAATCCTCGTCATTTGGGTAAGGATTAATATAAATTACATCACAATTTGTACAGTTTAAGTAGTCAAACGTTTTGTTATTAAATATGGTACTTGGGATATAAG
>JAZKEO010000011.1:213014-223357 GCA_040386975.1 Bacteroidota bacterium | reverse complement strand
GAAAATCAATAATGTAGAGGCGTAGCATGCTACGCCTCTACATTATTGATTTTCATCATTTCAAATACGCTTCCAATCCATGAACTCCACCTTCACGACCAAATCCACTTTCTTTGTATCCTCCAAAAGGAGAAGTAGGATCGAATTTATTGTAAGTGTTAGCCCAAACAACTCCAGCTCGTAATTTCGTTGTTAAATTGAAGATTTTCGAACCTTTATCTGTCCAAACTCCAGCAGCTAATCCATATTGTGAATTATTTGCTTTCTGAATCACTTCATCAACTGTTCTAAAAGTTTGAACCGTTAAAACTGGACCAAAAATTTCTTCTTGAACCAAAGTACTTGATTGAGCAACATCTAAAATCAAGGTTGGACGACAAAAATATCCTTTGCTTGGTATTGCACACGAACTTTCGTAAATTTCGTTTCCTTCGTTTTTACCAATTTTAATGTATTTTTTGATTGTATCGAATTGTTCTTTTGAGTTGATTGCACCAATATCTGTATTTTTATCCATTGGATCTCCAACATACAAATGATCCATGCGATCTTTCAATTTCTGAATCACTTCGTCAGCAACACCTTCCTGCACAAATAAACGTGAACCTGCGCAGCAAACATGACCTTGATTAAAGAAAATTCCATTTACAATTCCTTCAACTGCTTGGTCAATTGCGGCATCTTCAAAAATGATATTTGCAGATTTACCACCTAGTTCAAGGGTTAATTTTTTATTCGTTCCAGAAACAGCACGTTGAATGATTTTTCCAACATTTGTTGAACCTGTAAAAGCAATTTTATTGATGTCTGGGTGATTAACGATGGCTGAACCAGTGTCTCCGTATCCAGTAACAATGTTTACAACTCCAGCAGGTAAGCCACTTTCCTCAATAATTTCAGCTAGTTTCAAACATGTTAAAGAAGTCGTTTCAGCTGGTTTTAACACAACTGTATTTCCACACGCTAAAGCTGGAGCAATTTTCCAAGCAGCCATCAAAAGCGGGAAATTCCAAGGAATAATTTGCCCTGCAACACCCAAAGATTCCATTTTTCTATTTGGAAAAGCATATTCTAATTTATCTGCCCAACCTGCGTAATAGAAAAAATGATTTGCTGCTAATGGAACATCAACATCACGGGATTCACGAATTGATTTTCCTCCATCAAGTGTTTCAATAACAGCAAATTCTCTTGCTCTTTCTTGAATCAAACGTGCAATTCTATAAATGTATTTTCCGCGTTCAGCTCCCGACATTTTTGACCAAACATTCGTGTAAGCTTCTCTTGCCGCTTTCACTGCTTTGTCAACATCAGCATCATTTGCATGAGCAATTTCAGCTAATTTCTCTTCCGTTGCTGGATTTGTAGTATCGAAATATTTTCCAGAACTTGGTTTAACCCATTTTCCGTTGATAAATAAATCGTATTTTGCTTTTAAATTAATATGACCTTTGCTCTCTGGTGCTGGAGATAAATCCCACTTAATCGCTTCAGGTTTTTTAGTTTCTTTATTATCTTTATTTTTTGCCATTTTATTCAGATATTAAGACATAAGACATAAGACATAAGACTCGTTTGAGTAAAATTCTTTATATCTTCAATCTTATTTAATTTATTTCAAATATTTTAAAAAATTATACTTGCAAAAGATAAAGTCTTACGTCTTTTATCTTTAAGTCTTTTGTCTATGTTTTAATCAATAGAAAAATAATCAGCTGATTGATAAGCTCCGGTTTTTGCTTTCATTAACTGCATCAAAACGTCGTTAGCTAAGCTACTTGCACCAAAACGGAACCATTCGTTTGTTAACCATTCTTCACCAACAGTTTCTTTTACCATCAATAAATTGTGTAGGGCTAATTTTGAGGTTGAAATCCCTCCTGCAGGCTTCATCCCGATTTTAATACCAGTTTTTCGGTAAAAATCTTTGATTGCCATCAACATCACATAGGTAACTTGCATGGTTGCTGCAGGTTGAATTTTTCCAGTTGAAGTTTTAATAAAATCAGCTCCGGCATACATCGCAATTTCACTTGCTTTGCGAACATTGTCTAAAGTTGCTAATTCACCAGTTTCTAAAATCACCTTTAAGCGTGCATGTCCACAAGCTTCTTTAATAGCTGCAATTTCATCGAAAACAAAATTGTAATTTCCTCTCAAAAATTCTCCACGTGAAATTACCATATCGATTTCATCAGCTCCATTATCAACAGCAAATTTTGTGTCTTCAATTTTGATACTTCTTGGCGCTTGCCCACTAGGAAAAGCAGTTGAAACGGAAGCTACTTTGATATTACTACTTCCTAAAGCTGTTTTTGCAATTTTCACCATGGAAGGATAAACACAAACTGCCGCAACGGTTGGACAATCAGGATAAACATCGTGTAAATGCTGTGCTTTGTAACACATTTGTTTTACTTTCCCAGGTGTATCTTTTCCTTCAAGTGTTGTTAAATCAATCATATTCAAAACCATTTTCATGCCTTGAAGCTTTGATTCATCTTTAATACTTCTTGTTTGGATGCGTGCTACTCGTTCTTCAACTCCAACTTTATCAATAGTAGCTGTGAATCGAAAATCAGGAATATTTTTATTTTTCTTTGAATTGTTTTGATTCATGAAATGAATTTTATGAACAACAAATATAAAATAAATCTCATTAAAAATCTATTTTACAAACATTAATTTGCCATAAAACTTTACAATATTGATTTAGTAATATATATTTTTTTGTGAATTCTTAAAACTAAATTTTAATCTTTAGGCTTCTAGTAATAAGTATATGTTTCTGAGCTTGTTGATGTCCCTGAAGATGTAGCTTTCGAAATTTTCCCACTGCTATTAAATTCATAGCTGTAATTCCAAATTTTAACTTCTCCTGATGTAATGTTGTTCAAAGTTATTTTTGTACATAGATTTTTACAAAGAGGAGTAAATCCAATTGGGTTACCTGAAGTTTCTGGAAAATATTTCATACCAAGATTCCTCGTCTCTAATGTGTTTGAGTATTCAAATGTGTATATGTACGAGGCATCTAAAGCACTAGTACCATTAATACTATAAGTTTTTTTTGTTTTAGAAATGACATTTCCATCTAACCACTCATATTTAGCGGTGTCAACTGTATTAGAAATATTGCTCGTAAGTTGCATCAAGCTATCGTAAAAGAGTTTTTCCTTTCCATCTAAGCTTTGTAATATGTAATTATTTGAGTCAATAATATAAGTTATATCAGATTTAACGCCAGAAAAATCACCTTCATCAAGTATTCTTAAAGTTTTTGCATTAAAATCCCAGTAAAACGTAGTCCAATCATCTCCGGTAACACCATAATAGGTAATATCCCCTTTACTATTGTAATAGTATTTTTGACTACCTATTGATTTTACTCTTCCAGGAAAAGACAACTTTTCAACTTCAGCTTCATCAGGTGTTGAGTTTGTTTTTTTACAAGAAATTGTTAGAGAGGATGTTATGAGAATTAATAATATAAATTTTTTCATTTTGGTTGTTTTGTATAAAGTTTAATTCACAAATGTAAATTTTACTTTTAAAAAAACAAGTTCAATATTTTATTTCTTATGAATAAGTTTTCAAAATCCATCTTTTATCGAATATTTCTTGAATTTACCTCAATAAATTGACATGTCCCGTTTTTATAATTGTTTCACGGGTTTGAATATCGGTGTATTTTACTTTAAATGTATAAATTCCATCTTCACAAATTTGTTCTTTGTAAGTGCCATTCCATCCTTCTTTTGGGTTTTTTGTTTCAAAAATTAACTCTCCCCAACGATTGTATATTTCCAAAGAATAATTTAGAGCATCAAAAACTATTGGTTGAAAAAAGTTGTTAAATTTATTTCCATCAGGAGTAAATGTATTAGGAATATAAAGGGTTGTTTGTGGAGTTATTGTAATCACTTGATAACTAGAATCAACGCAGCCAAACTCATTTGTGACAATTTGATAAACTAAATGTCCACCACTTTCTACAAAAGATAGACTTGGATTTCTTTCTAATAAAACAATGGAATCGTCATAATGATATTCTAAATAATCACTATCAAAAGATTCATCAAAAAGTTGAAAATCGGGATGAAAAATATCTGTGACTAAAGGTGTAGCAGAAAATTTAGAAGTTGGAGATGGATAAACACGAATAAGATCATCCTTTGTCATTGTTAAAGCCGCCAAGCAGCCTTCTGTTGATTCAATGCTTAGTGAAACATCAAAAACCCCTGGGTTTTCATACAAATGACTTGGATTTTTTAAATTTGAAATACTTTCGTCGCCAAAACTCCAAGTGTAAATAAGGGGGGCATAAGAAATACTTGAATCATAAAACTGCGCTAAATAAGGAGCGCATTTCAACTCAGAATCAATTCCAAAATTAACAATTGGTTCGTTGTAAAGAAAAATATAATCTGTAAATGTTCCATCACATGTTCCACTATGAACACTTATTGTTACTGGAATAACTCCTGATGTATCAAAAACAACATTATTTACATTTAATGTGTTTGCAGTTTGGATAGATCCGTGACTCCCGAAATTCCAAGTAATCTCCGGGTTTGGTGGTCCAGCATAAACTCCAATGAAGTCATGAGAATTTCCTGTTACACACATCGAATCTTCAACTGTATATGAAATATCGATATCGTCATTTAAAATAAATGTTTGATAAGAAGTGTCTGTACAAGGCCAGCCAGGATTAACAACCAAAGTGACAACATAAGTTCCTGGTCCAGGGAATGTAAAATTAGGCTCAAAAGCTGTACTAACATCTGTGGTTAACGTGTCAATCCCAAAATCCCAAAAGTAATTTGTTCCACCAAAACTATTGTTTTCAAATTCAGCATCAAAACCCTGACAAAAAGAAATAAATGTTGATGATTCTACCTGAGGAACAACTTCTGCAGATAAGGTAATAACGCAGTTCACTACTTTAAACAAAAAATCACGGTCTGATCTTCCAATCAAAACGCCATTTCGATATTCTTTCACTCGTATCCCGACAACAAATAAGCCTAATAATTCTGGGTCAGCGAGCAATTGTCCTGTTATAGGATTTATTGAAATTGTTGCACCGGGACCAAGAGGATTTAAAGGTGAAAAACCTCCTGCAAAACTAACTAATGGAAAAGGTGGTGAAAAATCACTTGGAATTGGAGCAGGATTTACATCATCAGCTCCAGCATTAGGAATGATTAATTCATAAGCAAGAGAATCTCCATCAGCATCAGTCGCACTGTGGTCGAAGTTTAAAATATCGTTGTTACAAATTACCAAAGGTGGATAATTTGTAAATTTAGGCGAACTGTTTATTATAGCATTAGAGTTTATCCCTGTAACGTGTGTTGCAAGTGTAAAACCTGTATCTTCAGGACTATTTAAATTTGTTATATTTGGCCCACGACAACACCTTTGATATGCTAAAGTATATCCATTTAGACTTGGCGGCAAGTTGATTGTTGTTTGATAAATTGCTCTTTCAGTACAAATTCCCGTTGGTGGATTAACACACGGATTATTTAATACAATTGGTAATACAACACTTCCAGGGAAGTTTAGGTCAATACTTTCTAATAAATTGTTGTTTGCATCATAAACGCCTAGTTTTAAAGGGGAATCATATTCTGCACCTGTAGAATTACAATCGCGGTAAACGATAATTTGTACTTTGTAATTGTTGTTACCTAAATATTCGTAATATATATCTCCACCAACTATATGAGAGGCAAATAGTTGGAGAGAAAAAAGTGATAAGACAAATATTAAAGCAATTTTTTTCATGTGCGAATAACAAATGTACAAAAACTTATCCAAAATTTGAAATTATAGCTATTTTTTATTAGATTTGTTTTGTAAACTAAATATTATGAAAAATCTTCTTATAATATTGCTACTTTATTCATCGAATTTTGCTGCCCAAATTTTAGGAAATATTAAGGATAAAGCTAAATCGTCATCCACTTCAAGGGCAACTGATTTTAATAGAAGTCGCTCAAACAAAAATAGCATCAATAAAACCAATGAAAATATAGAAGGTGAATCTGGTGAAGGAAGTTCGGAAGACATTATCGATCAAGATACAAATACCTTAAATTTTGAAGGGAATCAAGTTTATGAGTTCAATTCGATTTTAAAATATGAAGTGTCTAATTTTCAGGACGCTCTTGAATATCAAAAAACGGAATTAAATTTTTATATTAGTGATAGTGTTTTTGTAATGGATTCTGGAGAAGGAATTTTGATTTATGATTATAAAATTAATAAATCATTTGTTCTTGATAAACAAAATAAAACTGGTGTAATCACCGCTTTAATAATGCCTGACATTTATAATTTGTCTCAAAATGTGGATTTATGGGATTCAATGTATGAAAAAACAGGAAAAGAGAAAGTGATTTCAAATCATTCATGTGCAGAATACACTTTAAAAGATGTTCAAGAACAAAAATTAAGTCTTTGGTCGTCAAAAGAAAATGTTTTGAAAGATTGCTCTGAATTGACTAAGAAAAACATTGAACTATTTTTAATGAATTTAGGAGTTGTAAATATAAATAGCGAAAATTTCACTATCGGATTGGAAATGATTAATGCAGATAATGTAATTGAAACAACTATTTATTTCAAAAGCTATGACAAACAATCTTCAAACTTAGATTTGAAAGAATATCAAATTACATCTTACTAAAAATCGTAAGGCGAATCATATTGATAGATGAAGTTCCATTTTTTTGATTTTTCATTTGAAACAATTCTTGAAGTGTTACTTAAGTTTTCTTGTTCAAAAGAGGGCATTTCCAAATTTAATTTTTGACAAAAAGAAGTGTAAAATTCACTGCGTTTAGGATGTTCACTTGCACACAAATTGAAACATTCTCCCCAAATGTTCTCATTTAAAATTTTTTTTATAAAATGGATACAATCGATTTGATGAACCAAGTTTACTGCTGAGTTTCCATTTTTTAAATTACTTTTTCCAGCTAAAAATCTCGCTGGATTTCGATTTTCGCCAAATAAACCAGCAAAGCGAATTACTGTAAGGTTTTCTTTTAACTTAAGTTTTAAAGCTTTTTCAGTCAGAAACAATTGTGAAGTAAAATTGTAATCTGTAATTTTTAAAGAATCCTCAAAGGCAATTTCTACTTTTTCTGAATAAACACTTGTTGAACTGGCAAAAATAAATTTCGCATTCTCGTTAAAAAACGAAACGGCTTTTAATAGTTGATTTTGATAGGTTTGAAAATTTGTTTTTGAAGGTGGAATGTTTAAAAAACAATGTGTGCAAGTATTAAAAAAATCTTTTAGTTGATTTTCATCTTGCTCTTCATTCAAATTTAAAAGAAAAACTTGAAATCCTTCTTTTTCTAGGAGAAGTTTCTTTTCAAGAGAAGTTGTTGTTCCGAAAATTGTAAATCCTTTTTTTTCTAAAGATTTAGCCAAAGGAAGTCCGAGCCAGCCTAAGCCAATAATTCCAATATTCATCAAAGTGATTTTGTTCGACCACCATCAACAGGAACGTTTATTCCGTTGATATAACTTGCTGCTGGAGAAGCTAAAAAGACAATTACATTTGCTACTTCCTCAGGTTCAGCAATTCTTCCAATTGGTGACTCAGCTGCCATTTCTTTAAAAATATCAGCAACAGACTCATTTGTTTTTTGTGATTTTGCCTCAGCGATTCCTTGTAAACGAATTGTGTTTGTTGCACCTGGTAAAACATTATTAACAGTTATTTTAAAAGGTGCTAATTCTGTTGCTAAAGTTTTGCTCCAACTAGCAACCGCTCCACGAATGGTGTTTGAAACTCCTAAATTTGGCAAAGGTTGTTTTACACTTGTAGAAATGATATTGATAATTCTACCGTATTCGTTTTTCTTCATCAAAGGTACTAGATTTTGAACCAAAATATGATTACAAATCAAATGTTGTGTAAAAGTGTTTTGAAATTCGTCTATACTTGCTTCGAGAATTAGTCCTCCTTTTGGACCTCCAGTATTGTTAACCAAAACATGACAATCGCCACCATCTGCAATGTAATTTTGAATAACAGTTTTCAACTCTTCAGGTTTTGAAAAATCTGCAACTAAATAACTGTGTTTTTGACCTTCAGATATATCAAGTTGATTTATCGTTTCTTTAAGTTTTTCCTCATTTCGAGCTATTAAGACTAAATTAGCTCCATTTCGAGCAAATTCTAGAGCTGTAGCTTTACCAATTCCTTGGGTACTTCCACAAACCACAACCGATTTAGTTAAAAATTTAACATTCATAAATTTTTTTTTTGCAATGTTAAATAAAATATTTATCTTTAGGCTCTAAAATTCATTTAATTATTAATTAATAACTCATGAAAAAAATCTATTTAATCTTTGGTCTTGTATTTGGACTTCAAACTTTGGCCACGGCTCAGCTGACTTGTGGTGACACTTTTACCGATTCAGGTGGTGCAGCAGGTGAATATCAAAATGATGAACTTGACACTATTACAATTTGTGCGGTATCACCAACTGATGTCGCGACAATCACTTTTTCTTCTTTTGATTTAGAAGAAGATTATGATTTTATGTACATCATTGACGGAGATTTAGTTACAGGTACTTTAGTTGGTACTTACACCGGGGCAAATAACCCTGGTACAATAACTTCTGAGAATATTGGAGGTTGTATGACTATTATTTTTCAAAGTGACGAATCAGTTACTACTGCGGGTTGGGAAGCTGTAATCGGATGCGTTGCAGGACCGACTTGTTTAAGACCAAGCGGTATTACAGGTTCTACTACAGAAAACAGTGCTACTTTATCATGGACTGCAAACTCTGGAGAAACATCATGGGGTGTAGAATATGGTCCAGCTGGATTTACTCAAGGTACAGGTACTTGGATGTTGACTTCTTCAAACCCATTAACTATAAGTGGTTTAACAGATTTAACATCTTATGATTTGTATATTTATGCAAAATGTTCAGGTGTTGATTCAAGTACAACATTAGGGCCAATTGCTTTTTCAACTAATGCATTGCCATTAACTTGTGGTGATATGTTTTATGACACAGGAGTTGATACTGCTTCATATAACGCAGATCAAAATTATATACAGGTTATATGTCCAACGACTCCTGGTGAAGTAGTTGTGTTAACTTTTAGTTCATTTGATACTGAAAACAATTACGATTCATTAGTGATTTTTAATGGTAATACTACTACTGATCCAATTCTTGGAATTTATCAAGGTACAAATAGCCCTGGTACAATTTATTCTACAAATCCAAATGGATGCTTAACTGCTTGGTTTAGCAGTGATAATATTGTGCAAAATGATGGATGGGCAGCTACAGTGACTTGTCAAGCTCCAATTACTTGCTTTACACCAACTGCAGTAGCAGTAGATACAAATACTTATGATTCAGGAACGATCTCTTGGACAAGTGCTGGTGCAGAAACAATGTGGGCAGTTGAGTATGGTCCAGCTGGTTTTGCTCAAGGTTCAGGAACAATGGAAGTTGCTTCAACAAACCCTTATGTGATTACTGGTTTAACTGAATTGACTGATTATGATGTTTATGTTAGAGCAATTTGCGGTGCAGGAGATACAAGTTTTTACTCTGGTCTTGCTTCATTTACAACAGGTCTAGCGCCATTAGCTCCATTTATTTGTGGTAATTTATTTACTGACAATGGTGGTGTTTCTACTGACTATAGTGCAAATTCAAATGATACAATTGTTATCTGTCCTGTAAATGCTGGAGATGTAGTTGTATTGTCTTTTACTGAATTTGATACTGAAAATGGCTATGACTCATTAACAGTTTATAATGGTAACTCAGTAGCTTCACCTTTATTGGGAATTTATCAAGGAACAACAAGTCCAGGGACTATTTATTCAACAGATGCAACTGGTTGTTTGACGGCAGTTTTCACAAGTGATGATATTGTACAAAATCCAGGATGGTCAGCTACAATTTCTTGTCAAGCTCCTCCAACATGTGCTGTTCCAACAGCTTTGACTGTGGATGCAAATACAGATATTACAGCTACAGTTTCATGGACAAATGGAGCTACTGAAACATCATGGGCAATCGAATATGGTGCTGCTGGTTTTGCACAAGGTTCAGGTACAAGTGTTATTGCATCAACGAATCCATTTACATTGACTGGTTTAACAGGTAATACTGATTATGATGTTTATGTTAGAGCAATTTGTGGTGCTGGTGATACAAGTTTCTATTCAAGTTCTACTTCTTTTACGACAGATATCAGTGCAACAATTTTACCTCAATTAACTTGTGGTGAGATGTTTTACGATACTGGAATGGATGCTGCTGACTATTCAG
>JAZKEO010000011.1:74547-212914 GCA_040386975.1 Bacteroidota bacterium | reverse complement strand
TTAACTTGTGGTGAGATGTTTTACGATACTGGAATGGATGCTGCTGACTATTCAGATGATGAATATACTGTACAAGTAATTTGTCCTACGACTTCTGGTGAAATGATTACATTGACTTTCTCTGATTTTGCAACTGAAGATGGATGGGACTCATTATCAATTTATAATGGTAATACAAGTTCAGATCCTTTAATCGGTATTTATCAAGGAAGTACAAGTCCTGGGGTGATTGTTTCAACAAATGCTAACGGATGTTTAACAGCTGTATTCAGATCTGATGGTTCAACTACAGACTTAGGTTGGGCTGCCACAATTACATGTGATGTTCCAGTTGTTCCTTGTGCTACACCAACTAATTTAGTTGCAACTTCAGTTACTTCAAATTCAGCAACTTTAGGCTGGACTAATGGCGGTACAGAAACTGCTTGGATTGTTGAATACGGTGTGACAGGATTTACTCAAGGTACTGGAACGATGCTTCCTGCAACGACGAATCCAACAACAGTTGCTGGTTTAACAGTTAATACTTCTTACCAATTTTATGTAATTGCTGTTTGTTCACCTACTGATTCAAGCTCAGTTTCAACTGCTGGATCATTTACTACATTAAATAATGTTGGAATTTCTGAGAATGAAATCAATGCTTTAAGTATTGCTCCAAATCCTTCTACTGGTAAATTTGTTATCAAAAACACAAGTGGATTCCAAATTGAAGGTCAATTATTTGACGCTCAAGGAAGAGCATTGGATTTAAAAGTAAATACAATTGACGCGAACAAAGAAGTAGTATTAGATTTAAACAACTTCGTTGATGGTGTTTATTTCTTTAAAACTTCAAGTTCAAATGGAACTAAGACTTATTCTTTAGTGAAAAACTAGGATTAAGTTAATACATTTTCAAAAAAGAGGAACTCGAAAGGGTTCCTCTTTTTTGTTTGGTATAATCCAAATTATTTCTTTTATATTTCCTGAAACTGCGTATATTTGTACAAAATTTTGCAGATGGAAGAAAATTCACGTATTTCAACACAAAAAGCTCCAAAACCTGTTGGTTTGTATCCACATGCTCGCAAGGTTGGCAATTTACTTTTTCTTTCAGGTGTAGGACCAAGAACTGCCGGTTCTGACGATACAGATTCAGGAGTTCCAGGTTTGAAGTTAGATAAAAACGGTAATTTTTTGGAATTTGATTTTGAAGCTCAATGTCGCTCTGTTTTTGATAATGTGAAAATCATTTTAGAAGAATCAGGTTCAAAATGGGAAAACTTAGTTGATGTTACTGTTTTTTTAGTTAACATGAAACGAGATTTTCATACGTATAACAAACTTTACGCTGAATATTTTAAAGATAATCAACCGTGTAGAACAACCTGTGAAATCAATGCTTTGCCAACGCCGATTGCAATTGAACTTAAATGTATCGCAACAATTTAAACTTATATAATTAATTAAAATCATGACTGGATTCATAATTCGCTGTGTCGTAGCAGCTTTTGTACTTTTTATTAATGTTTACTCTTTCTACACAGGTTATTGGGGCTGGGGAATTGTATTAATTTTCGTTACAGCTCTTGTTGGCTTGAGTTTTTTCAGAAATGAAAATATGATTCTTGCTTTAAACCAAATGCGTGTTGGAAATCATGAAAAAGCAAACAAATATTTGAAACGAATCTCAAGACCAGATTTAATGCCTAAAAAACAGCATGCTTACATTTTGTATTTGAAGGCAATGCTTGGAACACAAGAATTAGGTTTTGCTAAAAGCGAACAATTATTGAGAAAAGCTGTTGCTTTAGGTTTGAGAACTGCACAAGATAACGCCGTTGCACGCTTACATTTAGCAGGAATCTGTGCCCAAACTGGTCGTAAGAACGAAGCTACAACTTTACTTGCTGAAGCAAAAAAGTTAGATAAAAATGGTATGATGAAAGAACAGATTTCAACAATGCAAAAGCAATTGACAATGTCTGTTTCAAAAAATCAAATGCGAATGGCTCAAATGCACAAAGGAAGAGTGAAAACGCCAAAAATGAAATGATTTTCCGCTTGGGCGGAAAATAGACATTAAGATTTTAAGACAAAAGACCGTCCGCCAGGGCGGACTCAAAGACTTTAATTATCTTATTGAAACAAAGTCTTGCTGTCTTAATATCCTAACATCTTAATATCCAAAATATGAGTTATATAGCACGAAAATACGCCGAAGCATGGAAAGAATATGAATTAATCGATGCTGGTGGGAGTAAAAAACTCGAACGTTTTGGAGAAATAATTACGATTAGGCCTGAACTTCAAGCTTACTTTAAATCCGAATTGCCTTTTACGGAATGGAACACAATGGCTCACGCTGAGTTTGTTGAATCTGGAACAAAAAAAGGGAAATGGAAAAAACTAAAAGCTGATTTACCAAATTCATGGAACATTCCTGTAGAAGGTTTAGATATAAAATTAGAGTTTACACAATACAAACACATCGGAATCTTCCCTGAGCAAATTGCAAACTGGAAATTCATTCAAGAAAACATTCAGCTAGACCAAAATTTCTTAAACCTTTTTGCTTATACGGGAGTTGCATCTTTAATCGCACGAAAAGTGGGAGCAAAGGTAACCCATGTCGATTCTGTAAAACAACTTTTGACTTGGTCTAAGGAAAATATGGAGTTGAGTCAATTAGCTGATGTAAAATGGGTTTTGGAAGATGCTTTAAAATTTGCTCAAAGAGAAGTTAAAAGAGGAAATAAATACGAAGGAATCATAATGGACCCTCCAGCTTATGGAATTGGTTCTAAAGGCGAAAAATGGATTTTAGAACAACAATTACCCATTTTGTTTGAAACAGCAAATAAACTGATGGCAAAAAATGGATTTTTGATTGTAAATACTTATTCTCCAAAAATTTCTGCTCAAAATCTGTTACAATTCGCACAAAAAGCGTTTAAAGGTAAAACAGTAAAAGTGGAAGAACTTTGGATGAATACTACGAGCGAAAAAGAAGTTTTTTACGGAAATACTTTACTGGTGAAATAAAGTAGATTTTGAAACTAGGCGTTTACATAAGCTTTTTACTTATTACATTGAATGTTAACGCTCAATTAGATTCTCTTTTTTATCTTTCTTCAGAAACAAATCGTGAAAATTCCATTTCAGCATTAGTCGCTTATTATTTTTGGGAAGAAGATTCTTCCGGTTTTATTATTGATTCTACCTTCCAAAAAAACTTTAAACGGAATTACAGTATCACATTTAAGGATTCTAAATCAGAAGTTTTATATCCAACTTCGTATCTTCAACAGGCAATCATTCAATTTTCAGAGGATAATTCTTCTACATTGGAAAAATCAAAATTTGAAATTAGTACTCCAAGTTCAAAAGAAAAAATTCAACTTTCTCTATTGAAAAACCCATCAAAAGAGACTCAGTCATTAATTTTTTGCAATAAAGAAATGTGTTGGCAGAGTTATAATCAAAAAAATGTCATTTATTTAAATGTTTTAAGTGATTCTCGTAAGCAGTTTTCACATTCATCAGATTCAGTTAATTTAAGTATTGACTCTATTTCTCAAAAGGCTTTTGGGCATTATCTTATCAAGCGATTTTGGAATGAAAAAGGTCAAATTGTTGCCGAAGAAGTTTATGCTTTTAATGGAGAAAATGTAACATCTTATTTTACAGCTAAAGAAAAACCGCTCCCTAAGCATGTTTTAATTTTTTCGAACGGTTATCGTGGACCAAAGAAAAATAAAGACGTTACGGATGATATGATCACCAAAAAAGATCGTTTTCATTATTGGTTGCGTTTGGATAAAGCCTTTGTAAACCGAATTAAACCGGACGATTATTTTTACATCGATGGGAATAACAAAATATCAACCTCAAATCATCGTACGATGGCTAATTTTTCCTTGAGTTATTCTCGCATCAAAGCTTTAAGGAAACGTGAAAAAAACAAAAATGAGTTTCAGTTATTAAATGCAAATCCAAACGATGAAGGCTTTTTTGAGCGAAAAGAAAAAGGTAGAATAGCAGGAAAAACCTATTTGATTGAGAAATGTAATTCTCCAGCTTGTATTGAAGTAAAAGACACTTTAGATTTTGTTTGTCATAGTATGGGCTATGCTTATGCACTCGGATTTTTAGAGGAAATTCAAGATTTTGTATTTTTGAGAAACATGTATATCATCGCTCCAGAAAATGCATGTGCTGGAGGTTTTGATTGGACTTTATTTCAAGAAGTGTGGCAATATGGAAGTAATTTAGATCAAGAAAATCCAGATCCGGTTTGGCAACAAGATGGAATTGCACCTCAATGTGAAGTGAAAGACCTACAAACAGCAAAAGTTGGTGGAAGAATATTTTTCCCTGAGAATGAAAAAGGGAAAAATTTCATCAATAGTCACATGTTAAATCACTATAGATGGATTTTTAAGGACTTGAAAATGGGGGATAGGGGATTTGTTTATTGAACTTATCATACAAAAAATTCTATCGGAATCTCGCACACTGGAATAGCCTCCATTTTGTGTTTGTTTATGCGATTTAATTTTCTATAAAGTTCTAAAACGACTTTTTGACGTTCGTTTAAGGATTTTTCGTCTTCTTTGAAATCCATTGCCCATTCCAATTCTGGATATGTTGCTCCAATTTGATCTTCGTCGCTTCGACCATCTTCCCACAAACCGTCTGTTGGTTTCGCTTGTTGGATACTAGAAACAACTCCTAAATAGTTAGCTAAATGAAAAACTTGTGTTTTTGTTAAATCAGCAATTGGACTTAAATCAACTCCTCCATCTCCATATTTAGTAAAAAAACCAATTCCAAAATCTTCAATTTTATTTCCTGTACCAGCCACAAGTAAATTATGTGTTTGACCTAAAGCATAAAGTGTTGTCATTCTTAATCTCGCACGACTATTTGCCATCACAAGATGATTAACTAAGCTTTCTTTTGGAAGGATTTTCTCAAAATTTTCAAAGGTTTCAGTTAGATTGATTTCAAGTGAACTCACGTTAGAAAACTTGTTTTTTAAATTGTCAATATGCTCTTGAGCTCTGTCGTACTCAGCTTTCGTTTGACGAATGGGCATATTCAAAAGCAAGACTTTTTTCCCAGTTTGAGCACACAAAATAGAAGTCACAGCTGAATCAATACCGCCAGAGATACCCACAACAAAACCAGAAAGCCCAGCTTTGGTGCAATAAGCATCAAGCCAGGCTTTAATATGATTGTTTATTTTTTCTAAATTCAAGCTTAGAAAAATAAAGTAAATTTAATTAATATTTGACCTTGTTTAGCAGCTGGAGCAGACCATTTAATGTCACTAACTTTAGTGATTTTTGATAACGAATTCTCGTCATTTGAATCAATTAAAGTATATGATCTTTTTTTGTCTTCACCTGTTGTTCTTTCATCCATGTGCATTTGAGTTAATCCAAAGAAATAACCAATTTCACTCACCAACATTGTTGTTCCAGAGAAATTCCACATTACACCCGCAGAAACACCTGCATTAATTTTTAAAGAACGAATATCGTCTTCTAAAACCATGTTTGAATTTTCTTGTATTGATGTTTTTCCAGTTAAAGAATCTCCAGCAAAAATTACACCTGTGTCGTTAATTCTACCTCCAGTTTTGATACCAATACGAGTACCGAATTTTCCAAAATATTGCATATTACCGAAAGGTTTTGTTTTCAAAGTAGCAAAAATTGGTAAAATCAAATAAGTGGTTTTATATTGTCTCTCGTTTAATTTGAATAAATTTTGATCTTTAAAACTTGAATCTGCTTCAAATTCAGCTTTTTTAGTAATGTTTTGATCGTTGTAAACATACAAAATTGTATCATTTGCTGTGTATTTGAAAGATTCAAAATCAAACTCTAAACCAGTTGTAACAGTCAAAGTTGGATTTAAATTATAATTCAAATTTAAACCTAAAGTTTGATCAAATCCAACTCCATCTCTTTTTAATAAACTTGTTGTTTTATTCATGTTAAAACCTGTTCCAAGAGCAATTCCAACTTGCCATTTTTTGTCAAAAGCTTCTTGTGCGAATGTTGTTGCAAAAAACCCCAATCCTACTAAAGAAAATAATATTTTTTTCATGTTAAGTGATGTTAAAAAGTTAATTATAATTAAAAATCTTTCTAAAAGTAAACAAATTATTTTACTTTGCTTACTTTTGACTGCAAAAATAAAACATTTTATGAACTACAAAAATATTTTTTATTTTATTTTCATTTCTCAAATACTATTTTCTTGTAAAAATGATCCTTTGGATGTTGAGCCAAGTGAGAAAAAATTAAATATTTCTTTTATCAATTTAGATTCTATTTTTGTTAATACTCCTAAAGAAAGCTTAAAGCAAGTGATTTCATCATTAAAAGTGAAAAATGAGGAAATATTGGATTATGAATTAGGTCATTGTTTGCGAGTTGGTCAATTGTCAGATTCAGGTACGGTTGAAAGAATAAATATGTTTGTAAATGATACATATATCAAACGTTTAGAGAAAAGAATTGAAAGTGAATTCACCAATTTAGAAAGTCGAAAAGCAAAAATTATAGAAGCATTTGCCTATTTGAATCATCATTTTCCGACAGGTAAAATACCTCAAAATGTAATTTTTATGAATTCACTTTTTACGAGTAATATTTTTTGTACCGAACATGAAGTTGGAATAGGATTGGAACGTTATTTAGGTCCAAAAACAGATGTGATTAAGGAATTACCTAATGAGCAGTTTTTTCAATGGATTAAAGATGGAATGCTAGATATTTATTTAGAAAGAGATGTTTTGACGGCTTGGATTATGACACATTATGTTCCTGAAAAAAAATCAAATACAGCGGAAGCAATAGTTAATTGGGGTAAAATCATTTATTTTACAGAAGCGGCTTTTCCAAATGAAGAAGAACGTATTGTATTACGTTATTCAAAAAAAGATTACGATTGGGCATTAGAAAATGAATATGCTTTTTGGAAATATTTGGTTGACGAGAAACTTTTATTTGGTGAAAATGAACGAGATCAAGCGAATTTTTTGAACGATGCACCCTTTACAATTGGTTTACCAGAAAAAGGACCTGATCGTTTAGGACAGTTTTTGGGTTGGAGAATGATACATTCTTACATGGAACAACATCCTGAAACGACTTTGGAAGAATTAAAAGAAATACCGTACAACACAATTTTACAAGAATACGAAATATAATTAGCTAATTATCTCATTAGCTAATTGGCTAATTTACAAGAAATGGAAAAGAAAATAATAAAAACATCAGAAATCTCAATCAATGTTGGATTGAATGAAAACAATGTTCCAGTTAGAATGTTGTGGAATGCAACAGATGGAAATGTCAAAAATGCTGAAGCACGTTCAATGATGCTTTCCATGTGGGATCCAAATCAAAAAAACACTTTAAAAATTGATTTGTGGACAGAAGAAATGTCTATTGAAGAAATGAAACAATTCTTTCATCAAACCTTATTGACGATGGCTGATACCTTTGAAAAGGCGACAGGAGAAACCTTGATTTCAGAAGATTTGAGAGATTATTGTTATCATTTTGCTGAGAAAATGGATATTTTACCTGAAAAGTAAATTTCAGATTTATTGCTGAAACAACTTTTTAATGTATTTTTACGTTATTACTATGTATTTAGAACTGTTTCATGCCAAAAATCACCTTCATTTTTTTATTTTTTTTGAGTTTTGGCTTACAAGCTCAAAATGATAAGGTATGGATGCACCCTAACCGTGGGCAATGGCATAAAAATATCCAGTATAAAATTGATTTAACTGGAGGTGAAATGTTGATTGAAAAAAATGCGTTTACTTATGTTTTTCACAATGTTTCAGAATTAACTCACAAACACAACGGAGACAAAACTGAATCCCATGTAGAAGATAAAAAATATGTTCAACATACGATTAAAACGAATTTCTTAGGAAGTAATTCCCAACATGAAGTAATTGAAGATAAAGAATCTCCATTTTACAGAAATTATTTTTTAGGAAATGATAAAAGTAAATGGAAGTCAGACGTCCATTCGCTTGCAAAAGTTACTTATCCAGAATTTTATGAAGGAATTGATTTACATTTTGATTCAGACGTAAGTTCCTTAAAATACACTTTTGTTTTAAACGAAGAAGCGGATGTTTATCAAATCAAGTATAGCATTGATGGAGCATCAAAAATTCACCTCGACAAAAATGGATTTTTATTAGTGGAACACACTTATGGCACCATTTCCGAATCCAAACCAATTGCTTGGACAATTGATGAAAAAGGAAATAAAAAGAATGTAGAAATTTCCTATAAATTAACTAATAATGTCGTTTCATATCATTTCCCTAGAGGATATAATCATGCTGAGAAATTGATTATTGATCCACAAATTACCTTTTCAAGTTACTCAGGTTCAACGGTAGATAATTGGGGATGTACTGCCACACCAGATTTACAAGGAAATCTTTTCGCTGGAGGAACCGTTTTTGGTGTTGGTTATCCTACAACTGCTGGAGTAATTGGTCAAGGATTTCAAGGTGGAGAGGACATTGGATATGGTCCATTTGACATTTCATTGAGTAAATTTAATGCTAATGGTACTGCTTTTTTATATTCTACGTATATTGGGGGTAGTGGTAATGAGTGTCCAAATAGTATGATTGCAAATGCAAATGGAGAATTATACATGATGGGAGTAACTTCGTCAGAAGATTTTCCTTCAAATGGTCCAGCTTTTCAAAACTCACACGGAGGAGGTTCACTTCTAATCTGTGAATCAACACAGAGATATTCTAAAACTGACATTTTTATCATTCGCTTGAGCCCAAATGGAAATGTCGTAATGAATTTTACCTATGTTGGCGGAAGTGGAAATGACGGAATTAATATTGGCAATACACTTAATGGACAAACGGGAGAATTGGTGATTAATTATGGAGACAATTTTCGAGGAGAAATTAGTTTTGATAATTCAGAAAATGTAATCGTTGCAAGTTCTACAAATTCGGTTAACTTTCCGAGAGTAAATCCAAGTCAAAATTTTCTTAATGGCCCACAAGATGCTGTTTTGTTTAAATTAAACTCTACACTTTCAACAATGATTTTTTCAACGTATTACGGAGGAAGTGACTTTGACAGTGGAAATGCTTTGACTGTGAGTTCTACTGATGAAATTTATATGACTGGGGGAACAATTTCTTCCAATCTAAATGTGCCAGTTGGTCACTCTATTGCTTTTGCTGGTGGTGACGCTGACGCTTATGTGACGCGTTTTAGTGCAGCTGGAGCAGTAATTTCAGGAACTTATCTTGGTACAAGTGCCTATGATCAAGGTTATTTTGTACAAGTTGATTTGGATGATTTTGTTTATGTCTATGGACAAACCTTTGGAGCAATGCCAATTACAACAGGTTTATTTGGAAACGCAAACGCACAGCAATTTATTAGAAAATATAGCACAGATTTATCTTCTGTTGTATGGAATACAAAAGTAGGTGGAAGCAATAATCGAATTTCACCAACAGCTTTTTTGATTTCCAATTGTTTTGAAATTTATATTTCAGGCTGGGGTGGTTCAATAATTCAAACAAATATTTCAGGTTTTCCAGTTACGGCTGATGCATTTTTAGGCTCAACAGATGGGGATGCTTTTTACATTGCTGTTTTGGGTGCTGATGCTTCTGAATTAAAGTATGCAACATTTATGGGAGGTCCAAGTGATGAACACGTTGATGGTGGAACGTCTCGTTTTGATAAAAACGGGAGAATTTATCATGCTGTTTGTTCTGCTTGTGCAGGAAATCCTAATGGATTCGTAAGCACACCTGGAGTAATTGGTCCGAATAATAATAGTGATAATTGTAATCTCGCAGCTTTTAAATTTGAGTTAAGTTCCATCAATGCAATTGTATCTGAGCCTAACGTAATTATTTGCATTCCAAATCCAGTTCAGTTTTTTAATAATTCTACTGAAGGAGATGTTTTTTTCTGGGATTTTGGAGACTCAACAACATCAACAGAAGCTGATCCAAGCCACGTTTATACAACGACAGGAGAATTTATTGTTAAACTAGTTGTTTCAGATTCAGAAGGCTGCAAAGCACCTGACTCAACATCTTTTGTTATCACTGTTGGAAGTTTTGAAGCAGGAGATGTAACGCCAGTACCAACAGTTTGTAAAGGAACTCCTTTTCAACTCGATGCTTTTGGAGGTTTAAATTATCTGTGGTCGCCAGCAAACCTTTTAGATGATCCAACTTTACCAAATCCAACTGCAATTATTTTTGATACAACACAATTTTCGGTTATTATATCTGATACCTGTGGTTCTGATACAGTTTTTGTTACTGTTAATACTTTTGCTGATGAAATTTCTGTTTCAAATGATACATCAATTTGTTTGGGATTTAGTACACAAATTCAAGTTTTTGGAGCAATAAGTCAAGTTTGGACTCCAAATAATTTCATTAATAACAATCAGAGTTCAAGTCCAATTGTAAACCCAGATACAACAACAACCTATCTAGTTACGGCGACAACTTTAAATTCCTGTGTTTTTCAAGACAGTGTTTTGGTGGATGTCTTTTTTAATTTACCCATACCTAATTTGATTGATTCAGCAGAAATGTGTTTTAAGTCAAGTGTTCAACTAACAGTTAGTGGCACAGAATCTTATACGTGGAGTCCAAATCAATTTATAAATACCATTTTTGGAGATACAGTAATTGTTTCTCCTCCAACAGACTTCACTTATTTTTGTGACTTTACAAATGCTTGTGGAACAGTTCGAGATACAGTTTTTATCGATGTGATTATTCCTAATATTCGAGCTTTTAGAGATACAATTCTTTGTTTAGGTGATACGGCAAATCTATATGCAACGGGAGTTGAGTCCTATATTTGGAGTCCAAAAGGAAGTTTAGATAACTTCATTTCAGATTCTGTGGTTGCCACACCAAATGTTACAACAAACTATATGGTAGTTGGCATTGATGAATTTGGTTGCCGAGATTCTGCCTTTGTTTTGGTGCAAATTTTCCCGATTCATCAAGTTGATGCAGGAGTTACAATTTTTGCTATCATTGGACAAGAAGTTCATTTAAACGCTACAAATGATGCTGTAGGTGAGTATCATTGGTCCCCAGGAAATTTTTTATCTTGCATAACGTGTCAAAATCCAATTGCCACACCTAACAAAGATTTTACTTACACCGTTTTTTTTACGGATACAAACGGTTGTACAACTTCTGATTTGATTCACATTAACTATAAAGGTATTCTTTATGTCCCAAATACTTTTACGCCTGATGGAAGTCGATTCAATGAAGTTTTTAAAGCTTACGGTGAAGGAATTACGAATTTCGAAATGTTGATTTTTAATCGTTGGGGCGAATTGATTTACACGCTAAATTCCCTTGAAGAGTTTTGGGATGGAAAATACAAAGGTAAAATGTGTCAAGATGGAACCTACACTTGGAAAGCGTCTTACCGAGATGGAGGTCCAGAATTAAAAACGATTACGGGACATGTGAATTTGATAAGGTAGTTATTTCACCCTTACTTGTTGTCCAACTCTAATTTTATCAGGATTTACTCCAGGATTTAGTTTTTGTAATTGTTGCGTTGTCAAACCGTGTTTTTGTGCTATACGATTAAACAAATCTCCGGATTTGATGTTGTAATATTTTTTTTGAGGTACAACTTTTTCCACTTTTTCTGGTTCAACAACAATTTGTTCATTTAAAACCATTCCTGGTTTAGAGATTTTTATTGTCGTAAGAATCAATAAACGTTGGTCAATGTTTAAAAGATTGTCATTTAATTTATTCCATTTTTTGATGTTTTCAACACTTACTTTATACGTTTTTGCGATTGCTTCAATGTTTTCATTTCTAGCAACATTGTGGTAAACTGTAATCAGAGAGTCGTAGTAAATTAAACCCATAACAGAATCAGTCAAAACAGGAAGAATTGTTGCTTCTTCCACTTTTTTGGCAATTTTAAGAACGCGACCAACAGGAACTTTTGTAGAACGCAAATTGTTCCATTCCATCACTTGGCTATTTGTTACCTTATATTTTTGCGAAATACGAGTCAAAGTTTCTCCTTTGCGAACTTTATGGAAAATATAATCTGCTGGATTTACAGCAACTGAATTTGTGTCTGTTTCAACGACTTCTGGTACAATTACTTTTGGAATAACAGGTTGAGATTGTGTTCCATAAGTTCGTTTTTCCATTTTGTAAAGCGAATCTTCCAAAGAAACCAATTTCCCAATTTTCATCAAAGGCCCACTGATACATTGATTTGGAGCAGTCAATGGAATATAGGTTCTTTTGTAAACTGGATTCAACATTTGAATTTCTTCGATATTCCAATCAACTAATTTAGCAATCGTTTCCATGTGCATACCACGTGTTAAACACATCGTATCCAGTTGAGTATAATGAATTTTGGCTTCCATCGGAACTAAATTATGTTCTGCATGATACGTCATCAAATAGGCTGCGGCAATAAAATTCGGAACGTATCCTTGCGTTTCACGAGGTAAAAAAGGTCTAACTTCCCAATAAGTTCGTTTGTTTCCAGAACGACGAATGGCTTTATTCACATTTCCTGGACCTGCATTGTAAGCGGCTAGTGCTAAATTCCAATCTCCGTAAATACTATGTAATTTTTTTAAATATTTACACGCTGATTCTGTCGATTTTACTGGATCCATGCGTTCGTCAAAGAAAGAATTTTCTTTCATTCCATACATTTTTCCTGTTCCATACATGAATTGCCACAAACCTAAAGCTCCTGCAGGCGATTTCACTTGTGGACGTAAACCACTTTCAATTACCGATAAAAAACGCAAATCAATTGGAATATCGTATTTCGCCAAAGCATCTTCGTACATATCAAAATACAATTTCGAACGGCCAAGCGCAATGCGAATAAAACTCCTACGATTTTTAGCAAAAAAACGAATTCCAGCAATTGTTGTTGGATTACAATCTAAGTGAAAAGGTGATAATTCGTTCATTTTTTCCAAACGTTGACAAATTACTTCGTCTGTAACATCTGGAATTTGATTTGCTTCGTATTCTAAAGCATTTATTATGGAATCATAATTCGATTGATTCGCATATTCAGCGTAAAATAAATCTAAAGATTGTTCTATTGTTTTAAGAAAAGCATCACTTGTTAAACTGTCTTTTACTACAGGTGGAGGCGTTTTTTTCTTTTGTGCGTAAAAACTTGTTATAGCAAGAAATAAAAAAATGAATGTTATAATTTTTTGCATAGAAAGTTTTTAGTGATAAAAATCAAATTAAGATGAAATCATTGACTCCGAAAGAGCATGAATGTAAGCTGTGAAATCAAACATTTCTTTTTCAGCAAAAGGTTTAGCCATGATTTGTAAACCAAACGGCATTTTTTCTTCATTTACTCCAAAAGGAATAGATATTGCTGGGTTTCCAGTCAAATTTGCATGAACCGTAAAGATATCTTGCAAATACATTTGAATTGGATCTTTCACTGAATTGATTTCAAAAGCTGCCGTTGGAGTTGTTGGCATCACAATTAAATCAAAATTTGAAAAAATTTCTTTTGTTTTATTTTGTAATAATCTTCTAACTTGTTGTGCTTTTGTGTAATATGCATCGTAATATCCGTGCGACAAAACAAAAGTTCCAGCCATGATTCTACGTTTTACTTCCAAGCCAAAACCTTCTGAACGTGAAGCTTTGTAAGTTTCCTCAACACCGACTGCATCTTTTGCACGATGACCGTAGTGAACACCATCAAAACGAGAAAGATTTGAAGAAGCTTCAGCAGTTGTTAATACGTAATACGTTGGAACCATGAATTCTAAATAAGGAAATGACACGGCTTCAACTGTGTGTCCTTCATTTTTTAGATTTTCAATTAAATCTGTTAATTTTTCTTTTAAAATTGGATCGATTCCTTCGTTTTCAATAGCTTCTTTGATGTAAGCAATTTTCTTTTTTCCTTGAAAAGAACTTACTTCGTAGGAATTTACAGGAATAGAAGAACTTGTACTATCTAATTCATCTTTTCCAGCCATGATTTCCAAAACCAAAGCATTTTCTTCTAAAGAATTTGAAAAAACACCAATTTGATCGAAAGAAGAAGCATAAGCAATTAAGCCGTAGCGACTAACGCGACCGTAAGTTGGTTTACTTCCAAAAGTTCCCGTAAAAGAAGCTGGTTGACGAACCGAACCACCTGTGTCGCTACCTAAAGCAACGGTACACAATTTCGCTGCAACAGCTGCTGCTGAACCACCGGATGAACCGCCAGAAACGGTTTTTATGTTTCGAGGATTTTTTACGTGGCCGAAAGCTGAATTTTCATTCGAACTTCCCATCGCAAATTCATCGCAATTTGTTCTACCAATAACAATTGCATCTTCATCGATTAAACGTTGAAGTGCCGTTGCTGTGTATAAAGATTCAAAGCCCTCCAAAATTTTTGAAGAGGCTGAAACTTTATGATTTTTGTAACAAATATTGTCTTTGATGGCGATTACCATTCCTGCTAATCGACCAGCATTGCCATTTTTTATTTTTTGATCTACTTCTTGTGCTTGTTGTTTTGCAGAATCAGTAAAAACTTCCAAAAAAGCATTTAGATGATTGTTTTTCTCAATTTCAGATAAATAAGTCTCAACTACATTCAAGACAGTTACACCTGAAGAAAGTGCATTTTTAACTTCAGCAAAAGTAGAATACATAAAATGGAAATCTTATTTTTTTTCTTCAGTAGTTGTATTTGCAGAAACTCCAGCATTGTCTTCTCCTTTAGAAGCATCTTTGAATTCTTTAATTCCTTTTCCTAAACCTTTCATTAATTCAGGAATTTTTTTACCTCCAAAAAGTAAAAGAACTACCGCAAGAATTAAGATTATTTCCATCATTCCGAACTTACCCATCTCTATAATTTTTTATATGATTATTAACAATGTGTTAAACACGTCGCAAATTTAATGAATTTACTTGGAGTACACAAAATTATCTTTCGATTTCGTTCAAAACAAAAGTTAAAATTTGGAATAATCAGTATTTAATCGAAAATTAAATAAACTTTAGTATTGGATTAATCCGTATATTTGGTTAAAATTAAAATCAATCATTTTTGAAAACATGAAAAAGCTACTCATTCTGTGCATATTCTTCAACACATGTGTTTTTTCTCAGAAAAAGTTTAACACTTTTCCACTTTTTAATGAGGTTTTTATTGCTCCAAATTTTACTTTGTTTCATGATTACGATAAGAGAGAGAGTTTAGGAACTAGTTCAAGTCATGAAATAAGAAATGGAAAAGGCAAACTTGGTTTTGATATTGGCTTGAGGCATATTTTTAGAGAACAAAAACAAGTAAATTTTGTCTATGGCTTGGAATTCTGTTTTATCAAATCGCACTTTGATAGTATTTCGATAGATAATTGGGGCTGTTTTCCTTCTTTTCAAGAATACAAAAACATTTCAGTTTCTAATTTTAATATCTCAAATTCATTTAATTGGAGATTCCATTTTCGTAAGTCTAAAAAGTTTTTTATTGAAACTGGGCTACTACTTGATTTTAATATGCGCATGCGTGTAGAAGGTCAATATAAAAATCCTATTATGTTTCATGATTTACAAGATCCTTATCGATATCAATTGTTTAGTAGAATATACGGAACTCGTGCTCCAACTGTTGGTTTTAATTTTGGTTTTGGATATAATTTAGTGTTTAACAATCTTGAAATTGGGATAAAACCAGACATTAAATTTCATATCTTACCCTTTGTTGACAACCCATATTATTTTCAAAATTCAGCTTATT
Organism: Bacteroidota bacterium; assembly: GCA_040386975.1. GTDB lineage: Bacteria > Bacteroidota > Bacteroidia > Flavobacteriales_D > Crocinitomicaceae > M2408. The sequence goes on along the minus strand of JAZKEO010000011.1, from coordinate 197,069 downwards.
CCAGAATCGTTTTAAATTTTAGAAAGTTAAATTAAAATCCTACTTAAAAGAAAATGAAGCTCTTAATTTTATTCGTATTTATAAATGGATTTGTTTTTTCTCAGAAAAAGTATGACACATTATTGGTCTTTTTTAACGAAGCATTTGTTGCGCCAAATTATACTTTATTTAGTGATATCGGAGAAAGAGCAGGTAATGGAAAACTCGGTTTTGATTTTGGTTTGAAGCATATTTTTAGAGAACAAAAACAAGTTTACTTTGTTTATGGTGTGGAATTTTGTTTTACAAATTCTTATTATGATAATATTTATGCTTTTAAGGGACATGGAACTAAAGAATATAGGAATGTTACAGTATTTAATTTTAATATATCTAATTCATTTAATTGGAGATTTCATTTCGGAAAATCGAAGCATTTTTTTATAGAAACTGGGCTATTACTTGATTTTTTAATTTATAGTAAAGTTAAAGGTGAGTTCAGATATACATACGGTACAGGTAAAGATTTTATTAGTTTAAATACAAATTATGGAGGGCCTTCTCCATCAATTGGTTTAAATTTTGGTTTAGGGTATAATTTATTTTTTAATAACGTTGAAGTTGGTATAAAACCAGATATTAAATTTAATCTAATTCCATTTCTTTTAATGAATAATTCCTATTCTTATTTTCAAAATTTCGCTTATTCCAGAATTGTTTTAAATTTCAGAAAGTTAAATTAAAACACATTCCTTATTGATTAAATAAATAGAACAAGTGAGTCCAAAATCACGAAAGTATGTATATTTGCATTTCAAAATGATTCAGAAACTCACATTATTTTCGCCTCAATTAACGCTTTTAATTAAACGTTTGGGAATTATTTTGTTGTGTATGCAACTTACACGCATCGTTTTTTTAATTTTCAATTGGGCAAATTTTTCTCATATTGGTTTTGTGGATTTTTTCGCTTCTCTTTGGTTTGATAGTATCACAATCTCACTTTTAGCTTTTCCTTTTATAGTACTTTCCCTGCTTCCGTTTTCTTTTCGAGAAAGATCTTGGTATCAGTTTGTTTTGAAATTTCTATTTCACTTTTTCAACATCGTATTTATTGCATTAAATTTAATTGATGTTGTTTATTTTAGTTTTACGCAAAAACGTTCAACTATTGATTTACTTGCTGTTGTTGGTGGAGGCGATGATTTCGCACAACAAATTGGTTCGTTTTTTAGAGATTTTTGGTCACTTTTAGTTTTTTTATTGGTTTTTACATTATTTGCTTCTTGGTTGAACAAAAGAATCAAAAAGGTAAAAAGGCCATTTTCATTTTTTAGAGATTTAATCGTTTTTGTGTTTTCTCTTGCTTTTTTCATTGTCGTTGCTCGTGGTGGTTTTCGCTTGAAACCCATAAGTCCGCTTGATGCTTCGACTTTTACACGTGTTGAAAATACAGCCTTAATTCTGAACACACCTTTCACAATGGTTAAATCCTACGACAAGGAGGCCTTGGAAGAAAAAAAATATTTTGACTTAAAAACCGAATTGAGTCTGTTTAATCCCGAACAAGAGTCAAAACCACAAGGAATTTTACCGAACAAAACAAATGTTGTCATCATTATACTTGAGAGTTTTGGCAATGAGTGGGTTGGAGCATCAGGTTCAAAAAATTCATTTACCCCATTTTTAGATTCTTTGGCTAAAAAAAGTGTGTATTTCAAAAATGGAATCGCAAACGGAAAAAAATCAATTGAAGCAGTACCAAGTATCATTGCTTCGATTCCTTCTTTGGTTGATAATCCTTATATTTCGTCGCCTTATGGCATAAATGAAATTCATTCTTTGGCATCGATTTTAAACAAAGAAGGCTATGAAACTGGATTTTTTCACGGAGCAACAAACGGTTCGATGCGTTTTGATGGATTTGCCGCTCAAGCAGGATTTAAACATTATTTCGGAAGAAAAGAATACAACAACGATGCACATTTTGATAAATCTTGGGGGATTTTAGATGAATATTTTAATCCGTGGACAGCGAAAAAACTTTCAGAATTTAAAAAACCATTCTTCGCGACACTTTTCACACTTTCATCACATCATCCTTATTTTATTCCAAAGCACATGCGAGGAAAATTAAAAAAAGGACCACAACAAATCTGTGAATCGATTCATTATGGAGATTACAGTTTGGCTAAATTCTTTGCTGAAGCGAAAAAGCAGCCCTGGTACAAAAACACTATTTTTGTTTTGGTAGCTGATCATACTTCTTCAACGAACAGTGAAATTTATAACCAACGAACGGAAATGTATAAAATTCCGATTCTATTTTTTGACCCAAGTGGAAAGATGGAAGCTAAAAAAGAAAGTAGAGTCTTTCAACAATTGGATATTATGCCTACTATTTTGGACTTGTTGAATGTGAAAACAAAATATTATTCCTTCGGTAAATCTTACTACAATCCAGCTGAACCACAAGCTGTTACCTACATCGAAGGTACATATCACTATTTTACAAACAAGCACATGCTTACATTTTCGAATGAAAAGGCACGAAATTTGTACAATATTCAGATTCGGAAAAAAGACACGCCAGACTCATTAGCTTATTATAAGAAAGAAGCTAAGATTTCTGAAAGACGTCTGAAAGCAATTATTCAGCGTTACAACCGTGATTTGATCCAGAATCAAACAAAAATAAATGAAAAAAAGAATCAGATTCATCATTAATCCTATTTCTGGAGTTGGAAAAAAAGACCAACTTCCGGCTTTGATTGAAAAACATTTGGATCATTCTCTTTTCGATTACGATATTATTTATACTGAGTACAGAAAGCATGCCAAAACTATCGCTTACGAATCGAGTCAAGAAGGATTTGATATTGTTTGCGCAGTTGGTGGCGATGGTTCGGTACACGAAGTTGGCACCGCTTTGATCGGTACGAAAACAAAATTAGCGATTCTTCCAGCTGGTTCGGGTAACGGATTGGCACGGCATTTAAAAATTCCATTGAAATTAAAAGAAGCGATTGAGGCAATCAATGAATCAAAAGTGCTTTTAATGGATACCGGTTTGGTAAATGACAAACCCTTTTTAGGAACGGGAGGTTATGGCTTTGATGCTTTAATTGCCAAAAAATTTGATCATTACCACACACGAGGTTTTTGGGGATATACCAAACTCGTTATGAAAGAATATTTTAAATACAAACCGATTACAATCAAAATCGAGTTGCCAAACTTCAAGAGAGAACTACCTGTGGTTTTATGTACTTTGGCTAATGCTTCGGAATTTGGAAATGGATTTTGTGTTTCGCCGAATTCTAATGTTTCCGATGGAACGTTTGAATTGTGTATTTTAAAACCTTTCGCTAAATGGAAAACGCCTTATATCATTTACAAGTTTTTTAGACGTACAAGCGATAAGTCTAAATATGCAGAAATTATCCCTTTTCAGAAAGCACGCATCATCTTAAACGAACAAATTGCTCATTACGATGGCGAACCTTTTGATGTAAGAAAAGAATTAAATATTGAGGTTAAACCAAAAAGTTTATATATTATTGTTGGAAGTAATTATCAGGGTTAATAATTATGAGTGCTACAAAAACTCATAACTCATAACTCATAACTCATAACTAGAATGACATTTATAGAACCAAACTTAGAAAGTATTTTACCAGTTTTAGAGAAATTGACTGCTGAACACAAAGCACTTTGGGGTGGAATGAGTGCTCAACGCATGGTAGAACATTTAACGGATATTTTGAAAATCGCAACGGGAGAAAATCCTCAGCCACAAATCATTGAAGAAGAAAAAATTCCGCGTATGTTGCTTTTCATTGAATCTGAGAAAGAAATGGCTCAAAACATTACCGTTCCTTTTGCTCCAGCTAACGAAGTTTTACGTCACGAAGAAATTGAATTAGCAGTTGATGAATTTATCGAAACATGGTTACATTTCGAGGAACTTTACGAAAATAATCCTGCTATGGCTGAAATTCATCCGTATTATGGTCCTTTGAATTTTGAACAATGGAAACGTTTATCAGCGAAACATTTTACACATCATTTTAAGCAGTTTGGCTTGATTTGAAAGCATTTAGCTTGAAAAGTTATCATTATGATTATAGAAAGTTACTAAATTTTATAAAGTTGTAAGTATGATTATATTATTTTAAAACACTTATTTTCTTGCTCCATTCATTAGTTTTCGGAACACCTGACTTATTTAAAATCGTCAACAAACCCTTGATATCCATTTCTTTATCTGCTTTAAATATCAAATAAGCTATGCCGTCTTTTTGTTTTAATTTGTATCTACGAGAATCTAAATTTTTAATATTGATTATAGGTTCTTGTTTACTATTGTAAAAAGAATAAAATAATCTTAGCTCAACACTGTCACCTTGCCGCACAGCTTCAGGACCATCAACATTTACAAAAATTTTGTCAACTGCATAACCACCACAATTTGCAAAACGATACCTCAACAAACATACAGCCTCATGAGTTGCATTTAAAATTTTTGATTCAGTAATTGTAAGAACCGTTAAAGATTTAATTAAACTTTGCTTTTCCATAAAAAAATCGACTTCTTGGTCTATAAAAATATTTTCATCTGATATGGTCAAGTAAAAAAGTTTTAATCCTTCAAAATCATCAGGAGCAACATTTATGAATGATTTTTCAAGTTCATTTTTTTTGCTTTTAAAGTGACTTCCTTTTACAATTTTTGGGTCAATAAAATAAAATTTTCTGGCATTATCACATGCCTCCGTGTTATACTTACAAACATGATGAATTACCCAAGCCCTATATTTAAAGATTCTCGTCTCTAAACTTTTAATTTCCCTTACATAATTATTATCTAAATCGATTTTGGGATTTGTCCAATAATGCTTTCTTTCAGATGTTTGAATTTGGAAACTTTCAATATCATCTCTTTTTTTGAAATAAACACCTTCAGCTAAAAGTATTTTTTCTTTCAGATTTTCAATAGAATTAATTATTGCCGCTAATGAATCTAAAATCACTTGATTCGTTAAATATAATTTGTCGATTTTTTTGTGAAAGTCTGGCCCTTCAGATTTATCTTCGGCTTCCTCTTTTAATGAACTAGATTTTTCAAAAATATTATTAATATTCACATTGCAAGCGTCTTGAGCGTTTTTCAAAAAGAAAAATTCTTTCGCAATTTCATTTTTACTTTCACAAGCAAAAAACAGCAAAGAAATAAAAATAATTTTCAAATATTTCATAACTTAAATTTACATCATCTCAAAAACTCCAGCTGCTCCTTGTCCGGTTCCAACGCACATTGTTACAACTCCATATTTTTCGCCACGTTTTTTCAATTCATTCATGATTTGAACGGATAATTTTGCTCCAGAACAACCAAGTGGATGACCTAAGGCAATTGCTCCACCGTTTACATTCACGAGTTCAGGATTGAGTTGTAATTCTCTTGTTACCGCCAAAGATTGTGAGGCAAAAGCTTCATTTAACTCAAATAAATTGATGTCGTTTTGCTTTAATCCAGCCATTTGAATTGCTTTTGGAATAGCGTCAACCGGACCAATTCCCATAATGCGCGGCTCAACACCAACAACAGCGTAACTTACCAAACGTGCAATTGGTTCAATGTTTAATTCTTTCATCATTTTTTCTGACATCACTAAAACGAACGCTGCTCCATCAGATGTTTGTGAAGAATTTCCTGCAGTAACACTTCCACCATTGGCAAAAACTGGTTTCAAAGCATTTAAAGCTTCAATTGTACTTGCTCTTGGACCTTCATCAGTATCAACAACAAAGGTTTTTACTTGACGTTTTTCGTTTTCATCTAAGAAAATTTGCTCGACTGAAATGGGCACAATATCGTCTTTAAATCTTCCCGATTTGATTGCTGAAATTGCTTTTTCATGTGACTTTAAAGCAAAAACATCTTGATCCTCACGAGAAACATTATACTGCTTTGCAACTGCTTCCGCAGTCAAACCCATTCCCCAATAATAAGTCGGATTTTCTTTTCCAACTTTCGCATTTGGAACAACGCGCCAACCTCCCATCGGAATCATGGACATCGATTCAGCTCCGCCAGCAATAATGCAATCCGCCATTCCAGCTTCGATTTTTGCTTTTGCAATAGCGATTGTTTCCAAACCTGATGAACAATAGCGATTTACGGTCATTCCTGGAACTTTATCCGTATTCATTCCCATCAAGGAAATCAAACGACCCATGTTCAAACCTTGCTCAGATTCAGGCATGGCATTTCCTACAATCACATCTTCCACACGAGTTGGATCCAATTGAGGAAATTGTGCCATCAAATGTTTGATTACATCTGCCGCTAAATCATCAGGACGTAAAAATCGGAAACCTCCTTTTCCTGCTTTTCCAACTGCGGAACGGAATCCTGCTACTATGTATGCTGTATTTTTTGTCATAAATGTTGTTTTTTAAGTTTTCCTCCCTTGAGGGAGGATTAAGGTGGGTGACTTTTGATTTATAAATTGTCCTCCCCCTTAGTCCCCCTCCAAAGGGGGAAACGGTTCAATTTCTCAAAATTTTTCCATTTTTCACAAGACTTTCGAGCCTTTCCAATGTTTTTCGTTGCTGGCACAATTCAACAAATGCTTTTCGTTCTAAATCCAATAAGTATTGTTCGGAAACAATTGTGTTTTCAGATAAATCACCACCGCAAAGTACGAAACCTAATTTTTCAGAAATTACTTGATCGTGTTCAGACATATAGTTTCCAGATTTCATTGAATTTGCTCCAACGTATATGATTCCCAAACCTTCTTGACCTAAAACAGTGATATTTTTTTCACGTTTTGGGGCGATGTAACCTTTGTCTGCTAGTTCTAAGCAAGCTTGTTTTGCTCGTGTGAGTTGAAAATCACGACTAACAACAATTTCATCGATTCCATCACGTAAATAGCCTAAATCAAAAGCTTCGTGTGCTGAAGTAGAAACTTTCGCTTGACCGATGGTTAAAAAACGATTCCTTAAGTTGTTGATTTTTACATCTCCTTCGTGAATTTCTTCGGAAAGTCGTTTGGCAAATTCTTTTGAACCGCCACCGCCAGGAATTAAGCCAACTCCAAATTCAACTAAGCCCATGTACAATTCTGCATGGGCAACGACTTTGTCGGAATGCATAGAAAGTTCACACGCTCCACCGAGAGCCATGTTGTGAGGTGCAACAATTACTGGAACATTGGCGTAACGAACAGCCATCATTGCGTCTTGAAAAGCTTTTATGGCAAAATTTAACTCGTCATAATCTTGTTCTGCAGCCATCATGAAAATCATTCCTACGTTTGCTCCAGCGGAGAAATTTTGACCAGTATTTGAAATGATTAAACCTTTGTATTCTTTTTCAGCAATTTCAATTGATTTGTTAATTCCTTGAATTACGCCACCTCCAATGGTGTTCATTTTGGTGTGAAATTCTAAGTTTAAAATTCCATCGCCTAAATTCACTAAAGTACAATCAGAATTTTTCCAAACTGTATTTTCTTCTCGAAGTGAGTCTAAGAGAATCAATTCTTCTGTTCCAGGAATAATTTCATATTCGCCAGAGATTTGATTGTAAAAGAGTTTTTGTCCTTTTTCTTGTTTAAAGAAAGTCGTTTTTCCCTTTGCTTTCATGTCTAAAATCCATGAAGCAGGTTTTTTTCCTTGACTTTCAATTAATTTTAAACCTTGATCAAAACCAATGATATCCCATGTTTCAAAAGGGCCAAGTTCCCAACCAAAACCAGCTTTTATGGCATCGTCAATTTTGTAACATTCGTCAGCAATTTCAGGAATGCGGTTTGAAACATAGGCAAAAAGTCCACCAAAAATTTTGCGGTAAAATTCTCCCGCTTTATCTTGCCCCATAAACAACATTTTGGTTCGTTGTTTTAAGTCATCGATTGGTTTTGCGATATCTAAAGTTGCGAATTTCACTTTTTCAGAAGAACGGTATTCCAATGTTTTTAAATCTAAACTTAAGATTTCAGATTTTCCATTTTCAAGAGTTACTTTTTTGTAAAAACCTTGTTTGGATTTTGAACCCAACCAACCGTTTTCAAGCATTTTTGAAATGTAATTTGGAACAGAGAAAAGTGCATTTTCTTCGTCGTTCAAGCAATTTTCTTTCAAACCTTTGGCTACGTGAGCGAGTGTGTCCAAACCAACAACATCACAGGTTCTAAAAGTTGCTGACTTAGGTCTTCCTAAAATTGGACCAGTTAATTTATCGACTTCATCTACCGTTAAATTCATTTCTTCAACAGCGTGAAAAAGTGATAAAATGGAATAAACACCAACACGATTTGCAATAAAAGCGGGTGTGTCTTTGCAAATCACCGTTTTTTTACCTAAAAATTTACTCCCGAAATTTCTTAAAAAGTCAATGATTTCTGGATTAGTATGTTTTGTTGGAATAATCTCCAAAAGCTGTAAATAGCGTGGTGGATTAAAAAAATGTGTTCCACAGAAATGAGCTTTAAAATCATCACTTCTATCTTTTGTCATCATGAAAATCGGAATTCCAGATGTATTGGAAGAAATTAATGTTCCAGCTTTTCGATATTTTTCTACCTGTTCAAAAAGTTGAATTTTAATGTCCAAACGTTCAATAACAACTTCAATTACCCAATCACATGAAGCAATTTGAGGTAAATCGTCGCTTAAATTTCCTGTTTTAATTTTTGATACAAATGATTTTCTATAAAGTGGCGATGGATTTGATTTTACAGCCACATCTAACGCTTCGTTTACAATTCTATTTTTGAATTGTGGAGATTCAACCGTTAAACCAGCTTTTAGTTCTTTTTCGTTCAATTCTTTAGGCTGAATATCAAGAAGCAAAACTTCGCAACCAATGTTTGCAAAATGGCAGGCGATTCGAGAACCCATTACACCTGAACCTAAAACGGCAACTTTTTTTATAATATGATTCATCTTTCTTTGAATTTAGAATGGAGAATGAAAAATGTAGAATAATTCTCAATTCTACATTCTCAATTTTACATTCAATTATTTCATATTCGCTAATTCTTTTTCACTAAATTCATCAACATATTTCATGACTTCAAAATATACTTTCAGCTTCGATTTTGGTATTTTTTCGATTAATCTATTGTCAAAGTCCAACACGACATCTCTTGCCATTCTTCTTTTTTCAACACCTTTTTCGCTTAGAAAAATAAAAACTTTTCGTTTATCAATATCATCAACTTTTCGAAAAATCAAACCGTCGTCTTCCATTGTTTTTAAGGTACGAGATAAACTTGTAGGTTCCATCCCCATTTTAGGTCCAAGTTGTGTACTTGGAGTTCCTTCTTTGTCAATCATAAGTAGAATATATCCAACAGAAATGGAGATATCTGAGCCTAATGATTTTTGATTGTACATGCGGTGAATTTTATGCCATGTTTGTCTGATAAAAAAGTCAACAGTAGTTCGTTTGCTATCCATAGGTGTCTTTAAAAGTGAATTTCAACTCTAAAGATAAAAAAAATTAAGCACGCACAAGGAAAAAGTAAAAAATTTTAACAAAGATTTAATTTTTACCAGATTTTATCAGAAATATGAATTGTTCCATTGAAAATAGCAATGAGTTCGTTGCTTTGATTTTTGACCTCAACACGATAACGTCCAATCGTTTTTCCACGCTGAACTTCAATACAAGTTGCTGTCAAAACATCATTTTCTAGCACTTTTTTGATATGTGAAATGGAAGTTTCGATACTTACAGCTTGATTTCCTCTTGAATTTGAGGCAAAAGCCAAAGCAGAATCAGCTAAGGAATACGAAATTCCACCATGAGCGATTGAAAACCCGTTCAGCATGTGTTTTGTAACTTTCGCTTTTAAAACACAAAAACCCAATTTTATGTCGAGTATTTCAACACCAAGCCATTGACTAAAAGCATCGATTTTAAGCATCAAATCAACAATTTCTTTTGGAGTTTTCATTAGTTGATTAGCCAATTAGCTAATTGATTAATTAGCTGATTTTATCGCTCTCGACATCAAAGAAATTTGTGCCATCGTAACGATAAACAATTGTGTAGCTGTTTCATCGTCAAGAGTCGTTCCATCTTCGTCTTCAACGCTGATTTCCATTGCCATGAAACGAGCAAGTTCTGTTTGGTCGCAAAATGATTCTAAAATATCGTCGTCATCTGTGTCGAAATAAGAATCCAACATTTCGAAAAATGGTTCTTCAAAAGCATCGATGTCTTCGTCAGTAACTTCTCTTACTTCGATTCCTTCATGAGCAAAAGCGTCTGAAATCAAGCAGAAATAATAAATCAAAAGTCCCTCTAATTTTTCATTTTTGTATTCCAAAGCAGCAGACATAACATAACCAAGTAAAGTTGGTTGTGATTTTGAAAACGATTCAGAAATTACTTCTAATGCGTCGTCATCTAAATTGTCGATTTTTTGGATTGCTTTTTCAATACTACTAAAGGAAATTTGTTTCATGCTTTTTATTTTCTGTAAAAGTATAAAATAATTTTAGAAGTTAATATTGATTTGCTCAATAGAAACATATTTTCACGATAATCTAAGGTCGCCTTTTATTCTGTAAAGAATGGAATGAGCTGAAAAATGGGAACCACAAGGAAGCTGAAAGCTCGCCGAAGTGGTCGTTTTTCAGGATTGGAGTGATTGAAAGAATAAATAGCGACGTCCCGATAGCTATCGGGATTCTTTTGGTTCTCCCAGCACTGACGTTTGGTCTTCGTAATTCTTACTCTTCTTTTTCGGAAAAAGAAAAGAATAAGAGTAAATCTTAAATCTTTTAGCAAGATTTAAGATTTGTGAAAGAAATGGTTATTAAATATTCAAACAAGTTATTAACCATTCATCCATTTTCATTTGTTTTTTATAGTCAATAGTACTACTTTTATCGACTAAAACTGTGAAATGTCCTTTTTTAAGAAAGAATTTATCGATTTTTTTATCGAATTAGCTCCAAATAATAACAAAGATTGGTTTGATCTAAATCGCAAGCGATACGAAAATTTCGTCAAAAAACCTTTCAGCGACTTTGTTCAGCATTTAATTTCGGAGGTTACTAAAACAGACAAAAGATATGTCGATTTACTTGCGAAAGATTGCATTTTTAGAATTAACCGCGATATTCGTTTTTCAAAAGAGAAAAGTCCATATAAATTAATGGTTTCAGCAGTTGTTGCTCCGAACGGTAAAAAAAGTAAGGCTGTAAATGGCGTTTATTTTGAGTTGACACCAGAACATGTTCGTGTTTATGGCGGAGTTTATGAAATTGAAAAAGAAGATTTACTTATCGTTCGCGAAGGAATCGCTCGGAATCCACAAAAATTTAAAGACGTTTACACAAGCAAAAAGTTTGTAGATACTTTTGGAGAAATTAGAGGAGAAAAAAATAAAATTATACCTAAAGAATTAAAAGAAGCTGGAGAAATTGAACCTTTGATTTTTAACAAACAATGGTATTTCTTTGCTGAATTTCCTGTAGATACAATTTTAAGTGCTGATTTAGACAAAATCATTTTGGATTGTTACGAAGCAGGAAAACCAATGGAAAATTATTTTAATGAATTGATTAATAGAAAGTAAAAAAATAAACATGATGAAAAAAGTATTTACCTTATTATTTATTGGAGTTAGTTTTTTAAGCTTCTCACAGAAAAAGCAACTAACGCTGAAAGAATCTGTTACGCAACAATACAGACAATTTGCACCAGATCAAATGACGATGTTTCAATGGATTCCAAACACAAGTCAATATACTTTTCTTGAAAAATATATTGTTCTAAAAAAAGGCGATGCAAAAACAGACAAAGTAGAGGTTCTGATGACTCTTGATGAGTTAAATGCTGCATTAAAAGCTAAATTAACTTGGTTCTCAGGTTTTGAGTGGAAAGATGAGTTTGTGTTTTTAGTAAATGATGGTACGCATTATTACAGTTATGATACTAAAACAAAAGTTGGACGTTTGATTTTAGAAGTGAACGAAGAAGCTGCAAATCAGAGTTACCAAAAAAATGTTGAGAATTTGGCTTACACGATTGACAACAATTTGCAAGTTAGAACGGCTGATGGAAAAACAGTTGTTGTAACAAACAATCAAAATCAAGATATCGTTTCGGGACAAACGTATGCAAGAAGTGAATTTGGAATTACACACGGAATTTTTTGGTCACCAAACGGAAATTTTTTAGCTTTTGCTCAAAAAGATGAATCTGATGTGCACAATTATCCGCTTTTAGACATCAACGAAACACCAGGAAAATTGGAAAACATCAAATATCCAATGGCTGGACAATTATCTGAAAAACCGCGTATTGGAATTTTTAATTTTAAAACAAAATATACCGCTTTCATTACACCTAAAGGTTCGTCTGAAAGTTATTTGACAAATGTTTCTTGGACGCCAGATGAAAAACACATCATCATTGCTGAGGTTAATCGTGGTCAAAATCACATGTGGTTGAATTTGTACAATGCTGAATCTGGAAATTTTGTCAGAACACTTTTTGAAGAGCAAAATGACAAATGGATTGAGCCAGAACATCCAGCTTTTTTCCCTTCGGATGCGTCATCAAATTTTGTTTGGATTAGTGAAAGAGATGGATTTAATAACCTTTATTATTATGACATTACAGGGAAATTAATCAAACAATTGACTGCAAATAAATTTGTTACGAAAGAAATTGTTACTTCAATTAACAAAGGAAAAGAAATTGTTTTCTGTGCAACGGGAGCTAACCCAACAAACAATATGTATTACGCAGTTTCTTTAGATGGAAAACAACGTTTGCTTACAAAAAATGATGGAACACATCACATTCAAGTTTCATCGGATGCAAAGTGGCTTTTTGATGAGTTTTCAAGTCACGACATTACTTCGAAATCACTTTTATTGGATGGAACAGGGGCAGAGAAAAAGACTTTGTTGACTTCAGACAATAAATTAAAAGACTACGCTTTAGGAACAACAGAAATCAAAGTTATCAAAGGGAAAGATGGTTCTGATTTATACACACGTTTAATCAAGCCAAGTAATTTTGATCCTTCAAAAAAATATCCAGTTTTAGTTTACGTTTATGGTGGGCCTCACGCTCAAATGATTACAAATTCATGGTTGGATGGTGCAAATTTATGGATGCATTGGATGGCAGATCAAGGATATTTAGTTTTCACATTAGATAACCGTGGTTCTGGAGAAAGAGGTTTTGCTTTTGAAAGTGGAATTCACCGTCAATTGGGAACAATCGAGATGGAAGATCAAATGACAGGTGTTGATTACTTAAAATCTTTACCTTATGTTGATGGTAATCGTTTGGCTGTTCACGGTTGGTCATTTGGTGGATTTATGACCACTTCTTTGATGTTACGTCAAGGTGAAACGTTTAAAGTTGGTGTTGCGGGTGGACCAGTTACGGATTGGAAATTTTACGAAGCGATGTACGGTGAGCGTTACATGGATCAACCAGAAGAAAATGTTGAAGGGTACAAACAAGCAAGTTTGTTGACACATGCAGGAAACTTAAAAGGAGATTTATTGTTAATTCATGGAACAATTGACGATGTTGTTGTGATGCAACACAATTTTGCTTTGGTTAAAAAATTCGTTGATTTAGGAATTCAAATGGACTTTTTCCCTTACCCAATGCATAAACATAATGTAAGTGGTAAAGATCGCGTTCATTTGATGGAAAAAGTATTGAATTATGTGATTGAGGAGAATAAGTAAGATACATGAAAATACTCATCACAGGTTCTAACGGACTTTTAGGTCAAAAAATCGTAAAATTGTGTCTAAAATACGGAATACAGTTTTTAGCAACATCAAAAGGAGAGAACAGAAATCCAGATTGTCCTGAAAGCAATTATTTTGCTTTGGACATCACTAATAAGTTGGAAATAAATGGCGTTTTTGAAGCTTTTTATCCAACTCACGTCATTCACACAGCAGCGATTACAAACGTTGACCAATGTGAAAGCGACAAAAATTTGTGTAAAGAAGTAAATATAGATGCCACAAACTCGCTTTTTCATGTTTCTAAGCGATTTTTTGCTCATTTCTTATTGGTTTCAACTGATTTTGTTTTTGATGGCACAAAAGGGATGTACAACGAAACGGATGTGGTGAATCCTTTGAGTTATTATGCTGAATCGAAAGTTCAAGCAGAGAATTTTTTAATTTCTTCAGAATACAAAAATTGGTCGATTGCTCGTACAATCATTGTGTTTGGACAAGGAAATAACCTTTCTCGCTCCAATATTGTTTTGTGGGTAAAAGATTCGCTTTCAAATAAGCAAGAAATAAAAGTTGTAAACGACCAATTCCGCTGTCCAACTTGGGCAGAAGATTTAGCTTGGGGATGTATTGCTATTTGCGAAAAATCTAAAACGGGGATTTACCATTTATCTGGAAAAGAATATGTTTCCATGTATAATTTTGCACTACAAATTGCTGATTTTTATAACTTAGATAAAAGCTTGATTGATGAAATTTCCTCAGCAAGTTTAAACCAAACGGCAAAAAGACCATTGAACACAGGTTTTGACATTTCGAAAGCTCAAAAAGAATTGGGCTATGAGCCAAAAGCTTTGGAAGAGTGTTTGGAGTTGATTTATTAAAGATTTTTATCGCAAAGCTCGATAAATCGAGTGCAAAGTAAACGCAAAATACGCAAAGATATTTAAGTTATTTTCTTAGCGAACTTAGCGAATCCTTTGTAAACTTTGCGATGCAAAAAGTAATTTTATTGTGCTGAGTTCAACAATCCCAAAACCTCCTTTTTCAAATCTGCCGTCGTTTCATTTTTCAACCAAATCGCTTTTTCATTTCTGCGAAACCAAGTTAATTGGCGTTTTGCATAGCGTCGAGAATTTTGTTTTACTAAATTAATCGCTTCTTCCAAAGATATTTTGTCATCTAAAAAATCAAAAATTTCGGAATAACCAACGGTGTTTAAACTTTGTAAATGTCTAAATTCCGTAAGTTGTTTTACTTCATCAATCAGGCCATTTTGAATCATCAAATCTGCTCGTAAATTGATGCGTTCATATAATTTTTCTCTTGGTAAATCAATTACAAATCGCATGATTTCAAAAGGACGCGTTTTACTTTTCTTTTGACGTAATTCCGTATAGGTTTTTCCTGAAATTCGAATTGCTTCAATTGCTCGAATGATGCGAACGGGATTGCTTTTGTCAACAAAATTGTAATATTCTAAATCGTTTGATTTCAATTCTTCGAGTAAACTTTCCAAGCCATTTTTTTGTACGAAAAGTGTTAATTCATCACGTAACTTTACATCATTTGGAATATCGTCAAGTCCATTGCACAAAGCATCGATAAACATTCCAGAGCCACCAACTAAAATGATATTTTCGTGTCTTTGAAATTCATTTTCCAAAACTTCAAGAGCTTCACGTTCAAAATCTGCTGCTGAAACTGGATTTTCAATGGAGTGTGAATCAATGAAATAATGTTTGATTTCGTCTTGTTCTTCCAGACTTGGCTTAGCCGTTCCGATTGACATTTCTTTGTAAAATTGTCTTGAATCAGCTGAAAGAATCACCGTTTTAAAATGTTTAGCCAAAGCAATTCCCAAAGCGGTTTTTCCACTTGCTGTTGGGCCTTGTATGACGATTAACCGTTTAATAGTTATGAGTTTTTAGTTAGAAGTTAGTAGTGTAGTTTTGAGTAAATAAATCAAAGTCTTTAAATCCTGATGTCTTATTATCTTGATGTCTCCTTTTCAAACCAAAGCCAAAGATTTTCATTTGGAACAGGGGCAATAATCTTGATTTCTTCTTTTGTTGTTGGGTGAATGAAATCCAAACTTCTGGCGTGTAAATGAATCGAACCATCAGGATTTGAGCGTTTTGCTCCGTATTTCACATCGCCTTTGATATGGCAATCAATTGTTGCTAATTGACAACGAATTTGATGATGTCTTCCCGTTTCCAATTCAACTTCGAGTAAATGGTATTTGTCGGAGGAATTTTTTAAAGTATAAGTAAGAATAGCTTTTTTTGAATCTTTCGTTTCGTTAAAAGAAGCGTAGGATTTATTTTGTTTTTCGTTTTTCTTCAAATAATGAACCAAAGTTTGACTTTTTAATTCCGGTTTTTGTTCCACAATTGCCCAATAAATCTTTTTTGTTTCTTTCTCGCGAAATTGCTTGTTCAAGCGTTCCAAAGCCTTACTCGTTTTTGCGAAAATCAAGGCTCCACTTGTTGGTCTATCCAAACGATGCACAACCCCACAAAAAACGTTCCCAGGTTTATCGTATTTTTCTTTTAAATAAGCTTTTATTCGATCAGGCAAGGTTTCATCGCCCGTTTTATCTCCTTGCGTGATGTCAGAAGATTTTTTATTGATGACAATAACGTGATTGTCTTCATAGAGTACTTCTAAATCGGAGTGATTTTTTTCGGTCATATGAACGGAAATCTTCTAATATTGCTCATTTTCATTTGGAAAATCTCCTGATTTCACATCCTTGATGTATTCTTGAAAAGAATTCAACATTTGTTCATACAAGTTATTGTATTTTCTCAAAAAACGCGGACTAAATTCGTTGTTAATTCCAAGCATGTCATGAACAACCAAAACTTGACCGTCAACTCCGCCACCAGCACCAATTCCGATGATTGGAATCGTTAAGTTTTTAGCTACTTGTTCGGCTAGCTTTGCTGGAATTTTTTCTAAAACAATGGCAAAACAACCTGCTTTTTCTAGTGCTTTTGCATCTTCAATAAGCGTTTGTGCTTCTTCCTCTTCTTTGGCTCTTACAACGTAAGTTCCAAATTTATAAATTGATTGTGGCGTTAAACCTAAATGTCCCATTACTGGAATTCCAGCAGTTAAAATACGTTGAATTGATTCAATGATTTCTTGTCCACCTTCCAGTTTTACGGCGTGTCCACCCGATTCTTTCATGATTCGAATAGCGTTTGAAAGTGCTTCTTTGGAGTTTCCTTGATACGAACCAAAAGGCATATCGACAACAATTAAGGCACGATCAACAGCACGAACTACTGATGAAGCGTGGTAAATCATTTGATCCAAGGTAATTGGCAAAGTTGTTTCGTGACCAGCCATAACGTTTGAAGCTGAATCGCCAACTAAAATTACGTCAATTCCAGCTTGGTCTATGATGCGAGCCATAGAAAAATCGTATCCGGTTAACATGGATATTTTTTGACCGTTTTGTTTCATTTCTAATAAAACATTGGTTGTAACTCGCTTTACGTTTTTGTGAACTGACATTTTAGTTTAAATTTTTCTGTAAAAGTATAAAATTTAGGCTCGATTTAATTTATTTAAGTTAAATTTAAGCTTTATAATTGAAAAAACGATTATTTCAGCTGAAATTTATGACGAAAACCTTAATAATACTATTTTTTGTTTTACAAATTTTTCACTCTACCTCACAAGTTAATGACTCAATCAGAAAAATAAAGCAAAATACTGTTTTTGTTCAAGGAGGAACTTTAAATTTTATTAATGATATTTCTATAATTTATGAAAGAAATTTTAATCAGAATAAAAAAAGTAATTTTCATTCTTTGAATATAGAATATGGAAATTGGGGATATTTAGATTTAACTTTTTGGAATAATACTTTTGGCAGAAAAATTGGATTTAATTATATTTTCAACACCTATAAAAGGAAGAATAAATATTCTTACATTGAATTTGGGTATCATTTGTATCAAGGAACTGAGAATAGAAATTATCATCCAAAACTAACTCCAAATATTTTTCCAAATTTTAACAATGAATTTAATTTAATTCCTAATTTTAGTTTTGGAAATAAGTTTTATGGAAAATATCATTTTTTAATCGTTGGACTTGGTTTTCCTTATATTTTTAAATTTGGTTTAGGTGTTTCTTTTTAATTTTTTTTATAAATTTACACTATGAGCGATAAGATAAACCGTTTACATTTAGCGAATTTTGGGAATTTAGAACTTTTAGCAAAACAAGTTGTTGAGGGATTTATAACGGGTTTACACAAAAGTCCTTTTCACGGTTTTTCCGTTGAATTTGCTGAACATCGTTTGTATAACAAAGGCGAATCAACACGTCACATTGATTGGAAATTATTTGCTCGAACCGAAAAATTATTTACAAAAAAATACGAGGAAGAAACAAATTTGCGTTGTCAAATTGTGATTGATTGCTCGAGTTCTATGCTATTTAAAAGAGAAAATCAGCTTTCTAAATTGGAATTTGCGATTTACAGTGCTGCATCTTTGATTGAATTATTGAAAAAGCAACGAGATGCGGTTGGAATTTCTCTTTTTACAGATAAGTTAGATTTACATACACCGGCAAAATCTTCTTTTACTCATCACCGATTTCTGTACAACGAAATGGAAAAACATTTGGTGAAATATTCGGAACTTGAGAAGAAATCCACCAATACAATTCCCGTGATTCATGAAATTGCTGAATTGTGTCATCGCCGAAGTTTGGTTTTTATTTTCACAGATTTATTGGATGATGCAAGTAAGGAACAAGAGTTTTTTCAGGCTTTACAACATTTAAAACACAACAAACATGAAGTTGTGGTTTTTCATGTTATAGACAAAAAAATTGAATTGGATTTTGAGTTGGAAAACCGTCCTTACACGTTTGTGGACATGGAAACGGGAGAAAAAGTAAAGTTAAATCCAACAGCTTTAAAAGAAAAATACAGACAAAGTATTGAAAGCCATTTTGCTTCTATCAAAACAAAATGTATTCAAAATAGGATTGATTATGTACTTTCAGATATTTCTATTGGCTACGAACAAATTTTGTTGCAATATTTGTTAAAGCGACAAAAAATGATGGTGTAACTTATTATTTGATTGAAATAAAAAAGCTTGATGAATATTCACCAAGCTTTTTGTATTCGTTCTATTTAATTAAAATTTAGCTCTTGTAACGGTTCTATATTTTTGTAAAACTACCGCCGCATCTTTTGGATATTTGACTGTGTATCCAATTTCAACATTTTTCGTTTCACCCGGTTGTAAAGTGATTTCCCATTTTACTTCGCCCGTTTCAACATCTTTTTTACCATTTGAAATGTTATCTGTCGAAACGCTAATTTCTGAATTTTTGCTCAAAGGAATTTGATCAAAAACATCAATCGTAATTGGAGTTGAACGGTTATTTCTCAAAGCTATATCATAAACGAAAGCTTCTCGCTTGGTACTTCCAACAACTTTTTTAGAACTCATTTCGGACTTCAATTTACGCATTACAACAACTTTTGCATCACGTCCGAATGATAAAGAAAGTGTATCACTTACGTTTCTCGTATCGATGTTTGAAACACCTACGTAAACTCCACCAAAATATACATTTGTTAATCCTGGCATCAAATCCAAATCTTGCCAACCGACAATATTTGCCAATAAAAATGCTCCATTGTCTAATTTTGGTACTGTAACGTAAGAGAACGTTGCATCCAAATTCATGTCTTTTACATCAACAACATATGGCTTTCCATCCGTTGGGCAAGAAAATTTACTTGGAATTACAAATTCAGCTGTTAATTCAGAAATATCAATTTGCTCCATTTCAAGAGCTTTTTTCCCGTTTTTCAAGGATTCAAACTTACTTACATCTTGATTTCTTGAAAACTTAGCATTTCCAGACGCTTGCTCGTCCATCATCCAATTGTCATACGAACGTTGATTTGCTTCATTCAAATTCTCCTCAACTTCTTGTCTGTAATCTTGTTGTACTTTTTGAATGGAAATTGAATTAGACATTTTACCATAATTTCCTGCGTAATAATCTAAAATCCAAGGAGATAAATTTGGTTGTGAAGCAGATAGTTTTGGGTCAGCAGTTGACAAAACTAAATCCACGTTATTCCAATCGTTTCCAGTATTGTTATAGATCTTAGCTTTGTATTTCAAGTTGATTTTTTGATTCACGTCACCCGTTGACAAATCATAAGTTGCAACCCAACCACAATCACTTACTAGATAAGAAAGTCCACAACTTGCCGTTGCATTTTGTTCTACATCTACCAAGACAATCACTTGATTACTACGTTGATTTTCATTGAAATTAAGTTCAGTCAACTGAAAACGAACTAATTCCATTTTGTCAAGTAAAAGGTAATGTTCCTTATTTAATTTGCTAACTTGTTTGTTGATTTCCAAGGTTCTAATTCGGTAAAACTCCCCCGCTTCTTTGATTTGAGCGACAGTGATGTTTTGATTATTTCCTTTTAAATCTTTATTGGTATTCAAAACTGCCAATTCCGCTTGAAAGGAACTATTGATATCCGCGTTTAATTGCAAAGCATCTTTTAAAATGGAGAGAGAATCTTTCAATTTTACAATTTTAGGATTAAATTGCTCGGCAGCTAAAAAGTCCATTTCTGTTGAAAAGGAAACCAATTTATAATCGATTGAATTTGTAAACTGAATACTTTGTGGATCAGCATAAGCTGAAATCCCAGAAAAAATAATTTTGTTTCTTCCTTTTAAGAGTTTAACTTCTGATTTATGAGTCATTTCACCTGATGTTAAAAACAATTTTATCTGTTTTATTTCTGACGAGACTACTATTTCGTGTGCTTTTTGACCAAAACTTAAAGTGGTTAAAAACAAAAATGGAAGGATTATTCTTTTCATAGTGAATGATTTTATATTTAGATTAGTGTTTACAATTAAGTTGCTGATTCGTTCAAAAAATTATCCTAATCTATAAATTACGTAAGGCAAATCTTTTGTCAAACTTGGATATTCCAATATGATTATTCCTTCATTTGAACTTTTAACTATAACTCTTGGAAAGAACTCATTGGTATTTGGGTTTAACCATTCTAGTCGATATTCATGATTTTTCTCAAAACCTGAAATCTGAATTTGGGTATTTAAATCACTTGATTTTTGTACATTAAATTTTCGGTATTTTCTTTCTGGTTTTTTCTGAAACATACATTTATTTTCAGTTGAAGAATATGAATTCCATGTTTTATTTTGGATAATTCCTACCGAACGAAAATTTTGTTTAAGTGCTGTAAGCTCTACACATTTATTTTCACTTAATTTTTTTTCTTTAACATTAAAAAGTCCAATGATTTTAAACTCAAATTCATCTGTGAAATTTTTGAATGCTTTATAGTTTTCATACGTTTTGAAATTCTGAAAGTCTTGCCAGTGTATATCGGATTCTTCCAAACCTGAAAAGAAACTTAGCCATAAATCTTTTTGCCAAAAATCGTTTCCTAACAAGGGTTAAAATGCGTTGTGCATACTTTTTTTTCAACTTTTGAATTTGATTCAATACATGTAAACTCATATTCTCCCAAAGTAACAATAAGTTTATTCTTGATTTTGATATACACTTTAAAATTCCAGTTTGCAGCAATATCAGGTAAAAAACGAATTCGGAACCTTGTATTGGATCTATTTCTTTTCAAGTTTTGAACATCATCGGAAACCAAATTCTCAAAATAAAAAGCAGAAACAGTTTTTACAGATTCATTTTTATTTTGACGAAATTCAGCGTAAATCTCAATTTCTTCAGCTTTAAATGGATTCATTTTTTTTGCATTTTCTGGTTCAGAATCATATTCATCAAGAAAAGTATCAATTTGTCTTTCAACTGAATCCTGAACATTGATTCCGAGTTCAATTTTATCAAAAACGTTTACTGTTGGGTTTGAACTCACAGCTGGCAAAATCCAATCAACAGCATAGCCTCGTTTTGGTATATTTACTTGCGAATGAAAATTTAAAACAACACCTAAAAATAAAAATCCTATAATTCTACTCATAACTCAAAATTCATAACTCAACTAAATCCAAACCTTTGAACCTTCTGAACAGTTCTTACAAATATCAATCCGATTTCTGCCAGTTAAAATTTGTTGTCTAAAGTTAGTATATTTTTTTGATTTCCAAATTGTTTTAAAATCTTCTTCTTTTGCTGAGCCTAATTGAATTGTTGCATCTTTATCGAAACAGCAGGGAACGACTTTTGCATCCCAAGTAAACACGCAAGATGACCACATTCTCCAGCAATGATTTCCAGTTTCTGCTTTCAATTTGTAAGTTCCATCGGATTTTTTTACGTAACGCGAATATTTTTCATTTTCAGGAATCAAATCGTTTCCATTGACATAATCATATACTTGTGCTGATTTTAGTCTTACTTCATCGATATTTAATTCTTTCGCTAATTTAAATACTTCCTCCACTTGATGTTCGTTTGGCTTCACGACCAAAAATTGAAAAATCAAATGTGGTGTTTTAGAATTCAATGCTTTTTTAGCAGCAACCATGTTTTTTGAGCCTTCAATTACTTTTTCTAAAATCCCATCAACTCGGTAAGATTGATACGTTTTTTGCGTTGTTCCATCAATTGAAATAATTAATCTGTCTAAGCCCGATTTCACAATGTCTTCAGCCTTTTTAGGAGAAATAAAATGAGCATTTGTTGATGTTGCCGTATAAATTTTATTTTTCTTGGCTTCTTTGACCAAATCCAAAAACTGGGGATGCAAAAAAGGTTCTCCTTGAAAATAATAATTGATGTAAAATAACTGTTTGCCAACGTTTTTTATTAAATCTTTGTTTACTTGTAAATCTAATTTTCCGGTTGCTCTTGTGAAACTTTTCAAACCACTTGGACATTCGGGGCAAGATAAGTTACAAGCGGTTGTTGGCTCAATACTTACTGAAAAAGGTTTACCCCAAACGATGCTTTTTTTTGTAATACGAGAAATGATGAAAGAAAAATAAAGCAAAAAAAGATTCCAGATTCTTGAAAAAGAAAGGTGTTTTAGAATGTTTATAGAATCTCGTGTTGTTGACATATTCTATACAAAAATACGATTTTGTTTGCTGGAAACTAAAAAAATCAAATTTAGATTTTAATTATCTTGTAATCCACAAACTTGGATTCATTCTGGTAACGCTATTTCCTACCACTTGGTGAATTTCAAAATGCGCAATCGAAAGCGATTCGCCATCTTGAATCATGAGTGAACCAATTGCTTGTTTGGTAGAAATTTTTGAACCAACAGTAACGTAAGAATCTTGTAAATTACTGTAAACGGTACGGTAATTTCCATGTTTGATAATTACTACTTTTCCAGCTCCTGGAATAGATAAAACACTAGAAACTTCTCCATCATAAACTGCACGCACTTGAGCACCTTTTGTAGCACTGATATCGATTCCGTTGTTGTTTGTGAAAACATTTGGAACAGTTGGATGTGCATTTTTACCGTAACTTTCAGTAATCGAACCACTAGAAACTGGCCAAGGCAAACGTCCTTTATTTGTTTCAAAACTTTGATTTAAAGCTACTTCTTTTGGTTCTGTTAAAACTGGAGTTGTTTTCTCAGGAGTTTTTGGCTTGTTCGTTCCAGTTGGTGTTTTTGGTTTTTTAGTTCCAGTATTAGATTTTGTTTCAGCGTATTTCTTTTTATTCTTCTTTTCTAAAGCCGCTAATTCATTGGCAATCGCTGAATCAATTTGTCCCTTGATTTTATTTTTTTTGGCTTCGTCTTTTTGAATTTGAGCGACTAATTTCTGCTCTTCATTTTTGAGTTTAACTAAGGTTTTTGTCTGAACTTCTTTATCTTTTAGAATCTCTTGTTTCTCGATTCTTTTTTCGTCGGCAATTTTTTCTTTGTACGATTTTTCTTGAACCAAAGCATTTTTTTCTTTGGCAATTAACTTTTTACTTTGAAGAATGATTAAACGTTGCTTACGTTGAATTTCAGCAATTTTTTCTAAATATTTTTTTCTTTTTAAAGCTTCGTAATAGGAGTTTGAAGAAAAAATATACATCATTTTTGCTTCTTTACTTCGCTTTTTGTAGGCGTAAATGAACAATTTTTTATACTGTTTTTGAAGCTGCATCAATTTTGTTTGCAAATCTTCAATTTGATTATTTTTTTGTTCGATTTTGAGTTCCGTTCCACGAATTTGATTGTCAAAATTCAACAACAATTCTTCACGGTATTTTACTTGATTATCAATTAATTTAAGCTCGTTTAGAGTCGCTTCCGTATTGATTTTAGTTTTGTCCAATAAATTCTTCGTACTTGAAATGTTTTTCTCAAGTCGCTCCTGCTCTTTTTTTAGTTTGTCCGTACTTTTTTGTGAAAATGTAAAAATACTCGTTAAACAAAACAAAAAAATCAATATATATTTACTCACAAGCTTCATATCCTTCTGGTATAACTAAAAAAAGTTGTTGTGGTACATTTATTTCAACTTTATCGTAATTCATTTCAATCTCAATAACATTTCTTGGCGTATAAACTTTGATAAAAACTTCATTTGGAGCATTGTAATTATCAACCATTTGTCGGCTAATAAAGTTCATTTCAATTTTTGCTGAATCAGCAATACTTTCAACTTCAAGTTTATTCAAACTCTTTAAATCATTTGATAAATAATACTTGATAATTACATCATCTTGCATTTTTTCTTTTTTGTCTGAACGCTTGATTTCTCTTTTGCGATGCGAAGAAATGATGTAGTTGTGCTGATCGTGAATTTGAAAATATTTTTGGTCGTTGTCATAAGCCAAAGGCATTCCAAGTAACAATTCTTCTACATTTTTATAATCGAAAGCAATTCCAAAATTTTCTTTGATGTAATTTAATTTCGTTTTTGTAAAACATTTTGCTCTTTTGTTCAACATCACCAAACTATCTGGTGTCAAAATCGAATTGTAAATTGGTAAAGAAGCGTAGGTAATTAAAGCGTTTATCGCGCTATCTTTCACCATGCGAATAGAAGTCTTGAAAGAAATGTTTTGAGTCGTATCGCGGTATTTTGTCGAAATTTTGGTATAGAAAGTGGATGGTTTTAATACACTCAGACTATCTAAAACAAAAACTAATTCACTCGTTTTTTTACGGTCAACTTTTACCAACTCACCAACTACTTTTTTTGAACAAGAAAAAAGCAATAATGAGAAAAATCCCGCAAAAAATGCTATTTTAATACTGCGGATCATAATATGCTTTTTTTTCAATTTTATCATTTAATTTTAAGTTCGTTGAACCCAATTCTTTTGCCAAAATCCATAAAACTACTGCTTCGTTAGTTTTTCCTAACTTAAAAAGTGCATCGCCTTGATGTTCAAGTAAATGTTTGTCTTTTGGACTTTTAACCAAAGCTAATTTGAATTGAGTTAAGGCTTCTTCGTATTTTCCTTTTTGGAATAAAACCCAACCATAAGTATCTAAGAAATGAGATTCATTTGGAGAAACTTCAATCACTTGTTTTATCAAAGATTCTGCTTTATCTAATTCAGTATTTGCTAAAGCCAAACGGTAGGCGTAGTTATTTTTATAAAGAATATTTTTATCGTCTAATTTCAATGCTTTTTCGTAAGCTTCTTTTCCTTCTTTGATTTTCTTTAAAGCAAAATATGCATCACCTTTTTGGGCTAACATTTCACCTTTTAAAACATTGTCATTAACGATTAATTCTTCTCCAACGATTAGTTTTTCAATCGCTTCATCGTATTTTTTTTCTTGATTAGCTGAAAGTCCAAAAAACAAATACACTTTTGCTATTGCAGGAAAATACTCCAAACATTTTTTAGAGTCCAAGTACAAACTCTTGTAATCTTGGGCTTGATATTCCATGATTAAAACTTGTTCCCAAATTGCAAATTTTGTTTGATCTAATTTTATTGCTTCTTTGAAATCAAATAAAGCTTCTTTTTCCTTTTGTTCTTTTAAATTAAAGTCTCCACGAACTGTAAAAACACGAGCATCATTTGGATATTTATTCACCAAAATATTTGCTAATTCCATCATTTCAGGGTCCAATTTGAACTGTGATTCAAACATGCTCAAAAGAATTTTTACTTTCATGTCCAAAACCACATCATCACAAGCAAAAGCTTTGATTAATTCTTGATATGATTTTTTCTTGTCACCTTTTTTGTCATAAAATTGAGCCAAAGCCATGTGAGCATTTCCGTTATTTGGTTGTGCATCAGCAAGTTTAATCAAATAAGAAAAAGCTTTTTCGTCTTCTTTTTTCTCAAAATAATAATCGACTAAATTTGCTAACAATTGAGCATCACTTGGAAATTCAAGCAAACATTTTGTGATTTCATTTACCGCTTTTTCGTCTTGTTTGATTTTTCGGTAAAGTTTAAACTTCTCGATACTCAACTCAGGATTCATTCCAATCTCGTTTTCGAGTTTATCCAAGACTTTCACCGAACCAGAAATATCGTTTGAACGCATCAAGGCTTCAGCATAAGAGAAAAGCCAATCCACATTGTTTGGTTCAAGTTGTGATAAGGTTTTAAAACATTTAGCGGCCTCTTTGTAATTTTTCGCTTCAAAAAGCATGTAAGCGTATTCTTGCAAATACCATTTATTTTTAGGATCTAACTGAACGGCGCGCTCAATTAGAAGACTAGATTTTGCTAATTGTTTTGTTTCTAAATACAATTCCGACAAAGCATAACAAACAGCATCATCGTTCGGATTTGCGAGTAAACAACCTTCAAAAGCGGCAATTGCTTGTGGAAATTGACCTTTATGTTTGTAGCGTAAACCTTCGTGAAATTTTTCTATATATGGATAGTTAACTTTTGACAATGCAGAAGTCGTTTCGCCCGTTTTTTTCTTCGTTCCGCATGAAACGATAAAAAGAACTAAAATTAAATAGAAAACATTTTTCAAAAGCGTCAATTTTTAATTTTATTAATCGATGATAGAATAATCACTCATACTAATATCTCGTGCTATTCCATTGAATTTTGCGAAATTACCAACCATTGAATCCTGAATCACAGCATTCAATATTTCTGTATTTTTCTGCAATATACTATTTTTTATAATACTGTTATCCACTTTTGAATTATCACCAAGTGAAACATGTGGTCCAATAATTGAATTTGTAATCACAACATTTTCTCCAATAAAACAAGGTTGGATAATTATGGTATCGGTCATTTTTAATGATTTATCCACCAAGGGAAGATTTTTTTCTAAATCATATTCCAAGACACGTTGATTTGTGTGAACCGTAACTTCTTTGTTTCCACAATCCAACCATTCGTCAACTTTTCCTGGTTTGAATTTTTTTCCTTTTTCAGTTAATCTTCTCAAAGCATCTGGAAGTTGATATTCTCCACTTTTAATGACTTTGTTATCAATTAAATAATCCAATTCTGTGTGCAAATCTTCACCACTTTTGAAATAGTAAACACCAATCATAGCTAAGTCAGAAACAAAAGTTTGAGGTTTTTCAACGAAATCAACGATGTCGCCACTTTCATTCATTTTTACAACACCGAATGACGAAGGATCTTCGATTTGTTTTACCCACAAAATCCCATCTACATTTGGGTCGATTTTAAAATCAGCTTTAAATAAAGTATCAGCAAAAGCAACTACAACTGGTCCCGTCAATAAGTCTTTCGCGCACAAAACAGCATGTGCAGTTCCCAAAGCTTCCGTTTGATAAAAAATAGAACCTTTAGCTCCCAATTTTTCGGCAACTTCAATTAATTCTCTTTCAACATCAGCACCAAAATCTCCAATAACAAAGCCAATTTCTTCAATTTGCTCCGAACAAACTGAAGCAATATCCTCTACCAAACGGTGAACAATTGGCTTTCCGCCAACTGGAATCAATGGTTTTGGCAAAGTTAAAGTATGAGGACGCAATCTACTTCCGCGTCCTGCCATTGGTATGATAACTTTCATATATTCTAAATTCGTTTAAATCAACTTACTTTTTTCCTGTGCTTCCAAATCCACCAGCACCTCTTTCTGATTCATTTAACTCGACAGTTTCAATCCATTGAGCTTGTTTCACTTCTGCAAAAACCAATTGAGCAATTCTATCTCCATCATTTATCAGAAAATTTTCTGAGGAAAGATTAACCAAAATCACGCCAATTTCTCCGCGGTAATCAGCATCAACTGTTCCTGGAGAATTTAAAACAGTTATTCCATTTTTAAAAGCCAAACCGCTTCTTGGGCGAACTTGTGCTTCAAAACCTTGAGGAATTTCTAAAAATAAACCTGTTTTAACTAATACTCTTTCCAAAGGTTTTAGTTCAATTGTTTCAGAAATATTAGCTTTTAAATCCAAACCTGCTGCACCAGAAGTTTCATACTTCGGCAATTCGTGTTTTGATTTATTGATGATTTTTACTTCCATTTTGTATAATTAGCTAATTAGCAAATTGGTTAATTAGCTAATTATTTCGTTTTTGCTTGTTTGATAATCTCTTCTGCTTGTTTCACGTAAGATCCATCTTCGTCAGCCTCAGCTAATTTTTTTGCAGTTTCTGCTGTTGCAATTGCACCTTTTGTGTCTTTTAATTCCAATTGAATTTTTGCTTTCAAAACTGCTGACCAGTATGCATTTGGATTAATCTCAAAAGCTTTTGTTGCCCACTCAAGCGCTTTTTTCATATCTTTTTTGTTGTCATAAAAATACTGAGCAGATTGATGGTAAGGTCTTTTATCTTGAGACATTGCTGCCTCGATGTTTTTTGTCAATTTTTCATCAATTTCAACTGTAATATCGAAAGAAACTTTTGTATTCTCCCATGTTAAATCAGTTGTAAGTTGCGTTGTTTTTGTGTTTGAAAATTGAATCGTAAATGTTTCAACCGTTTCAGCTAATTTTTGTGTTTTAACTAAAATTGTAGCTGCATCTAACGAATCGTTGTAGCCATCATCACCCCAAAGTGTCAAATCTTTATTAAAAACGATTTTCCATTCTTCTTTTCCTGGAAAAGTGTAAAGTGCATACGTTCCAGCTTTTAAAGCTTGTCCGTTTACTTTTACATCTTCACCAAAAGTAATTTTTGTAGATGCATTTGCACCAGTTCTCCAAATTTTATCAAAAGGAACTACATCACCAAAAACAACACGACCACTTTTACTTGGACGACAATATTCAACCGTTACATCAGCCAAACCAACAGCTTGTTTTACACTGCAAAAAGGGCTTTTCGCTGGAGTTTTTAATTGTTGTCCGAAAGAAGTTGTAACACTAATCAAAAGTGCTGCTAAAAATGCTATTTTATTCATATTATGAGTTATTTAGTTTTTAATTTTATGCAAATTTACTTTATATTCGGATAAAAGTCAATTTTTATGAAAAAATGGACGTCAAAGCCCTGTAAAGGAAGGAATTGAAATGACAAAAAAAGGTAATTGTAAAAATAATACTATATTTGAGAAATATGAGGGCACTTTCATTTTTACTTTTATTGCTTTGCTTTTCCTCAAACACCGTATTATCAAATGGCATGAGTGGAACAGAGTTTTGGTTTGGATTTATGGAAAATCAATTCCAGCCTCAGTTAAGTGTAGTAGTGAGTAGTATTCAGGCAACGAACGGTACCATTAGTGTTCCTTTAGCGGGATGGACGCAAAACTTTACTATAGCTGCGAATTCATCGATTGAAATTATTATTCCCTTTAATCTGGCTGAAGCTACTGGAAATATGTCTTTAGAAAATAAAGGTGTACGACTTTTAAGTAATGACCCTGTCTTTGTTTCTATCAACAATACAACTGGAGGTAGTCAGGACGCCTCTAGTGTAATGCCTATTGGAGGATTGGGTTATGAATATATGGCCTTAACCTACCTAGATCCTCCGAACACCGATTGGGGTTCACCAGAGATTTTAATCGTTGCAATTGAAGACAATACCGAGATAAACGTTAGCCTGACAGGCACGCTATCGAATGGTCAAACTGGCTCCATTACTGTTATACTCAATCGCGGACAAACGTATCAAGTACAATCCTATTGGACGAACGGAGGAGAACATAATGGAAACGATCTAAGTGGCTCATTCGTCGAAGCAGTATGTAATAGTCAGGGCTACAAACATAAAATCGCTGTATTCTCTGGAGATTTATGCTCCTTCGTAGGCGGTGTTGCATGTGCTTCATGCGATCATTTACTGGAACAAATGTGGCCAATTGATCAACTCGGCACAGATTTCAGTGTCCCCGCACCAGTTAATAGAAACACTTATTATTTAAAGGTTACAGCACGTGATAATGCTACAACAGTTAACATATCAGGCCAACTTCCATTTAACTTAAATGCTGGCCAATGGCAACAATTTGAGCTTACGGGCGATCAGACAATCACTTCGAATTCTCCAATTGCCGTTGGACAATTCACGAAAGGTCAAAATTGCTCTGAAGGATTGGGTGACCCTTTTTTTACTCAGATAATACCGAATGGTCAAAATTTAACGGATTGGGAATTTTTTTCGTTTGATAGCGGATCAACCTCAAACCCTTTCGATAGCTATGTAAGCGTTGTCGCGCCCAATGCAGGTAATACTCCTATCCTACTTGATGGAGTGGCTATTCCTACAGGGCTGTTTCAGAACGTTGGGAATAATCGCGTTGCTAAAATTCCAATTCCATCCAATGGGAGCACACACAATTTAACTAGCGCAGGAGGATTTTCTGCCTACGTATATGGTTACGCCAATGTAATTTCGTATTGTTTTAACTCTGGGATTTATTCGTATAACACAGATGTCAATTTTGATATTGCCTACTTACAAGACACAACCAATCAATTGTTTTTTGACGATACACTTTGTTCATGCGAATCACTCGGATTTATCTCAAAATTTAACATACCAAGTTATGACATCATTTGGGACTTTGGTGATGGTCAATCAGGTAATGGAGTATCTGTAAATCATGACTATCTGAATGGTGTATACGATGTTACTATGTCCATAAAAGATCTCAATGGGTGTAAGGTTGATTCATTAATCAAACTTAATTTGGTTATTATTAATTGCGACATTTCTGGAACTTTGGGACCTATTTGTCCTGGTGAAAGCGTCGTACTCTCATCAGTTAACACCGCATTCAGCTATTTATGGAGTAACGGCGAAACGACACAAACGATTATCGTTGCTCCAACTCAAACGACCGTCTATTATCTTCAATTAGATGGTGGAGCTATACCCATTTGTGATTCATTAATTGTTGAAGTACATGAACCGATAGAAGCGTCATTAAATGACACACTTATCTGTGAAACAGAAAACATAATTCTGAATATCGGCTCTGGTTTTACAAATATACTCTGGAGCACCAATGAAACGAACGAGTCAATCCAAGTTAACCAACCTGGTACATATACTGTCCAAGCCGATAACATCAATGATTGCAGCTTTGCTGACACTGCAATCATTAGTGTCCAAACCGTGCCTGATTGGGAAATTTTGGGAGAACAACTTGTATGCGAAGGGGATTCAAATTTGTTTGAAGGGCCAGTTTTAAATAACGTCAGTTATTATTGGAATACAGGAGAAACAACACAGAGTATATATGCATCCGAAACTGGGTTTTATCAACTTCTTGTGAATGATGGTGTATGTAATAGTACCAACTTCCATGAATTAGAAGTAATCCCAAGTATGGAAGATTACGTGCTTTCGGACACAGTTAAATGTGCGGATAATTTCACGTTACAATTACCCTATTTACCAGGAACCGATATCAGTTGGTCAACAGGCGACATAGTAAATATGACGACCGTTTATGAGTCCGGACTTTATTTTGTGACTATTGGTAATCAATGTGAGGTTTGGTCGGATTCAATGGAAGTTAACTTAGATTGTAGTTCGAATTTGTATGTTCCAAATTCCTTTACTCCCGATGGCAATGGTTTGAATGACATCTTTTACGCGGAAGGTTTTGGGATTCTAGAATTCGAAATGATGATTTTCAATCGATGGGGTGAATTAATCTTTATATCCAACGACCTCTCGTACGGATGGAATGGTATGTACCTGGGAGAGAAATCACAAATAGGCGTCTACAACTATAAGATTTTCATTACGACTCATTTAAAGAAAAAGGAGCAGTTCGTCGGTCATGTTTCACTGTTGCGTTAGTGCCCAAAATTCTTATGTAAAAGGATATTCTCAAAAACCGACATGAAATAAAAATTCAACTTCGGAAATTGAGCTTTAGGACAAAACCACCCTACTCGACTATGATAAAAATGGAAAACAGAGCACAATTTGAGACGTACTAGGTTCAGAGCGCCGCTGCTAGTAGCCTCAAACCGTTATCTTTCCCCCAAAAAAACCATTCAGCCTAAAACTCATGGAAAAAGCTATTCTTTGAATCCCTAAAAGAATTTTTGCCAAACGCTTAATTATGCGTAACTTTGCCTTTTTAAATTTTCATTTTACACAAAGGTATGTCTCACAAAGCTGGATTTGTTAATATTGTTGGAAGTCCAAATGTTGGAAAGTCAACTTTGATGAACAGAATGGTTGGCGAAAAATTGTCAATTGTAACACCAAAAGCACAAACTACGCGTCACAGAATTCACGGAATTTTCAACGACGAGAACCATCAAATCGTTTTTTCTGACACTCCAGGTGTTGTAAATTCTGCATATAAATTGCACGATGCCATGATGAGTTACGTGAATGAATCTATCAAAGATGCAGACATTTTACTTTTCATAACGGATATTTACGAAAGCGAAATGAATCACAAAGAAACATTAGCTCGTATTCAAAAATTACAAATTCCTGTTCTTATCATTATCAATAAAATTGATCTTGGAACGCAGGAACAAGCTTCAAAACGCATTGATTTTTGGAAAAATAAAATTCCTACAGCAGAAATTTTCCCTATCTCGGCTTTACATGGTTTTAATCATGAAATGGTTTGGGACAGAATTTTAGAATTATTACCAGAATCACCACCATATTTTGATAAAGACGAACTTTCTGACAGACCAATGCGATTTTTTGTATCGGAAATGGTTCGTGAAAAAATCTTTTTATTTTGCGACAAAGAAGTTCCTTATTCTTGCCAAGTTGAAGTAGATTCTTATTTGGAAGAAGAAACAATTACAAAAATCAGAGCTTACATCATTGTCGAGAGAGATTCTCAAAAAGGAATTTTAATCGGAAAAGGTGGAGATATGTTGAAAAAAATTGGTCGTGAAGCCCGAAGAGACATTGAAATGTTTATCGGAAGAAAAGTCTTTTTAGAAACGTTAGTAAAAGTGGATAAAGACTGGAGAGCAAGCGATTTAAAATTAAAAAAATACGGATATTAAAAATAGTTATGAGTTATGAATTATGAGTTATGAATGAGAATTCAACTCATAACTCATAATTCATAACTCATAACTAAAAGAACAGTGAGTAACATTATAGCAATCGTCGGAAGACCAAACGTAGGGAAATCAACCTTATTTAACCGTTTAACAGAATCAAGACAAGCAATAGTTAAGGAAGTTAGTGGCGTTACACGTGACAGAATCTACGGTCGTGGAGAATGGAACGGAATTCAATTTTCTGTTATCGATACAGGTGGATACATTAATGGTTCGGAAGATATTTTTGAAGAAGAAATCAGAAAACAAGTTGTTATCGCTATTGAAGAAGCAGATGCTATTATTTTTATGGTAGATGTGATGACAGGAATCGTTGATTTAGACGAAACCGTTGCTGCTTTACTTAGAAAAGCAAAGAAAAAAGTATTCATTTGTGCTAACAAAGTTGATTCAGCGGATCGTTTTGGTTTATCGGCAGAATTTTGGTCTTTAGGTTTGGGTGATGTATATGATTTATCAGCTACAAACGGTTCTGGGACAGGAGAAATCTTAGATGATATTGTTAAAATATTTGATAAAGATGTTGACCTTGATAAAGATGCAGATTTACCGCGTATTTCAGTTGTTGGAAAACCAAATGTTGGAAAATCTTCTTTAATAAATGCCTTTACAGGAGAAAATCGCAACATCGTAACAGATATTTCTGGCACAACGAGAGATTCTGTAAATACGCGTTTTAAGGCTTTTGGATTTGACTTTTTGCTGATTGATACGGCAGGAATTCGTAAAAAAGCGAAAGTAACTGAAGACATCGAGTACTATTCTGTTTTGCGTTCAGTAAGAACCATTGAAAGTTCTGATGTCTGTATTTTTATGCTCGATGCAACAGAAGGGGTACAAAAACAAGATTTGCATATTTTCTACATGATAGAAAAAAACAGCAAAGGAGTTGTTGTGCTTGTAAACAAATGGGATTTAGTTGAAAAGGATCATAAAACGATGCTTGAATACGAAGAAAAAATTCGTGAACAATTGGCTCCATTCAACGATGTTCCGATTATTTTTACTTCAACGATTACCAAACAACGTATCCACAAAGCCTTGGAAACGGCAATGGAAGTGTATCACAATCGTATCAAAAAAATTCCTACTTCGGAATTAAACGAATTGATGTTGCCAATTATTGAAGCAACACCACCGCCATCTTTAAAAGGAAAAACAGTTAAGATTAAGTTTATAACGCAGTTGCCAACTCACGCTCCTGCTTTTGCTTTTTTCTGTAATTTACCTCAATATGTGCAAGATAGTTACAAACGTTTCTTAGAAAATCAATTACGTAAGAATTATAATTTTAGCGGAGTTCCGATAAGGATATTTTTTAGGAAGAAATAAAATTTTACTTCTCCAAAAAGTCCTTATAATTTTCAGTATTTAACTCTTTTATCAGAATCAAATCTAGCATTGCTTGACATTCTTCTGTCATTAATGAAAGTAGATACTTATTGTCTTTTTCAGGGCCGCCCCAACTTGTAAAACCATTACTCGAATTCGGGATTGCGATAAATCCATTTTCATTTATTGTAGCACTAGTCTTTTTAGAATCATTGATATTTTTAACTATTTCGGCTCTTATTCGAGAATAATCGTCCACAGCTTTTTTGTAATGCATATCAATTAAGGTAAAAGCGACTTTTAAATTCTTATTTTCAATGCAATCTTTATAAACATCTGGGTGGTTTTCCTTGGCATATTTTAGATACCAAGCAATAAAAAGTCTGAACTCATGATAAGCAAAAACATCACTTGAAGAACTTTGGATATATTTAATTAAAAGTTCATAATCATCATCTGTGCAAAACGTTTTATAGTAGCCATATAACTCCAAATTCGCTCTTAATCCTTGATGATAAGCACAAAATTCGTCTAATAAGCCATATATCCCCTCATTTACTGATCTTAAAAAGGGAATTTTCACTCCTCCATCAGTCTTTCCTTCAACGTAGGTTTTAAAACGAAAAATTTTATCTTGTTGTTCTTTAGGAACTATTTTCAACAATTCATTAGATTTATAAACTGCTCTTTCTGGCACAGATATTTTAATTTCTGGAGTAATAAAAATACCATCATATGTAATTCCATTAACAAAACTACCCATCTCAGCATTGGCATGATGACAAGCTTCATGAATTACCGTATTGTAACTAAAAAGTACATTAGTATGTGTACTTCCACCGATGTAGTGCGTGTATTTTTTTGGCTTTTTAGCATAAGAAAGAATATCAAAACCGTTAGGATTGTAGTTCTTAGCTAAATACAATACAAATTCACTTTTTGTTTCAACTGTTGGAAAAGTTTTATCTTTATACGTACTTTTTTGAGCAATTATCTTGTTAACTGAAGTTAACAGAAATAAAAAAATGAATAAGCTTGTGTACTTCATAATGTAGTTTTTTAGGTTATTTATATTTCTAAAATTAGTTAATTTTATTTCAACAAACTCATACGATACAACCTCAATTCTTCCCAAGAAAATTGATCACCGTATTTTTCTTTTAAAGGTGAAACTGATTCTCCGTTGAAATCTTTAAATACTTCTTCTAATTCAGTGATTTTTTCTTCTGTTAGAATCTGATTTAATTCCAATTTTTCAGCTTTCAGTAATTGTCCTGCATGGGAGTAAATTGTACTTTCAGAAAGTAAACGCTCTTTTGCAATTTCCGAAACGCTTTTTCCAGCCACAAAAAAGTTTAAGGTAATTTCAGCACTTGGAATTTTCTCAACTTTTACTTTTTTAGCTTTCGATTTTTTCACTGGGATTTCTTCTTCGTAATCGTCTTCATCTTCCAAGTCGAGTAAACTCATGTTTTGACGAATATCTTGTCTTGCAAGGGCTAATTTGGTAATTTTATACAATTTCAGTTCATCGTTCCAAATTTGACTTTTCTGAATTGGTTTTTCTAAAATAATCGCTTCCAACATCAAACGAACTTTTTTCAAATTCAAGATTACATCGGTTTGAATTTCGTCCAATTCAACTAACTCTTCAAAATATTGTTTGATTTTTGTTTTACGTTTTACTTCTTCCATTTTTTTCAAGGAAGTAAGCAAAACTTCATCCAAAGTCTTATAAAAATATTCGTATGCAGCATCGATTCGTTCTTTCAAAAATTCAAGATTAAAGGTAGGAGCAGTAAAAATGCGATTTAATTGATTTGCGAATTTTAAAGCGGGTTCACCCAAAGTTTCCACTTTTTTTGCTTGATGGATTGCCCAATCTTGATGTTTTATTTTTTCACTTTTTACTGTAGCCGAAAGATAAGAAATACTATGAATTCTCCAAGAAGAAATCAAGTAATTTCTTTGTCACTTTTATTCTGAGCGTAATCAATTACGTTCTTATCACTTCGCATAGCAGTTGTTGTGAATGGTTTCAATAAAACCAAGCCTTTCAATGAACGTAAACGTGAAAGTGCAACATAAGCTTGTCCAGGTGCAAAAGCATCACTCACATCCAAAATTGCTTTATCAAAAGTCAAACCCTGACTTTTGTGTACCGTAATTGCCCAAGCTAATTTCAAGGGATATTGAACAAAAGTTCCAATCACTTCATCATTGATTTCTTTTGTGTTTTCATCAACTGTATAGCGAATATTTTCCCATTCATATTTATCGACTTCAATGGTTTTTTTCTCTTCAGGGAATTCAATGAAAATTTCATTTTGAGAAAGCGTTTTCACAACTCCCATTTTCCCGTTAAAAAATTGTTTGTCTGCCGAAACATCATTTTTGATAAACATGACTTGAGCTCCAACTTTTAATTCCAAATTCGTATCCAAAGGAAAAAGATGTGGAGGAAAATCTCCCGTAACTTCAGAAGCATAGGTGTGCGATTTTTCTTTCAAATGCTCTAATTCACGTTTGTTGATTTCGTCCGCCTTGTAATTGTGTGTCGTTAAAGTGATGTAACCGAAATTTTGTCGGCTGTCAAAACCTGGATTGAGTTGTTTATTTAACACATCTGTGTCATCAGTTGAAATTTTATTGTGTCGTAAATTATTTAAAATACGAATAAAATCTTCATCGTCTTGACGGTAAATTTTCTCTAATTCGATGTAAATCGGTGGTTTTTCTTGTAATACTTTTGAATTAAAAAAGAAAATTCCGCTGTAATATTTACTTAAAACACTCCATTCTTCATTTTTTACAATTGGAGGAAGTTGCATCAAATCGCCAATAAACAAAACTTGCACACCGCCAAAAGCATCATTTTTCTTGCGAATATTTCTCAAAACCCAATCAATAGCATCAAGTAAATCCGCACGAAGCATACTTACTTCGTCAATAATTAACAGTTCAAGATTCTGTAATAATTTTTTTCGCTTTGAATTAAAACTAAAGTGACGCATCAAACTGTCTTTCGTTTCAATTTTAAATCTATCAGAAGCACTTTGAATATTTCCAAAATCAGGCACAAAAGCAGAAAACGGCAATTGAAACATCGAATGAATTGTTACACCACCAGCGTTTAAGGCTGCAATTCCCGTTGGGGCAACAACAACCGTTTGTTTGTGAGTCGAACGAATAATTTCTGTTAAAAGCGTGGTTTTTCCAGTTCCTGCTTTCCCTGTCAAAAAAATAGATTGTTTGGTTTGGTTGATAAAATCTTTAACGATTTCGGCAGGTTCTTTTGTGTAAGGCATTTTTGTAAATTTTAACTAAAGATAGTACAAAAAAATCAAGAAGCAATTATTTCGTTAAAAAATTATTTCCTGATTTTTTTTGGACGTAAGACTGTTAGACAAAAGACGTAAGACTTGATGTAATTGAAAGTCTTATTTCTAATATCTTTTTGTCTAATGTCTAATTTTAGACTACCTTTGTTAAAAAAGCAAACATGAAATTTGACGATTACCGTATTTCTCCCAAGATAAAAGCTGAATTAAAGATCTTAGGTTTTAATAAACCAACCGATATTCAGTTTAAAGCGATTCAACCGATTTTGAACGGGGAAGATGTTTTAGCTATTGCTCAAACGGGAACTGGTAAAACGGCAGCTTTTGTCATTCCAATTTTGGAAGTCTTAGACTCAAAATTGCGAAAAAAGAAAGCTGAAGGCGTTTCTTGTTTGGTTTTGGTGCCAACAAGGGAATTAGCGATTCAAATTTTAGATGTTTTTAATACGATTGGAAAAGATTTACATGTCGTTTGCGCCAGTATTCACGGAGGAGTGGAGCAAGATCCACAAATAAAATCATTAAATAAAGGGGTTGACGTTTTGGTTGCTACTCCTGGACGTATGTTTGACTTGGTTTCACAAGGACATTTGGACATGAAAAAATTAGAATTTCTTGTCTTGGACGAAGCCGATCACATGTTGGATTTGGGTTTCATTAAAGATATTCAGGATTTGTTGAAACACATTCCAAAAAAACGACAAACTCTATTTTTCTCTGCTACGATTACCAAAAAGATTAAAACTTTAGCGTATTCGCTGGTTCAAAATGCGATTCGAATTCAAATTTCACCAAATAATCCAGTTGCAAAAAATATCGATCATGCCGTTGCATTTATTGAAATGGACGACAAACGATTTTTCTTGGAGAATGTTTTAAAAACCTATCCTGAAAGTAAATTTGTTGTTTTTGTCAGAACAAAAGTGCGTGCAGAGCGTGTTATGGCGGCTATGAAACGTGTTGAAGTTCACACCGAATTTCTTCACGGAGGAGTGGAACAAAAAGAACGTTTTGGGATTTTAGACCGATTTAGAAAAGGAGAAAACAAAATTTTAGTTACCACAGATGTCGCTGCAAGAGGAATTGATATTCCAGATGTTGACTACGTAATCAATTACGATCTTCCTGATGTCCCAGAAAATTATGTGCATCGAGTTGGAAGAACTGGGCGAGGAAACAAACGCGGACAAGCACTTGCTTTCTGCAGTGAAGAAGAAAAAACATACTTAGCAGAAATCGAAGAATATACAGGCGAAGACATTGAGCATTACGACATTCCGAAAGGAGAATATTTTGACATCATCGCTGATTCGGAAGATGCTTCACACGATTGGAAAAAATTATTGAGAGAAAGTAATAAGGAAGATGGAACGGAGGATGAATGGTAGTAGTTATGAATTATGAGTTTGTAGTTATGAGTTGAAACTTAGTACTCCTTCAATAACACTTGAGTAGGAATATTTAATTGAACATGTAATTTACGAATCATTTCTAAGGTCAATTTTCTTTTCTTATTTAAAATTTCACTTACACGACTTGCAAAACCAATGGATTCGGTTAAATCTTTTTGTTTAATTCCTAATTGTTCCATTCTGAATTTTATTGCCTCAATTGGATCAGGTAAATCAACTGGAAAATGAGTGTTTTCATACTGCTCAATAAGTATCGATAGAATTTCTAATTCATCACCTTCTGAACTTCCAATTTTAGCATCAAAAATATTCTCTAACCTTTTTAAAGCCTGATTGTAATCCTTTTCTGTTTTTATTACTTTAATGTTCATGTGGATATGTATTAAACTTTATTCGCATTGATTTTATCGTATTCTTGATGTGTTCCTATAAATCGAATCCAAATAATTCCATAATCATAATTGATTTTTATGATTAAACGATATTTATTCCCTTTAATGTTAAAACAAACTCTATTATCTTCTAAAATACTTGCACTTGAATATTCTTTTTTGATATCATTTGGAGTTTTCCAATTTGCTTTTTCAGCTTCATAATACAACGAATCTAATTGTTCTTTCACATCAGCATGCTTAGTCCAAAAATCTCGTAAAGTTTTTTTAGCGATTACTCTCA
The DNA here is from genome assembly GCA_040386975.1 of Bacteroidota bacterium. GTDB lineage: Bacteria > Bacteroidota > Bacteroidia > Flavobacteriales_D > Crocinitomicaceae > M2408. Next base: position 157,154 of record JAZKEO010000011.1, on the reverse strand, counting down.
ATGAAATATAATAAGTTCGTTTTACAAAGGTACAAAAAATACCAACATGGTAACTTTTTTTTGTGAAATAATATTTAAAGTTGAAAGCTTAGGATTTTTACTGATGGGAATTTAGTTCTTTTCAAATTCTTAAAATCAATTTCAAATTAAATCTTCTTTGAGTAAGGTAATTCGGAATGGAATAATATTTCCCTGAAACATCTTGAATCCATTGTTTTGAAAGTACATTGTTGATTCCCATTAAATTAAAGACTTCAAAAGAAATAATCGCATCTGAAAAACGAGATTTTTTTATGGTCGTTTTATTTATGGCGTGTTTTCTCTTTTTTAATAAGTCATAGGACAAACCTAAATCAGTTCTGAAATATGATTTTTGACGTAAAGTATCTTTGTAACGCTCAAAATCTGGTGGTCCATAAGGTAAACGTGTTCCGAAAAATAAACCTAATTGGACTGAAAAACTTTCGTATCCAGGCATATTATCCTGAAATAAAATAGCAAAATTCAACAATTGGTCTGTCGGACGAGGAATTCCTTTTGGGAAAATAACGGCACTATCAACTGCCACTTGATCTTCACTTACGCCTTTGTAAATGCGTTCTCCAGCTTGGTTGTAATACAAAGTATATTGATCGTCAATTATGTTTTCTTTCGTTGATAAAAGTCCAACTTTAAAGAAAGACTCAATTCCTTTTACAAATTCTCCATGTAAGTTTATATCCAAACCATAGGCATAAGCTGTTGCCATATTCTCTGCATAATAACGCGTGCGAACGTTGTCAACTTCGTATGGATTTACGTCCCACATGTATTTGTAATAAATTTCTGAAGAAAACTTAAAAGGAACATCCCTATCCCAAAGTGTGAAGAGAAAATCGTAACCTCCAACAATGTGAAACGATTTTTGAGATTTTACATTTAGATTCAAGTTTCCATCAATGGTACGAAATTCTCTGTAAAATGGTGGCTGGTAATACAAACCGCTTGACAATTTATACAAAGCTGAACGCTTGCGAATATTTCCGTTGTTAAAGAAATAAGATCGTGGGAAAAAACTTAAAGAAGCACGTGGAGTAACAAAAAATTCATTGTTAATTTCAGTATATCCCGCTCTGATTCCACTTGTGAAAACCAATCTGTTGTAAGAAGATTCAATCGTATCTGAATGAAAATTTGTGATTTTTTTCTGACGATTTTTTTGCTTGACTTTTACAATGTAATTCTCTTTTGCTTTAAACCATTCTTGCTTGAATTGAAGAAATCCAGTAACTCTTGAATTATCCAAACTCAATTTACTTTTTATGGTTTCAAAAAGTTCAACTTCATTTCCAGCTGTTTGTGGCAAACTGAAACCAGCAGAATCAATCATTTTCCATTCGCTCAAGACATCACGAAATTTATCTTTTTGAAGATTTACTCCCCAATATAATTTTGAATTATCCGAAATTTTATATGTTCCATTGTGATACACATTGATGATTGTTGCTTTTAATTGATTTCGAGCATGATTCAAAAAGGTTCCAATTCCAACAGTAGCAATCGAATCTCCAAACTCTTCTTTTGAAGGATCTGTTTCCAGTAAGTTGATAAAATATTGACCTTGGATATCAAAATTTTCTTGTTCATCGGTGTTAAAAACGGAGGCATAAAAGTCAAGTTGGGTCTTTTTATTTACTGTCCATTTGAGTGCTGTTCCAGTTGTAATTGTTTGAAAGCGTGTTTGTTCTTGTCCATCAAAATAAATCTTAAAACGATAAGCCTCATTTACTGTTCCAAAATCAGTTTCTTGTGTTTCTGGTGTAAAACGGTAATTGTTGGATGAAAAATGAGCAATATTACTCCAAACTAAATTTTCGGTAATGTTGTAATTCAACAAAACTTGTCCGTCGTAAAACACGGGATTATAATTTCCTTTTGTGGGCAAAGAATTCAACAAATAACCATTTGCACGATATCTTGCACCAGCCAAATAATTCAAACGAGAACTTACAGCATGCGAAACGTGAGCTTCAACGCCAAGTAAAGATGCCATCACAGAAGCATTCAAAGAATCTGGATTTTTGTAAGTAATATCTAATACAGAACTCAATTTGTCTCCGTAACGTGCATCAAAACCACCACCACTAAAACTAATTCCTTGCACTAATGCTGTATTAATAAAACTCAAACCTTCTTGCTGACCTGAACGCGTTAAAAATGGTCTGTTGATTAAAAAATCGTTGACATAAACTAAATTTTCATCGTAATTCCCACCACGAACGTTGTAATTTGAAGTCAATTCATTGTTTGAACTGGCTGCCGTTGTAAAAATTAAGGTTCGTTCTACACTGGCATTTGGGAAAGTTTGAATGTCTAATTTCGGCAATTTAAAAAACAAAATATCTTGTTCCTCAAAACCTTTTATGGTAACACTTTTTAAGGAAATAATTGGAAAAATCACGTCCTCAACTTTTACTGATTTATCCGAATTTACAATGTAGTTTTTCCTAATTTCAATTGTGTCGTAGCGAAAAATAAATTCAAGCTCTTGATTTAAAGGAGTTTCGATGGAGAATTTTCCATTTTCATCGGTATAAAGTATTTTCTCTAAACTAAGAACGTAAACCTTTACGTTCTCTAAAGAATTCCCTTTTTTGTCAAGACATTTTCCTTCAATAATTCCAGTTTGAGAAAAACTAAAATAGGATACTAGGAAAAAAATATAACTTAGGAAATACTTCATTAGGAATTAAAACGGATTACAGCTTAAATTATTTTGAACAAAGATAAATAATAATCTTAATCTCGCTTATTCTAACTCTAAAACAGTTTCACGAAATAGCTTGTAGAGATAAGACTTTTCCTCGAGTTTAATAATTTCTCCCTCGTAAGGCTCGTGTGCATGAAAAACATCTATAATTACCTTATTATTTATCATCAAAAAAATTCTGTTTAGATGAGGAGGCTTTTTAAAATCAACTCCTACTAAGACACGTTTTCTTGAATAAGAATCAGAAAACAATGTATCACTTTCAAATTCAAAAGTTAACATATTAACTCCATCAATTGGCTCCATTTTAGCATCATAAATTTTCCCCATTCCACTATATTTACTTCCTCCTCTTAAATTTAAACTCATTATTACATAACCATTTAAAATGTGCATAAAAGAGGTGTCACCGACCGTTGGGAATTTTATTGGATCTCTATATCTGTGATGCTTATCAAGTATAAATAAAGCTTCTTTGGGTAAAGCGGATGTATTATTTTGATTATCTAGAACATTTTCTTGGGAAAAAGAAAAAAATCCATTTAATATGATTAAAAAAAGAAAGGTTATTTTCATAAAGTCGAATTTAGAAAAGTTAGGAGGTTCTAAAAACAAAAGTTAGTAAATCAAAACTAATGATAAAATTTTATAAATCAAAGGGAAATTGAACTTATTTAACAATCTAGTTTAAAACAATCAAATCTTTTTCAAAAGGCGAGATTGCATCATAAAGTTCTTTTATTAAAACTTCGTAACTTCCATCTGGACAAAAATTCAAGAAATTATCATGACGTTCTTGTAAACCTCCATTTGGGAATAATTTATTTTTTAAATCTTCAATTTGTTTTAATTCGATATCAAATTGACTCTTTTGAAGTTTTTTGAGTTTCTGTTTGATACTTTCAACTTGATTATGAAGTTTTGTTTTCTCAGCTTCAGCATAATTTTTCAAATTAGTATCAAAGCCAACAATTTGCTTTTCAAAAGTCGAAGCTAAGTCTTGACTTTGTTTTTCCAGTTCTGAAAAATCAAGTTCTTCCTTCATGTTTTTTTGAAGGTAAATTTGTTTCAATTCGTCTATTGATGAAAATAATTCTTCATGAGTAAATCCAAGTTTTGAAGCTTTTTTGAGTGAATTTTTATCAAAAATTTGGATGGAATTTCGAACTTGAATCAAAGGGAAAGGAATATTTACTTTTTCAAAAACTCCTTTCAATTGTGTCCAATAAGCAATTTCTGCTCCACCACCAATGTAAGCCAAATTCGGTAAAATACATTCTTGATAAACGGGTCTCAAGACTACATTCGGAGAAAAATTTTCAGGATTTTCTTCAATCATCTTTAAGATTTCATCTTTGGAAAACGTTCCAAGTTCATCTATTTGAAAACGATTATCGTCGTTTATGATACGAATTCGTTTGTTTTTAGTTAAATAAAACAAATTAATTGGTCGTGCAAAAATCTGAGGTTTAAAACCTAATTTCTCCAATTTGGAATTTGCTTCTAAAACCGCTTTTTCAGAAAATGAATTCTCGATTTCTTGTTTTAGAATTGGAATAAATTCTCTTTTTAATTCTTTTTTATTGGCGTCAATAATTACCAAACCGTATTCCTTAAATAATTCATTTACAAATGAAAACGTCGCTTGAGACAAATTCTCGCCTTTATATTTATCCAATAAAGTATGAATGTTACTTTCGGGGAAATTATTAAAAAATTGCTTTACTTCATTTTTGAATTCAGCCCAATTTTCTAAGGGGTAAGTTCCAACTGCCCCTCCAAAATTTGATTCCCATGAAATTTTTCGATTAAACAAAAAAGTATGATTAATTTCCTCAAAATCATGATCTTCCGAAGCCATCCAATAAATCGGGACGAAATTTTTATCGGGGTATGATTTCTTCAACTCTTCAGCTAATTTAATCGTATGCAAAATTTTATAGTGAAAATACATCGGTCCAGTCAAAAGATTTAACTGATGTCCAGTCGTAACAGTGAAAGTATTTTCTTGCTTTAATAAATCAATATTTTCTTGCGTTTTTTCAAAAATTTCAAGTGATTTATATTGAGAAATTAAACTTTCATGTAAATTCTCTCTTTTTTGATTTGAAAAATTCTCTTTCAGTTTTAGTTGATTCTCAAATGCTTTTAATGAAAACTCCTCTTGAATTAAATCCTGAAACAAAGATTGTTCGTATGTCAATTTGTTTGAAAATTCACTGAAACTATTTGAATCATTTCGACGTATTAAAGACTTTTGCATAAACAAATTTAGTGTTTTCAGTTTGAAAAAAATTATTTTAACTTAATTTTTGAAAAATGGCTTACTAAAATGTTTACTAAACAAGACAATTAAATATGTTTACATAAGAAATTGAATGATTTTTAACGATTTATAACTATATTTGTCGAATAAAAAAGGCTATTAAACGAAATTTCACCCATATCATTCTTTTCATTGGTTTATCTAATGTGCTATTTTCTCAACATGAAAACGAGAAGAATATTTCCGTCTATCTGAAAGATTTACAAGTGATTTTTGATTCTGTTTTAACAAAAACGAATCTTTCTCCTTCAAAAACGATAAGTGATTCAAGCTTAATCGTTTATTTTTCAGACTTAAAAAGTCAAAGTTCAAATCCTTACAATTTACAAAATTATTACCAAGCTCAAGAAAATTTACTCAAAAAAGACAATGGAGTAAATTTTAGTGTGGAAGGTTTACAAAATTTTAAGGCAAATCCACTTGCAGATTTGGAAGATAACATTTCTTTTCGAAGCCGAGTTGGACTTGGAGCAGAGTGGAATATTCTCAAAGGCGGATATTTAGATTCAAAAAATCAATTAAAAAGTTTGAGTATTGACAAAACTTTGCAGGAAGAAATCGCCAAATTACAGACTTCAAAAAAGAATATTCCGATAAAAATGAATCAGTGTATTTTTTGGTTTAATCATCAGAAAACAAAACTGTTAGATACCCGTGAAAGCATTTTAAAACAGCAAAGTGAAATTATAGAAAACTTATATTTTGCTAAAAAACTAAACAAAGAATTTCTATTGAAAAACCACACGCGAATTGCCGAAATAAATGGAATGCGTGGAATTTATGAAAGTTACAACGAGCATATTTCTCCCCTTTTTGATACTTCCTTTTTCAATTTAGAAACGCCACTTTTTGATTTGAATTACGATTTATTTTTAGGCGATGCTTTATCTGACGGTACGAAAGAAAATTCTAGTTTTGATAGTTTGAGTAAAGTGTTGACTCAATCGCTTGAGAATCAAAATAAATGGTTTCACGAGATTCGTTTCAAAACCTATGTTCGCTACAATTATTTTGATGTAATTGTTCAAAACCCTACATCTCGTTCCTTTTTCAGCGGTGGAATTTCCTCAACAATTCCTTTGCAGTTCAAACACAAAGAACAAAATTTACTTGAGAAAGAGCGTTTGTACAAACAATTAGAATTTTTAGATGAAGCAACGACAAACAAACGCATTGAACTTTTAAATGAAGCTTATGAATACCGTTATCAGCTCAAACAATACATTGTTTTTCATCAAAAGCGTATTCTTTTAAATGAATCTATTCGCCAAGAACGTGTAAAAGCAAAGTTATTAGATGCAGATTTTAATCCGCTTCATGCTTTGGAATTGATTGACGATTTACTCCAAATTGACATCGAATTATTGGATTTGAAGCAAAACTTGTACATCAAATTGCTGAAAATGCAAGAAAAAATGCCAAGTGTTTCGATGAGTCAGTTGATTGAACCGCTATTTTTACCAAATTATTTTTCTTTTGAAGATGAAACAAATCGTACAGTTTATATCTGGACAAAAACGTTTGAAAAGCATTCTGTTGAGTTTTTAAGTGAGTACATTTCTTACAATCAATTTGATGAAGTTGAGATTGCCATTACATCCAAAGATGAATTTCTAAAGCAAAAAATCAAACTTATAAACGATTTAAGTGCCAAAGGAATAAAAATTCACTTGATGTTTGGTCAAAACGATTTGCTTGATTCAAAAAATGTGAAAGCTGAAATGGAAGCAATTTTGGATCAATTTCCAATGAAAAATATCACAGGAATTCACTTAGATATTGAACCGCATGTTCGTCCAAATTGGAAAGTGAAACAAGAAGAAGAAAAAGAAAAATATAAAAATTTATTAAAGGAAACTAAATCCATAACAACTACGTATAAAATTAAGTTATCAATCGATTTGCCTTTGAGTTTAGATTCTACATATACGAATGAATTAATGAAATCAGCAGATTTTGTACGTTTTATGTGTTATGAAAATATCAAAGAGGATTATTTAGTGAGAAAATTGAGTCCCTTTTTGAGCAAAAAAGAGCAGATTTCAATTTCTCTTCGCACAGAAGATTTTACATCTCGAAATGAAATGGAAGAATTTTCTAAGAAAATGAATCAAAAAACGGGAATTAACACCTTTAATTACCACGATTTAAACCGTTTAATCGAATTAGACAAAAAGACTTTGGAGCAAAATGAAGAACATTAGTTTCAAACGAAATGAATCGGTTTTACGTGGTTTAGAAATTCAAAAAGAAAAGAAAACCAAAACCCAAATCAATTGGGATAGAATCATTTATTTTATCCTTTTACTCATTTTAGTTTTTTTTCTAATCCGTTACATCATAAATGCATACATTTTTATTGAAGCTGATGGACAAATACTTTTTGATAATATTGAAATCAGAAATACGAGCGATTGTCGTGTAGCTAATTTTTTTGTGGAGGAAGGCGATGAAGTGTGTATCGGAGATAAATTATTCTCCTACATTCCCGACAAACCTGCAGGATTTTTTAACAGTTTTGGTTCCTACGAATTTGCTATGAATCAACAGAAAAAGGGCGATGTTTCTTGGTCAGAAAAAGAAGACTTTCAGGTGAAAGAAGACATCAAATTAAATTCTTTTTTGATTGCTGAGAAAATCAAGATGAAACGTTTGTATGAAAATGAATTAGAACGAATTCGCAACGAAGTGATGTTGGATGTTTTACCTCGAAATCGACTAGACGACCAAATTTCAAAAATCAATCAAGTGAATTATGAAATTGAAACCTTAAAAGGAAAAAACGTCTTACTTCAAGCAAGTTTAGCTCAATTGTACAAAATGCGACGCGATTTGAATGCTGATTTGAATGCCAATTCAAATAAAAATGGCTTAGGGAATGCAAATACTGATGAAAACGGGAATATTATTTTTTATTCTCCAATTGAGGGAACAGTAACAAATATTTTAAAAAATCAATTTGAAGTAGCCTTGAAAGAAGAGATTATTTTATCTATACATCGACCGGAAAATGTCTTTATTAAAGGTTTTTTTAAGCAAGAAGATTTAAAGTCTCTAAAAATAAATGACGAAGTTAATTTAGGTTTTCCAGATGGTTCATCAGGTAAAGGTTACATCAAACGCTTTTATTTTACGACATATCAATTACCTGAAGAATTTCAGAAAAAATACGAACCAACAACTCGTTCTTTGTCTGCTGATATTTTCCCTGCTAGTGATCAAGATTTGAAAAAATGGCGAACTTATTGGAAAATGGGTGTTAAAATTACTAAATCAAAATTCTGATGGCATTAGAAAATGTAAAAATAGATGCCGCAAACGGAACCGTTGATTACTTAAATAGTAAATACATCTACGTTTCACAAAGTAGAGATTTAAAAATCGACCGATCGTTATCCTATGTGGGAATTATTATTGACGGGAAAAATGCTGATTTTACCCGTATGGTTGTGAAACGAATACGTGGAAATCAAAATTCAGAGATTTATTTAAAACCAATTATCATACTAAACGGAAATGCGCATCGCGATGTTTTTATCAAAACCTTGATTGATGGCGTTATTTTCTCTTTCGATCAAATTCCTTTGATTCACGAGCATGTTTCGACTATAAATAATTTAACGAAAGAATTGACCGTAATAAATTCAATTTCTTTTGAAGCCATGGTTGTTTCAAAATTATTGTATTTCATGTTTACACGGGAATTGAAAATTTTAGAACCAGTACCTTACGCTCTTTCTAACACAAATTATTCTTTTCCTTTCTTGGCTTGTAATTTCAATGAATTTGAGGAATATCAAGTTTTAGAAATTTTAGAAGTTGCTATTCAGGAAGGTTTGTTTAAACACAAATTTTTAGACCGCATTTACCTTTGCTCAAATTGTAAATCTTCTCATTTAAGTTTTCGTGAAGCATGTCCAAAATGTGGATCTTCACATACCGATACCTTTGATATTGTTCATCATTTTCCGTGTGCTTATGTTGGTCCGATAACAGATTTTACGAATGACATCGACGACCAATTAAATTGTCCAAAATGTTCCAAAAAATTAAAACACATTGGAGTAGATTACGACAAACCATCTGTTTTGCACAAATGTAAGAATTGTGACAACCGTTTTCAAGATTTTCACGTTAAGGCGAAATGTATGTCTTGTACCTTTGATAATCCTGTTGAATCTTTGGTTGACAAAGAGATAAATGAATTTACTTTAACAAAAAAAGGAGAAAGCTACGCACTTCAAGGTTATGTTTCCACGCCAAAAGATATTGAAGATATTATTGGAACGGTAAAATTTGATACCTTTAAGACAGTTACAAAATATGAAGTTGAACGTTTGAGACAAACAGAAGGAAGTTCAAATATCATTGCTATAAATATTGAAAATGCGGGGCAATTTTATGCAAAAGTTGGAAGTAATGCACAGCAATTGTTACTCAAAGATTTAGTTGGAGAAATTCGTTCATCGATTCGTTCATCCGATATGATTACTTTTTATTCGTCATCTGTAATTCTTGTGACAATGTTTGAGATTCCAACAAAAATTTCACAACGTATCATCGATGATATTTTGAAATTATTGGAAAAATTGATTAAAAATAATTTCAAAGATTTGGTTATTGAAATCAAAGCCAATGTTCATCAACTGAATTACAATCTTTCTTCTGAATTGCAAATAAATCAGTTAATTACTATGTAATGAATAGTTTAGATGATTTTTTCGATTACGTAGCTTCGATGGGATTTGAAAGATTCATCCGAATTTTTTGGTTTTTTGTCTTTTTTGAATTATTCCGCTACATGATTATCGATTTAATCGTTTTGACAATTGCAAAAATTTTAAAAGTTCTAAATAGAAAAAAAACCAAAGAAGCTTTATATCGTTTAAATTTAGAACAACCACTTGTTTCGATCATTATTCCTGGGAAAAATGAAGGAAAACACATTTTTAAGTTAGTTAAATCACTGCGAGAACAAACGTATAAAAATGTTGAAATAATCGTTGTTGATGATGGTTCTGATGACGATACTCCAACCATAGGTCGCGACATGGAACGAAATGGTTTTGTCGATAAATTTATTCGTAATGAATTTCGTGGCGGTAAAGCATCTGCAGCAAATTTAGCTTTGCGTTTTACTAATGGGAAGTTTATTGTTCACCTTGACGCTGATTGTAGCTACAATTACGATGCAATTATTCAAATAATCTTACCATTTTACATGGATTCCAAAATTGCTGGAGTTGGAGGAAATGTTATGGTTAGAAATTACAAAACGTCTGTTGCTACAACACTACAAGCCATTGAATATTACGATACCATTTCTATTGGTCGTGTTGTTGCTAGTCAGTTGGGAATTTACCGAATAATTTCTGGTGCTTTTGGTGCTTTTCGAGCGGATGCGATGACACAAATTCAAGGTTGGGATATTGGTCCGGGTTTAGACGGTGATATCAGTGTGAAAATAAGGAAAATGGGCTACAAAGTGAAATTTGCCTCGGATGCCGTATGTTTGACAAGTGCACCAGACAATTTCAAAAAATTAGCCAAACAACGCCTTCGCTGGGATAAAAGTTTGATACGTTTTCGTGTACGTAAACACCGAGATGTATTTTATCCGAGTCAGCATTTTAATTTCTCAAGCTTTTTCTCGTTTCTTGAAAATATTACTTACAACATCGTTTTAAATGTGAAGTGGTATATTTATTTTATCGATATGGTGTTCAATTTCCCTCATGAATTGACTTTCATTTTAACAATGAATTTCTTTCTTTATACCTGTACAAATTATTTTAAATTCTTAGTGTTTTCTTTATATCGAACTGAGAAAAATACATCCATTTCCTACTTTTTACTTTACATGCCACTAATGGTAATCTATTTCGGTTATTATTTAAGATTTGTGCGTTCTATTGCGTATATCCAAGAATTCTTTTTCAAAAAATCCTACGATGACCCTTGGAATCCGCCAAAAACATCTAAATACGCGAAAGAATTAGGCTTGTAAAATTGCTATGACTTTAACAATTATTTTCTGAATATAAATCCAAATAAAATCAATACATTCTAAATGAATTATTAATTTTGTAGGGCAAGAAAATTTTTATAAAAATGAAGACATTAAAAACATACAATTTTAAAGGGAAAAGAGCATTAATCCGTGTTGATTTTAACGTTCCTTTGGATAAAGAAACTTTGGAAATAACGGACGATTCTCGCATTGTTGCAGCTTTACCTACAATAAATTATATTTTGGATCAAGGTGGTTCTGTTGTTTTAATGTCGCATTTAGGTCGTCCGAAAGATGGACCAGAAGATAAATTTTCACTGAAACATATTTTAAAACACACATCTTCTGTTTTAGGACTTCCTGTTCAGTTTGCTGATGATTGTATTTCAGAAAAATCTGTTGAACAGAGTAAAAATTTACAAGATGGTGAAGTACTTTTATTGGAGAATTTACGTTTCTACAAAGAAGAGGAAAAAGGCGATCTTGATTTTGCTAAGAAATTAGCCAAACATGGAGATGTTTATGTGAATGATGCTTTTGGAACAGCACACCGTGCTCATGCTAGTACAGCGATTATTGCAGATTTTTTCCCAGAAGATAAAATGTTTGGTTTACTTTTAGAAGCTGAAATCATTAGTGTTGATAAAGTATTAAATTCAACTGAAAAACCTGTAACGGCAATAGTTGGTGGAGCGAAAGTTTCATCAAAAATCACGATTATCGAGCGTTTATTAGACAAAGTAAATTACCTAATTGTTGGTGGTGGAATGGCTTTTACCTTTGTGAAAGCACAAGGTGGAAAGGTTGGAAGTTCTATGTGTGAAGACGATTATTTGGATATGGCACGAAACATCATCGCAAAAGCTAAAGAAAAAGGGGTTGAATTAATCATTCCTGTTGATGCAATCGTAGCTGATAAATTCGATAACGAGGCAAACAGAAAAGAAATGGCAATCAATGAAATCCCTGATGGTTGGATGGGACTTGATACAGGAAGTGAAACATCAAAAATTTGTCGCGAAGTTCTACTGAAATCAAAAGTAATCCTTTGGAATGGACCAATGGGTGTTTTTGAAATGGAAAACTTTTCTCACGGAACAAAAGATGTTGCTTTAGCGATTGTTGACGCTACAAAAAAAGGAGCTTTTTCTTTAATTGGCGGTGGAGATTCCGTTGCAGCAATCAATAAATTTGATTTAGCGGATCAAGTAAGTTACGTTTCAACTGGTGGTGGAGCGATGCTCGAATACTTGGAAGGAAAAGAATTACCGGGGATAAAAGCGATAAGAAAATAGACTTTTAGACGTAAGATATTAGACATAAGACTAAAATCGATTAACTATAATAAAAAGTACTAAAAAGAATAATTTAAATGGACTTTCAAATCAATCAAAGTCTTTTGTCTTAAGTCTTTTAGTCTTAAAATCCAAAAATAATGGAAACAAAAAATAAACTTCAAATTTATTCTTCACTTAGTGGAAAGAAAGAAGAATTTATTCCTTTAAATAAAAAATTTGTTGGATTATATGTTTGTGGACCAACGGTTTATAGCAATGTGCATTTAGGGAATTGCCGAACGTTTATTTCTTTTGATTTGGTTTACAGGTATTTAATGCATTTGGGTTACAAAGTGCGTTACGTGAGAAATATAACCGATGTTGGTCACTTAGTTGACGATGCTGACGAAGGAGAAGATAAAATTGGTAAAAAAGCACGTTTGGAGCAAGTTGAACCAATGGAAATCGTTCAACAATACACAGTTGACTTCCACAAGGTGATGAGTTTGTTTAACAGTTTACCACCATCCATCGAGCCAACTGCGACAGCACATATTATCGAACAAATTGAATTAATCAATAAAATTATAGAGAACGGATTCGCTTACGTTGTGAATGGTTCCGTTTATTTTGATGTCCTGAAATACAATGAATCTTTTCCTTATGGCGAATTATCGGGAAGAAAAATTGAAGATTTGATTTCCGGAACACGTGATTTAGATGGTCAAGAAGAAAAACGCAATTCACTTGATTTTGCTTTGTGGAAAAATGCTTCTGCCGAACATTTGATGAAATGGCCTTCTCCTTGGGGGCTTGGTTTTCCGGGTTGGCATTTGGAATGTTCTGCGATGAGTACCAAGTATTTAGGCGAACAATTTGATATTCATGGTGGTGGAATGGATTTAAAATTTCCACATCACGAATGTGAAATTGCGCAAGGTTGTTCTTCAACAGGAAAAGCACCAGTAAATTATTGGATGCATACAAATATGTTGACTTTGAACGGAAAAAAAATGTCTAAATCAACAGGGAATACACTTTTACCTGAAGAACTTTTTTCTGGAGAAAATAATTTGCTGGAAAAAGGTTTTGACGCCATGGTTGTTCGTTTCTTCATGATGCAAGCACATTACAGAAGTACTTTGGATTTTACTTCAGAAGCTTTGATTGCTTCTGAAAAAGGTTTTCACAAGTTAATGGAAGCAATGCAGAAATTACCAAATTTGAGCGTTTCAAAAGAAAGTTCTTTTGATGTAAACGGATTAATTCAAAGTTTCTACGAAGCGATGAACGATGATTTTTCTGCTCCAATATTGGTCGCAAATTTATTTGAAGCAAGTCGCTATATCAATTTAATTTCTGATAGTAAAGAACAAATTTCAGCAGGTGATTTAAGTTCACTTACAAAAGAAATGTCTGCTTTTGTTTTTGATGTTTTAGGTTTAAAAGCGATTCAAGAACAAGGAAGTAAGAAATTGGATAAAGTGATGGACTTAGTCTTAGAAATGCGACAAGATGCCCGTGAAACAAAAAATTGGGCGATGTCAGATTTAATTCGCGATCGTTTGAACGAAGCTGGAATTACTGTTAAAGACGGAAAAGACGGCGTTAAATGGACTTAAGACTAAAAGACATTAGACAAAAGACTTCAATTAACTTTGAAACAATATCAATTTACTACTAACTACGAGTTACTAACTCATAACTAAAGAAATGGCGAGAATATTAACAGGAATACAAAGCACAGGAACCCCACATTTAGGGAATATTTTAGGAGCAATTTTACCAGCTATTAAAGAATCAGAGAAAGAAGAAAATGAATCTTTTCTTTTTATCGCTGATTTACATTCTGTTACACAGATTAAAGATGGTGAATTATTAAAAGCGAATACTTATTCAACTGCGGCGACATGGCTTGCTTTTGGATTAAACCCTGAAAAAACATTTTTCTATCGTCAAAGTGATGTGCCTCAAGTTACTGAGTTAGCATGGCATTTGATGTGTTTTTATCCTTTTCAACGTTTGACTTTGGCTCATAGCTTCAAAGATAAAGCGGATCGTTTGGGAGATGTAAACGCTGGACTTTTCGCTTATCCAATTTTGATGGCGGCAGATATTTTGATTTACGATGCAGAAATCGTTCCTGTTGGGAAAGATCAATTGCAACACTTGGAAATGACACGTGATGTTGCTTCTCGTTTTCATGCAAAAATGGGAGAAACATTTGTTTTGCCACAAGACTCAATTCAAGAAAACACGATGCTTGTTCCAGGAACTGACGGACAAAAAATGAGCAAATCACGCAATAATTTTATCAATATTTTTCTTCCTGAGAAAGAATTAAAAAAGCAAATTATGTCTTTTGTTACAGGAAGTGAAACTTTGGAAGAATCAAAAATTCCTGATACGTGTAATGTGTTCAATATTTACAAACTCTTGGCTTCTGAGTCTGAAATTCAAAACATGCGTGAATTGTATTTAGCTGGCGGATATGGTTATGGTCACGCCAAACTTGCACTTTTGGACTTGATTTTGACTAGATTTCAAAAAGAACGTGAGTTGTTTACTTTCTATATGAATGATACATCTAAAATTGATGAAATTCTGAAAGTTGGTGCAAAAAAAGCATCAGTAATCGCTGATGAGGTTTTGAATCGGGTAAGAAGAAAGTTGGGGTTTTTGTAAAATTTGCATATAGTAGGAAATTATTTTTTTGCGCTCTTCGCGAAAACTTCGCCCACTTTGGGATAAAACTCACTAAAAAACCACCTGATTAAAAAAGCTTTGTGGTCGGTTTGAATTCATGAATTTATTTCCTCCGTAGCAAATTAATTTAATTAATTTCCCATCGACAATAAAAACGCGTTTCCAACTTAATCCTGCAGCATATTCATATCCAATTCCTTCAAAAGCTTGAATTTCCCCTTGGTGTTTTACTTCTGTAACTGTAGATTTTTCAGGTAAATCAATTACGTCGGCGGCGTATTCTTTTAAATTGTCGTCTTGAGAATTTTCAATTTCAATGACAAAGGTGTTTCCTTGTCCCATTTCTTGGTAAATGAGTCTGAAATAATTGACATTTGTGTCTAAGATTGGTTTTCCACCAAATGTTGCTGTAAATTTCTCTTTTTTGTCTGAATAAGTGAATTTATTAAAACTCATAATTTTTAATTCATTCGCCGTTTTTTTATCGGAATAAGAAGCAAAAACTTGTCGCACATGATAGCCTTTTTTGCGGAGTAAAGTGATGATTCCTTCGTTTCCTGCTAAATGTCCACAGCCAACAGCTACAAATAAACTTTTTTTTCTACATAACGTGTCTATTCCGTTAACCATGTTTACATTTCTTTTTACAATCAAACGGTCGTAAGCATTTTTTGAATCGTTTAATTGCGATTGAATAATTGTTCTAACACGTTCAATATCACCTTGTAAATAAGCATTGAATAAATTATCTTGAACGATTTTCAGATCTTGTAAGTTTTTCTGAGTCGCTGTACGCTCGTAAACTGCTTCGAAAGCATCCAATTGTTCTTCAACGGTTTCCAAAGGAAAAAAAGCCTTTCCCATATTGTAGGCCATTTGCTGAAAATATAAGTCCAAAAATTGTGGTCTACCGTCTTCACTACCGTATTTTGTTTGGGTAGCTTTGGTGTCGCTTGTAAATGGTTTTCCTTTCGAATCAAATTTGATCGTTGCCGTTTTCAGACGCATATCATATTCTGAAAAAAGTTGGTAGATGTCAGCTTCTAAAACGACCGCTTCAGCATTTAAAAAAGCAGAATAGGTGCTGTCAGAAAGTTTAAAAACACGCGGATCATTGGAGTGATAACTGCCATATAAATAACTTGCTTTTTTGAGTCCATTACCAGAAATTTGCCACAACAATTGATTGTTTGTAACCACAGATTGAGCAATCAATCCCGAAGAAAGAAAAATTGAACAAAAGAATAGATGTAAACTAATTCGCATGTGAGTTGTGTGGCTAAAACTGTACCAAAGTTACGAGAAAAATTAAATATATCTTTGCTTTAGACTGAAAATTAAAAAATTAGCGACACAATTATATTTTACAATCAATTTTAATCTTAAATTTGTTTTATGATTTCACCAGGTTCGAAAGGATGGATTTTAAAATATTTTGATTTAGTTGAAAAAAACGAGATTCAAATAAGTATTACGGATATTCCTTCCGACAAAAACCACCTGAAACATTTGGTTTTTTCTCAAACGGGAATCGTTTTTGGTTTTCCATCAACATGTATTTTTGCTAAAAATGTCAATCAAGAAAAATGGACAGTGGGAGAGAAGCTAACTTTTCTTTTGTTTGAATGTCATTTATATACCTATTTGTCTAGTGGAAACACGATTCAAGATGCCAAAAGAGATTTCATCAATTTGATGTTGGATTTTTATGAGCACCACAGTGTGATTTCGTTCACTAAAGTTTTTACTTTTTTCTTGAAAGAATCATCTGACGAAAAATTAGAAAAAATCTTAGAAAAGCGTACTGAAATTCGCACAAATTTGTTTGAAAATGCGATTTGGGTAAATTATTTGAGTAATACTTTCGTTTACTTGGATGTGATTTTATATGATGAATTTTTACGTACAAAAAAGACTTTGGAGATTTCAAATTATAATTTGTACGCTGAAAATGCACTTTACGCTTTGATTTTGGCAGCTCAAGCTGACGGAAAAGTTGAAATTGAAGAAAAGCATATTTTTAAAGTATTTTTAGCTTCAGCAAAAATTCACGATAAAAAGAAAGATGAAATTGAAGGTCTTTTTCATGCTGATATTCCGCTAACAACCATTTCTAAAACTACTTTAAAAAGTGAATTGTTTAAACGTTTTTTACTTGATATTTCAGTTCTAACGATTTTCGCTAGTCAAGATTCTCATCCTGAAGAAAAAGAATACTTGAACTTTTTATGTACTTATTTGGATATCAACGATTCTGCATTAAATGAAACCTTGGTTATTGTTGAAAATTTTGTCATTAAACACAATGATCAACTTGCTTTTTTGTCGAACTCCAACTCAGTTGAAAAGCTATATGGAAATGTTTCCAAACGCTGGATTAAAATCTTGGGGAGAAACAAAGATAAATTAGCCAAAGAGTTGAAGCAGAGCAAGGAATTGGTTTTTTTAATTAAAAAATCAACGACAAAAGAACTTACGAAAGAGGAAAAAGAAAAAGTGAAAACACAATTTATGGATATTGTAAAATCCATGCCAGCTTTAGCGATTTTCTTACTTCCTGGTGGAGCTTTACTTTTACCTTTGGTCTTGAAAATTATTCCAGATTTGATTCCAAGTGCTTTTAGGGAAAATGAAATTGAGTAAAATCAGATTTTTAGACTTAAGATATTTGACACCACGAAGTAGCACCGAAGGTAAAAGACTTTTTCACATTAAAATTTTCATTCAAAAAAAAAGATTCAAAAGTTAAGACTTCTATTCTGTCTTGACTTTTGAATCTTGAAGTCTTTATTTCTCGGTCTAATTACAACATGTCACTCAAAGAAGTATTCTTATTGTAATACGAAACAATTTCTTTTCTATCTCCTTCAAAGTAATTTTTAAGTAAATAATCAGCTAAATATTCACGGTATTGCTCACGTGAAATTTTCGGGAAATAGATAAATCCTTTTCCGTGTGGACGGTGTTTAATGAATTTCTTTTTTTCTAAGATGCGTACGATGGTTGAAGTTGTATTGTAAGCTGGTCTTGGTTCTGAATAAAGCTCCAAAATACTGTGAATTGAACCTTTTTCTAAGGCCCATAATTTCAACATTACTTGTTCTTCAGCTGGAGTTAAACGTTCCATGATTACAAATTTATTTTAAATAAAAGGCTTCTAAATTTCTGAAACCTTTTATTTAGTTAATAGTTTTTTAGTATTAATTCAAGAGTTTATTTTTAAAGTTTGATTTTTAGGCATTTTTTAAGTGGGAAATTTGGAGTTTACTTTGGTAAATGACAAATTTAACACAAAAAATAACGACAAAATCGAATTTTAAAAATGAACTCTTATACTTTTAATTTTTTACGTAAATCAGAAGGAATCCCTTCTTTGTGTAAATATATATTAATTGTCTTCAAGTTAAAATAATTTTCTGAAACATACAAATATCCAGCAGGATAATTTCCAGTTCCCCATGAATTTTTAACTAATAAGAAGCGCGTACCGTTTTGATCTTTGTAAAGTCCAGTAATGTGCATTCCATGATCATCTGTAGTGGTTTTGTTGTCGTAACCAGCTTGACGCATTTCAGGGGTAACTTTAATTTCTTTTGTTGGATTTAAAAATGCGTTTGACGTTTTTTCTGATCCAGCATTCGAAAAGTTTTTATTATTTCTTCCACTCACTTCAATTGTAGAAAGATCTTCTGGAACAATTGCCAATCCATCTCTAAAATTGAAACCTTTTTCAGAAACGTCAGCTCCCCAAGCGATAGTATAACCATTTTTTAAAGCATTTTCAACAACTGTCATCATGTCTGGTAAAGCAACATTGTAGCTACTCGCCCAAGCCCAATTGTCTTGAATTCCTAATTGACAAGTACTATACATTTCATGATTTGTAAATGAAGTGATTGAAACGTAGTCATCCATGTTCATTTTCAAAGATTCAGCATAAGATTTTGGTGTATATTTTTTCCCTTTGTATTCAAATTCTTTTGGATCTTCGCCTAAATAAGCATCTAAAACTCCCGCTAAAGCATTTTTCCAAGAACTTGTAAGTCCTTCATCACTCATGTTTTTCATGTGTTTTGTTAATCCATCAACAGCACCGTTTAAAACAGAGTACATTTCACTGTGGTCGTGCTCTTCAGTTCCATAATTCAAACCTTTGTAAACATCAGCTGGAACAATTCCATAATTTTTAATTACATAAGGAATATCGTGAAATGCTCCTCCTTCAGAAAAATTTCCTTTTCCGTCAACTCGAATAAATTTTTCAGCTTTGCCTTCGTAAGCTTTTCTTACAACATACATTTTTGACAATAAATCTGGGTTTTTATTTCCTTTTCTGATCAATTCTGATTCAAAAAAAGACAATGCTGAAAAGCTCCAACATGTTCCCGTATTTCCCTGACTTAAAACAGGAGTTGCATCTAAATGTGCTACTTTAGTGAAAATATAATTGCTGTTTTCAGCGTTTTTAGCTACTGGTTGAGCAAAAGAAATAGTCGTGAATAAAAATAATCCAGTGATTAAAATCAGTTTTTTCATTTTAGTTTTTGTTTTTTTGTGAGGTAAAGATATAAAAATCAATTGAATAAATGTGCTTTTTTATACAATTGGTAAGAAAATTTAGTTAATTGGTAGAATTTATTAGAACTTTTAATTAAAAAATGTCAAAATTGATTTTCTCAGCTTCCTTTTTAACGAAGTTTTTATCAAGAGAATTTGTCAATGGAATTCGATGAAAATCAGTAATTCCAAAACGATTTAAAATAGCTTGTTCACTTGCTCTTTCAACAAGATTTACTTCATCTCCAATGAAAATTAATTTTTTTAATTCAATTCCGTAAGTTTTTAGAATCTCCAATGACAGCATGGTATGATTGATACTTCCCAAATAATGTTTTGAAACTAAAACTACAGATAAATCCCACGATTTTATTAGGTCTATAAAAAGTAAATTACGATTCAAAGGAACCATCAAGCCGCCTGCAGACTCAATTAAAATATTGTTTTCAGAAAATGGAATATTCAACTTGTTTTCCTCAATTTCTATTTCGTCTAATTCAGCAGCATAATGCGGAGAATAAGGATTTTTTAAGCGGTATTTTTCAGGTAAAATTGTTACGTCGTGGGAACAATAATGCTGAATTTTCATTGAATCGGAATTTTCCAATTCGCCAGCTTGAACGGGTTTCCAATAAGCACATTTGAATTTCTCAACTAAAATGGAGCTAACGATTGTTTTACCAACATCTGTTCCGATTCCGACAACAACTACTTGACTCATTTTGAGAAAATTTCAAATAAAACGGGTCTACTAGGACTTGCGTCGTTTTCAAATGGAGCAGTTTGAAGATTTAAAATATAACTTCCATCTGAAATTGCATTGTCAACAAAAATGAATTCTGTTATCGTTTTATCAAATTGAGGATTTTCGGGTACTTGCCAAAAAGCGTGATGAAAAGCCAAAACTCCACCATCATCTTCTCTGTCAACGGAAGGCAAATCAATCAACAAATGTTTGACGCCAACTTGATTTAATATTTCAATCGCATTTACATCAATGTAAGCTGGATTTGTTGAAGAATAATGTTTGTTTTTTTTTGAATCAGGATTTTCTAAAGTGCGAATCACAAGAGATTCGCAGTTTACACCAATTAGTTTTTCCTCAATTTGTTTTTTTGTAATCACAAAATCATCTCCCATTTTTTGAGGTAAAATAGAAATTACTTCCGCAGTAAAAAAGTAAGATTTTAGACTTTGATTGACAGAATGAACTTCTTTTGTGATATGACCCAAACATTCGGTGTGGGTGCCATGACCATGGGGATTAAAAAAGATATTTCTAAAATTCACACTTCCACCTTCTGCAACAGCTCCAACAAAACCATTCGCTCTGACAGGTTCAATCACAGGTGGATTCACATACCAAGCACTTGGATTATTTTCATCATTTGTCAAAGGAATAGATATGTCTAAACCTTTTGTTGTGTCAATAAACTGAGAATTTGAGAGGTGGAAAATCATTTAAAATAAAGAATTACTTCGGTAACTTCGCCACCATTTGTTGGTATTCCGTTTTGAAATCTTTTGCACCTTGACAACCTTGCGTTATTTTTGAATTGTGGAAATGCTCAATTCTATTTTCTGGATTTGGGTGCGTACTCAAAAATTCTGGTTGACGTTCGCCCCCCATTTTTGTGATTTTCTCAAAGAAACCTGCACCGCCATCAGCATTGTATTGTGTAGGACACAAATATAAAACAGAACGTTCGTCTGCTTCTGTTTCGTGTTTACGAGAAAATTTTAAGCCTACAATTCCTTTGGTAACTTCTTTTAGCATTGCTCTATTTCCCAGCGCAATATCCAATAAAACCTGTAAGCCAAATTGATCCGTCATTTGTCGTGTTGAGTGACGCATATCAGCATGACCAATTTCGTGACCCAAAACGCCAGCAAGTTGATCTTCGGACTCCATGAATTTTAAAATCCCTGTGTAAACATAAATATATCCACCTGGTGTACAAAAAGCATTCAAAGTTTTATCGTCGTGAATAATTTTTATTCTCCAGGTAAAATCATCTTTAAAATCAACTTTTCCTGAATTCAAAATATTGTTTCGAACCTTATAAACGTATTGGTACACATCTTTGTATTTTAAAGAATCCAAAAGTGGATATTCTTTCGGGTTTCCATCAATTTCAGCAGCAACTTGTGCTCCTAAAGCTTTGTCTTGAGAAACAGGAAACAAATTAAAACCTTTTCCTTTATTTTTTTCGTTTACTGAACCACAAGAATAGATTACTATGGTTAAAATTGCAAGAGATAAAATTTTATTTTTCATAAGAGATTTTGATAATATTATTTAAAGACTGTGAATAAGATTACTGATGAAAATACGCAAATGAATCCTAGTCCGAAACCGTAAAAAACTTGTTTTAAACTGTGTTTATTTAAAATCACGCGAGCCGACATGATTAATCCTGAAACAATTACCGATAAAATGATGATTTCGAATGAATATTCCACTTGGAAATAAAAATAACTCATTAAAAATCCGACTAACATTCCTGCACCGATTCCATGGAGACTAATTTTTGTATATTTATTGATGAATCCAGCGAGTGAAATCCCTATAAATCCACCCCATGGTAAGGCGTAAACTGCCGAGGGAAGAACATTGTTTGGAGCTTTCACCAATAAAAAAACGGCTAAAATTAAGCAGTAGATTGCTGTTATTGCTAAAGGTGTAGATCGTTCTCCTTGATTATCGACCTCAATAGAAGAAATCGCTTTTGAACGCATGAGTAAAACTAAAGTTACTCCGGGAGCCAAAAATGAGAAAATTGTAAACATAGCGATGATAGCAAATTTATGATTTGGACTCATCCAAAAAAGCGTGTCGCTTTGAAAATAACTTTGTTCAACCGATGGAATAAACATCGCTAACAACAAAGCGTAAATCGGCATAAGAAGTGGAATAAAAATCCAAGAAATAATATTTGCCAGACTTTTCATTTACAATTCTTTTCTTAATCGTGCAACAGGAATATTTAGTTGTTCTCTATATTTTGCAACGGTTCTGCGAGCAATGTTGTATCCTTTGTCATTTAAAAGTAATGCCAAACGGTCATCGGTCAAAGGTTTATCTTTTACTTCAGCTTCGATGGCATCAGATAAAATTTTCTTTACTTCTCGTGTCGAAACTTCCTCGCCGCTATCTGTTGAAAGTGATTCTGAGAAGAAATATTTTAAAGAAAAAATCCCGTAACTTGTTTGTACATATTTGCTATTAGCAACGCGAGAAACTGTTGAAATATCTAAGCCAACCATGTCAGCAATATCTTTCAAAATCATCGGACGTAAATTCGTTTCATCACCCGTTAAAAAATATTCTTTTTGGTAATTCATAATCGCGTCCATCGTGAAAAGTAAGGTATTTTGACGCTGTTTGATAGCATCAATAAACCATTTTGCATTTTCCAATTTCTGGCGAACAAAAGTTACTGCTTCTTTATCAGATTTTGACGTTTTTGCTCCTTCAGCGTACGAACGCAACATGTTTTCGTACTCACGACTGATTTTAAGTTCAGGAGAATTTCTTCCGTTAATCGACAATTCCAATTTATTTTCAAATTCCACTATTTGGAAATCTGGAATAATTTGTTGCATCGATTTTGCGGCTTCTTTCATCGAACCGCCCGGTTTTGGATTCAGTTTAATGATTTCATCTATGGCTTGTTTTAAATCGGTATCTTCGATTTCAAGTTTTTTCTGAATTTTATCGTAATGCTTTTTGGTGAATTCCTCAAAATGATCTTGAAGAATTTTTTTTGCAGTAAAAAGCGTGATATTTCCCTCTTGCTTGCGTTGAATTTGAAGCAACAAACATTCTCTTAAATCTCTCGCTCCAATTCCAGCTGGGTCTAATTCTTGCACCAAAGAAAGTACTTCTTCGACTTGTTTTTCCGTTACAATTACGTTAGCCGAAAAGGCTAAATCATCTACAATTGCTTCGATTTCTCGATTTAAATATCCCGATTCATCTAAATTCCCAATAATGGTATCTGCAATTAAAAACTGATCATCGTCCAAATCCAATAAATGCAATTGTTCGGTCAATTTTTCTTGAAAAGATTGTTCACCAGAAAGTGGAATGACACGTTCCTCGTCGTCTTTACTTGTATTGTTATTTTGCGTTTTATAATCGGGCGTGTCGTCATCAAAATAATCTGAAATGTCAAAATCGTCGTTTGAATCATCATTATTATCATCTTGATACTCATCATTTTCATTGTCTCCGAAATCTTCTTCAGATTCTTCCTTACCTTCTTCTAAAGCAGGGTTTTCTTCAATTTCTTGTTTGATGCGTTGATCTAACTCCATGGTTGGAACTTGCAACAATTTCATCAACTGAATTTGCTGAGGAGATAATCTCTGTTCTAATTTTTGAGCTAAATATTGTTTTAATGCCATAATACGCAAATATAGAAAAATAATTTGAAAATTTGTTTATTTGAAGGTGTATCTATAGATTTTATATATAGTTTTTATTTTGTTTGTGTGTTGAAATTTTTAGTAGATTTGTTTAAATATAAAAAAACATAACTTTAGGAAGCATATAATTCGGTAGACTAGAGAAATAAAGTTATAACGAATGATAAAAACACTCATCACAATACTTTTATTTCCCCTAATTTGTATTTCTCAAAATGATACGTTAAATAAGTATTTAAATGGGAAAAAGAATGGAACTTGGATGGTTTACCTTGACAGAAAACTGAATCCGATTGAAGATTCAAGTTTCGCTTTTTTTATTGCTTATGAGAATTATGATTTAGGTGATCGAATATTCAAGTACTACAAGCACCCATTCAAGGATGTTGATTCTGTTATGCATAGTGAGGAATGGCCTGTTCAAGGAAAACCTCAAATTCTATCAGGTATTTTTAAATGGTATTCAACTGATGGGAAAATTTTGGGACATGAAGAGTATAGGGATGGTTTGCCGTGGTATATGAAGACTTATCAGTATTACAACAAAAAGCCCCAAAAATGCGGATTTAATGAAGTTCTTGATTGGTCAAAAAACTATAATGGAATTTTTGGAACTTATTATTATGAAGAATATTGGGACGAGAAATTAGATTTTTATGGTTGGTTTAGAAAAGGTAAACGAGGTTGGAGAGTTTATAAAGAGAAAAAATAAATGCTTTCAAATAAAAAAAGCCACCTTTTCAGATAGCTATTAAATCAGATTTTGTTTTCTAAACCTTATCTTAAAATTGCAATTATTTGCCAGATTTTTGGTGGTTCTTCAAAATAAAAAAGTGCTTCACCCCAAGAATCTTTTGCTTTAAGGGTTTTACCATCAATATAATAAAGTGCATCACCCCAGCGGTCTTTTGAGCGAATTGTATTTCCATCAATAAAGTAAATTACATCACCCCAATGATCTTTTGAATTCACGTTGTTTCCTTCGATAAAAAATAAAGATTCACCCCAGTGGTCTTTCCTTTTTATGGTTTGTTCTTCAAAAAAATAAGCAATTTCTCCCCAGTGGTCTTTTATTTTTATTGTATTTCCTTCGATTTGGTAAACGACTTCTCCCCAATAATCTTTTATTTTAATTTTTTGAGCAGAAATTGCCACTGAAAATGTAAAACTTAGAATCAGCATCAATACTATTTTTTTCATCTTTTGATTTTTACTTTTAATAGTTTTATCAATATTGATGCCGTTTTTATTTTCTACTCCTTCACAAACTGCTCCCTACTAACTTTCTCATTTTCA
This sequence comes from Bacteroidota bacterium, assembly GCA_040386975.1. Lineage (GTDB taxonomy): Bacteria > Bacteroidota > Bacteroidia > Flavobacteriales_D > Crocinitomicaceae > M2408. Next base: position 131,802 of record JAZKEO010000011.1, on the reverse strand, counting down.
AATACTAGTTCAATGAAATAAACTCCAGCAGAAAGTTCTTCGATGTTTATGTTTTCAAAAATTGTATGCTCAGACAAAAGTTTTCCTTCTAAACTCAGTATTTTTAGTCTGCTTAACTTTCCGTTTGTTTTTACAGTTAAGGTTTTTGATGCAGGGTTTGGATAAATGGCACTAAAAATTGTTTGCTCACTGATTGAATTTACCCCAACATTTACTGTAACAGTTGCTGTGGCACATAAAGCTGGTATTCCGCCATCACAAACTTGATATTCAAAAGTTGTTAGACCTGAAAAACCATCTGTTGGAGTAAATGTAATTGTTCCATTAGTGTTTGGAATTGCAGTTCCATTTGCAGACTGAGTTGAAATTGTTACAGTAGTTGTTAGTAAATTTCCATCAGCGTCAGAATCGTTTGTTAATACATCGATTGTTATTGGTGAAGAAAAATCAGTCGAACTTACATCGTTATTTGCAACTGGAGTTGAGTTTGAACCAACAGTTATTGTTACTGTTGCTGTTGTACACAAAGCAGGAACTTCGTTGTCACAAATTTGGTATTGAAACGTTGTTACTCCTGAAAAACCGTTATTTGGGGTAAATGTTATTGTTCCGTTTCCATTTGCAACAGCAGTCCCATTTATTGATTGTACAAAAATTGATAAGGAAGAAAGAACCAAATTTCCAACTAAATCAAAGTCATTCGTTAAGACATCAATTGTAATTGCTGTAAAATACGGTGTTGAAACGACATCATTGTTTGCAACAGGATTTGAATCAGGACTAACTGTTACTGTAACCGTAGCAGTTGTACATAAAGCTGGTGTCCCATCATCACAAATTTGGTATTGAAAAGTTGTAACTCCAGAAACACCAGAATTTGGTGTAAATGTAATTGTACCATTTCCATTAACTACAGCTGTTCCATTTACTGATGGATTACTAATTGTCAATGAAGATAAATCTAAACTTCCTCCCATATCACTGTCATTTGCTAAAACTGGTATCGTAACCGAAGTATTATAAGCTGTATTCACTTCATCATTAATGGAAGTTGGCTGACTATTTTCTTCGACTAAACAAATAGCAAAGTTTCCTACTGCTGTTGTGCCAAAACTTGAAACGCGAATGTAATAGGTTGTACCTGGAGTTGCACCACTTACAAAGCCTTGTGGCATTTGATTTGTTCCATCGTCATCGACACAACCAACTTCAAACAAGGATGAACAATTTGTACCTAAATAAACACTCATTACTGCATCTGTTAGTGTACCAGAATAAGTGAAAATATTTACAATCCCTGAAGGTGGGGCAACAAATTTAAACCAAATATCATTTGAACTTGAACTTGCACACGAATGGGCTCCTACATTCGTTGTCTCAGTTGCAATATGATTTGCAAAATAGGAACTAACACAAGTTGTGTTGGTTGCTAAATTTATTGCATTACATGGTTCGTCGTTATTTGCGTGAACTGTAAAAGTGATAATATTACTTTGAGCAGTTGCAGGGCTAACACAAACATCGTTACTTGTAACAATACATTTAACTTGAACACCATTTGTTAAGGTACTAGAAATAACACTTGCAGCATTTGGACCAATAGGACTTCCATTTGCATACCATTGGTAACTTGGTGAAGTACCACCATTTGTTATTGTTGCAGTAATGGTAACTGGTGTGCCAACCATAATCGTATTTCCAGGATTTGCTGAAATAGAAATCGTTGGACTTACTGGAGCTGTAGCAGTTAAAGTAAGTGTTACAATTGAGTCGCACTGATTGGGAGTAACGATGGTGTGTGAATAAGTTCCTCCCGCACTAAGGACCTGATCATAAAAGTTGTAGAATGAACCTTGGCAAAAAGAAGCTGTTTCAGAAACTGAAATAGGCAAACAAATATCACTTTCGGCAGCTCCAATATCTCTTATACCAAGTACAGGGCCATTTTGAGCTTCACCTCCCGTGCCTGGACCGGTCCCAATTGCCACACTTCCTTCATTTGGAACCATTGTATAGGTGCCATTGGCGTTCAAGGCCAGAGCTGCAAGGTTAAGTTGCCCAAGAGTTTGGTTAAAATTATCGCTGGCGTCTGGAAAATATTCCTGGTAATATAATAGATGATTTTGTGGGAAATCGAATAAATTATAACAACTTGAAGAGAATGGGGAATTTAAAGTGGATGAAGCGGATTGATAGATCGTGTTCTGGTAATTTACATTCCCAGCGTTTGCCGCGAAAATAGAGCTATAAGATTCTATTCTGGATGTATATGAATTATCTGTATCGATGGACTTTAGGTAAAGAGCGGAACCGTCAACAAAAGCCATGTTTCCATAAAATGTTGAGAAGGAAGCATCGAAAAGTGTTGATTTACTCACAGACTCAAGATAACACGCACCACCGCTTCCGACCGTTGTATTCCCGGCCCAGGTAGAGGTCGTAGAATGTGCTTCGCATCTGGTATTACCAAAGGAATAGGAATATAGCGCTCCTCCATAGTGGGTTGCTTCATTTCCGATAAAGCTGGAAGATGTCACGTCAATATTAGAGATTCCTGTGGACGGAGGAGCATAGGCGTATACATAGGCATATATAGCACCTCCCCGTGCAGCCGTAGTATTGTTGAGGAAGTTACAACCTGTAATCGCCAGGTCGATGCCTACAGCGTAGCCAATGGTGCTGCTGTATCGGTATATGGAGATGGCCCCGCCACCGCCATTACCCGCTCCTGAATAACTGGACATATTGTTTTTAAAGGTAGAATATTCCATGGTGATATTACAGGTATAATTGGAACCTGTTCCGCCTGAAGTTTTGTAGGAGTAGATTGCGCCTCCAGTGGGAGCGTTATTATCACGGAATACGCAGTGACGCAAATAAAGCCGGGCATCGGGGTTATAATCGCTGGTGTAATTCAAAGCTCCCCCACCTGAGCTGGCATAGCCATTGATAAACACCAGGCTGTCAATATCAACATTGCCAAAAGTGGAGGTAGAGGACATGTTGATGTCAATCATACGGGAAAGATTATCACCACTGAAGTAAAGTGTATCTATGTTGTTGTAAACCCCTTTAATAAACAAGCCTTTGGTAATGTTTACCGGTGTCGCGAAAATGATCGTATCACTTCCTGCTGAAATCAAGGAAGGGTCAAAACGAATAATATCGCCCATATTTGCATCGGCCACAGCTTGACGAAAAGATCCGGCTCCTGAATCGTTGGTATTTGTTACTACAATTGTAGCGGAATTAACTGTAAAACTAAATGTAATTAGAATTAAAAGTAGGATTGACTTCATAGATGCTTAATTAAATGGATTTCAAATATATAAAAATTTAATTTAGAAAAAAAATAAATGTTATTTTACAAAAAAAAAGCTACCTTTTCAGATAGCTTCTCATATAAATTTGTTTAGACTTATGCCTCAACTGTCATGTAATTTTCAATTCCTGGGCAGGAACAAACTAAGTTTCTGTCACCAAAAGCATTGTCAACACGACGAACTGGCACCCAATATTTGAATTCTTTTAAGTATTCAACTGGATAAGCTGCTTCTTTTGGAGAATATGGATAGTTCCATTCGCGATTGATTATACAATCAGCAGTATGTGGAGCATTTTTGATTAAGTTATTTACTTTATCCGCTTTTCCATTTTCAATGTCAGCGATTTCTTTTCTGATTTGAATCATTGCTGTGATGAAACGATCTAATTCGTCTTTATCTTCACTTTCTGTAGGTTCAATCATTAATGTTCCAGCCACTGGGAAGGAAACCGTTGGAGCATGGAAACCATAATCAATCAAACGTTTTGCCATATCAGCTACTTCGATTTCTGATGTTTTTTTGAAGTCACGACAATCCAAGATTAACTCGTGAGCAACTGTTCCATTTTTTCCTGTATAAAGAATATCGTAATGTCCTTTCAATGAACTTGCGATATAATTTGCATTTAAAATCGCATCTTGCGTTGATTCTCTTAAACCTTTTGCACCAAGCATTTTGATGTAAGCATAAGAAATCAATAAGATTAAAGCACTACCATATGGTGCTGCAGAAACTGCATGAATAGCTTTATCTCCACCAGCTTTAAGCAATGGGCTTCCTGGTAAAAATGGAGCTAAATGTGCTGCAACTCCGATTGGTCCCATTCCTGGTCCACCACCTCCGTGAGGAATTGCGAATGTTTTATGTAAATTTAAGTGACAAACGTCTGCACCAATATTTCCAGGGTTTGTTAAACCAACTTGAGCGTTCATGTTTGCTCCATCCATGTAAACTTGACCTCCATTTTCATGGATAATTGTTGTTATTTCACGAATTCCTTCTTCAAAAACTCCATGTGTTGACGGATAAGTAACCATCAAACCAGCTAAAGTATCTTTCAATTCAATCGCTTTTGCTTTTAATTCTTCGATGTTCACATTTCCGTTTTCATCACAACCTGTAACAACCACTTCAAAACCAGCCATAACAGCTGATGCAGGGTTTGTTCCGTGTGCAGAAGAAGGAATAATCATGTGTTTACGATTAAAGTCACCTCTTGATTCGTGGTACGCTTTAATCACCATCAAACCAGCGTATTCTCCTTGAGCACCTGAATTTGGTTGCAATGAAACCGCAGCAAAACCTGTTGATTCACACAAATCTTTTTCCAATTGGCGGAACATAGCGTGGTAACCAGCAACTTGATCCAAAGGAGCAAATGGGTGAATATTTGCAAATTGTGGGTTTGTAATTGGAATCAATTCAGAAGCAGCGTTCAATTTCATTGTACAAGAACCCAATGGAATCATGCTGTGAACTAAAGATAAATCTTTGTTTTCCAAACGTTTCAAATAACGCATCATTTGAGATTCAGAATGATGTTTGTTGAAAGTTGGGTGCGTTAAAATCGCTTCTGTACGAATTTGTGAAGCTTGAATTGAAACTTCAGTCGAAATAGCAAGTGTTTCGATTGATTTTCCTACAACTTTAGCAAAAACTGCTACTAAATTTTGAACATCTTTTTGCGTAATTGATTCACCAAAACTGATTGTCAATTGCTTGTCGTTGATGTATCTGAAATTCATTTCATTCGCTTCAGCTTCAGTTCTCAAAGTCGCAAGAGAAACGTTTGCAGGAAGTTCAACAAACAACGTATCGAAGAAATTTGAATGATTGATTGTATATCCTAAGTTTTTTAAAGCTTTAGCCGTTTTTGTTGCATTTGAATGAATTTCTGTAGCAATTTCTTTCAAACCATGTGGCCCGTGGTAAACTGCGTACATACTTGCCATAACAGCCAAAAGTGCTTGAGCAGTACAAATGTTTGACGTTGCTTTATCGCGTTTGATGTGTTGCTCACGTGTTTGCAAAGCCATTCTCAAAGCCATATTGTCATCAGCATCTTTTGAAACACCGATAATTCTTCCTGGAATTGTACGTTTGTAATCTTCTTTACAAGCAAAAAATGCTGCGTGTGGTCCGCCAGCTCCCATAGGAACGCCAAAACGTTGAGAAGAACCAAAAACTACATCAGCACCTAGTGAACCTGGCGATTTTAATAAAACCAAAGCCATGATGTCAGCCGCAACTGCAACTGGAATGTTGTGGGATTTTGCTTTTTGTATAAATGTTTCGATGTCAGTAATCCTTCCGTAAGCATCTGGATATTGAATTAAAGCACCAAAAAATGTTTCATCTAAAGAAATAGTTTCAGGATTTCCAACAACCATTTCAATTCCTAAATTCGCTGCACGCCCTTTTACAACATCAATTGTTTGTGGGAAAGCAAATTCTGAAATGAAAAATTTACAAACATTGTCTTTTGTTTGTTGTCTTGAGCGAGAATTTAAGAACATAATCATCGCTTCTGAAGCTGCAGTAGCTTCGTCCAACAAAGATGCATTCGCAATTTCCATTCCTGTTAAATCCAACACCATTGTTTGGAAATTCAACAAAGCTTCTAAACGACCTTGAGAAATTTCTGCTTGGTATGGTGTGTAAGCTGTGTACCATCCTGGATTTTCCAATACATTTCTTAAAATAACTGAAGGAACAATTGTTTCGTTATAACCTAAACCAATGTAAGATTTGAACACTTTGTTTTGTTTCCCTAAATCAGAAATGTGAGCCAAATACTCTTGCTCTGTCATCGCATCAGCGATATTCAATTCACCCTTTAAGCGAATATGAGCAGGAATTGTTTTGTCGATTAATTCAGAAATGGAAGAAACTCCAATTTTGTTTAACATCGCTTGTTTTTCAGCTTTGTTTGACCCAATGTGTCTTTCAGAAAATGCACTCATTTTTACAATTACGTTTTTATTCCCGATTTTAACGAGATATGGTGAAAATAATTAGCGCAAAGATAAGGATAAATTTTGTAATTATTGACTTCTGTTAACTCATTTTAACTGAAAAAACCGAAGCTAAAAAACTTCGGTTTTGCTATATCTAAAACGATTTTTGTCAAACAAACAATTTCTCCCTCCAATTTTCAGCTTCTTCTTTACTAATAAGCTTTAATTTCAACAAATAACTCACTGTTTTTTCAAAAGCCAAAGGATATTCAATTCCGTCGTAATTCCAGTCGGTTTCGAGTAACCAATTTTTCACTTGACCAGAACGCAAATTGTATCTCCAGCTAATGACATCAACGGTTTGTCTGTTGTTTTTCATCTTTAAAGAGCGGTCAAACACGATTTTACACATTTTCTCTAATTCGTTTTTGTGTTTATCGTAGATTTCATTTCTCACGGCAATCACAAAACACGGCCAAGGTGTAATTACTTCGTCGATGTAACGACATTTTCCTTGTTCGGTATATGGGAAAGTGGTGTATTTTTCCCACAAAAAAGCTTGAGCTTCGTTGTGTTCCAATGCCCAAAGTCCACCGTAAATGTCTCCAATCACGTTGAATTTCAAATCTTTGATGTTCCAGCCTTCTTGATCCGCTTTCACGTAAGCCATCAAATGTGAACCAGAACCTTCTCTTGAAATGGCAAATGTTTGTCCTTCCAATTGATCCACATTTTTAATGTCGGAATGAAAAGGAACGTGAATTCCCCAACGCAAAGGAGTTGTGATGTAAACTTTTATGATTTTTGCGTTTAATCCTTGAAGAATTGCTTTCGTAATCCCTTCGGTTAAAAGTACTGCGATATCAAGCGTCCCGGTTTGCAAACCCTTTATCATTTGACCTGTTCCACCGCCCATATCACTCCAGTGAAGATTGATTCCTGCATCGCGAAATTTCCCTTCCTCAATAGCGAGTCTCCATGGTAAGTTGAAGTGTTCTGGGACTCCACCTATTTTTAATCCTTTTTCTTTATCCATTTTAATTCTTTTTTCAGAATTTTATTAAAAATTAAACTTCATCGTTGTTTCGAAAAATAAAAATTATCATTTAGAAGGCTGAACTCAAATATTTATTTTTCTATCGCCTCGAATTTTAACATTTTCTAAAATTAGATTTATGCTTATGAAAACTGTATATCGTGTAATTTCTTGTAATATCCTTCTTTTTGCAATAATTCGGAATGCGAGCCAATTTCTTTGATCTCACCTTTGTCCAAAACAATTATTTTGTCTGCATTTTGAATGGTCGATAAACGGTGAGCAATGACGATTGAGGTTCTTCCTTTCGTTAATTCTTCCGTTGCATGTTGAATCATTTCTTCCGATTCATTGTCCACACTTGAAGTTGCTTCGTCTAAAATCAAAATGTGTGGATTGTAAACGTAAGCACGAATAAATGCGAGCAATTGTCTTTGCCCGACAGATAAAACTCCCCCACGTTCACCGACTTCATAATCGTAACCATTTGGAAGTTTTTCTATGAAATCGTGGGCACCAACTGCTTTGGAAGCTTCAATGACTTGTTCTCTTGAAATTTCAGGATCTCCAAGTGTAATGTTGTTGTGAACTGAATCTGAAAAAAGGAAAATATCTTGTAAAACGATGGCAATATTTTTTCTTAGAAAATTTAATTCAATATCGTTCAAATTTGTATCTCCAATAAAAATTTCACCTTTTTGATATTCGTAAAATCTCCCAAGAAGATTGACAATCGACGTTTTCCCAGCTCCCGTTGCACCAACAAAAGCGACGGTTTTACCCTTTTCAATGCTCAAATTGATGTCTTTTAAAATCCAATCTTCATTGATGTAGGAAAAATAAACGTGTTTAAACTCAATGTTTTGGTTGAAATCGACATCTGTTTTTGTTCCAGAATCTTGTACATGTTCTTGTAAATCAATGACTTCAAAAACACGGTCTGCACGCACAATTCCACGTTGTAAAATGTTGAATTTATCGGCTAATTGCCTGATTGGTCTGAAAAGCATGTTAATCCAAAGGGTGAATTGGAAAATTTCTTCGTACATTCTTTTTGGGTCAACAGCTGAATTATTTAGAAATTGAAAAGCTCCCCAAACAAGTAAAAGTGCGATTGACAAGGAACTCAAAATTTCCACCACAGGAAAGAAAATTGAAAATGCCCAAACAGCGTTTATGTGTGCTTGTTTATGTGCTTGGTTGATTTCTTCAAACGCTTTTTCTTCTTTTTTCTCACGGTTAAAAAGTTGTAAAATCGACATTCCTGTGATGCGTTCCTGCACAAAAGTATTTAATCTATTTACTTGAATTCCTTCTTGTTGAAAGGATTTTCGCATGGCTTTGGCAAAAATTCGCGTCGCGATTAACAGCAATGGAATCGGAATTAAAACCATCAAGGTCAATTGCCAATTCACAAAAAACATGAAGGAAATTACGACAACTAGCATCAGTAAATCTCCCAAAATATCTATCAAACCTGATGAAAAAACTTCCGAAATTGCTCCAATATCAGAAATAACACGCGTTACCAATGTTCCAATCGGCGTTTTGTCAAAATAACGCATTTTGAAGGTCGAAAGGTGAGCAAATAATTTGTGACGAATGTCTCGAATGATGGATTGAGCAAGTAAATTACTCGAAAAACTTCCCAGAAACTGGAAAACTCCCTCCAAGAATAGCATGCCAAGTAAAAACAAAGACCAATTCAGTAAAGCAGAAGCATTTTGTTCATCAATGATAAATGAATTTACCATTTTACCAATCAAATAAGGTCTTAAAGGGGAAATGACAGCCAAAACCAAGGTGCATAAAAACGCTATTACCAACATTTTTCTGTATGGTTTGACGTATTTTATTAGTCTTTTAAAGATATGAAAATCGAGCTTTCCTTGTTTTGACATGATACAAAATTAGTAAAATCGAGGAAACAAATTTGTTTTTTTAAATTAAACTTTTACAGCAATTATACAGACATCATCAACCTGTTCATGAGCACCTTTCCAAGTAATAAATTCAGTAAATAATTGTTCTTTAATTGTAGAAATTTTTTCATTAAATAAATTTAGAAGAATTTCTTCAAATTGGACAGATTTGAACTTTTTCCCTTTTGGTCCTCCAAATTGATCAACAAAACCATCTGATAAGAGCACAATTAAATCGTCTTCTTGAACCTGAATTGTTTTTAAAGAGAATTCACTTTCATCGCTATGATGTTTTCCAATAGGTTTTTTATCAGCTTCAACTTTAAATAAATGTACTCCATTTTTTTCGATTTTTGGTAAGAATGGAGCTTGATTGACTTGAAGTTTATCTTCGCTTGATAAGATATAAATTCCATTATTTGCTCCAGCAAAAGATAATTCCTTTTTAGCTAAATTTAAGCTACAGAAAGAAATATCCATACCATCATTTAAGATTTTGTGCTCTTTTGTCATGAGAGTCAATTGAATCAATCTCGATAATTCATTTAAGATTAAATTTGGTTCTCTGATTTGTTTGGAATTGAAAATTTCATTTATCAAAATAGTTCCAATCATTGAAATAAAAGCACCTGGAATCCCATGACCTGTGCAATCAGCTACACAAAAATAAGAAACGTTATTCTCTTGTTCTAGCCAATAAAAATCACCTGAAACAATATCTTTTGGTTGATAAATTAAAAAAGCTTCATCAAACATTTTTTCGACTTCCAAGATTGGCAAAACTGCTTGTTGAATCATTTTTGCATAATTTATTGAATCGTGAATTTGATGGTTAATTTCCTCAATGATCATTTTTTGTTTCTCAACCTCATACTTTTGATTTTCAATGGTAAGCTTTTGTTTTTTAGTGACTTGAAAACGATTGAATACAAAGAGAATGAGTAATACCAATAAGATTAAGCCAAAAATTAAATAAATAATTTTCTCTTGGTTGATTTTATTTTGTTTTTCGGCAAAATGAAGAGCAGTATTTTTAATTTTAATTTTTTGATTATTTTTCAAGCTATCTTCCACTGATTTTTTATCAAATTCAAAACTTAATAATTGTTTTTTATTTTCATCATTTTGAATTTTTTTATCCAAATCAGTATGGATTTCATAATATTTTAGTGCAAGGCTAGGTTTGTTTAGTATTTTATACACTTTATATAAAATGAAACTTGAACTACTTTGAGATGATAAATCACCTGTTTCGAGACCAAAGTTATAAGCTTCTTGTGCAATTTTTAAAGCACTTTGATATTCTTTTTTTTGAATTTTAATTTGAGCATAATAAGGTAAAAATATCCCTAAAGATTGTTTATTACCTTCCGATCGATAAAGAGCAATTGATTGTTCCAGATAATAAGTTGCACTATCAATAAGTTTTAAATCAAGATAATACGAGCCAAGGTTTCCAAAAGTCATTGCTTGACCATTTTTATTATTTATCTCAAGCTGAATAGCGAGTGCATTTTTGGAGAATTCGAGTGCTTTAGGATAATCTTTTTGCTTACTGTAAAGGCTTCCAATATTATTTAAAGTAATTGACTCTGAATATTTGTCTTTTAATTTACGATCAATATTTAGGCTCAAAAAATAATATTTTAATGACTTGTCGTATTGTTTTAATGAGTTATAGATTACTCCAAAATTATTGTATAAATCTGAAACACCGCGATCATTTTTCAGTTCAAGTTGTAATTTTAAACTTTTTCTATAATATTCAATGGCTAAAATATAATCTCCCAAATAGTCATATCCAGTTCCAAGATTATTATATGATGCAGCGATACTTTTTTTGTCGTTTAAAGCTATATCTAACAAAAGTGCCGAATGAAATTTTTCAACAGCACCTCTAATATTTCCTTTCATCTGCATAACAATTGCCATATTGTTTAAAGCAAGAGATTTTGTAGTTTGAAAATATGCTATGTTTTTTGCATTCGATTTGATGTTTTTGTCACATATTGCGATGATTTGATTATTTAGTTCGAAATTCAACTCTAAATCAAACTCATAAACTATTGCTTCATAATCTGTTAATAACTCTAATTTCTTAACATCATTTTTACAGATTTTAATTGCGTTTTTAATTTCATCAATTTTTATCTTCTGCTCGCTTGTTTGGGAAATACAAGTAAGATAAATCAAATAGAAAGAAATCGTTAGCAATAATTTCATAAACTTATTTATTTCTCTGTAAACAAACTAAACAAGGCTTTTTCATAATTGTTTTAAAATTTGAAAATCGAGTTTTACTTGTTTTGACATAAAACAAAATTAGGAATAAAAATGCTTAATTGTGCTTGAAGTTTTTAAAAGAAGTAACTCTTAGGTTGTTATTATTTTAAATGAATCGTAGAAAAGAAATTTAATTTAGATATTTTTTGATTTCAAATTGAAATAATTCTGGTTGTTTATTTAAATACGAATTAAAAGTATCTTTATTTTTAACAAATAAATTTCCGTTTGAATCTAATTTTAAATTGTCAATTTGGTTATCATTATTCAATTTAGTAATTACATTTACACTTAAACCAAAACGGACTAATTTAATTATATTTAAATCATTTGTCCCATAAATGTAATTGAAATAATATTCCTCAGGGATTATTTTAAATTCATATAAAAAGACAATTAAGGAATTTATTTTAAAACTAATAAAATCTTCTTCAATTTTTAATTTGACTATTGCAATATTGGCTAAAATATTTTCTGATTTTTTTAAGTCTACATATACATTACCATTATAATGTTCATTCTGATATTGTTCTGATTTTCTCGATGTATCTCCATAAGATGTACCTATATATAAAAGTGGATCATCAGTCTTAGCTTTTTTAATAAAATATTTTAGTGTATCATTTATTCGTTCGTTTAAATGTAATTTTTGAGTAATTTCAAGAAAGTTATTATAATAATTTCTTGCTTTTATATTTTTCAATCTTTCTAATTCAAAATCCTTAATATTGTTTTCATTGTTGATAACGAAAATATCATGTACAATATCAATTATTTTGTAATCATTTTCAAATTTAAATTCTAAAATGTTGCCTATAATTTTTTCAATTGCTAAATCTAAATTTTTATAGAAAGCGTTAATTGAATTTTCAATTATATGTTTTCTTATTTCAAAATCTAAATTAATTTGAGTTTCTAGAACAAATTGAGAATATTCTAGTAAACTTTCATCTTCGATAATTTGTTTATTTTTTCTAATTTCCCTTTGTTCTTTTGAACCTGAAAATTTTAAATCATCAATGTTGTAATTTTCTATAAGAGGATTTTTGATTATATCTTTAAACGTATATTCTCTTAAAGAGTATAATGCTGTTTTAATAGTATTTTTTCCTTGATAATCAATATGATTCAAAAAATGAATTTTTGAAATTAACCCATTTAGGTTTTTTTTATCATTGCTAAAAACTTCATTTAATCTATTAGCTCTGCCTACTAGATTTATTAAATCTTTTACTCTTAGACGTTCATTTTTATTTCCTGTACCATTTGTTGTTATAAATATAGTTTCTATAGGCATATTAACGCCTTCTAATATTACAGAATTTGCTACAATGTATTTTATCTCAATTACTTTTTTGAATTTTTCCTCTAAGTATTCCTTAATAATATTTGGTATTTTTGCATGAATATAAATTACACCTTTTTTCACATAGTTTATTACATAAAATGATTTATGAACTTCTTTATTTAAAGTTTCTATAATTTTTTTAATAGCTTTATTTTCTGATAAATCTGTCATTATGTTTTGAGCAATATTTTCTGCTAGTTTCTCTACTTTTATAGGTCTGGAATGAAATATAAAATTTTTATTACTTGAATTGTCGCTTATGTATTTAAAATAATCAGTCTTTTCGGGTAATTTAAAATATGAGTCGGTAAATCTATCATAAAAATGACCATACAGATCTTCATAAAGATATAATTCAAAAGATTTAAAATCATGTTGAATTTTTTTAGTAAAAATTTCACCTTTATTTGTGTTTTTAATTTTTAAATTTTCTTGATTTTCTATTAATGGAGAAAGATATACTAATTTTTGGTTATTATTTCTTTTATAATTAAGTTGAATAAGCCTTGTTAAAATGTAACTCCTAGAATCTCTATCAAATAATTTATGTGCTTCGTCAATAAATAAAATTTCAAAATTTGTCAATAAATTTTTGTTTAGAATTCTTGTAGCTCTTTCTTGAGTTAATATTCCAATGAATCTTTCTTCTCCATTATACATTTCATCATGTAAAACAATCTTATAATCAAGGTTTAATACTTTAATATCTTTATAGGTTTGTACCAAAAGAGATTTTGATGGTACAATAACTACAATTCTTGAAAAATTATTTGATTTAATAAATTCCTTAATCAAAGAGCTTTTTCCATAAGATGTTGGAGCAATATAGGCAATTTCATCAGATTTACTTTCAATAATTAAATTTCTTGAAATATTTTGTTCAAGTGATTCGATATACTTTTCCGGAGATTTAAAATCCTTTTTAAATGCAATAAAAGTAATTGCATCTAAAATTAAATTTTTGGAGTCAACATTATGAAGATTTTTTTCAATTTTTGTTATAAAATCAATTATTGGATAGAAGCCGATTTGAATACTGATTTCGTATAAAGGTTTATAATCGCTAAAATTTAAGGCATATTTTAAAATGATATAATATCCGATTTTAAAATATCCTTTAAGTCTTTTATCAAAATTATAGTACTTAAAAAATAAAAGCGCGCAAGTTAAAATGAATTCTTTTTCTTGAAAACTTAATTCTTTATTTAGACAAAGTTTTTCAAAAATATCATTGAAATATTTATCCTCACTTAATTTTTTTAATTCGCTTAAATCAGCAGTAGGTTTTTTAGCCATCAATAAATTTTAAAAAATCATCAATACTTTTTTTGTTGACACAGACAAGATTCAATTTTTTTGCATTAAAATCTTTACAAAGCTTTTCTAAGCTATCTTTTAAATTTGTAACGTCAATTATTTGATAATTATCTCCCATGAAAATTGTTGAACTTGGAATAATATTATATTCTTCAATTCCATGTGTGTTTTTATCTATAAAATCTTGGCTTAATTTCTTTATTTTTTCTGACAAATCTTCATTTTCTCTAATATTCCTATTGTCCAAATGATTTTTTGAGTTTTCCCAAGGATTATTGTCTTTTATATCTATTGATTCAACTTTAATCTTGAGATCTTTATAGGCTTCATTTATTTTAGCAGAATGATTTTTTTGTATATTAGATGTAGATTTACTTTCTACTAACCATATTTCTTCATCTTTTAAATATAATCCATCAAATCCTTTTTTTGGACCATTCTCCTCCAAGTTTTTAAAGAGGAAATATTGTTCAAATTTTTTTGATCTTAAATAGAGATGGCAAATGAATTCAGATACGTAACCAATTTTAGGTCTTTCATCATCTCCTTTTTTTTGAAACCAGATCTTAATTGCTTTTTTTATATATTTTATGTTTTCGTTACTTAAATCCCCATTCCTTATATACCCAATTTCTTGTTCTATTAATTCTAAAAACTCTTTAGAATAATTTTCTATATTCAAAAAGTTTAAGGTTATAGTGTTAGATAGTATTATTGAAGTTTCCTTGAACAATTTTTTTAATTTTAAGATATTTAGCTTTTATATCCCAAATATAAAATTAATTCTCAACAAATAAGGAAGTTTTAAAATTAAGGAAAGATAAAACGAGATAAACCCTAGTAAAAAAACAAACTCAACAGACTTTTTTTGCTTTCATCAAGACTTCAACAAATCATCATTAAACGTACCTGTCCATTTTTTTCCCTTGGTGCACGATGAAGACAAGGAAGAACTTTACTTTCAGGATGATCAACTGCCAAGCGCCACAAATTGCCGAGACCTAAGTTGATAATGTTTGCATCAGCTTTGGCTTGATAGTGTAAATCAAAGAAATTTTCTTCTAAAAATACTTCAAAACCTTCATCAGTTCCACGATATAGTTTTTTGAGTTTGTCACGTATTTCTGGAATTAGTATTTTTTGTGTGGCTTGAGAATTTGGAATTATTTCACTCGCATCGCCAAAGTAAGTACATAAAAAAGTATCGGTTGGAATGGGAGAGCGATCTACATGAAAAGAATAAACATCCGTTGGGAAAAAGAAATCATCTCTCTCATAATTTTTGATTAAATTAAGTGTTGGAGATGCACCATACTCTTTCAATAATTTCAAGTCGTTTAACAGAATTTCACGAGCAAGCTGACCTTGTTCACACAACTTAAGTTCACGAAGTTCATCTTCATCCAGTTCCTTCATGTTTTCGTTTAGTTCTACTTTATCAACAATCTCAGAAAAATCACCTATTAACTTACGCTTCCAGCAAATTACATTCATTTCTCCATGAAAAGAAGTGGAAACAAGCTCATTAAAATTTGAAACCGAATGAATTTGATTCTCAAATTTTTTTTCATCAATCATTTTCTTCGTAATAATAAGAGTAGTCAATCCCTTTCATAAATATTTTTTGGTCGTTTATTTTGTATGTCTGAATTTCAACTGGGTAGTGACACTAACCACTTGACTTTCTTCTTTTTTAAACTTGGCTTTAAAGGTATCAAAAAACTTTTTTGAATTAAAATCTTACTCCTACTTCCCAGGAAATAAACTCAACAAACCTTCCTCACTAGCATCACAAACTCCTCTTTCGGTAATTAATTTTGTTACCAAACGAGCGGGAGTTACGTCAAAACCGTAATTACTAGCATTTGTTGTTTCTGGACAAATAAGTACAGAATCAAATATTCCAGCAGCATTTTTCCCAATCATGTAGCGCACTTCGTCTTGGTTGCGTTCCTCGATTGGAATTTCTTTTAAACCGTCATTAATTGTCCAATCGATTGTTGTGGAGGGCAAGGCAACATAAAATGGAATTTGATTGTCGTTTGCTGCCAAAGCTTTTAAATAGGTTCCAATTTTGTTTGCCACATCACCTTGACGCGTCGTTCTGTCAGTTCCAACAATGACCATATCCACAAAACCGTGTTGCATCAAATGTCCGCCAGCGTTATCAACGATTAAGGTGTGAGGAACATTGTGTTTTGTCAATTCGTAACACGTTAAATTTGAACCTTGGTTTCTTGGACGTGTTTCATCCACCCAAACGTGAACTTTGATACCTTTTTCAAGTGCGTGATAAATCGGAGAAGTTATTGTTCCCCATTCAATACAACCCAACATTCCAGCGTTGCAATGCGTTAAAATATTGACAACTTCACCATTTTTGCGTTTTGAAATTTCTTCAATAAGTGGAAGTCCATGAACACCTATCATGCGACACGTTTCAATATCTTCTTCCACAATTTGAGCAGCCATTTCCCAAGATGTTTTTAAGAAATCACTCGAATTATCCAAAGCTTCAAGCATTTTATCCAAAGCCCAAAATAAATTTACGGCAGTAGGGCGTGAAGCTCTTAAATCCGAAAAAGCCTGGTCTAAAAAAGTTGGTTCAAGTTCTTTTTCAATCATTTCTCTTACCGCCAAATAAATTCCGTAAGCGGCAGTTGCTCCAATTAATGGTGCTCCGCGAACAGTCATTTCTTTGATTGCAAGTTCAGCATCTTTGTATGTTTTAAGTTTTGCAACAACAAATTCATGCGGTAATTTTCGTTGGTCAATTACTTCTACATAATTATCTTCTGTTTGCCAGATTGTTCTGAATTTCATATTTTTTTGGATGTTAAGATGTTAGGATATTAAGATGTTAGGACTTCGATTTCAGAAAAACTTGAAACATGATTCTCCCAAGAAGCAGTATTTCCTTCTCGAACAAGCTGAATCGTTTGAAAACCAGCACTTTTTGCAGCTTCTAATTCTTCCACGATGTCGGATAAAAAAAGGATGTTTTCTGGAGAAATGTTTAAGTTTTGACTGATTTTTGTGTATGTTTCAGTCTCGCGTTTTCCACCAGTTTTTGTGTCGAAATAAGCAGTGAAATTGGGACTTAAATCTCCAAAATCGCTATATGTGAAAAGCAATTTTTGTGCTGGAACGGAACCAGAAGAAAAAATACCTAAATCAATTCCGTTTTCTTTCCAAGTTTTGAATGCTTGAGGAACATCTTCGTAAATGTGTCCTTTCACTTCACCCGATTTGTAAGCATCTTCCCATAAAATTCCTTGCAAAGTTTTTAAAGGCGTGATTTTTTTATCTTTCAAACTCCATTTTAAAAGCGTTTCGATGATTTCGTCCGTTTGTTTTAATTCTTTTCCCTCGATTTCTTTAGCTAAATCAATTGTTTCTTCAAAAGCTTGAAAAACTTCTGGATTTTCGGTCATATCCTTTAGTTTAGCTATGTTTTTTCTAAAATAAGGAAATAAAATGTCCGTGACAAAGGAAATCGAAGTCGTTGTTCCTTCAATATCTGTGAGAATAAATTTTATGGCTTTACTCATTTGACTTTAAAATCTAAAAATTGTTTTTCAACTTCCGAACCGGTATATTCTGGAATCCAGCCGCTCATGTCGATGAAAATACGGATTGCTTTCACGAAAGGATTTGTTTCTCCTGCGTCAAACCAATGTTTTGTACCAGCAGGAACGGAAATTAAATCTCCTTTTTCGCACAATAAATTGAAAATAGTTTCATTTTCTAAATTGAACCAAAAAAAGCCTTGACCGTCAACAAAAAAACGAATTTCATCTTCTGAATGCGTGTGTTCTGCAAGAAATTTATTTCGAATTGCTTCGTAATTTTCCGTTAACTTATTGATCGAAATCACATCGGCAGTCAAATATCCTCCATTTTTCATGAAAGGATTTAAATCTTTAGAATAAGCTTCTAAAATTTCCTCTTGTGAAGCAGAATCTTCAAACGTTACATCGCAAGTCCATTGGTCAAAAAAAATCCCTCTTTGATTCATGAATTCTTTTATTTGACTCGGATTTGTGATTTGAATCCCTTTTTCTGGAATTGATAAAATTGCCATCGCTTTTTAATTTGTAGCAAAATTACTAAAAATTTGGATTGGAAAAAGAGTTATTAGTTAGTAGTTAGAAGTTATGAGTTTGGAGTTAATTTGTGGTTTAAAATCAATTCAAAGTCTTTTTGTCTAATGTCTAATATCTTCCGTCTCAGATTATTTAACATTTGTTAAAAAAGATTGAAATCAGACAATATTTGCTTAACTTTACCTCGTGAAATTTATTGAATTTGCATTTCGATTGGGCGTAATTTTCGCTATTTTTGGATTTCTTTGGGGGATTTTCCAGTTCGTGTTGTCACTTTTGCGAGGAGGTAGAGAAAAAACGGCAATTGAAGAATATTCCTTGAAATTTGTTCAATATTTCTTTTTAGTTGACGTCACTTTTTTATTCTGCGTTGGCAAACAAAGCGATTCGCAGTTGCTTTTGAATGAACTTTTTCTTTCGTCTTTAATTTTGGTCTTGTATTTTGTTGGGAAGTTGCAAAACAAACAAAAACGAGCAAATTTAATCCAATTGTCGGGAATGAAATTACCTCAATTTTCAACTATTTTTAATTTAAAAGCTGAAATTGCATCCATCGTTTTTGCAGTCGCAGTTTTTGTATTTTTCATTTTTTACCCAGTTTTTGCTCAAAACCCAATTAGTTCGTGGTTCTATTCAAGTATTTTAGATATTGAAAGCACACCTGTTTTTGGCTTCATTTTTAAAGTCATCGGATTTTTTGTTTTACTTGGAATTCTAATGAAAATATTAAACGGTTTCACTTTTTTACTTTCAGGAAGACCAATTGCTTCAGTCGAAACTGAGTTTCGTTCTGGAAAATCCAACAAAGATGATTTCGACGATTTCGAGGAAGTGAATTGAGATTATACACATTTTGTTGTATCACAAATTTTTAGCCAAGAACGCGAGTAGAAATTTAAATTGAAAGTGGTCATTACGCTGGAAAAGTAGAAAATAAGTTGAATGGAGCGTCTTTGAAACCTTGTTTGAAATCAAGTTGTCCAAATTTAAATTTGGCTAACAACTTGATAAGTTTGGTTTCAAAAGTGTAATGAAACGTAATTTTCAATTTTTCGAGTAAAGACCTAGACTTTTTGTTTACTACCTAAAAGTTTGGCTTTTTGCCAAAGCCCTTTTCGTCTTCATCAGTCGAAAACTGATTCTTTTGGCAATCTAAAGTAAAAAATTAATCTTTAAACCATAATTAACGAATTTCTAAAAGTGCAATTTCAAATTATAATCTACAGAATGTTTTCCTGAACCAAAAATTAAGAAAAACACTGTAAAAATCGTTGCAATACTTGCTTGAATTAAATCATTTGTGTTCATAGCCACTGCAAAATTCACGATTACCGCTCCAACAACGATAGGCAATTGCACCAAACATGCAAGTCGTGTAAGCAAACCAAAGACAATCAAAATCCCACCTGCAAAATGTCCCATTACGACATAGTGAGCAATCAAAACAGGAAGAAAAGAAGAACTTTTTGGTTGAATTAAATCAACAATCGCTTGAGTTTGATCAGCAAATTGAATACCTTTTATGAAAAAGAAAACACCAACACCAATTCGAAGTAAATCAATGGCAATGTTTGTTCGTTCATTTGCCCATTTGTTTATTTTATCTATTGCTTTCATGATTTCTAAACTTTAATTATCTTACTGAAAGTTACGAAAAAAACAGTAAATAAACAAGTGTTTTGTGCGAAATCACGGATTCAAATCATAGAAAATGTATTCTTGAAAATAAAAATAGTTTCATTTTCTTTGCATTCAAAAAATAAATGTATCTTTAATCAATAATTAAGAATTTTGATTTACAGAGGAATTTATATTGTCATTTTGTTTTTACTTTTTTCCTGTGGAAATCAAGATGATAAGTTTGTGCAAAAAGAGCCAAAAAAAGTTGCTCAATGGATCAATCCGATTCTTTTTAACAATGATTTTGAGGAGGAATTAAACTTTCCTTTGTGGTTCAATGATTCTTTGATTAAAGCACATAAAATTTATAAAATTACGAAACGTGTTTATCCACGAATTTTAGGTGATACGAGCGAAATTAATTCGCTCCAGCAAGCGATTCCAAAAGAAAAAATTGAATATTATTTTGACCCAAACGGTTATGTTGACCAAATTGTGATATATTCTTACTTTGATGATAGGGAAATCTCTCGAGCGAATTTTATTTACGAAGGAAATTTTCTTAATTCTGGTTATCGTAAAGTAAGAGCTTTGCCTTTTATTTCGATAACAAAAAAAGCATCAAAAGATGAATTTACAACCGAATTGTTTCACGATAAAACGCATCAATATAGTTTTCTAAGCTTTTTGTCAAAAAAGAAAAAATTTGCTACTTACCTTGATGCCGAAAAAGGGAACAACTATTTTGTGGTCAAAAACAAGAAAAATTGGGGACCACTTTCCATCGATTCCATTGTACATCCCATGAAAGAAGATTGGATTATTTTGGGTTCTGTCAGAAAACCATACAAACGTTATCAAGTTGACAATATCGTAACAGAATCACACGTGCATCGTTATGAGTACTGGAAATCAGGTGTTTTAAAAAGAAGAATTAAAGAAAATTATCCTTTTGAATACCGCAGAACTTATTTGTATGGAAACAGCAACAAATGGAAAGGCTATATTGATTCAACTTTTTCGGATGGAAATTACATTACGCACATTGAAAACAACATTATTTTTGATGAATACGGACGACCAAAAGAGATTAACCACCATAAAAATAACGAAGAAAATCAAGGTTATTTCTACAAGGAAACACTTCATTACCGAGCTTTACAAGAAAAAGATTAAAACCATTTCAAATGATTAAACATTTTAGCAAAAGATTAGCTCTCCGCCAAGGTGGATTTTTTGTATTCACTATATTTTATTTCTCACTTAATTTTCAAGCTCAAGAAAGCGTTTCATTGAACGGAGAAAACTTTTATGTTTATCCACACGGGAGAATTTCTACACCAAATTGGGCTTTTATTTCAGCAACGAATAAAAAAGAGAAAAAAAATCTTGAGCTTTTATTCCGAAAAATGTTGCCTGATATGGCAGCAGATTCAAGTAATTTTGAAGAAAGTTTTAACTATTTTAAACGAGATTATTTAGTCAATTTTTCAAGTAAAATAAATCCTAAAACATTAATTTACATCCGTTCAAATGGGAATAAATTTTACGAACACCCGTATAATTTATTTCAAACGATAACACCAAGTATTGATAAAATCGCAGATGGAAAATACGTTCAATTTTACACCGATTTTTTAGAAATTGACAAAAAAGGGAATCTCTCAAAAAAAAACAATCAAATAGCAGGTTTTTTCTCACTTAAAGACAATTTAATTGACGGTTTCTCTTATTGTATTAATGCTTTAGGCGACACACTCGAAAAAGGTTATTTCGAAAACGGGAAACGTGTCGGAAAATGGGAGTTTTATTCCATTATGGATTTTAGTGTAGATCCAACTTTTGTATCTTCAAAACCAGTTTTTGACAAAGTTATTTGTCATTATAAAGATGGTTTAATCGATGGTGAATATTTAGAATACAAGAACAATAAATTAATTTTTAAAGGAGAATACGATCATGGTGAAGCTTCTGGAGAATGGTTTGTTTACGAAGATGGATATTATTTCAAGGGAAAGGAATATGTCGATTCTTATTATTTGAAAGAACATTTTGCCTATGCAAAAATTGACGAATTAAAACCTCTTGTTTCGC
This sequence comes from Bacteroidota bacterium, assembly GCA_040386975.1. GTDB lineage: Bacteria > Bacteroidota > Bacteroidia > Flavobacteriales_D > Crocinitomicaceae > M2408. Next base: position 109,793 of record JAZKEO010000011.1, on the reverse strand, counting down.
ACAAAACAATTATTAGAAGTAGTCCATTTCAAAAGTTTTTAAGCTTAGATTCTACGTTTTTTAAAAATGGTGTTAACGATGTAAATATCAATTTTAGTAAATTATTCAAGTTTTATTCTCCAAAAGAAGAAGATTTTGAACTTCCAGAGGAGAAAATTTTGTCTTATGAGGGAGAAGATTATGAAGCAGAATTAGCTTCAACAATTTATTTAGACACCGAAGAAAGAGCTTGGATAAAAGGAAAATACATTTCAAAAGCAAAATTAATTGATAGCGTTGGTGTGATTTTACTTTATGATGGAATCTACGAAGAGTTTTATGCAAACGGACAAAAAAAGTTCAAATATGAAATCAAAAATGGCGAAATTGTAAAAGAAGATACACTTTTTTGGGATAATGGAAAAGCAGCTCACATCATAGATTTTGACGATAAAACAAAAGAATTTACTTCAACAATATACAATAACGAAGGAAGAACAATTAAAGTTGAAATCTTCGATTCACTTGGTGAATTCAAAAAAGTAAAATACGACAATACAGCACTTTTAGATGTTGAAATCGACGGTTTGAAAACAAACTACTACAAGGATATCGACTTGTATGAATTCAATCATTACGATACCTTGAAAACACGTTTGAATGAAAAATTAGTTTTCTATAAATCTTGGTATGGAAACAAAAAACCTTGTCTTGAAATGAATTTTGATCCAAAGGAAAAGATTGCTCAAATCAAGATAAATTCGATTAACCAAACACCAAAAATGGAATCGAATTACACTTTTGGCGAAGATTATAAATTCTTTTCTGCGAAATCAGATTTGAAGTTTAAAAATTTGACAACACAAACCATTTCAAACGGAAGTTACAAGGGAAATTCGCCAAAAGATTCTATTATAAATGCGAAAGTATTTGATTTATTTACGAATTATGAAATAACGGAAGATTATCAAGTTTTACTCGAAGAAAAACCTTTTACTGGGACTTTTGAAATGAATTTCGAAGAAAAAAAACCTTCATTTAAAATTAAAACAAATTCCATTAAATTTAATTTATCAGGGAAAAAATCACAGAAAAAAATCGCAAAAGAAATTCAAAAATATTTTTTGACTGGAAAATCGAAACAGCAAGAATTGCTTTCATTCATCGATGTGGGACAAGTTTATGAGAATAATTTCAAGGAATTGTTTCCAGTTTTATACAGTATGAATACTTCTGAAACGTATTACCAAGATCAATACGACGATTTCGGGAAAAATGCAAAATCAACTTATCCTTTTACAGCGAAAGTTCTAGGAAATTTCTCCAACGGAAAACCTCATGGTCTTTGGACAGCGTACGATCAATTTGGTAAAATCAGAACAGAAATCAATTTTGAGAATGGAGAAAAAGAAGGAAGTTCAAAACAGTACGATTATGCTTATCCGTTTGTTCAAATGGGAATGGAATATTACGAAGAGCCAATAATTGAGGATTTACCGAAGACGAAAACATATTATTTACAGAAAGAAAGTTCATTTCACAAAGGAATTTTAAACGGCTCTGAAAAAATGTACGATTGGCAAGGAAATGTTACTTTTTCAGCTTCATACAAAGACGGTTTTATCGACGGACTTTCAGTTGAAAAAAATAAATTAATTACCAACGAATCAAATTATGAGGAAGGTTTACTTGACGGAATTGCTCGAACAAAATTATCGCTTCCTGGAAAAGATACGATTTTATTGTATGAATTAAATTTTCAAAATCACATGTTGCAAGGAGAATCAAAATCCTTTCATGCAAATGGGAATTTGGCAAAACACGGTTTCTTTTTGAACGGTGAACCAATTCAAGATTACGAAGCTTTTGATTCACTTGGAACAAAATATCATTATGTGAAATTTCAATATGCTTTTCCAATCGAAGAGAAAATTTGGGAAGAAAATGAGTTGAGCGTGCGTTATTTGTACGATTGGAAAGATTCGATTTATTTCCGTCCAAATGATTTGGTAAACATTCCAAGTACCTATGATTTGCTTTATCAATTTGGTTTGATGTCGCAAGAAGAATTTGAGCAACCGTATTATGGTCGTCCGAGCATCATCGAAAAAACGGGGATTAAATACCAAATTACGAAATATTATCCAGATCAAACAGTTGCTCGAGATGGCTCGATTGACAATGGGAAAAAAGTGGGTTGTTGGTTTTACAATAATTATTCAGGTCGAAAATTGTACGAAATTGATTACTTCGACACAATTCTAAAAATCAATGATAGCATTAAGTTTAAGTCGAAAGGTATTCGTTCAGACTTCGATTCTGTAGGGAATTTACTTCACAAAAGTTATGTCATCGAGAAAATTGAAAATTACGATTGTTCACACACCGACCATTACGAAGTGCGTCAGTTTATGACCATTTGGGAAGCAAATTCTTCCATCAAAAGAATGAATAATTACGTTAAAAATTACTATGACGATGGAACTTTGCAAAGTGAAGGGAATATGTTAAACGGACTTCCATCAGGAGTTTGGAAATATTACACGCCAAATGGACAACTCAACCAAGTGGGAGAATATGTCCAAGGAAAACGTCACGGTCGTTGGTTGAAAGGCGATTTATCGAAAACAAATTACTTAGGAGATATTTGCATGAACCCAAATCTACCTGATTTAGAAAAACGCATCGCCTACCAAGAAAACTTACTTGACATTCAGATTCGCTATTTCAAATTAGGAAAAATCCAAAAAACGGAGTTTTACGATATCAATTTGAATGTGAAGTGAAGTTGAGTCGCAAAGTGAGCAAAGGTTACGCAAAATACGCAAAGGAAAAAATGAGAAATTGAATAATATTTTAAATTCATAAAATGACAACAAAAAAAATATTACCTCTCTTTTTATTTATTCTATTTTCTTGTAAAAAAGAATCGAAAGTAGATTGTTCGCCAATTAAAAATGAGATAGATTTTATTATTGTTGACAGTATAGGTAATGATTTATTTTTTGATTCAACAGCAATATTCAATACAGAAGATTTAAAGATGTTTAGTGTAAATCAAACTGATACTAATTATCATAAAGTAATTACAATGTCTAATTCTGGAGCACTTTATTTCACTATATACTTATTATATAATGAAAAAATGATATTTTTCAAACTACCTGATGATAAGATTGACACTTTAATAGTGGAATACTATTCTAAAGTGGAAGAAGAGTCTTGTTCGCCAAAAAAATTATACTTAAAACATCCTACTTATAATGGTAAAAGTCCAAAATTCTCAGGACCTCCAAAATATTCTCAAAAATTTATACATTAATAAAAAGAACTCTGCAATCTTCGCGATACCACACCCCCACAAAATTTAATTTTTTTCTCCCACGAATTTCCTCTACCTTTGCACCATGATTGATGAACGTCCGATAACAGATTGGTTGCCCTTAACAAAAAAAGAAGTTGAAAAGCGTGGCTGGGATGATGTGGATGTTGTCCTTTTTTCTGGCGACGCTTATGTCGATCATCCTGCTTTTGGTACTGCTGTTATTGGTAGAATCATTGAAGATGAAGGTTTTAAAATTGCCATTGTTGCCCAGCCAAATTGGAAAGACGATTTACGTGATTTCAAGAAATTTGGCAGACCAAAATATTTTTTTGGTGTAACTGCTGGTTGTATGGATTCGATGGTAAACCATTATACTGCCAACAAACGATTGCGTTCAACCGATGCTTACACGCCAGGTGGCGAAGCGGGTTACAGACCTGATTACACAACAATTGTCTACTCCAATATTTTAAAAGAAATTTATCCTGATGTACCAGTTATGATTGGTGGAATTGAGGCGAGTTTACGTCGTGTTACGCACTACGATTACTGGAAAGACAAACTTATGCCATCAGTTTTGGTGGATTCAAAAGCGGATTTATTGGTTTACGGAATGGGCGATCAACCTTTGCGTGAAATTTTGCGTTTGCTCAAAAAAGGTGTTCCATTTTCATCTTTGAATACTTTAAAGCAAGTTGCCTTTTTACAAGATAAAACAGAAGAGTTACCTAAAAATAAATTGTGGGAAACTGTTGAATTGGCGAGCCATGAAACTTGTTTGGAAGATAAAATTAAATACGCTGCGAATTTTAAAGTCGTAGAAGTTGAGTCTAACAAATGGCAAGCAAATCGCATCATTCAACATGTTGGAAATCAGACTTTGGTGATAAATCCACCGTATAAAACGATGACGGAAAATGAAATCGATCGTTCGTTTGATTTGCCTTACACACGTTTGCCACATCCAAAATACAAAAAACGTGGTGCAATTCCAGCCTACGACATGATAAAATTCTCCATCAACATGCATCGTGGTTGCTTTGGTGGTTGTAGTTTTTGTACGATTTCAGCTCATCAAGGAAAATTTATTGCTTCTCGAAGTGAAAAATCTATTTTGCAAGAAGTGGATCAAGTTACGAGTCATCCTGAATTTAGAGGTTATATTTCTGATTTGGGTGGACCATCGGCGAATATGTACAAAATGAAAGGCAAGGACGAAGAAATTTGTAATCGTTGCTCGAGTCCAAGTTGTATTCATCCAGTAATTTGCTCGAATTTAGATACTTCGCACAAACCAATGACTGAATTATATCGCAAAGTGGACGCTAATCCGAAAGTAAAAAAAGCTTTTGTTGGTTCAGGAATTCGTTACGATTTATTGGTGGATGATTTCAATAAAAATAGCAACGATGACGGAAACCACGACGAATACATCGAACAAGTTGTGAAACACCATATTTCTGGACGTTTGAAAGTTGCTCCTGAACATACTTCTGATGCAACTTTACGTGTGATGCGTAAACCTTCGTTTAAGTATTTCCATAAGTTCAAGGAAAAATACGACATGATTTCCGATAAAGTAGGCATGAAGCAAGAGTTGATTCCTTATTTTATTTCGTCGCATCCAGGTTGTGAGGAAGAAGATATGGCGAATTTGGCTGCTGAAACAAAAGACATGGGTTTCCAATTGGAACAAGTGCAAGATTTTACGCCAACACCAATGACAGTTGCCGAAGTGATTTATTACGCTGGAGTTCATCCATATACTTTAAAACCAATCAATACCGTAAAATCGAAAGAGGAAAAACTGAATCAAAATCGTTTCTTTTTTTGGTACAAACGCGAAAACCGTGATTGGATTAAACAACGACTTCAAAAAGCAAATCGCCCAGATTTAGCCGAAAAATTATTGGGAGATACCGTTGAGAAAAAAGTTCCAAAATGGTTGGAAGAAAAACGTAGGAGTAGATAATCTTAATGATGCTGAAGGCATCAAATATCATAACGACGGATGCAATCCGTCGTGTGAAGTAAGGTAAATCTGTTTTTGGCGTGTGTTTTTGTTTAAAAACCATGACAAAAAGCCTGTAAGCCGTTTCTTTTGCTCAACTTTTTGACTAGAACTTAGCGAAGCGGTCTCATCAGCTTGCTGATAAAAAGTTGAAAACATTAAATCGCATTCCTAACAATTTCATCAACCACAGCAGGATCTAAAAGCGTTGAAGTATCTCCCAAATTAGCGGTATCTCCTTCAGCGACTTTTCTTAAAATTCTTCTCATAATTTTCCCCGAACGGGTTTTAGGTAAGCCCGAAACAAATTGTATTTTCTCGGGAAGAGCAATTTTACCAATTTCTTTTGTTACAGTATTTAAAATACTTTTTCGAGCTTCGTCAGCATCTGTTAAAGCATGCTCACACACAACAAAAGCATAAATCGATTGACCTTTCACAGGATGAGGATAACCAACAACAGCTGATTCAATAATCAAATCATTTTCGTTGATGGCATTTTCAATTTCGGCAGTTCCAAAACGGTGACCTGAAACATTGATTACATCGTCAATTCGTCCTATAATTCGATACATGCCATTTTCATCGCGTTTTGCTCCGTCTCCAGTGAAATAATAGCCGTTGTAATGTGAGAAATACGTTACACGACAACGCTCGTGATCTCCGTAAGTTGTACGCAACATCGATGGCCACGGAGCTTTTACGCACAAATAACCTTCCACATCGTGTTCTTGAATTTCTTTTCCTTCTTGGTCTAACAAACAAGGAGAAATTCCAGGAAGTGGATAACCTGCAAAAGTTGGTTTTAAAGGCGATAAATTTCCTAAACCAGAAATCATGATTCCACCCGTTTCTGTTTGCCACCAATTATCGACAACTGGACAATTTCCTTTTCCAATATGTTCGTGATACCAATGCCAAGCTTCAGCGTTTATTGGTTCTCCAACCGTTCCAATTACTTTTAAAGAACTTAAATCATAGTCGTTTACAAACTTTTCACCAAATCCCATCAGCGAACGAATAGCCGTTGGTGCAGTCAAAAATTGATTTACTTTGTATTTTTCTACAATTTGCCAAAATCTTCCAGCATCAGGGAAAGTTGGAATTCCCTCAAACATAATGCTTGTGGCACCACTTAGCAAAGGTCCGTATAAAATGTAAGAATGTCCAGTAATCCAGCCAATATCAGCGGTACACCAATAAATATCTTCGGGCTGATATTGGTACACATTTTGAAAGGAATAAGCCGTGTAAACCATATAACCGCCGCAAGTATGGACAACACCTTTTGGTTTTCCAGTTGAACCAGAAGTGTACAAAATGAAAAGCATATCTTCAGCGTCCATGATTTCAGCTTTACACTCATTTGATTGACCAGAAATCACATCTTGCCACCATAAATCTCGTCCATTTTTCATAGAAATTTCGTGTTGGATGCATGGGTAAACAATCGTGTGTTTGATTGAAGTACAATTTTCTAAAGCTTCGTCAACAACTGATTTTAAAGGAATTTGTTTCGCTCCTCTGTTCATACCATCTGCAGTAATAACTAAATTTGCTTGGGCATCATTCACTCGATCTGCCAATGCAGAGGCTGAAAAACCTGCAAAAATCACTGAATGAATGGCTCCGATTCTTGCACAAGCCAAAACAGCAATTGCTAATTCGGGAATCATTGGTAAATAAATGCAAACACGATCTCCTTTTTTGATTCCGATTGATTTTAAAGCGTTTGAAAACTCACACACTTTGTGATATAAATCTTGGTAAGTATAAATTATCGCTTCATCGTTTGGATTATTTGGTTCCCAAATGATTGCTTTTTTTGTTCCATTTTTTTCAAGATGAACGTCTAAAAGATTTTCCGTGATATTTAGTTTTCCTCCTTTAAACCATTCAATTTTAGGCTCATCAAAATTCCATTCCAAAACTTTATCCCATTTTTTCTGCCAAGAAAAATTTTCAGCAATCTCACCCCAAAATTGTTCTGGATTAGAAATACTTAAAGCATATTTTTCTTGGTATTCTTCGAAAGATTTTATTTGAAATGATTTCATAGACTAAAAATTTGAGTTTAAATATAGAAAAATTATTGTAAACGACGAATTTTTAGGAAAAAGACGTAGTCTTAATTTTATCATTCAATGATATTCTTCCCGAGTATCTTATCAAACCACCATCCAGCTTCCTTTCTGGTGAAATTAGTAGTATCATTAAGAAGTTGTTTTACTGTATAATATCCAGATTCAGTACAGCCTGAACAAGTGTAAATCGTATCAGTTTTATTTCGATTTTTTTCAATTTGTCTTAATTCGATGATATTGAGTTTTATCATTCCTTCTTTTGCTAATTTTTCAGTGGAAATAGTTGACAAATAAACTTCACCTGGTTTTGAGCTGTACAATCTAGCTTTGAGTTGTTGGTATTTTTTATCTTTAATTAATTTAGTGAATTCATTAATTAATGTAGTTTCTACTCCACCTTCTCCGCAAGCAAAACCAATTTTATCGTAATGTTTTGGATTGAAAACTGGAGGTGAAATAATCTCTGTTTTTGAATCTTTGGATTTTATTGTGTCATTGTTACTTCTTGTACAACTGAATATGATAACAAATAAAAATATTATAGTCAATTCATGTTTCATAATAAAATACTTTGATTTTTTTATGGAAATTGTGCTAATCCAACAATCTAATTATCGATTTCTAAACTAATTTATCAGTCAAAATACGCATTTCTATAACAGGTGAAATTCGCTCGTAAAGAATATTGTAAACCGCTTCAACGATTGGAATTTCAACTTGGAATTTTTTGTTGATTTCAATCACACATTTTACAGCGTAATATCCTTCAGCAATCATTTCCATTTCCAATTGAGCCGTTTTTACAGAATATCCTTTTCCAATCATGTGACCAAAAGTTCTGTTTCTGGAGAATTTTGAATAAGCTGTAACGAGTAAATCACCAAGATAAGCACTAGATTTCACGTCGCGGTGAATCGGACTTACTTCATCAATAAAATTTTCAATTTCTTGAATCGCATTGGCAATTAATACCGATTGAAAATTATCACCATAACCTAAACCAGCGCAAATTCCTGAAGCAATGGCGTAAACATTTTTCAAAACTGCAGATAATTCAGTTCCAAATAAATCGTCAGATGTTGTTGTTTTGATGTAACGACAAGCTAAAGTATCTGCCATATTTTGAGCAATTCGCTCATCTTGACAAGCAATTGTTAAATAAGACAAACGCTCAAGAGCTACTTCTTCAGCATGACATGGCCCACAAATAATTCCGATTTTACTGTAAGGAACTCCTAAAGATTTATGAATAAAGCGTGCAGGAATTGAATTGTGCTCTGGAATAATACCTTTTACGGCAGAAAATACAACTTTTCCTTCAAATAATTTATGTGGAATATCTTTAAATAAGTCATTTAAAAAAGCAGAAGGTGTTGCAATAATAACAATATCAGCTGGTGCTATTAGTGCTTCTAAATCGGTAGAAAGATTTAATTTACTTAAATCAAATTCAACAGATTGTAAGTATTTTGGATTGTGTTTGAATTTTAAAATATGTTCCACAGCATCGCTTGAACGCATCCACCAATTCACACTATCAAGGTTGTTTGAAAGGATTTTCACCAAAGCGGTTGCCCAACTTCCACCACCAATTACTGCTATTTTTTTCTGTTTTGACATAATATAGAAAAGCAAAGGTAGAAAAAATTATCAATAAATAAAGTTATTCAATTATTGTTTAAATTCATTTTTTTGCTGATGCTGAAGGCATCAAATATTTTAACGGATGTAATCCGTCGATGAAATGAAACGATAATTTGTTTTTGGCATTTGTTTTTGTTTAAAACCATGACAAAAACATCAATTAATTAGAAAAATAAAGTTGAATTGTAAGTTTAGACTTAAATAATTACAAAAAAAAATAAACTTTTGTAGTTTAATTAAATTTAATAATTTATCTTTGCAACCCGATAATTACAGTTAAAGAAATAATTTAAACAAAAATATGTTAATAATTCCAGTTAAAGAGGGAGAAAACATCGAAAGAGCCCTTAAGAAGTACAAGAAAAAATTTGACAAAACAAATGTCATGAAACAATTGAGAGCTCGTAAAGAGTTTATTAAGCCGTCTGTAATTAATCGTCAAGATAATATTCGTGCAGCTTACAAAGAAAAAATGTTTTCTGCAGAACAATAATATTTAAAATACTTGAAAGTTTTTTAAACTTTTATTCTATTTTATCGTTAAGGAGCCTATGGCTCCTTTTTTTTTTGTGTTGGAAAATTTTGAATCTTACTTAGCGACAGAAAAGCGTTATTCAGTTCATACTGTTGAGGCTTACATGATTGATTTGAGGCAGTTTTTTAATTTTTCAGGAATAAAAGAAGTACAAGAACTAAAAGAAGTTTCGCATCATTTGATTCGCTCCTGGATTGTAGATTTAAGCGATTCTAAACTTGAAAATAAATCTATTAATAGGAAATTAGCTAGTCTTAGAACATTTTTTAAATACCTATTGATCCAAAACATAATAGATAAAAATCCAACACTTAAAATTAGAGGACCAAAAAATATTAAAACTCCACCTAATTTCATTAAAGAAAGCGAATTGTCTTTAGAGAAATTAGATGATTTATTTTCTGATGATTTTGATGGTGTGAGAAATCACTTGATGTTTGAAATGTTTTATCAAACAGGAATTCGTTTGAGTGAACTTATTGAATTAAAACTTGAAAATGTTTCAGGAAATGCAATTAAAGTTTTAGGAAAACGCAATAAAGAACGTATAATTCCGATTTCTGAAAATTTAACAAAATTAGTTTTTAGGTATAAGGAATTGAAAAGCAGTGAGTTAATTGATTCTTCTGTTTTTTTCTGTTTGAGAAATGGAAATAAATTATATCCAAAGTTTGTTTATCGTAAAATAAATACATACCTTAGCTTAATAACAAGTTTGGACGTTAAGAGTCCTCATGTTTTGCGTCATACGTTTGCTACTCATATGTTGAACAATGGCGCAGGTCTTGAAACTCTTAAGGATTTGTTGGGGCACTCAAGTTTGGCTGCAACACAGGTTTACACTCACAACTCGTTTGCACAGTTAACTAATATTTATTCATCAGCTCACCCACGTGGGCACAAAAAAGATTAAGTCATGGAAGTTAAGGTTCATTCAGTACATTTTTCAGCTGATAAAAAATTAGTGGATTACATCAATGAAAAAGTAAATAAATTAGATTTATTTTTTGATAATATTATAGCAGGTGAAGTATTTTTGAGAATAGATAATACGAGTGACAATGAAAATAAAGTCAGTGAGGTGAAATTAATGGTTCCAGGAAAAGAATTATTTGCAAAAAAACAAGGTAAATCTTTTGAGGAAGCAATATCACTTTCTGTTGAAGCATTGAGAAAACAAGTAGAAAAAACGAAGAAAGTTTCTTAGCCTAAAAGATTGTAAATAAATAGTTTATTAATGGGGTGATAAATATCACTCCATTTTTTTTGCTTTTTTTTTGGGAAAAGACTTGCAGTATTAAATTTTATTCATACATTTGCAAACCCTAAAGGAAAAATTAATGTTTTTGGAAGGGTAAAGTAAACGTTCTTTAAATAATTAATTTTCAATATTGCCGGTGTAGCTCAGTTGGTCAGAGCAGCTGATTTGTAATCAGCAGGTCGGAGGTTCGAATCCCTCCACCGGCTCAATATTGGGGGTGTCGCATAGTGGCTATTGCATCAGACTGTAAATCTGCCACCGTAAGGTATCGTTGGTTCGAGTCCATCCACCCCCACAGAATTGAAAATAAATAATAAGCGGGAGTAGCTCAGTTGGTAGAGCGTCAGCCTTCCAAGCTGAGGGTCGCGAGTTCGAATCTCGTCTCCCGCTCAACTATTTAAAAGAACTTTGCCGGTGTAGCTCAGGGGTAGAGTGCTTCCTTGGTAAGGAAGAGGTCACGAGTTCAATTCTCGTCATTGGCTCATGCGATGTTTCATCCAATGTTATGGGTGAAATTTTGTATATAGTAAAGTTGGCAAATTATTAATAACAAAGTAACAAACAAACAAAAATGGCTAAGGAAAATTTTAACCGATCCAAACCACACGTTAACATCGGAACTATCGGACACGTAGATCATGGTAAAACTACCTTGACTGCTGCAATTTCAAGCGTTTTAGCTTCAAGAGGTCTTGCTGCTGTACGTGATTTCTCTTCAATTGATAACGCACCTGAAGAAAAAGAACGTGGTATTACAATTAATACTTCTCATATTGAGTATGAAACATTAAACCGTCATTACGCACACGTTGACTGTCCAGGTCACGCGGATTACGTAAAGAACATGGTTACTGGTGCTGCTCAAATGGATGGAGCAATCTTAGTTGTTGCTGCAACTGATGGACCAATGCCTCAAACACGTGAGCATATCCTTTTAGGTCGCCAAGTTGGTGTTCCAAGAATGGTTGTTTTCATGAATAAAGTAGATATGGTTGATGACGAAGAACTTCTTGAATTAGTTGAGATGGAAATTCGTGAGCTTTTATCTTTCTATAGTTATGATGGTGACAATGCTCCAGTTATTCAAGGTTCTGCTTTAGGAGCTTTAAATAATGAGGAGAAATGGGTTGCTAAAATTGACGAATTGATGGATGCAGTTGATACTTATATCGAATTACCTCCACGTGAAGTTGATAAGCCTTTCTTAATGCCAGTTGAAGATGTATTTACGATTACTGGTCGTGGTACAGTTGCAACAGGACGTATCGAAACAGGAATCATCAATTCTGGTGAATCAGTTGATATCTTAGGAATGGGTGACGAGAAATTGTCTTCTACTGTAACAGGTGTTGAAATGTTCCGTAAAATCTTAGATAGAGGTGAAGCAGGTGATAACGTTGGTCTTTTATTAAGAGGTATTGAAAAATCTCAAATCAAAAGAGGAATGGTTATCTGTAAACCAGGTTCTACTAAACCACACACAGATTTCAAAGCTGAAATTTATGTATTGAAAAAAGAAGAAGGTGGACGTCACACTCCATTCCATAACAAATACCGTCCTCAGTTTTACTTCCGTACAACGGATGTAACAGGAGAAATTTTCTTGACTGATGGTCGTGAGATGGTTATGCCAGGTGATAACGTTTCTATCACAGTTAAATTAATCGTTCCTGTAGCGATGGACAAAGGTTTACGTTTTGCAATCCGTGAAGGAGGTAGAACTGTTGGAGCTGGTCAGGTTACAGAAATCGTTGCTTAATAGTAACATAATATAATTTTTAAAGGGGGTACTTGTATCCCCTTTTTATGCGGGTGTAGCTCAGCTGGTAGAGTAGTGGTCTCCAAAACCATTGGTCGTGAGTTCGAATCTTACCGCCCGCGCAAATAATGTTCAAAACAAAATTAAGGTGTCAAAAATTAAAAATTATTTCAACGAAACTGTAAACGAAATGCGTTACAATGTTTCTTGGCCGACTTGGAAAGAACTTCAAAGCAACACTATCATTGTAGTCGTTGCTACTGTTATTTTTGCAATTCTCATTTTTGTTATGGATTTCCTTTTTGGAATTTCTGCAGCTGATGATAAATCTTTTTGGAGAGGTGCTCTAGGTTTCATCTATAATATGTTCAAATAGACTTTTAAAACGAAATGGGAGATATTAAAAAAAGATGGTATGTTGTTCGTGCTGTAAGTGGTAAGGAAAAAAAGGTTAAAGAATACCTTGAACTTGAGATTACACGACACAAATTGAACGATTTTGTTGAGCAAGTTTTGATTCCTACTGAAAAAGTTTTTCAAATTAGAAATGGAAAAAAAATCAGTAAGGAGAAATCATATTTACCAGGATACGTTTTAATCGAAGCTGCATTAGTAGGTGAGGTTCCTCACGTAATTAAAGGTATTCCAAATGTAATCGGTTTCTTAGGAGCTGAAAAAGGTGGTGAACCTGTTCCAATGCGTTTGGCTGAAGTAAACCGTATTTTAGGAAAAGTAGATGAACTTCTTGAAACAGAAGAAGAAATGAAAATTCCTTTCGTTATTGGTGAACCAGTAAAAGTAATTGATGGGCCTTTCCAGAATTTCTCTGGTGTTGTTGATGAAATCAATGAAGATAAGAAAAAATTAAAAGTTATGGTGAAAATTTTCGGAAGAAAAAATCTTTTGGAATTGAGCTATATGCAAGTAGAAAAAGAAATTTAACGTTGTATTAACCGTAGGAGTGAGCTAAGTGTCATAAAGCTTCCCATTTGACGCTCATGTTAGACTACATAAATTATAAATAAATGGCTAAAGAAGTAGCAGCATTGATCAAATTACAGATCAAAGGTGGCGCAGCAAATCCAGCTCCTCCAGTTGGACCAGCACTTGGTGCTAAAGGTGTAAACATCATGGAATTCTGTAAGCAATACAATGCAAGAACTCAGGACAAACCTGGAAAAGTTCTTCCTTGTGTAATTACAGTTTACAGTGACAAATCATTTGATTTCGTTATCAAAACACCTCCAGCTCCAATCCAAATTCTTGAAGCAGCAAAACTTAAAAAAGGTTCTCCAACCCCAAATAAGTTAAAAGTTGGTTCAATTACTTGGGATCATGTCAAAGCAATCGCTGAAGACAAAATGTCTGATTTAAATTGTTTTACAATGGATTCAGCAATGACAATGATTGCAGGAACAGCGAGAAGTATGGGTATAACTGTTAAAGGTGGTGATGCACCAAAAACTAAATAATTGTAAGACATGGCAAGAGTATCTAAAAAGAGAAAAGAGGTTTTAGCTAAATTTGATTTAGAGAAACCTTACAGCTTAGTTGAAGCATGCGATTTAGTGAAAAACATCACTACAACAAAATTCGATGCTTCAGTTGACATCAGTGTAAGATTAGGGGTTGACCCTCGTAAAGCAAATCAAATGGTTCGTGGAACTGTTGCTTTACCTCATGGAACAGGAAAGGATGTGAAAGTACTTGTACTTTGTACTCCAGACAAAGAAGCTGAGGCAAAAGCTGCAGGTGCAGAATTCGTTGGTTTAGACGATTACATTGAAAAAATTAAAGGAGGATGGACTGATATTGATGTAATTATCACTATGCCGTCAGTTATGGGTAAAGTTGGTGCGTTAGGACGTGTTTTAGGCCCTCGTGGTTTAATGCCTAATCCAAAAACTGGAACTGTAACAATGGAAGTTGGTAAAGCAGTTGAAGAAGTTAAAGCAGGTAAAATTGACTTTAAGGTTGATAAATATGGAAATATCCATACAGCAATTGGAAAAGCTAGTTTTGAAGGTGAAAAATTAAAAGAAAATGCAATGGAATTAATCATTGCTTTGAACAAATTGAAACCATCAGCTGCAAAAGGAACTTATATCAAAAGTGTTTACATTAGTTCAACCATGAGTCCTAGTATTCAAATTGATGCTAAATCTGTGGTAGCTTAAAAACTTAGTATTATGACAAAAGAAGAAAAAGCTAAATACATAGATGAACTTACAGCAGAGATATCTCAAACAGGTGTTTTTTACCTTGCAGATACTTCTGAATTAACTGTAGAAACAATTAATCAATTACGTAGAAGATGTTTTCAATCAAACATTCGCTTAAAAGTTGTAAAAAATACACTTTTACAAAAAGCAATGGAAAGTATTGAAGGTAAAGATTACAGTGAATTGAATGCAGTTTTATCTGGACCGACATCTATCATGTTTTCAGAAGTAGGTAGTTTACCTGCTAAAATCATTAAAGAATTCCGTAAGAAAAACGCTAAGCCGATTCTTAAAGGAGCTTATATTGATGAAGCAATTTTTATCGGTGATAACCAATTAGATGCTTTAAGTACTTTAAAAAGTAAAGAAGAATTGGTTGGTGATATCCTTGGATTGCTACAAAGCCCTGCTAAAAACGTTATCTCTGCCCTTAAAGGTCAAGGAGGTAAGATTGCAGGAATTTTAAAGACTCTTGAAGAAAGAGCATAAGTAAAAAAAGTAAAGTTTAAATTTTTAAAATAAAACAAAATGGCTGATTTAAAGCAAATTGCGGAAACGCTAGTTAACTTAACTGTTAAAGAAGTAAATGAACTTGCAACTATCCTTAAGGATGAGTACGGAATCGAACCAGCTGCAGCTGCTGCAGTAATGGTTGCTGGTGGAGGTGCTGATTCTGGTGAAGCTGCTGCTGAAAAAACTGAATTCGATGTAATTTTGAAATCAGGAGGTGCTAACAAATTAGCAGTTGTTAAATTAGTTAAAGAATTAACTGGTAACGGTTTGAAAGAATCGAAAGATTTAGTTGATGCTGCTCCATCTACATTGAAAGAAGGTATTTCTAAAGATGAAGCTGAAGCACTTAAAAATTCTCTAGTTGAAGCGGGAGCTGAAGTTGAGATTAAATAATTTATTACAATTTATTCAGGAAAGGCACTGCTATACAGCTAGTGCCTATTCCTGTTTATTTGCATTAAGTGCATAAAAGTCCTTTTTCATAAAAATTAATTCTTTTAGCCTTGGCAACATCAAGCAACATATCGACAAGAGTCAACTTTGCATCAAGCAAAAACAGTTTTGAATATCCAGATTTTTTAGATATTCAATTAAAATCCTTCCAAGAGTTTTTTCAATTAGAAACGACTCCTGAAAACAGAGATTCTGAAGGATTATTTAAAGTATTTTCAGAAAACTTCCCAATCACGGATACTAGAAATCAATTCGTATTGGAGTTTTTGGATTACTTTGTAGATCCACCACGTTACACCATTGAAGAGTGTATCGGTAGGGGATTAACGTATAGTGTGCCTTTAAAGGCCAAATTAAAATTGTATTGTACAGATCCTGAACATGAAGATTTTGAAACAATTGTTCAAGATGTTTATTTAGGAACTATACCTTACATGACCCCAAAAGGATCATTTGTGATTAATGGTGCTGAGCGTGTTATCGTTTCTCAGCTTCACCGTTCTCCAGGTGTTTTCTTTGGTCAAAGTCGCCATGCAAATGGAACAAAATTGTATTCTGCGCGTGTAATTCCATTCAAGGGTTCTTGGATTGAGTTCGCAACAGATATTAACAACGTAATGTACGCTTACATCGATCGTAAGAAAAAGTTACCTGTTACAACTTTGTTCAGAGCAATTGGTTATGAAACTGATAAAGATATTTTAGAAATATTTGGTTTAGCAGACGAAGTAAAAGCAAACAAAGCGAACTTAAAAAAATTAGTTGGTAGAAAACTTGCTGCAAGAGTTTTAAAAACTTGGATTGAAGATTTCGTTGATGAAGATACTGGAGAGGTAGTTTCTATCGAACGTAATGAAGTCTTGTTAGATCGTGAAACAGTTTTAGATGAAGATTCAGTTGAACAAATTATTGAGGCTGGTGTTAAAACAGTTATTTTACATAAAGAAGATGTAAATACTGCTGATTATACCATAATTTATAATACACTTCAAAAAGATACTTCAAATTCTGAAAAAGAAGCTGTTGAACATATTTACCGTCAATTAAGAAATGCTGAACCACCTGATTATGAAACAGCGAAAAATGTATTTGAAAAATTATTTTTCTCTGATACTCGTTATGATTTAGGTGAAGTAGGTCGTTTTAGATTGAATAAAAAGTTATACACAGAAGATACTGAAACATCTCGTGTATTAACTAAAAATGATATTATTTCTATCATCAAGTATTTGATTGAGTTAATCAATTCAAAAGCAGATGTGGATGATATTGATCACTTATCAAATCGTAGAGTAAGAACAGTTGGTGAACAATTGTATTCTCAATTTGGTGTTGGTTTATCAAGAATGGCTCGTACAATTCGTGAAAGAATGAATGTACGTGACAACGAGGTATTTACACCTATCGATTTAATTAATGCAAAAACATTATCTTCAGTAATTAATTCATTCTTCGGAACGAATCAATTATCTCAGTTTATGGATCAAACGAATCCATTGGCAGAGGTAACACACAAAAGAAGATTATCTGCACTTGGACCTGGTGGACTTTCTCGTGAAAGAGCTGGTTTTGAGGTTCGTGATGTTCACTACACGCACTACGGTCGTTTGTGTACTATCGAAACTCCAGAGGGACCAAATATTGGTTTAATTTCTTCACTTTGTGTTTACGCAAAAGTTAACAAATTAGGATTTATTGAAACTCCTTACCGTGATGTTAAAAACGGTAAAGTTGATTTATCTCAAGATCCAATTTATTTGACTGCTGAAGAAGAAGGTCAAAAAATGATTGCTCAAGCGAATGCTAAGATTGATGATAAAGGAAATTTCAACACAGAAGTTGTGAAAGCAAGATTCGAAGGTGATTTTCCAGTAATCAATCCGAAAGAGTTAGATTTAATGGATGTTGGAGCGAATCAAATTGCTTCAATTGCGGCTTCTTCAATTCCATTCTTGGAGCATGATGATGCCAACCGTGCCTTGATGGGATCTAACATGCAACGTCAAGCTGTACCTTTGTTGAAACCAAATTCTCCAATCGTTGGAACAGGAATTGAGCGTTTAGTAGCGCGTGATTCTCGAGTTTTGGTTAACGCTGAAGGAACAGGTATCGTTGAATACGTTGATGCAAACGAAATCGTAATTCGTTACGATTGGAATGAAAATGATAAATTAGTTAGTTTTGATAACGAGGTAACTCATTACCCATTAACTAAATTTAGAAAAACAAATCAAAGTACGACTATCAACTTAAAACCGATTGTTAAAAAAGGGGATAAAGTTGAAAAAGGTCAAGTACTTTGTGAAGGTTTCGCTACACAACAAGGAGAATTAGCTTTAGGTCAAAACTTAAAAGTTGCATTCATGCCTTGGAAAGGATATAACTTTGAGGATGCTATAGTAATCTCTGAAAAAGTTGTTCGCGATGATATCTTTACTTCAATTCATATCGATGAATATTCATTAGATGTTCGTGATACGAAAAGAGGAATGGAAGAATTAACTTCTGATATTCCAAACGTAAGTGAAGAAGCGACAAAAGATTTAGATGAAAATGGTTTAATCAGAATCGGGGCTGAAATCAAAGAAGGTGATATCTTAATTGGAAAAATTACTCCAAAAGGTGAAACAGATCCTTCTCCAGAGGAAAAATTGTTAAGAGCAATCTTTGGTGATAAAGCAGGTGATGTGAAAGATGCTTCTTTGAAAGCTGGTCCATCTTTAAGAGGTGTTGTTATTGAGAAAAAATTATTTTCTCGTTCTGTAAAAGATCGTAAATCTAAAGCTCAAGACAAACCGATTTTGGAATCATTGGATTCAGATTATGAAAAAGATATCGCTGCATTAAAAGATAAATTAGTTGATAAATTAATTGCAATTTTAGGTGAAACAAAATCTGCTGGAGTTTTCAATAACTTCAAAGAAGAAATCATCAAAAAAGGTACTAAATTTAACCAAAAGAATTTATTTGCAATTGATTATTCTATTGTTAATCCAACTGCTTGGACAGGTGAAGCTGATTTAAATACCTTAATTGGTAGAGTAATTCACAACTTCAACATCAAAGCAAATGATTTATTAGGAGCATACAAACGTAAAAAATTCCATATTTCTGTAGGTGATGAATTGCCAGCAGGAATTGTGAAAATGGCGAAAGTATATGTTGCTAAAAAACGTAAATTGAAAGTTGGTGATAAAATGGCTGGTCGTCACGGAAATAAAGGTATTGTTGCCAATATTGTTCGTCAAGAAGACATGCCATTCTTAGAAGATGGAACGCCAGTTGATATCGTGTTGAATCCATTAGGGGTACCTTCTCGTATGAACTTAGGACAGATTTACGAAACTGTTTTAGGTTGGGCAGGTGAGAAATTAGGAATTAAATTTGCTACACCGATTTTCGACGGTGCTACACCAGCTGAAATCGATGAATGGACAGCGAAAGCAGGAGTTCCTAGATCAGGTAAAACATATTTATACGATGGTGGTACGGGAGATCGTTTTGATCAAACAGCTACAGTTGGTGTAATTTATATGTTGAAACTGTCTCACATGGTTGACGATAAAATGCACGCTCGTTCAATCGGACCATACTCATTAATTACACAACAACCACTTGGAGGTAAGGCTCAATTTGGAGGTCAGCGTTTTGGTGAAATGGAGGTTTGGGCTCTAGAAGCATTTGGTGCGGCAAATATTTTACAAGAAATTTTGACTGTAAAATCAGATGACGTAACAGGTAGAGCTAAAGCTTACGAAGCAATCGTTAAAGGAGACAATATTCCTGAACCAGGAATTCCAGAATCATTCAACGTATTGTTGCACGAATTAAGAGGTTTAGGTTTAAATATATCAATGGATTAATTTTCGTTGTTGAATTTTAAAACAAGCAAGTAAAATGGCTTATAGAAAAGAAACACCAAAAAAACAAAGTAGCTTTAATAAAATTACTATCTCTTTGGCTTCTCCAGAAATTATTCTGGAGCAGTCAAGTGGGGAGGTATTAAAGCCAGAAACAATAAATTACCGAACTTATAAACCTGAAAGAGATGGTTTATTTTGTGAGCGTATTTTTGGACCAGTAAAAGATTTCGAATGTCACTGTGGTAAATACAAAAGAATCCGTTATAAAGGAATCGTTTGTGACCGTTGTGGTGTTGAAGTTACTGAAAAGAAAGTACGTCGTGAGCGTATGGGACATATTTCATTAGTTGTTCCAGTTGCTCATATTTGGTATTTCCGTTCGTTACCTAATAAAATCGGTTATTTACTTGGACTTCCAACTAAAAAATTAGATCAAATTATCTATTACGAGCGTTATGTTGTTATTCAATCAGGTATCGCAACGACTGCTGATGGTTCTCCATTAAATTATTTGGATTTCATCACGGAAGAAGAGTACATGGACATCCTTGATACTTTACCGAAAGAAAATCAATATTTAGAGGATACAGATCCAAATAAATTTATCGCAAAAATGGGTGCTGAAGCACTTAATGATTTGTTGAAAAGATTGAACTTGGACGAAATTTCTTATGATTTACGTCATAAAGCAAATAACGAAACATCTGTTCAACGTAAAACGGAAGCATTAAAACGTTTACAAGTTGTTGAAGCGATGCGTGAATCTCAAACGCGTATTGAAAACCGTCCAGAATGGATGATTGTAAAAGTTGTCCCAGTTATTCCACCAGAATTAAGACCTTTAGTTCCATTGGATGGTGGACGTTTTGCAACTTCGGATTTGAATGATTTATACAGACGTGTAATTATCAGAAATAACCGTTTAAAAAGATTAATTGAAATCAAAGCTCCAGAAGTAATTTTACGTAATGAAAAACGTATGCTTCAAGAATCTGTTGATTCACTTTTCGATAATTCAAGAAAATCAAGTGCTGTAAAAACAGACGCAAACAGACCATTGAAATCACTTTCAGATTCATTGAAAGGAAAACAAGGTCGTTTCCGTCAAAACTTACTTGGAAAACGTGTTGATTATTCTGCTCGTTCGGTAATTGTTGTTGGACCAGATTTGAAATTACACGAATGTGGATTGCCAAAAGATATGGCAGCTGAACTTTACAAACCGTTTATCATTCGCAAGATGATTGAGCGTGGAATTGTGAAAACAGTCAAATCTGCAAAGAAAATTGTTGATAGAAAAGAACCAGTAGTTTGGGATATTTTAGAAAGTATATTGAAAGGTCACCCAGTTTTATTAAACCGTGCCCCAACGCTACACAGACTTGGTATTCAAGCTTTCCAACCAAAATTAATTGAAGGAAAAGCAATTCGTCTTCACCCATTGGTTACAACGGCATTCAATGCCGATTTTGATGGGGATCAAATGGCAGTACATTTACCATTAGGTAATGCTGCAATTTTAGAAGCACAATTGTTGATGTTGGCTTCACACAATATTTTAAATCCAGCGAATGGAGCTCCGATTGCGGTACCATCTCAAGATATGGTTCTTGGTTTGTATTACATCACAAAAGGAAGATTTTCAACTCCTGAGAGAAAAGTATTAGGTGAAGGTGGAATTTTCTATTCTCCAGAAGAAGTAATTATTGCTCATAACGAAGGAAAATTAGAGTTACACGCTCCAATCAAAGTAAAATCGTATGATTTGAACGAAGAAGGTGTTCCAACTTTAATGATGATTGATACAACTTGTGGTCGTGTTTTATTCAACGAACGCGTTCCAAGAGAAGTAGGTTTCGTAAATGACGTATTAACGAAAAAGGCTTTAAGAGATATTATCGGAAATGTATTGAAAATTTCTGGTACTGCTCGTACTGCTCAATTCTTGGATGATATCAAAGAATTAGGTTACCACATGGCATTTAAAGGAGGATTATCTTTCAACTTAGACGATATTATTATCCCTAAGGAAAAAGAAATCTTAGTTGAGAAAGCTGCAACAGAAGTGAAAGATGTAATGATGAATTACAACATGGGTCTTATCACGAATAATGAGCGTTACAACCAAATTATTGATATTTGGACGCACACGAATTCAAGATTGACTCATACATTGATGGAGCAATTGAAAAACGATAATCAAGGATTCAACTCAATTTACATGATGTTTGATTCTGGAGCTCGTGGATCGAAAGAGCAAATCCGTCAGTTATCTGGAATGAGAGGATTGATGGCGAAACCACAAAAATCTGGTGCTTCAGCTCAAGAAATTATTGAAAATCCAATTCTTTCTAACTTTAAAGAAGGTTTATCAATTTTAGAATACTTTATTTCTACTCACGGTGCTCGTAAAGGTCTTGCCGATACTGCACTTAAAACGGCTGATGCTGGTTACTTAACACGTCGTTTGGTTGACGTTTCTCAAGATGTTATTATCAATCAAGCAGATTGTGGAACATTAAGAGGTTTGGTTGCTACAGCTTTGAAGAAAAATGATGAGATTGTTGAGCCATTATACGATAGAATTGTTGGAAGAACATCTGTTCACGATATTTTCCACCCTGATACTGAAAAATTAATCGTAAATGCTGGAGAATTAATTTCAGAAAATGTTGCTGACTTAATTAACGAAGCAGGAATTGATGAAGTTGAAATTCGTTCTGTATTGACATGTGAGATGAGAAGAGGAGTTTGTTCAAAATGTTACGGACGAAACCTTTCAAATCACAGATTAGCACAAGAAGGTGATGCTGTAGGTGTTGTTGCTGCACAATCAATTGGTGAGCCAGGAACACAGTTGACATTGAGAACGTTCCACGTCGGTGGTACAGCTTCTGGGTCAACAGATGATTCTGACTTAAAAGCAAAAACAAACGGTGTTGTTGAAATTGAAGAATTAAGAACAATCACTTTAAAAGGTGCTGAAGGTACAAAAGAAGTAGTTATTGGACGTTCTGCTGAGATGAAAATTTCAGATGAGAAAACAGGAATTACTTTGATGACAGCAAATATTCCTTATGGATCTGAGTTATCAGTTTCAAATGGAACAAAAGTTAAAAAAGGTGACGTTATTTGTAAATGGGATCCATACAACGCTGTAATTATTGCTGAAGTTTCAGGTAAAATTGTTTTTGATAATATTATCGAAGGAATCACATACCGTGAAGAAGTCGATGAGCAAACAGGATTTACTGAGAAAGTTGTTACCGAATCTAAAGATAAAAAGAAAAATCCAGCGATACATGTTATCGATCCTAAAACGAAAGAAGTTTTAAGAGAATACTCTTTACCAGTTGATGCTCACATCTCTGTTAATGAAGGAGATAAAGTTGAAGCAGGAGTTATTTTGGTGAAAATACCAAGAGTTTCTGGAAGAACAGGGGATATTACAGGAGGTTTGCCGCGTGTAACTGAGTTATTTGAAGCACGTAATCCTTCAAACCCTGCTGTTGTTTCTGAGATTGATGGTATTGCTGAATTTGGTAAAATCAAACGTGGAAATCGTGAGATTCAAATTACATCTAAAACAGGAGAGGTTCGTAAGTATTTAGTTCCACTTTCTAAACATATTTTAGTTCAAGAAAATGACTTTATACGTGCAGGGAAACCATTGTCTGATGGTGCTGTAACGCCAAATGATATCTTAAATATTGAAGGTCCAACAAAAGTTCAAGAATACATTGTAAATGAAATCCAAGAGGTTTACCGTTTACAAGGTGTGAAAATCAACGACAAACATTTTGAGGTAATTGTACGTCAAATGATGTTGAAGGTAGAGATTGTTGACGCTGGAGATACTAAATTCCTTGAAAATCAATCAGTTCACAAAGCTGATTTCATGGAAGAAAATGATGCTATTTTTGGAATGAAAGTAGTTGTTGACGCAGGTGAATCTACAGCTTTGAAAGCAGGACAAATTGTAAGTGCTCGTAAATTAAGAGATGAAAATTCTCAATTGAAAAGAGCTGACAAACAATTAGTTGACGCAAGAGATGCTGTTCCAGCAACTTCGACTCCTTTATTACAAGGGATTACTAGAGCATCTTTACAAACACAATCGTTTATTTCTGCGGCATCGTTCCAGGAGACTACGAAAGTGTTAAATGAAGCTGCGATTTCTGGTAAAGAAGATCATTTATTAGGGTTGAAAGAAAATGTAATTGTTGGACATTTAATTCCAGCAGGAACAGGAACTAGAAAATTCCAAAAAATGATTGTTGCTTCACAAGAAGCATTAGACGAAATACAAGCAAATTAATATAACTAAGGGCTACTTTTGTAGCCCTTTTTTTTGGATTAAAAATGGAAAAAACTGAAAATCAAATCAATATAGAGTTAAAAGAAGATGTTGCTAGTGGAGTTTATTCTAATTTAGCAATCATTACACATTCAAATGCTGAATTTGTTTGTGATTTTATCCAAATGTTACCTGGCTTACCTAAAGCTCAAGTAAAATCAAGAGTTATCATGACTCCTCAAAATGCAAAAAGATTGATGCGAGCTTTGATTGAAAATGTTCAAAAATTTGAGCAAACTATGGGAGTAATCAATGACGGTGATTTACCTGGAACGCCTCCAATGAATTTTGGAACGCCAACAACACAAGCTTAAAATTAAAATTTAGCAGAAATTTGTTATTTTTTTAAGTATTATTCTTAATATTGTAAGTTAGAAAATTATAGAATTATGAAAATTGTATTATATTTAGTTGTTTTAGTGAGTTTGTTAGCTTGTGCTAAGCATCCATCACCAAAAAGAGTGACAGCAAAACTTACAACAGGGACTTGGTTGATGACTGAATTTATTGATAACGAAGTTTCAATCTTGGATAGATATGAAGATGTTGCTTTACAATTTAGTTCAGAAGGTTCAGTTTTATCAACAAGCGATTCATCAGCTACTGGAAAATGGTCTGTTAGTAACGATAAAAACCCAACAATACTATATTTAACTTTTTCAAATGTTGACAGTATGCATGTACTTGCAGATGATTGGGTAGTATATAAATTGACAAAATCAGAATGTACACTAAAAAGACTCCAAGTAGAAGAAGGATTCAATTATGGGGCTTCAATGGATAGATTGACATTAGTTAAGAAATAAATTTAAACATTAATTCATAGAGAATCGTTGAAAATATGAATGAAATTATTTCAAATAAAATTGAAGAGATAAAATCAAAATTTGCTGATTTAAAACAATCTTTGGAAAAAGAAAAATCAGAAAATGGCAATTTATTGAAAGTAAAAGAAGAATTAGAAACAGAAATTAAAAATTTAGAAGAAGGTTTATCTTTTTCTAAGAATGAATTAAGTGAATTAAGAAATTCAAATGAAGACTTAAAAAAGACAAAAGAGGAATTAGAAAATCAATTGAATTCTAAGGCTGAACTTGTCGAACCAAATCAACTTTCAACGAGAAATAATGATGTTGAAATAGATTTTATAGTAAGGGAAATTGATCAATGCATTCGTCAAATAAAAAATAATTTATGAGTAAAGTATCATTAAAAATTGTTGTAGCTGGACGAACTTATCCTTTGAATGTAAATGAAGGTGAGGAGAAAAAAGTTATGAAGGCAGCTGATGATATTAATAAATCCATAAAATTATTACAAGACAATTATGCAGTAAAAGATATGCAAGATTTATTAGCAATGACAGCTTTGCAGTTGGCGAGTAAATCTACTAGCAGTTCACAGAATGTCGAAGCCGATTATTCTGAAATAGAAGAATCTTTAGATAATTTATTGAAAGAATTAGATAAATAGTTAAAGACTTATTCTTGAATCATTTACCCACTTTAACAAAATGTTAAGTGGGTTTTTATTTATTAAAATTTAAAAAATGGAATTAATTATAGGAGGAATTATTGGATTGTTAGGTGGTGGAGTTGCCGCTGTCGTTATCCAAAAAATGATGCTGAAAGGTAAAAAACATGCCATCATTCACGAAGCAGAAATGGAAGCTGAAACTATCAAAAAAGAAAAAATGTTTCAAGCGAAAGAGAAATTTTTGAAATTAAAAGAAGAACACGAAGAAGCAGTAAAAGATCGAGAACGAAAATTACAATCTAACGAAGATCGTTTTAAAGCAAAGGAAAAAACACTTTCTCAAAAGATTGAAGATATGGCTCGTAGAGAGAACGAAATTGAGAAAATTCAACTTGATTTTGAACATAAAACAGCGGCTATTGAGATTAAAAACCAAGAGTTAGATAAAATTCAACACAAACGTGTATCTGAATTATCTCGTATCAGCGGAATGTCTGTCGAAGAAGCCAAAAATATGATGATGGAGGCTTTGAAAGATGAAGCGAGAACTGGAGCAATGGTTCACATCAAAGAAATTACGGAAGAGGCAAAACTAAATGCAAACAAGGAAGCACGTAAAATCGTTGTTCAAACAATTCAACGTGTTGCAACTGAGCAAGCGGTAGAAAATGCAGTTTCCGTATTTAACATTGAGTCTGACGAAGTAAAAGGAAGAATTATTGGACGTGAAGGTAGAAATATTCGTGCTTTAGAAGCGGCTACTGGAGTTGAGATTATTGTTGATGATACACCTGAAGCAATTATTCTATCTTGTTTTGATCCTGTTAGAAGGGAAATTGCTCGACTTTCATTACACCAATTGGTTACGGATGGTCGAATTCACCCAGCTAGAATTGAAGAAGTTGTTGCTAAAACAAAAAAATCTTTGGAAGAAGAGATTGCTGAAACGGGAAGAAGAACATGTATTGATTTAGGAATTCATGGATTGCATCCAGAGTTGACGCGTATGGTAGGAAGAATGAAATATCGTTCTTCTTATGGTCAAAACTTATTACAGCACTCACGCGAAGTAGCAAATATGTGTGCGATTATGGCTGCTGAACTTGGATTAAATGTGAAAGTAGCTAAAAGAGCAGGTCTTTTACACGATATTGGTAAAGTTCCAGATGAAGAACCAGAATTGCCTCACGCTATTTTAGGAATGAAATTGGCAGAGAAATATGGTGAAAAACCAGATATTTGTAATGCTATTGGTGCTCACCACGATGAAATCGAAATGACCACTTTGATTTCGCCAATTGTACAAGTGTGTGATGCTATTTCAGGAGCAAGACCAGGAGCAAGAAGAGAAATCGTTGAATCGTATATCAAACGAATCAAAGAATTAGAAAACTTAGCTTTATCATATGAAGGAGTTTCAACAGCTTATGCAATTCAAGCTGGTAGAGAACTACGTGTTTTGGTTGAAAGTGAGAAAATTTCAGATTTAAAGGCGGATGAATTATCGTTTACGATATCTCAACGTATTCAAACAGAAATGACTTATCCAGGACAAGTGAAAGTAACAGTTATTCGTGAAAAAAGAGCTGTAAATTACGCTAAATAATATTTTTTTTCGTTAAAGCATTATGTCAAAGTTTCCTGAAAATATTAATTCTCTAAAAGGTAAAAAAGTATTGGTTACTGGAGGTGCTGGATTTATTGGTTCAAATTTAGTTGAGGCTTTATTGTCAATTGGCTCTCAGGTATTTGTTTTAGATAATTTAGCCACTGGAAGAAAAAGTAATTTGCTAGAATTTGAAACTAATCCAAATTTTACTTTTATAGAAGGAGATATTTGTGATTTTGAAACATGTTTAAAGGCAACAAAAGGAATTGATTTTGTGTCACATCAAGGAGCTTTGGGGTCTGTTCCGCGTTCTATAGAATTTCCTCATAATACGCATGCCGTTAATGCGACTGGTTTTTTGAACATGCTTCACGCTTGTAAAGAAAATAATGTAAATCGTTTTGTTTTTGCAAGTTCATCTTCAGTTTATGGTGATAGCACAATTTCTCCTAAAAAAGAAGGTGATGAGGGTAATTTACTTTCTCCTTATGCTGTAACTAAGCAATTAAATGAAGAATACGCAAAGGTTTACAATCGCTTGCATCAAATAGAGACTGTTGGTTTGCGTTATTTTAATGTTTTTGGTGCAAAGCAAGACCCAAATGGTGTTTATGCAGCTGCAATCCCAAAGTTCATTGATAAAATGATTAAAGGAGAAGAAATTATTATCAATGGTGATGGAGAGCAAACACGTGATTTTACCTATGTTAAAAATGCCGTTTTAGCTAATTTACTTGCTTTATCAACTGAAAACAAACATGCCTTTGGAAAAACATACAATGTAGCTTGTGGAGATTCTTTTAGTTTGAATTTTATTATTGAAACGATAAAAGGTATTCTGGAATCAAAAGAAAGATATAATTCAGCTTGTAAAATCACAAATGGTCCAGATAGAAATGGCGATATTCGTAATTCATTAGCCAATATTTCAGCAATTTCAACTGATTTAGGATACAATCCACGTTTTACTTTCCAAGAAGGAATTGAAGAATATTTGAAAACTTTTTGATAAAAGTGAAACCTAAAAATGATTTTGTTAAATCAGTCAGTATTTTATTGACTGGAACAGTTTTAGCGCAAGTCATATCTCTTTTGTTTACTCCAATTATTTCACGTTTTTTTGGACCTGAAGAAAATGCTTATTTGGGATTGTTTTTGAGGGTTACGACTTTAGTAGCAACTTTA
Source organism: Bacteroidota bacterium (assembly GCA_040386975.1). Classification (GTDB taxonomy): domain Bacteria; phylum Bacteroidota; class Bacteroidia; order Flavobacteriales_D; family Crocinitomicaceae; genus M2408. Next base: position 81,517 of record JAZKEO010000011.1, on the reverse strand, counting down.
TCAACGGCAAGATTAGATATGGTAATACCTTTGGAAAGGAATAAAAATTATGCTTTTGGGATTTATCAATTTTCCTTTTTGCTAAGTACTTTAATCAGTTTTTTGTGTCTTTTAGTCTTGATAGTCTATATTACATTTACTGAACAAAATTTTGAGAATATACTTTTTTTAATTTCACTTCCATTGGGATTTTTGTTTATTTCATTTTTCAACTTAGGGAATAGTTGGGAATTGAGAGCAGAGAACTATAAATCCATTTCTTTTGCAAGTATCATTTTATCCTTAAGTTCAAATTCTTTTAAATTAATTGGAGGAATTTTTTCTGGACATTATTTGATTTTAATTGGTGCAACTTTACTAGGTTATTTTTTGGCAAGCATAGGCTTTTTGTCAAAATTCTTAGGAGAAAAAAAGACTAAAATTTTGAGTTTTAAATCAAGTAGAACAAAAGTTTTAGTAAAGCAGAATCAAGATTTTTACACTTATAATCTATTTCATGTCATCTTAGATTTATCGAGAGATATGTTGATTGCGTCCTTCATTTGGATTCATTTTAGCAAACTTGATTTTGGTTCGTATGAATTTTCATTCAGAATGATGAAATTACCTATTGTTTTTTTAGCAACAGCTTTGAGTCAAGTGTTTTTTCGAAAGGCAAAAGATTTAATTCAAAAGCCAAAAGAATTAAAAGAGATGACCTTGAAAACGTTGTTTTATTCTTTTCTTATAGGAATAATACCTTTTGGGATTTTATTCTTTTTTGGACAAGAAATCTTTGGTTTTGTATTTGGTGAAAAGTGGATTGATGCTGGAAAAATCGCAGAATTGATTTCACCTTGGCTTTTTGTAAACTTTGTTTTCACTCCAATTTCGTTTATTCCGATTTTACTTGGAAAACAAAAAAGTTATTTCTGGATAAATGTAGGGTTTTTAGTTCTTATTGTTTTATTTTGTTTCATTTTTTATTATTTTGAAATTAACTATTACGATTTTATTTTATCATTTGCTTTAATTCAATCTTTATTATTATTTATCTTAATTTTGTGGTTTGCTTTTCTAATTAAGAAAATCAATATTTAAAACTTATTCTTGAAAAAAATAATCAAAGGGACTTCACAATTACTAATTAGTAATTTAATAGCACAATCAATTTCATTAGTGATGATGATAATTGTTTGTAGAGAATATTATTTACCTAATGAATTAGAAAATTTTACTTTATTTCAAAGTGCGATTAGTTTTTTTGGTGTTTTATTTGTTTTCAGATTAGATAGTTTGTTTTACATTGAAAAAACAAACTTAAATCGAGAAATTCTCTTAAAATTTTGCCTTGGATTAATTGTTTTATTCTCTGTTTTGTTTTTTGTATTTAACTTGTTTTTAAATATCTATAATTTCAATTTCAAAATAAATTTACTTTTAATTTTTGGAATTATTTTGATGGGTTTTTATACTGTTTCTCAGACTTATCTCATAAATCAAGATAGAATTTCACTTGCTGCAATAAGTAGGTTGGCAATGCCAATTCTTAATTTACTCATTACTTTCATATTAATTAAACTTAATCTTAAGGAAATAGCAATGGAAATGGGATTAATTGGCGGAATGTTTCTGGCAATTATAATTCAATTAATCGTAATAAAATTCAGTTCAAAATTCAAAGCCAGCGAAGGCTTAAATTTGGTGAAACACTATCGTAAAGATTTATTTTATGGTAATTTTATTTATTTTATAAATTCTTTTAGAGACACGCTTTTTATTCTGTTTATTTCCATGTTTTATCAATCCAAAGAGTATGTGGCGTCTTATTCTCAGGGTTTAAGAATTGTTTCTTTGCCAGCTTTAGTACTCTCTGGAGCTATTGGTACTGTTGTAGGTTCTTATTTGAAAATAGAAGTTGACGATAGGGAATTATTGAAGAGAAATTATTTTAAATTATTGATAAGTATTATATTAATTTCAACAGTCATTTATGTATTGGTATTTTTCTTTATGGATTTTGCTATTAATCTGCTTTTCTCAAAAAAATGGATGTATGTTTCAACCTGCGCTAAAAGCCTAATCCCTTGGTTGTTTGTCAATTTTATTTTAAATTCTTTAAATGGTTATTTTTTAATTTTAAGATTTCAATTATTGAATTTAGTAGTAAACATTTTTGAAGTTAGTTTTTTTATTTTGACATTTTTGCTACTAGGAAATACTGTTAAATTTGAAGAAACGTTGTTTTATGCTTCACTTTGGAGCTTGCTTTTTGGAACAATCTTAATACTGATTTTATCAATTAAAATAATTAAATTTGCAAAAAAGTGATATGAGTTTAGTTCTGGATTCTATATTTAAACCTGAAGGCAAATTAACTGTAAAATTAGGGGAAAGTGATTTGGCAAAATTGGTTTTGTCAAGTTTCAATAAAAGATTGCCTAGAAAAGCCTTTTTGAAAAATAAGAAATTCGGATGTGCGGTAATTGATTGCGGTAAATTTGAAACTTACTCGGACTTCAACTTAACAATTAAAGGGAAAAACTCAGCTGATTATTACAAACGTCGGTGTGAGAAATTAAATTACAGTTTTGTAAATATAGATCCAAATTTATTTTTAGATGAGATTTTAGAAATTAATACTTCATCAAATAATAGACAAGGTAAACAAATGGATTCAGATTATTTTGTCAAAAAGTCAAATTACCCAAACGATGATTATAACCTTTGGTTTGGAGTTTTTAATGAAGAAAATAAATTAGTTTCTTATGTTTGGACATATTATTTGAATGAATTGGTTACATTTAATAGAATTTTAGGTCACTCGGAATTCCTAAAAGATAATATCATGTATTTCATGACACAAAAAACAATCGAATATTATTTTGATAAAAAAGAAGTAAAATCTATTATGTACGATACTTTTGGTCGCGAAAAAAATGGCCTTTATTTATTTAAAAGTAGAAATGGTTTTAAATCTTATACGATAAATTTCAAAAAATAAAGGTGGGTAAAATAAAAACTTTAATAAATCGGATTATTTCAGATTATTTTCTAAAAAATAGGATGGATGTTTATGAGAAAATCATTTCATCAGCTATTGAAAAGGATTATGAATTCGTTAGTCATAAAGATTTTTATGAACTTGTAAAGAATAATGAGCTTGTAGGAAAGAAGTTGTTTTTGATTCGACATGACATTGACACGGATCCGAAATTATCTTATCAATGGCTAAAAGTTGAAGAGAAATATAAAGTTAAAACGACGTATTATTTTCGTTTGAAGACTTTGGATTTCAAGCTTATGAATTTTATTCATCAATCAGGAATTCACTGTGGATATCATTTTGAAGAAATTGCTACGTATGCAAAGAAATACAATTTGAAAAACTTAGCTATTTTGCGATCAAAATACAGTGAAGTGGAACAAGACTTCAAAAAAAATCTAAAAGAAATTAATTCAAAATTGAATTTCAAAATTGAATCTATTGCTAGTCACGGAGATTTTGCAAACAGAATTTTCGGAGCATCAAATTTTGATTTTATCAATCAAGAGTTGTTAAAAGAAACAGATTTACTTTTTGAATGTTATGATCCACTTTTTATTGATAACTTCACAACAATAATTTCAGATTACGAATATCCAACTTTTTATCGTGGAAATAAGAATGTATTACAAGCAATTGAAGATAATGATCAAATCATTCACTTTTTAGTTCATCCAAAACATTGGAGGTCTAATTGGTATTGGAATACAAAAGAAGCATTTAATCGTTTAATAGAAGGTATAAAATATAGAAATGCTAAATAGATTAAAATATCATTTTTTTAAATTTTTCAGACCTTTAATGTATAGAGTTACTTCTTTACATGGACAAAAATTAAAATCGGTTCGACTCGGCAATACAACTCAAGTTAGTTCTTGGGATAATTTGTTTTTAAGTGATTTGGTATATATTGGTCATTATTGTTTTATTGATTCGTCACAAAAAATCACTATCGGGAAAGGTGTCCAAATTTGTGGTTGGACTTCTATCTTAAATCATAGCAGTCATATTGCCATTCGTCTCTATGGAGAAAATTACAATCAAGATAATATGAAAGCATACAATCTTGGAAGTGTCGAAATTGGTGATTTTACATTTATTGGGCCACATTCTATTGTTATGCCAAATTCAAAAATTGGAAAAGGGGTATTAATTTCCGCTTATTCTTATGTTGAGGGGGATATTCCAGATTTTGCCATTGTTGGGGGAAACCCAGCTAAAATAATTGGAGATACCAGAACAATGGATGAAAAATATTTAATAGAATTTCCAGAATTACGAAAAAATTATGATAACTGGGCAAAAAAGTGAGGTATTTAAATCGAATTTAATTCAATTTCTGCTATTATTTTCAATTGTTGGAACTTTATTATTTCCATCAATAGAAATTAAGACAAGCATTCCTAAAATTGAAATTTCAGATATTACTTTTTTACTATTGATAGTTTTGGTGATTTTTGATTTTAAATCTACCATAAAAAGCTATTTCAAAAGAGATAAATTATTCTTAAATTTCTGCTTGATATTCTCTTTACTTATTATAGTTTCAATTTTTTTGAATTCAAGATATACCAATTACCGAGATTGGTTTGAATTTTTAAAATTGATTAAATTCATTTTTTTTGTAATCTGTTTTTATACTTATTTGAATTTTAATCTCTTATATAAGTATTTGAAAATAATTTTTTCATTGGTTTTTATTTTTAACATTCTTCATTATTTTAATGTTTTTGATTTCAATAAATTCGTTTCACCTTTTTACACTTCTTGGATGCATTTAAAGTTTTTCGGATTAAATACGCTTGGCCAAGTGGATACGAAAAGAGCTTTTGGAACAATGGGAAATTGCAATAACAATGCATTTTATTTTTTGTCATTTCTAATTCTATTTATAGATCAATACATTAAAAGCAAATCAAAATCAGATTTAACATTTCTGATTTTAGCACTTTTTGGAATCTTTTTGTGTCAGTCAAGAATTGTATTTTTAACTTTAATTGTATTGTTGTTTCTATCAATACTCATATTGAAAAACTCACGTAAATTCTTTCTAGCTTTACTAGGATTAACACTTTTATTCTATTTACTTTTCTATCTAGCTGGAAATGTTTATTTAGTATCTGTACAACGAATTGATTTAATGACTGATGCAAGCATAGGAAGGTTTGAACAATGGATTAAAATTTATCATTCAATGCCTGGATATTGGTTTTTTGGTCATGCACCAAATAAAGAATATTTTGAAACTCATCAAATTTATGCTGAAAGTGAATACTTTTTAATTCTTTTCAGATACGGAGTTTTAGGATTATTACTTTTTTTAGGTATTTTAGCTATTGCCATGATTAAATTCTTTAAAGTTTTTAAATTTTCATTTTTCCCACTTGCTTTTGTTTTCAGTTATAGCTTGAATTGTATAACGAATTCACCTTTTTATGGGACAAAATCATTGATTCAATTTGCATTTTTTTATGTAATTATACTTTTTTTAAACGATGCAAGAAAAATCGAGAAATAAAATTTTAATTATTAGTGAAAATAGTCCTCACTTGGATAATTTCATCAAATTAATTGTTGACGATAAATTTGACATCAAAGTAATTACGAGTAGCGGGAAATATTTGTCGGAGGATATTAAATCTGATTTTACCAATTTTTCTTTTTTAAAATTAAAAAATTACTTCCAAACGATTTCTTTAATAAAGTCTAATATTCGAAATTTTAAACCAGATTTAATTTATATTCATCAGGCTAGCTCCGTTGCTTTTTTCTCACACCTGGCAAATAGAAAATTTAAAATAAAAACGATTTTGACGGCTTGGGGCTCAGATGTTTTAGTAATGCCAAAAAGAAATTTATTATTTAAAAAAATTTCCCAGTTTGTACTCAGATCATCAGATGTATTAACTTCAGATTCAGTTTTTATGGCTGAAGAAATGAAGCGTCTGATATTACCTTTAAAAAAGGAAATTTACATCTATAATTTTGGCGTTGAAATAAAAGATTTAGAAATAAAAAAAGAGAAATTTATTTATTCAAATCGGAATCATAATCCGATTTATCGAATTGATAAAGTAATACATGCTTTTCAAAAATTTGCTCAAAAAGAAGTAAACTCAGATTGGAAATTATTGATTGCTGGACAAGGAAGTGAGACAGATACCTTAAAAAAAATGGTTGAGGATTTTAAACTTCAAGATAAAGTAAGTTTTGTTGGTTTTGTGAATCAAGATGAAAATTTTCGAAATTATGCTAAATCAAGCTATTTTGTTTCTATTCCTGAATCTGATGCAACAGCAATTTCTTTACTAGAGGCAATGTATTTCAAATGTATACCAATTTTAATAGATTTACCAGCAAACAGAGAATGGGTTTCTGATGGTGAAAATGGTTTCATAATTGAAGATGTGACATCAGATTTTTTTGAGAAAGTTCTTTCTAACTCTAAAATCATGGATGTTGAAAAAAGCAGGGAATTAATTATTAAAAAAGCATCAAAAGAAGTTTGTTCCAATAATTTTAAATCCTTAATCCTTAAAACGATTTCTCAATGACTAAAATTTGTCATATAACCTCTGTGCACAAACAATTTGATACACGGATTTTCATTAAAGAATGTTGTTCTTTGTCAAAAAATGGCTTTGATACAAAATTACTCGTTTTAAATGGTGAAAGTTGCGTTAAAGATGGAGTTGAAGTTATTTCGGTTAAGGTACCGCTTAAAAATCGACTTACACGTATATTCAAAGCTTCAAAAGCTATTTTAAAAAAAGCCATTGAAATTAAGGCTGATGTTTACCATCTTCACGATCCAGAATTATTGAGAATAGCACTTAAACTGAAGAGTAAGACAGGAGCAAAAATTATTTATGATTCTCATGAAGATTTACCCAAACAGATTATGGATAAGCATTGGATTCCAAAAGTTGTTAGAAAATCTTTGTC
>JAZKEO010000011.1:53735-74537 GCA_040386975.1 Bacteroidota bacterium | reverse complement strand
TATGAAACAAAAAAAGTTTCTAAAATTGATGGTTTGATTTCTGTTACACCTCTTATTTGTGAAAGATTTAAGCCTTTCGCTAAGAATGTAGAAATGATTGCAAATTATCCAATTGAAGAGGAGTTTGATAAAAATGATTTTCTAGGTATAAGAAAAAAGGAGAAGCAAATTTGTTACATTGGAGGTCTTTTTCCTATTCGTGGAATTCGAGAAATTATTCTCGCTTTAGAATATACTGATGCTAAATTAGTACTTGCAGGTGAATTTTTGACACCAGAATTTGAAGTAGAATTAAGACAATTAAAAAATTGGGATCGAATTGAGTATGTTGGAATAGTAAATAGAAAAAAAATTGCCGAAATATTATTCCAATCGCATATTGGCTTGGTGACGCTTCACCCCACAAGGAGTTTTAAGGAGTCAATTCCAATAAAAATGTTTGAATATATGCTTGCAGGTTTACCTGTTATTTCAAGTAATTTTGAACTTTGGGAAAAATATGTGCTTGAACATAATTGTGGTTTTATGGTTGATCCTTTAAATCCAAAAGCGATAGCTGATAAAATCAATCTCTTATTAGAAAATGAAGACTTAGCTTCTGAAATGGGTGAAAATGCAAATAAAATGGTTAAAAAACATTATACTTGGAAGTCTCAAGAAGAAAAATTGATAAAATTTTACAATAAAATCATTCATGCTTAAAAACTTGTTGAAAAGTCTAAAATTTAATAAAAATTACATTGAAATTTCTCTTTCTATGTGTCTTTTTATTGCCATAATTTTTCCGAAGTTACTTTCTTTAGGATTAATTTTAGCTATACTAAGTTCTCTTATCGCTTTAGTTAAAAAAGATGTTTCATTTCGAATGAATAAAGTTTCATTACTTTTTATTTTACTTTATTTAGCTTATTTAATTGGTGTTTTTTGGACACAAAATGAAGCTCAAGCAATGAAATACCTTGAAAATAAAATGTCTTTTCTACTTTTACCTTTAACTTTTTCTTTTGTAAAAAAGGAGAAATTTGAAATTAATTTGATTTTTAAGTCACTTGTCTTTAGTTCGCTTTTATCTTTTGTAATAAATATTTGTTTGGCTTTTAAATGTTATGATTTTTATGGATCAATCCCATATTGTTTTATAAAAGGGCATTTATCGGGTGATATTCATCCAACATATTTAAGCTTTTTACTCAGTATAGCTATAGTTTCAGTTTATCAACTTTGGAAAACGAAAGATTTACAATTAAAATGGGGGATTGTGCTTTTCTCTATTCTTTCCCTATATACAATTTTATTAATGTCATTATCGGGTTTAATTTTCTTTCTCTTAATTGTTTTTGGTTTCGTTTTGAGAATGATTTACTTTTCACTGAGTTTTAAAAAATTTCTTATTGTTTTGCTAACAATGCTTGTGCTAATTTTCATGTTTTTTATAAAAACGCCTTTTATTAAATCTGACGTAGAAGATGCAGCGAAATTCACAAATGAGTATTTTAAATCCCCAAAAAAATTCATTGAAAATGCAAGTCAAGAGCCTTCTGGTACAGAAACGAGAATTATTATGTGGACAGTTTCCTTAGAAGAATTTGTCAAACATCCTTTTGGTGTAGGAACAGGAAATATTGATGCATATTTAAGTGCAAATTTAGTGAGCAAAAATAAAGTTGAGTTTTCAAAATTTCAATATAATCCACACAATCAATTTTTACAAACGGGACTCGAAATAGGATTGATTGGTTTACTTATTTTAATTTTAATACTTTTTTTCGGAATAAAATATGCTCTTCTTTACAAAAGTGTTCCATTACTTGTTGTGACTTTAAGTCTTTTTATGAATTCCTTATTTGAATCAATGTTGCAATCACAATTTGGAATTATTTTTTATCCTCTATTTTTTTTAATTTTCATTGCTGAATTAAAAAGTAGAACAAAACAAACCAAAATTTCATGAAAATCCTTTTCTTAACACAATATTATCCACCTGAAATTGGAGCTCCACAAAATCGTTTGCACGAGTTGGCATTGCGTTTGAAAAAGTCAGATATTGATGTCGAAGTTTTAACGGCGATGCCAAATTATCCCAAAATGGAAATTTTTGAGAAATATAGAAACAATAAAATTAAATCCGAAATCATTGATGGAATTCAAGTTTTTAGAGCAAAAATTTATATGTCAAAATCAAAAGGAATTGTTTCTCGCTTGTTGAATTATTTCAGTTTTGTGTTTACTTCTTATTTAAAAGGAAGAAAGTTAAAAACAAATTACGACTTCATTTTGGTTGAATCTCCACCGCTTTTTTTGGGTTATTCGGCCATGGCTTTGTCTCGGAAATTGAAGGCTAAATTAATTTTCAACGTATCTGATTTATGGCCTGAAAGTGCTGAAAAATTAGATATTGTCACCAATAAAAGTTTATTGAAGTTTGCATACAATTTGGAAGCGAGATGTTACAACAGAGCAACTTTAATAACAGGACAAACGGAAGGGATTGTTGAGAATATTAAATCTCGGTTCCCTAACAAACATATTTCTTGGCTACCAAATGGTGTGGATTTAAGTTACTATAATCCAGCTAATTTTGAAAATTCGGATTTCAGACAAAAAAACGGTTTTCAAGCCGATGATTTGCTTTTTTTCTATGGTGGAATTTTAGGTCATGCTCAAGGACTTGAAATAATTCTTCATGCTGCGAAGGAACTTAAAAATGAAAAAATACATTTTATTGTACAAGGTTCCGGACCTGAAAAAGAAAAATTAATCGCTTTAAAATATGAGCTCAAATTATTACAAGTACACTTTTTAGAGCCTGTAACAAAAAATGAAATGCCTTTTGTATTGAAAGCGATTGATGTTGCTTTAGTTCCCTTAAAAAAACTAGAATTGTTTCAAGGAGCAATTCCATCAAAAATTTTCGAAGCTTTGGCAATGGAAAAGCCTTTGTTGTTAGGAGTTGATGGCGAAGCAAAAAGACATTTTATCGATAAAGCGAAAGCTGGATTGTTTTTTGAACCAGAAAATGTGGGCGATTTAGTTTCGAAAATCAACTACTTTTCAGAAAACTTGGGTGAAATTAAATCGATGGGTGCAAACGGACGAACATACGTTAACGAACATTTCAATCGAAATAAAATTGCATCGGATTTAGTTGAAGTTTTGAGAAATATTTAAGCAAAAACCGCATTCATATTAAAATAATGCATTTTTTGATTCATCAATTCTTCGTGTGAACCTATTTCAACAATTTTACCTTTTTGTAAAACGATGATAATATCTGCTTTACGAATCGTTGATAAGCGATGTGCGATAACAAGTGATGTACGGTTTTTCATCAATTCCTCTAATGCTTCTTGAACGATTTTTTCGCTTTCAGAATCCAAAGCAGAAGTTGCTTCATCTAATATCAAAATACTTGGATTTCTTAAAACTGCTCGAGCAATGCTGATGCGTTGTTTTTGTCCACCAGAGAGTTTATTTCCTCTTTCTCCGATAATTGTATCGTAACCATTGTCTAAGTTCAAAATAAAATCGTGTGCATGAGCAATTTTTGCCGCTTCAATGATTCTATGTTCATCGCAATTTTCGATTCCGAAAGAAATATTGTTATTGATTGTGTCGTTAAAAAGAATCGATTCTTGATTTACAACAGTAATTTGATTTCTCAAATCATCGTTTTTAATTTCTTTCAAAGGAATACCGTCAAATAGAATTTCCCCCGAATTTGGCTGGTAAAAGTTAAGTAATAAATCTGAAATGGTTGATTTTCCACTTCCTGATTCGCCCACCAAAGCAAGCATTTTTCCTTTTGGAATCTTGAAAGATAAATCCTCAATGACGTAATCTTCCTTGTATTTAAAACTAACATTTTTGAATTCAATTTCACTTTCCAAACTTGAAAACGATTTTGGATTTTCCGCTTCGTAAATTTGCTCATCAGCGTCCATTATTTCCTCAAATCTTCTGTAAGAAACTTCTGCTTTGTTGATGTTTGCAATTCCAGTTGCAATTCCTTGAATTGGACGTAAAAGTTGCGAAAAAACGATGATGAAAGTGATGAATTTTTCTCCTGATAATCCTGAATTTTCTTTGGCATCTAAAATCATCGAACCGCCAAACCAAACGATGCAAATCATCACAACAGTTCCTAAAAATTCGTTTAAAGGCGATGATAAATCTTTTTTACGATAGGTTTTGGTAATTAACTGCTGGTGATTTAAGTTGATTTTATTAAATGATTTCCCAATATATTCACCAGCGTTAAAAGCTTTGATGATTCTGATTCCACCAAAATTTTCTTCAATCGTTGAAAGTAAAACGCCCATTTGTTCTTGACCTTTTTTTGCTGTTCGCTTCAAACTTTTTCCAATGCGTGAAATCGTAAAAGCAGAGATTGGTAACAAAACAAGTGAAATCAAAGTTAACTCAGGACTAAAAGTAATCAAGGTGATTAAACTTAAAATAATCGCTATTGGTTCTCTGAAAATGATTTCCAACATAGAAGTAACTGCAAATTCAATTTCTCCAATATCGTTGTTTAGGCGAGCCATTAAATCACCCTTTTTTTCTTCGGTATAAAACGACATCGGCAAACGTAAAGCTTTGGAGAAAAGTTTGTCTCGTAAATCACGCACAACAGCCATTTTCACAAAAGAATTGTGGTAAATTGCTAAATAGCGAAAAACACTTTTCAAGAAAAACGCAACAACTACAAGTACGCAAACCAACAATAATGCCTGTTTTGGATCTTTCAAAACTAATTGTTGCATTTCGTAATTGTATAAATCTGTACAATAATCAAAAAAACTTTTGGTAGAATCATTGAAATTTGGTTCTTTAAAAATCACTGCTTTTTTCTCAGGATCTTTGAAAATTAGTTGTAAAAACGGAACAAATAAAACGAGGGAAATTAAATTAAAAATCACAAAAAGTAAGTTGTAAAACACAACCAAAAACGTTTTCCAGCGGTAGAAAACCGACAACTTGTAAATTTTAATAAAATCTTTCATTTAATCGTTTAAATTCTTTTGCAAATATACTTTAATATTGGTGATTTTTGAATTTTAAAGGCTCAATTTAGGCTTTTCCCAAAATAAAAACTAACTTTGCATAATGGCAACAGTAAGACAAAACAAGATTGAAGGAGTAATTCAAGAAGAATTATCGATGTTTTTCCAACGAAATGCAAGAGAAGTTTGTTTGGGAGCGATGGTTAGCGTAACTATCGTTCGTGTTACTTCCGACTTGTCTTTGGCGAGAGTTTTTATCAGTGTTTTTGCTGGGCCGAGTAAAGAAGAAGTCTTGGAATCAATTGTTTTACACGCAAGTAAAATTCGTGGAGAAATTGGTAAGCGCTTAAAAAGTATGCGTAAAATCCCTGAATTAATCTTCAAAATCGATGATTCTTTAGATTACGCTGAAGAAATCGATCAATTGCTTAAAAAAGGTTAAACTTTAGTTAGAAGTTCGTAGTTATGAGTTCGTAGTCGATGCACTAAACTCCTAACTCTAACTCCTAACTCCTAACTCCCAAAATATCAACGTTCCATTTTACATAGCGAGAAAATATTTATCTGCTAAGCGGAAGAAAAACGTGATTCACTTGATTACACGAATTTCTGTTATTGGAATTGCTGTAACGACCGCTGCTTTAATCATTTTAATCGCTGCTTTCAACGGAATTGAATCCATGGTTGAAAAACTGTATTCTGAATTCGACTCAAACCTCACAATTCGTTCTGCTAAAGGAAAAACATTTGATGAAAATGATCTAAACATCAAAAGAATTAAAGCTTTTTCGGAGGTTAAACATGTTTGTAAAGCTGTTGAAGAAATTGTTATCTTAAAACACGAAAAAAAATGGGCAAATGCGCAAGTTTATGGTGTTGAAGAAGAGTTTTTGAATTTAGCACAAACAAAAAATCACTTGGTTGATGGAGATAATTTTATTTCTAAAAACGAGGAAAATTTTGCTTTAATCGGAGCAACCTTACTCGATAAATTACAAGGTTTTATCCCGCAAAATGGCGAACATGAAAGTTTGATTATTTATTTCCCAAAACGAGATGCGAAAATTTCGGTTACTTCCAATCCTTTTCGATCTGAACTGATTCAAGTTGCTGGAAGATTAAATTACAACAAAGAAGTAAACGAAGAAGCAATTATTGTTCCCTTGGATTTAGTTCGTAATGCCTTAAATTACGATTCACATATTTCCTCCGTTTATATCAATTGTAAGAATAAAGAACAACTTTTTGATTTACAAGAAAAAATTCAGAATGAAGTAGGAAAAAACTTTCTTGTTGAAACACATTTTCAAAAGAATGCCTTGATTTATCAAACCAGTGAAACTGAAAAAGTCATCGTGATTTGCATTTTGGTTTTTGTATTCATTTTAGCGATTTTTAATTTAGTAGCATCACTAACAATGCTATTTATTGAGAAAAAAGACAACTTAGAAACCTTAAAAAGTTTTGGGGCAAATAAACGATTTATTTTTAAGATATTTTTCTACGAAGGACTTTTGATTTCCTTTAAAGGAATCGTTTTAGGTCTTATTTTAGGACTTTTTGTTGCAGGATTACAATTGTATTTCAAACTTTTAATTCTGCCAAATTCTGGCGGACAAGCATTTCCGATTTCCTTAACTTTTAAAGATACTGTATTTGTGTTTGGAATTGTTTCAATTATTTCTATCTTAGCATCTTATTTATCAATATCATTTTTACTAAAAAGCAACAAAGCGGATGAGTTTACCAAATAAAAAATTATCACTTTCGGATTTAGCAGCGATTTTAGGGATGTCTAAATCAACCGTTTCTTTTGTGTTGAACAATAAAGGAGATAAATACAATATCAGTAAGGAAACGCAACGAATGGTTTTGGAAAAAGCCAAAGAATTGAATTTTGTTCCAAATTTTTTCGCCAAAAGTTTACGTGAAGGGAAAACGAAAACGATCGGTTTGGTTGTTGCTGATATCTCAAATGCTTTTTACGGTGAATTATGTAAAATGATTCAAGAAGAGCTGTATCACCATGATTACAAGTTGTTTATCGTTAATACAAATGATAAATTTGAAATTGAATTACAATTAATTCGTGATTTGATTAACCGTTCAATCGACGGTTTGATAGTTGCTCCATGTAATCCCGTTGAGAATTTAAAAGAACTCTTTGATAGTACACCAATTCCAATTGTTTTCGTGGATCGTTTTGGAGATAATAAGGCAGATTTTGTTGGTGTAAACAATCATCAAGAAGCATTTAACTTGATTAAAAAATTCAAGAAAAAGCCAAAAAATTTAGGTGTTTTTTACTATGAGGAACATGAAATTTCCACTATTCATTTGAGAATTAATGGAATCAAAGAAGCGTGCGAACAAGAAAATATCGAGCTTGAACTTGTCAACGTTCACGATTACGAAGGGAAATTGGATAGCAAAATTAAATCCATGAAAAGTAAAAAAATGGATACTTGTATTGCTTTAAACAATAAAGTCGCTCTTCAAGTTTTGTCTTCTATCAATGAATTGAACTTAGAAATCCCAAAAGATTTAGCACTTATTTCTTTTGATGATTCGGAAGCTTTTCCTTATTTGAATACTCCAATTTCTGCCTTGAAACAACCAATTAAGGAAATTGGAAAAGAAACAGTTAATCAATTGATTAGACGTTTAAATGAAGAACATATCCCAGGTAAATGTGTAGAGTTTTCTTGTCAATTTATCGAAAGAGCTTCACATTAAAATTTAAGAATTTATTAAAAGAAAATAACAATGATGCACGTTGGTGTTTTAGGTGCTGGAACTATGGGTATGGGAATTGCTCAAGTTGCAGCTCAGTCTGGACATGAAGTTTTTTTAGTTGATACAAACGCTTCAGCCATAGAAAAAGCAAATTCATCTCTTCAAAAAACGTTTCAAAAACTTCAAGAAAAAGGAAAAATTAGCCTTGAAGATAGTAACTCGATTTTGCAAAGAATACATTTTAGCACTGAAAAAAGTGACTTTTCAACTTGTGGAATCGTTATAGAAGCAATCGTCGAAAATTTAGAAATCAAACATTTAGTTTTTAGAGAAATTGAAAGTCTTGTTTCTGAGAATTGCATTTTAGCTTCAAACACTTCTTCACTTTCTATAGCTTCTATCGGTTCAGTTTTGAAAAACCCAAGTCGTGTAATTGGAATTCATTTCTTTAATCCAGCTCCATTGATGCCTTTGGTGGAAATAATCCCTGCGGTTCAAACTTCTCAAAGTGTTTTGACTGAGGCAAAAAAACTAATTGATTCTTGGAAAAAAATCACGGTTATTTGTAAAGATACACCAGGTTTTATTGTGAATCGTGTTGCTCGACCATTTTACGGTGAAGCTCTGCGTATTTACGAAGAAGGTTTTGCTGATTTTGCTACTATTGATTGGGCAATGACAGAAATTGGAGGTTTTAGAATGGGACCTTTTGCTTTGATGGATTACATTGGAAATGATATTAATTATACCGTTACGGAAACAGTTTTCGAAGCGTTTTATTACGATCCAAGATTTAAACCGTCTTTCACGCAAAAGCGTCATAAAGAAGCGGGTTTTTATGGGCGAAAATCAGGGAGAGGATTTTACTCTTACCAAGAAGGAGTTGAAAATGTTGTGCCAACAAAAGATTTAGTTCTTGCACAAGCAATTTTTGATCGCGTAATCGTCATGTTGATAAATGAAGCGTATGATGCTTTGTATTTGAATATTGCTTCACGTGAAGATATTGATTTAGCCATGACAAATGGTGTGAATTATCCAAAAGGACTTTTAGCTTGGTCGGAAGAAATTGGCTTGGAAAAGGTGTTGACAAAGTTGCAATCTCTTTTTGATGAATACGGCGAAGATCGATACAGGCCGAATGTATTGTTGAAAAGATTAGCTAAAGCATAGACTTTAAGATGTTCGTCATTTACAAAAAAAGCAATTGCTAAACTAATTGGTTATAAAAATTGAAATATTCATCTCGAGCGTTTTGACATTATCTGTGTTGATCGGAGTAATTCGAATTAACTTATTTAAGAAAAACAATGACGGATTGATGGTAGGGTTTATAAGTATGTTGGCAATAATGTTTGGCATATTTTTATGGATTAAAAATGTAATGACATTGGAATACGGAACAGAGGTGGAAATGGCTCAAAACCATGCTTCAATTATGTTTACATTTGGAATCATAAATATCCTAATTGGTTTACTTTTTATTATAATTTCAATTTTAAAATATATAGTTTGGAAAATAAAAAAGACCAGTACATAACAACCAACTTGTTAAAGTTCACTTCTTTCTAAGAAACAATAAGGAATAAATAAACTTTAACTTCGAAAATTAAACTTTTTTAATCGACTGGAAGATTACCTGCCTATAAAAGATAAAAAGACAATATACTTGTTGATTTATTCTACATTTTCAATTCTCAACCCTTAATTCTAAAAGAAAGTTAGTAACAGTATTTTGTTAATAATATGGTATAACTTCCTGTAAAATCTTGAGTAAAAATTGCGAATTTTGTATTTTCGATTATTTTATTCTTTTTATGAAATTTTTTTCTGTTTTACCTCTTATATTATTGCTTTTATGCTTAACTTTTTCAGTTAGCAGTTTTTCGTCATCGATTTCTGATATTGAATTAAAAGGCTCTGAAGGTTTAAGTCTTAATGACGACAAATACAAAGGGAAGCGCCATAGAAACAAAGGAAGTGAAGCTTCAAAAATGTCTTTGTCTCGCCAGTCTAAAGCTGTACGAAAAAGTATCAAGCGTAATCAGAGATACAACAAACGTTATTTAGCTAAAAGAACAAAAAAGCAAAAAAGACAGAAGAGATTTAGTGCAACTAAAACTTTTAGATAATACTAGATTGCTTTTAAAGCATCCATTTTCATTTTCTTAACCATACTTGCCAAACCGTTTGAACGTGTTGGAGATAAATGTTCGTGTAAACCGATGTCATTAATGAAGTGCAAATCGGATTTCACAATTTCTTCTGGTTTTTCTTCGTTTAAAACTTGAATTAATAAGCCGATAATTCCTTTTGTGATGATTGCATCAGAATCAGCCTTGTAAGTCATTTTGCCGTTTTCAAAAGAGGAATCTAACCAAACATTTGATTGACATCCTTGAATCAAACGTTCATCCGTTTTTTTATTTTCGTCAATTTTTGGTAAATCTTTCCCTAATTCGATGATGTATTCGTATTTCTGCATCCAGTCATCAAACATGGAAAATTCTTCGATTATATTTTGTTGCTTATCTTCGAGTGTCATATTTTATTAGATATTAAGACGTTAAGATATTAAGATGATTAGGATTTCAATTTATACAAGTCTTAAAATCCTGACGTCCTAATATCTTGAAATCTACTTTAACATTGATATTCCCTTTTCAACCGCTGCAATAAAAACATCAATTTCTTCTTTTGTATTATAAAACGCAAAGGAAGCACGCACAGTTCCAGGGATTTTATAAAAATCCATCAAAGGTTGTGTACAGTGATGTCCAGTTCTTACCGCGATTCCTTGTTTGTCTAGTAAAGTTCCTAAATCGAAAGGATGAACATCATCAATGATAAATGAGACAACACTTGTCTTACGTTTTGATTCTCCAATGATATTCATGTCTTCGAAAGTCGAAAGTAAATCTTGTGCGTAATCTGCCAACATCATTTCGTGTTTCTCGATGTCTTCAATGTTAAATTGATTTACGTATTCTAGAGCTTTTCCAAGACAAATTCCACCTGCAATGTGTGGTGTTCCCGCTTCAAATTTGTAAGGCAATTCGTTGTATGTCGTTTTCTCAAAAGTAACTTTTTTGATCATGTCTCCACCACCTTGATATGGAGGCATTTTCTCAAGCAAGTGCTCTTTTCCGTATAGAACACCAATTCCTGTTGGTCCAAAAACTTTGTGGCTTGAAAAAACAAAGAAATCACAATCTAACTCGCGAACGTCAATTTTTTTATGTTGAATACTTTGAGCTCCATCAATCAATACTTTCGCTCCAACTGCGTGTGCTTTCTCAATTATTTCTTTGATTGGATTAATTGTTCCAAGTGTATTTGATATATGAGTTACAGCGACAAGTTTTGTTTTGGAAGAAAGTAATTTTTCGTATTCATCCATCATTAAATCACCTTTTTTAGTGATAGGAATGACTTTTAAAACACATTTTTTGCGTTGACACAACATTTGCCAAGGAACGATATTTGAATGATGTTCCATGGTCGAAATAATAATTTCATCGCCTTCTTTTAGAAGTTCTCCGTAAGAATAGGCCACCAAATTAATTCCATCAGTTGTACCTTTTGTGAAAATAATTTCATCGGATGAATTTGCATTCAAATACGAAGCGATAAATTTACGCGAATCCTCGTAATCAGAAGTCGCTTGCTGGCTTAAATGGTGAACGCCTCGGTGGATATTTGCATTATTTTTTGAATAATAACGGTTGATTGCATCTAAAACATATTGTGGTTTTTGAGATGTCGCCCCGTTATCAAAATAAATTAAATTTTTACCATATATCAATTGACGTAAAGCGGGAAAATCTTCTCTGATTTCTCGAACGCTAAACTTTCTTTTTCCTTGTGCTTCCATATCTTCTACAAAGATAAGCCAATTTTCGCTAATTTTGTACTCCGAATTCAATTAAAATTAATGGAAGAAACAGAATCAACACGTATAAATAAATTTTTAAGTGAGGCTGGATTTTGTTCTAGGCGAGCTGCCGACAAGCTTATCGAACAAGGAAGAGTCACCATCAATGGGAAAGTTCCAGAAATGGGAACAAAAATAGTTCCTAGTGATGAGGTGCGTGTGGATGGAAAATTGCTTTCTGCTTCAAAAGAAAAACCAGTTTATATCGCTTTCAACAAACCAGTTGGAATTGTTTGCACAACAGATACAAGCGTTGAACGAGATAATATTATCGATTATATTAACTATCCAAGTCGTATTTTTCCTATTGGTCGTTTGGATAAACCAAGTGAAGGTTTGATTTTTTTAACTAATGATGGAGATATTGTAAACAAAATTCTTCGAGCGAGAAACAACCACGAAAAGGAATACATTGTTTCGGTAAACCGTGCCATCACAAAAGATTTTCTTGAACAAATGCGAAATGGTGTTCCGATTTTAGATACTGTAACTCGAAAATGTTTTGTGGAACAAATCAATAAATTTGATTTCAGAATCATTTTAACGCAAGGGTTAAATCGTCAAATTCGTCGTATGTGCGAATACTTGGGTTTTGATGTTTTTAGTCTGCAAAGAATCAGAATCATGAATATTGTGCTTGATGTTCCGGTTGGAGAATGGAGGTATTTAACGGATGAAGAAATGCTGGAAATTAATGAAATGCTTGTCGATTCGTCTAAAACTTTTGAAGAAGGCGACGAGGAAATGGATTAAATTTGGATTTCAAGATTTTAAGACATCAGGATTTTAAGACTTTTAAATTGCTAAAATAAATTGGTCTTAATATCCTAACATCTTAAAATCCTATTGTCTAAATTAATAATTTCTTAACCCACATTTAACAAATAAGAGCTAAAGCTTAGTTTATTTTGCAGGATAAATTAAAAACTCTTGCATGATTCTTAAAAAATTACCATCTTTGGAACATACTATGATTAATAGGGAAATAAGTTGGCTAAGTTTTAATGAGCGTGTTTTGCAAGAAGCTCAAGATAAACGTAATCCTTTAATTGAAAGGTTTCGTTTCTTGGGAATTTATTCCAATAACATGGATGAATTTTTCCGTGTTCGTGTAGCAAATATCAAACGTATCATTTCTGTTAAAAAAAGTGAAATAAAATTTGATGAATTTGACGGTTTTAGAGGAAGTCCTAGTCAATTATTAGAAAAAATAAGAAAAATTGTCATTCTACAGCAGAAGAATTTTGAAAGTTGTTACCTTGAGTTGATTGCTGAATTGGAAAAAAATAACATTTTTCAATTGAGAGAGGATAATTTGAATGAAAAGCAAAAAAAGGAACTTACGAAGTATTTTCACGATGAAATAAAACACGTTATTGTACCTATTATTTTAAAAAATAATGCTCATTTTCCTAAATTAAGAGACAAGAATATTTATTTAGCGGTTAAAATACATAAGCACGGAAAACCACTTTATGCATTAATTCAAATCCCGTCGTCTTATCCACGTTTTTATCAAATGTCTGAAGGCGAGAAAAAATATTTTATTCTTATTGATGACATCATTCGCTTAAATCTAGAAGCAATTTTTCAAATTTTCGAGTTCAATCGTATTGAAGCTTATACTTTTAAGTTTACGAGAGATGCAGAATTAAATTTGGATGATGATTTGTCGATTTCCTTCATTGATAAAATTGAAAAGAGTTTAAAAAACAGAAAAAAAGGTGAGCCAGTGCGTTTTGTTTACGACAATGAAATGCCTGTTGATTTACAAAATTTCTTATTGAAATCACTGAATTTAAAGTCGGGAATTAACACGATTCCAGGTGGAAGGTATCACAACTTTAAGGATTTTAGTCGTTTCCCAGATTTTGGGAAAAAAGAATTGGTTTATAAAAAAGAAGAACCCGTTATTCATCCAGAACTTGAGGGGAAAAGGAGTTTGATAAAATCCATTTTAGAGAAAGATATTTTGTTGCATTTTCCTTACCAAACTTTTGATTATGTAGTTGATATTCTCAGAGAAGCTGCTTTAGATCCTTTGGTGAAATCGATTAAAATAAATATTTACCGTGTTGCTAAAGATTCTCAAATTTTGAACGCTTTGATGAGTGCTGTTTCAAACGGAAAAGAAGTTGTTGCTGTTTTTGAGCTTCAAGCGCGTTTTGACGAAGAAAATAACATTGTTTGGGCAGAAAGATTAAAAGAACGTGGAGCAAAAGTGATTTACGGATATAAAAATTTGAAAGTTCATTCGAAATTATTTCAAATTACACGTTTAAATAAAAATCAAGAACAATTAATTTCTTACATCGGAACAGGAAATTTTCACGAAAAAACTGCTCGTGTTTATACCGATATTGCTTTATTGACTGCAAGATCAAGTATTTCAAACGAGGTAAAGCATGTGTTTAAATTACTAGAAAACACGAGTGAACATACAGATTTTAAACAGCTTTTGGTTTCGCCTTTTAATAATCGTAAAAAAATCACTTCTTTAATTCAGCACGAAATTCATTTAGCCAAGACAGGAAAACCAGCTTTGATTCAGATGAAAATTAACAACCTCGTTGACGCACAAATTATTGAAAAACTGTATGATGCGAGTAAGCATGGTGTAAAAATTCAATTGATTGTGCGTGGAGTTTGCTGTTTGGTGCCTGGAGTTAAAAAAGTGAGTGAAAATATCGAAGTTGTAAGTATTGTTTCACGACATTTGGAGCACACACGTTTTATGATTTTCAACAATTCTGGGAATCGAAAATATTACTTGACTTCAGCCGATATCATGGAACGAAATCTTGATAAACGAATCGAAGTCGCTGTTCCAATTCTAGCAAAAAATATCCAAGAAGGAATTCAGCATATTTTTGATACACAATGGAAAGACAATCAAAAATCGAGGATCATCGATAAAAAACAAAAAAATAGTTTCAAATTGGCTCTTGACGAAAAAGTGCATAATGCCCAAGAAGAAATGTACAATTATTACTTGGGAAAATTGAAGTGATTTTTTTAAGTGTCAAAGTAAATAATGCAAATTCATAAATTGTTTAATGAGAACATTTTCGTTTTATAATTTAATTATATTTGTAACATTATTAATCTAATTTTTAAAACTCTAAAAAATGAAAAAAGTATTATTTGCTCTATTAGCCTTTTCAGCACTTACATTCAGTTCTTGCTCTAAAGACGCAAAAATTAACAGAAGAATTGATGGTTCATGGAATGTTGTTTCTATTGACGGAGAAACTATGCCTTCTGGCTCATCATATGTCATGAATTTTACAAAAGATAAAAAAACAACTGGCGATGGTTCAATTGTTGTAACAGATGGTGGGGCAACTGAAACCTTAGCATTTACTTATTCTGTAACAGATGAAGTTTTAACTTTTGTTCATGATGGTATTACTGAGACTTTAAAAGTGAAAACTTATGAAAAGAAAAAAATTGAGTTTGTTGATTCTTATAGTGGAGGTGATGAAATTTGGGTTTTAGAACCTAAATAAATTTTGATACAAATTTTAAGAAAGGGATGCAAATGCGTCCCTTTTTTTGTTAAGTGATTTTTTTTATCTACCTTTGCAAAAGTTCTTTATATATAACTTATTAAGAAAGGTGGAGGGACAAGGCCCTACGAAACCTTGGCAACCTGTTAGTTAAAACTAAAAAGGTGCCAATTCCGATTCGTCTTCTGACGGAAAAGATAAGTGTTTGTTCATCAACTCTCTTAATTTGTATTGTACGTAAAGTATAAATTGATAGAAATGAGCAAAAAAATAGAAGAAATCCTCAAAGAAAGAATCCTAATTTTGGACGGAGCCATGGGTACCATGATTCAGCGTCATACTTTAACGGAAGAAGATTTTCGTAAAGGCTGGTTTGAGAATCATCATAAATCACTTAAAGGAAACAACGATTTACTTTCCTTGACACGTCCTGAAATTATCGAAGATATTCACCGTCAATATTTTGAAGCTGGTGCTGATATAGCGGAAACAAATACGTTCTCTGGAACAACTATTGCTCAAGCGGATTATGATTTGCAAAGTGCTGTTTACGACATCAATTATCTTTCAGCAAAAATTGCTAAAAAAGTAGCTGATGAATTTACGACATTAAATCCTGATAAACCACGTTTTGTAGCTGGGTCAATTGGTCCAACAAATAGAACGGCAAGTATTTCACCAGATGTCAATGACCCAGGTTTCAGAGGAATTACTTTCCAAGAATTAGTTGATGCTTACATTCAACAAGTGAACGCTTTGATGGATGGTGGAGTGGATATTTTATTAGTTGAAACTGTTTTTGATACCTTAAACGCAAAAGCAGCACTTTATGCCATTGATGAGGTTTTTGAGCAAAGAAAAACAAAAATTCCAATCATGGTTTCGGGAACAATCACCGATCAAAGTGGTAGAACCTTAACTGGACAAACAACTGAAGCTTTTTTGATTTCCGTTTCACACATGCCATTATTGACGATTGGTTTGAATTGTGCTTTGGGAGCAAATATGATGCGTCCGTATTTACAAATTTTGGACAAAGAATCTCCTTTTGGTGTTTCAGCTCATCCAAATGCTGGTTTACCAAACGAATTTGGTCAGTACGATGAAACTCCAGAATTGATGGGTGAACAGATCAAGACCTTTTTAGATGAAGGTTTGGTTAACATTATCGGTGGCTGTTGTGGCACAACTCCAGAACACATTAAAGTGATTGCAGATTTAGCTAAACAATATGAACCTAGAAAAGTAGTTATGAGTTATGAATTATGAGTTATTAATTCGGAACAACTCATAACTAAACACTCATAACTCATAACTCAAAAAATGAATTTACCCCCATTAAAACTCTCAGGTCTTGAACCTTTAGTCGTAACAGCAGCATCCAACTTCATCAACATTGGTGAACGGACAAATGTTACTGGTTCCCGTGCTTTTTTGAAAATGATTCAAGAAAATCGTTTTGAAGATGCCCTTTCTGTTGCTTTAGAGCAAGTGCAAGGAGGTGCACAAGTGATTGATGTGAACATGGACGAAGGAATGATCGACGGAAAAGAAGCAATGGTTAAATTTTTACATTTAATGGCTTCTGAACCTGATATTTCACGAATTCCTGTGATGATTGATAGCTCAAAATGGGAAATTATTGAAGCAGGTTTACAATGTATTCAAGGAAAAGGAATTGTAAACTCGATTTCGCTTAAAGAAGGAGAAGAAAATTTCATTTCACAGGCGAAAAAAATCAAGCGTTACGGAGCGGCAGTTATCGTAATGGCTTTTGATGAAAAAGGTCAGGCAGATTCTTACGAAAGAAGAATTGAAATTTGTGAACGTTCATACCGAGTTTTAGTTGATAAAGTAAATTTTCCTGCACAAGATATTATTTTTGATCCAAATATCTTCCCTGTGGCAACAGGAATGGAAGAGCATAACAACAATGCCTTGGATTTCTTCAATGCCACAAAATGGATTCGTACAAATCTTCCTGGCGCACATGTTAGTGGAGGAGTTTCGAATGTTTCGTTTTCTTTCAGAGGGAATAATAAAATGCGTGAAGCGATGCATTCCGTGTTTTTATATCACGCAATTAAAAATGGAATGGATATGGGAATTGTAAATCCAAGTATGATTGAGATTTACGATGATATTCCGAAAGATTTGTTGGAACATGTCGAAGATGTGATGTTGAATCGTCGACCAGATGCAACGGAGCGTTTATTAGAACTTGCTGAAACTGTAAAAGGTGACGGAACGAAAAAAGAAATTGATTTGTCGTGGAGAAATGTTTCTGTTCAAGATCGTTTGGCTCATGCTTTGGTAAAAGGAATTGTTGAGTTTATTGACGAAGACACTGAAGAATGTCGTAAATTATACAAACGTCCAATTGAAGTCATCGAAGGACCTTTGATGGATGGAATGAACATCGTTGGAGATTTATTCGGAAGTGGAAAAATGTTCTTACCTCAAGTTGTAAAATCTGCCCGAGTAATGAAAAAAGCCGTGGCTGTTTTATTGCCTTATATCGAAGAAGAAAAATCAGGTGTTAGTTCATCAGCTGGAAAAGTATTGATGGCGACCGTAAAAGGTGACGTTCACGACATTGGAAAAAATATTGTTGGCGTTGTTTTAGGTTGTAACAATTACGAAGTCGTTGACTTAGGCGTGATGGTTTCAGCTGATAAAATCATTGAAGCAGCCATTCGCGAAAAAGTAGATGTGATTGGTTTAAGTGGTTTAATTACACCATCTTTAGACGAAATGGTCCACATGGCCAAAGAAATGGAACGTGCAAATTTGACGATTCCTTTGATGATTGGTGGTGCAACAACTTCGCGAGTGCATACAGCTGTGAAAATCGAACAAAGTTATACGAAAGGTCAAACGGTTCACGTTTTGGATGCTTCAAGAGCTGTAACTGTTGTTGAAACTTTACTTGGGCATAAAAAAGAACTGTTTGTACACGAATTAAAAAAAGAATACCAAAAATTACGTGAGCATCACGAAAAACACCGTTCTGAGAAAAATTTATTAACTTTAGAACAAGCTCAAAAAAATAAATTCCAAATTGAGTGGAAGCAAGAAGATGTTTCTAAACCAAAAAAACTTGGAGTTCAGGAATTGAAAAATTATCCTTTAGAGAATTTAGTTCCCTATATTGATTGGACACCCTTTTTCCAAACTTGGGAATTACATGGTCGTTACCCAAACATTTTGACTGATGAAGTTGTGGGAGACGCAGCAACAAAATTGTTTGTGGATGCACAAGATATGTTGAACAAAATTGTTTCTGAAAAATGGTTGCAAGCGAATGCCGTTTTTGGAATGTTTCCAGCAAATGCGATTGGTGATGATATTGAAATTTATGCAGATGAATCACGTTCGGATGTGAAATATATTCAGCACTCTTTACGTCAACAAACAAAAAAAGCAAGTGGAATTGCTAACTTAGCTTTAGCAGATTTTATTGCACCTAAAGAAACTAAGTTAAACGATTATGTTGGAGCTTTTGTGGTTACAACTGGTCATGGTTTAGTCGAAAAAGTAGCTGAATTTGAAAAAGACCACGACGATTATTCTTCGATTTTACTAAAAGCACTGGGAGATCGTTTGGCTGAAGCTTTTGCTGAACATTTACACGAATTAGTTCGAAAAGATTATTGGGGCTACGCAAGTGATGAAAAATTGGAGAACGATGATTTAATCAAAGAAAAATACCGTGGAATTCGTCCTGCACCAGGTTATCCTGCTTGTCCAGACCATACAGAAAAAGTAACGTTATTTGATTTACTCGACGCAACAAAATTGACAGGAGTTTCATTGACTGAAAGTTTAGCTATGTTGCCAACTGCATCAGTTTCAGGTTGGTATTTTGCTCATCCTCAAAGTAAATATTTCGGTTTAGGAAAAATCAACGAAGAACAAGTAAAATCAATTGCTGGTAGAAAAGGAAAAACCTTTGAAGAAATGGAACGTTGGTTGGGAAGTGTTATTTTATAGACTTAAGACTTGAAGATATTAGACGAAAGACTGTTTATGTAAATTTCGTATTTTTAATTCATTGATTTTTAAATGATTGAATTGTAACGATTCCGTGATTTACAATTTTTTACATTTTAGGAATCAATTACCTTATTTGTAATTTTTTGTATATTTGGATTTAATTAATATATTTGTAAAATATTGCAAAAATGTAATTCGTGGAACAAATGGTAATAAATAGGCGTTTACTCAAAGAGACTTTAGAAGTTGCTTCTGAATTTAAGATAGTTTGTGTTACTGGTCCAAGACAAGCAGGAAAAACGACACTTTGTAAACAAGCTTTTCCCGACAAACCATATATCAATTTAGAGAATCCAGATTTGTTGCTGTTTGCCATGCAGGAACCAAGAAAATTTTTGGCTCAATTTTCAAATGGTGCAATTTTAGATGAAGTTCAAAATGTACCTTCACTTTTTTCTTATTTACAAGAAATTGTTGATGCAAAAGGAACGAGTAATCAATTTATTTTGTCTGGAAGCAATAATTTTTTGATGCAAGAAAACATTTCACAATCCTTAGCAGGAAGAGTTGGATATGTCGAATTGATGCCTTTCAGTTTGAAAGAATTAGAAGAAAGTCCAATCGAAATTAGGATGCATCAACGTATGCTTGAAGGGTTTTATCCTGATGTGGCAACGGGTAAAAACTCTCATAAGCGTTGGCATGAAAATTACATTAAAACTTATGTAGAAAGAGATGTCAGACAAATTAGAAACATCGGTAATATTTTTCTCTTTCACAAATTTTTAAAAATTTGTGCTGGGCGTGCTGGACAATTAATTAATTTTAGTTCAATCTCCAAAGATATTGGTTTGGATGTGAAAACAATTGATTCATGGTTGAGTGTGCTAGAAAGTAGTTACATCATTTTTCGCTTGCAGCCACTTCATCCAAACTTCAATAAACGCGTGATTAAATCGCCCAAATTGTATTTTTATGATACAGGAGTTTTATGTTCTTTGTTGGGTGTAAATACTATTGAAGAGCTGAAAAATTCATCTTATTATGGAGCAATTTTTGAGAATTTCATCATCACGGAAGCTCAAAAAAATCGGAAAAATAAAGATAATTTTGGTGAAATCTTCTTTTTTAGAGACAGTATTGGAAATGAAGTTGATTTGGTCATTGAATCTGAAAATCGATTTTTGCCGATTGAAATAAAGGTAGCTAAGAAATTTTCAAAGGAACAAATTAAAAATCTAAAATGGTTTCAAAAAACCTTTCGTCAAGATGGTGGAATCTTGATTTATACAGGACAAGAAGAATATAGTTTTGAAAATGAAATGGAAGTAATTTCTTGGCAAGCAATTTCTGAATTGTAAAATACAAAACAGTTAGATTTGCAGTAAAATTAGGTTTATAAGTTAAAAATTTCTATGTTTGATGAAAATCAATCGATTATGAAAAAAATATTACTAATAATTTTATGTCTCATAACTATAAAAAGTTTTGGACAAAACTTCAGTTTGATTAACAAAAATTTGATTAACAATTATCAGATTTTGAATACTACTATTTTTCCAATTGATACAATAATTTATTCAATTAAAGTCGAAGATATAACAATTTCGAATAGTGATACAGT
>JAZKEO010000011.1:28247-53713 GCA_040386975.1 Bacteroidota bacterium | reverse complement strand
ATTTGCTAAAATTAATTCTTTTGATAATTCATTAATAACTATTTGTGAAGCAGATCAAAGTTTCTTTGGCGACAAAGTAATTCAGAACTCCCAAAATTGGTTTAAAGTACTCCCAAGAAATTCCAATGACACAGTTTATTATAATTGTGCTGCAAATGTGGGAAATACTTGGCGTTTTTACGGTACTGATAATGACGAACATTACATCAATGCTGAAGTTATTTCTAAAAATTTTGAAACTATTTTAGGGATTTCTGATACCATGATGAGAATTAAGTTATATAATTATGCTGACAATGGGACTTTATTAAGTGGAACTAATTCATGGACAAATAAAGAAATAATAATTTCAATGAATTATGGACTTGTTCAAGGTTTTACAACTTATAATATGCATGAATATTTGATTACTCAAGCTGTTACACTTGCACCAGATTATGACATTCAAAACAACCAATCAATTTTTGATTTTAATGTTGATGATATTTTTGGTAAAAGAATCTTACACACTATTTACGAAGGTAATTGGGATAATGAGTTTGTAGAGTTTGAAGTTTCATCGCATGACACCTTAATTTATGATTTTGTTAAATTAAAAATTTTATCAAAATCAGATAATGGCTCACAATATACTTATTCTGTTTTGAGAAGACAAACTGATAATTTAACAAATCAACAATTTATTGATACCGTAATGTTATTTTTACCTTATAACATTGACACGATAATTTACACAGGAAAAGTATACTCATCTTTATTGTTTGATAGCCTTTATCCAAATTTTAATGCAGGCATACAAAACGATAAAAAAACTCAATTTGGAAAACATGAAAGAAGACGTTTGAATTTTAATAGTTATACAAATTTTGATAGTAATAATAATTGTTTTTCTAATATAATTAATGATAGTATAACTTCTCATTATTCAGACCATTATTCAAATTTAGGACAGACATACTACACTTTATTTAAAAAGTATTATCAAGCTGGTAATTTTGAAGGTGATAATTCTTATACTGATGAACTTATATATTTCAACGGGAATGATTTTAATTTTGGTAATCAATCGGCTAATCAAATTACATCAGATAAAACACAAACATGCGACGGACAAATACATTTTTTAGCAAATAATTCAGGTTTCATTTATAATTGGAATTTTGGGGATGGGAATAATTCTTCTGATGAAAACCCAATACATACCTATACAAATCAAGGTTCTTATGAGGTTTCATTAGTCTTAATAGATCCTCTATTTTTTGATACTATTGAGATTAATAATTATACAATAGAATTCTCACCTTATCAAATAGCAAATTACCCACCTTTTGATATTTTTCAAGGGAATATATGTGGGGAATTTGATTTAGAAACCAACTTAACAAGTAGTTTGATGTGGGAAGTAAATGGAGTAACAGGCAATTTGTCAAATTTTAATCATATTTTTACTCAGCCTGGAAATTTTCAAATTAATTTGCATGAATATCAAGGTGTTTGTGATTTTGTAAATTCAAAAACTGTTTATGTTGATACGATTGCTTTCCCAAGTCTAAACACTTGTGGAGCGACAGACTTCAATGAAACGTCTAATAGATTGTTGAAATTTAAAGTAAATGATAATCAAGTTTTTCCTAACAATTTAATTAAAGATTACTCTTTTTTAAACGGTTGTATTAAATTTGATTTAGAGGTAAACGCAAATAATACAATACTCTATAATGCTGGTTGGGATACGCCTTATGATGGGAGTCAAATGTTTGATCCTTCATATAATAAGGATGCAGCAGTTATTCATATAGATTTTAATGATAATGGAGTATTTGAACAAAGTGAAATAGTTGCTTCAAATATGGAAGAAACTTTTTTTCTTGAATATTCTTATGAAAATGAAACAGAGTTTGTGTTGAATATTCCAACAAGCGGTGTTGTTTATAATAAGTATCTAAGAATGCGTTTAAGTGTTGGTTCAGAAGAAAATCCATGCAATGGATTCAATCGTTATGATTTTTCTTTAAAATTAATTAATGTAAGTTTGTCAAATAAAGAAATTGATAAAACGGAATTTCATTTACACCCTAACCCAAGCTCAGATTTTATTTCATTTAGAAATGTTGCTAATTCTGAAATTTTTATTCAAGACATCAATGGAAAAAAAGTTTCTGAAGAACTTTATTCTCTATTAGAAAATCAAATCGATATCCGAAATTTAAATTCGGGTATGTATTTTTTGAAAATCGATAATAAAAGTTATAAATTTATTAAGGAATAAAGTTTTTCTAAGAGTAATTGATAAGTGTGATTCTTTAATGCATTTGCCGTATTTTGCTTGATCTTTAATTTATCTTGCTGATTTTTTCGTATCTTTCCTTTAAGTTTAAATTTGAGAAAGATGAAACGTTTAATCGCAAGTGCTTTTTTGTTGTTTTTTGTTCACACGCACGGACAAATGCCTTCCTACATGAAACTTATAAATGGTGGGACAATGCAAACCAACAAAGGCTATGAGTTTTTTTACAAAGGTCCATACATGATGCTTTTAGGCGAAGATTCTCTTTTTAACAAAAATGGAATTGCAATTGGTGAAAAACCAAACTTCAATAGTTTGTCTTTTCAAGTTTCAGTAGCGGATTTTTATATTTCCGACCATGAGGTTAGCAATGAAGAATATTTGGAATTTTTATTTGATTCGGTGATGCACTTGCCATGGAACAAAACCACTTCCAGCCAATTGATGGATTCTGTTTTTTGGAAAAAGATGAAACAGGACTGCTCCAAACTCCAACTTTTACCAGATACGGCGTGCTGGTCAAATTTCGCTCCACATTCTTTTTTTGACCCAAATGATGAATATTATTTCCGTCATCCTTCATTTAGAAATTACCCACTTGTTGGGGTGAGTTGGAAGCAAGCGAATGCTTATTGTTCTTGGTTGACACATAAAGTGAACAAAAACTCAAAGGAACAAGTTCCAGCTTTTCGTTTGCCAACGGAAATGGAATGGGAATATGCTTGCAATTGGTCTAAGGTCAAAAATCCTCGTTTAGAATTTCAAAGTCCTATTCCGCCTTATGAAATGAATGTGAAAGTTGCTCCAGGATTGTATTTTTCAACAGCTAAAAATTTAAAAGATGACTATTCGCATACGGCTCCCATAAGATCATTTGAAGCCAATGAAAATAAATTATATAATATGCGTGGAAACGTAGCAGAATGGTGTGTGGATGTATTCCGAAGAGAAAGTTCCGAAGTCGGTTCAATGAAATCCATTAGTAGAATAACTGATATGGAAAAGTTAGTTTGGAATGAAATAGAAGCAACTCCAACTAGTGAAAACGAAATTAGGGTTGTTAAAGGCGGTTCTTGGGCAGATTACCAAGATGCAACTTTATCTGGCAGCAGAACTTATTTCAAAGAAGATCAAGGTTCAGCTAGAATTGGGTTTCGTGTAGCAATGATAAAGATTGGAACACCATGAAAAACTATTTTGAAAACTAATATTCAATCATCACGTCACCTTTTACTGTTTTTTCAATTGGCTCAACAACACTTGTATCTATAATAGGTTTAATACATATCTTTTCCTTTTTTTGCTTTAGTTTTTAGATTCACCTTTTGGATTTTTGCTTTTCGTGGTATCAATAGGTGCAATTTTTCCGATAGTAAATTCAGGTTCTTCATAGTCTGGAAGAACGTCACCTTTCAGGTATTCCACATTTGGTTCACCTAAAGTCCCAGTATTCTTTGAGCAAGAAGTAAACAAAAAAGTTCCAAAAACCAAATAAAGTGCAAAAGCAAACTTCTGAATCCGTTTTACATTAAAAAATAAAGGAAAAATAGTCTTTTTAGGAGAATCTAATTGATTTGTTTGAAATCTCCCACAAACTTTTCCCGTTGTTTCTTGGAAAAAGGATTTTATTTCGTCTTTAGTTTTCTGAGAAAAATCAACAACAGTTTTCGTACATTTTAAACAAAAACGTCCTTGTGCTCCTGCCTGTCCGGTAGGTAGGTCAGGAAGCATTTCGCTCCAATTTTCATGACAAGGTTTTGGAATAGAAATTTTCATAATTCTGATTTTTGTACTTATACAATCAGGGAATGAAAAAGTTCAAGTTTAAATAATTAAAGTATATTTGATGAAAAATTTAACCATGAAAAAAATACTATTCGCAAGCTTTCTACTTTTTAATACAGTTTTGTTTTCACAAGTTGCTATCATTAGTTCTCCAGATTCAATTATTTGCTTGGGAGAATGTGTTACAATATCAAGTGCAACTTCTATTACAGGATCATCACCAATTATAAATAGTATTTGGAGTGTTTTCGGACCAGGTTCATATTCACACAATTCAAGCACCGCACCTGGATCAAATTTAAATTTGTGTGATCTTGTTAATTTTGGTGATTATAATGTCAGTTTAATTAATCAACATCAAAATGGGACATCAAGTTTTGTTCAGATGGCCAATTTTATAACTGTACAAACTAATCCTATAGTCGATATTGATGCAA
Organism: Bacteroidota bacterium; assembly: GCA_040386975.1. GTDB lineage: Bacteria > Bacteroidota > Bacteroidia > Flavobacteriales_D > Crocinitomicaceae > M2408. The sequence continues at coordinate 49,204 of JAZKEO010000011.1, read as the reverse complement.
TTGTTAATTCATGTGAATTGCCTTTTTCTGTTTTTTATAATGTTGGTTCTTCAACTTCTGTGCCTTCATCCAACTATAATTGGTCATTTATAGGAGGAAGTCCATCATCATTTACAGGTCAAATCCCCCCAATTATCACTTATTCAAGTGCTGGCACTACAGACACGAGATTAATTGTTACAGATCCTATAAGTGGTTGTAAAGATACTTTAGTAAAACCAATTACTGTTGGTTCTTTCGATGCTGGAATTACAAGTCCGAATTTAGCATGTTTAAATACAGGAGTTCAATTTGAAGATGCATCAACAATTGGTGTAAACGAATGGTCATGGTCTGCAACAGGCCCTGGAACGGTTTTAATCTCCAATCCCTCAGTGCAAAACCCAATTTTCACTTTTTCTACGATAGGTACTTATACAATTACTTTAAACGCGCAAAACACTGCTGTTGGTTGTGCAGGTTCAGCAAGCTCAACAATCAATGTTGTTCAGTCTCCATTTGCAAAATTTTCTGTTAGTGATACAATTTCTTGTTCGCCTTTATCTGTCGTTTTTACAAACGAAACAATAAATACTACTGGAAATAGTTATTCATGGAATTTTGGAGATGGCAATACCTTTACAGGACAAAACCCAGGAACTCACATTTATAATGGGACAAACGGACAAACTTTCGTAGCTACTTTAACTGTCACAGATAATAATGGTTGTATAAACACAAATATTTCAGACACGAATATACATATCGTAAATCCCCAAGCACATTTTTCAGTTAGTGAAAAAAATGGTTGTGAAGGTATTAATGTCGCTTTTACAAATCAAGCTATTCTTGGTGGTTCACAATTAGTTTCTCAATCATGGGATTTTGGTGATGGAACAACTTTTGTAGGCGCAAATCCACCTTCAAAATCTTTTCTTTGTGGAGAATATAATGTTTCCTTAATTGTTGTTGATCAACAAGGATGTAGGGATACAACAATGTTAAGCGATAATTTTGATACAACTTTTATATATCCTAATGGATTGAATGGATACACAACATTGGGTACTGGATTAGGAATTTCAGATGCATTAATTAAGTTTGGATCTCATACTAGTCCAACGTACACTTTAGACAAAAATGTTGATTGTTTAAAGCAACCTTTTGAATTAACGGATGTGACATCAATAAACTGTCCTCATGATTTAGCTGATGTCAAAAGAGAATGGTTTTTTAATAATTCACTAGTTTCAACAGATTCATTATTTATTAAAATTTTCACAGATACACTTTTGAATATAGGAACAAATGGTTTGCCAGGTGTAGATATAGACCTTGTAATTGATTTTAGAGGCTGTATAGATACTACTTATACTTTTGATAGCATTTATGTTTTTGCTCCAAAATCTTCCTTTACTTTAGTCACTCTTGATCCTTCGTGTGATGTTGCTCAAGCTTCATTGCCAATAATAAAAAGAGTACAAATAAATGATTTACAATCAGTTTATAGTCATGGATGGACAAATTCTACATTTTTTCCAACTCAAAATTTTCCTTTCCCAGGATATTTAATTCCAAATAAAACATCAGATGATATCGCTGTGATTTACCGTTGGGGAGATGGTACGGTAGAGACGATTGAAGATATTGATGCTTTTTTAGATGATATTAACAAAGCTGGGGATATTGATCCAATTAACGCTTCAACTGCTGTTTTAGGCTCACAAACAAGCCCGGATCCTGTAGAACATACTTACGATAATTACGGAGAATACACTGTTGAACAAGTTGTTATTAATAGAAATACAGGATGTAGAGATAGTATAACCCAAAATATAAATTTTTCTTGGGTAGAAACAGACTTTGTATTTGACATTCCTGGGCCAGATTCTCTTTGTTTAAATACTCCTTTTACAATTACAACGAATAGTAAAACGCACGGAATACCAAGCGTTGAGTCAAACCCACACTCACCATTAACGTATTCGTTTAACTTAGTTGACGCTTCTGGTAATCAAATAACAGGTAATGGTAGTACACAAAATCAAACATTTTCAAATGTGAACTTAACATCTGGAGATTATAATGTTACATTAACAACAACTAATTCAGTTGGTTGTTCAAACACATTCACAAATCACCTTACTGTTTTTGCGCTTCCAATTGCAGTTTTAACTTCCCAAGATCAATTAACGGGTTGTGTTGGTGAAACTTTTAGTGCAACTTTTGAAAATCAATCAATTCATCCAGTTGGAAGTTTTGGATTTGGTAATGATAATTCTGGATGGGCAAGTACAAATCCATTTAGATGGTTCTTTAGTAATGGAAGTCCAAGTACAAATGTTTTTACACAAAATAGAAGTGATCAATTAACTTCAGTAATGAATGGGCCAAATATAATCACTTTGCAAGTGACAGATGGTTTCGGATGTGAATCAAGTATTGTAAATTTACAAACAAATGTTCAACAGCCATCAGCTTCTTTTTCAATGCCAACTACAATTTGTAATAGTGATGTGTCAAATAGTTTAATATCGGCAGTTGGCAACTTCCCATCTTACATTTGGATTCTAGATGGGGTTCAATATCCAGGTGCAAATTCAAGTATTCCTTTCCCAAATAGTTGGGAAATTACTGGAAATACGGTTAGTGCGACACATACTGTTGGTTTAATTATTAGTGATGCTATTGGTTGTACAGATGAGGTTTTCCCTCAAAATATAACGATTTTAAACCCTCAAGCGAGTTTTGATTTTCAAGTAATGACTACTTCAGGAAATGGACAAATATTATCTTGCCCGCCTGCTATTGCAAATTTCACAAATACCTCAAGTTCCTCTTCAGTAATTTCTTCATACTCGTGGCAATTTGGGAATATCATACAAAATCCTAATATGATAACCTCAACGTTAGCTAGCCCAACAGGTATTCAATATTTATTTCCCGGAACGTATGATATAAGTTTGACGATTATGGATGCATCTGGATGTACATCAACTTTGGAATATGATAATTTTTTACAAATTGGAGGACCTTCAGCAACAGCTTCCGTAAATCAAACGGGTAACTTGAGTTTTATGGAATATAGTTTTAATATCTCTAATCTTTCAAATGTTAATTCTGCTTATTGGGAATTAGGAAATGGTGAAACTATAACTAATGATAGCGATGGTTTTATTTATACTTATCAAACAAGTGGAACTTTTAATCCAGTCCTACATGTTGTTGACGCTTTCGGATGTGATGTGGCTTACCAATTAGGAACAATAATTACAGGAATTAACACTAACGAAGAACTTTCTGAAAAGTCAAAAACAACAATTTATCCAAATCCAACCACGGACTTTTTGAATTTATCTCTTTCAATAAATTCAAGTTTTGAAATTTTTGATTTACAAGGGAAATTGATTGAAACGAGATTGTATTCAATCCTTGACAATAAAATTGATGTTTCCCATTTAGGAGCGGGAATGTATTTGTTGAAAGTGATTTCTTTTGAAAGACAAGAAGTGATGAGGTTTCAAAAAATGTAAATTATACAAACTCTTTTTCTTTTGCTCTCCGTTGTAAAAGAAAAAGAGTTTATTTTATTCTAGATTTAACCCATCAATAATTCACCAAGCTGACAATATTCTCTGAATAAGCATTTAATTTTTTGTCGCCATCTAAAAAGTTTAGTCCAACAAGAAAGTTAAATCCAGCAACATTTCCACCACATAATTTCACTAATTCTGCAGCAGCTCCAGCCGAACCGCCAGTTGCAAGTAAATCATCGTGAATTAATATGTTTTCACCCTTTTCGATAGCGTCTGTGTGAATTTCAATTGTTGCTGAACCATATTCTAAATTGTAGTCAAAAGACGTTTTTTTGTACGGTAATTTTCCTTTTTTACGAATTAAAATAAAGGGAACACCCAATTTGATTGCTAAAGGATAACCAAATAAAAAACCACGACTTTCAATTCCAGCAACTTTATCTATGTTTTTATCTTTGTATAAATCGTAAAGACGATCGATTATTTTTTGTGACAAAGCAGGATTCATCATGATTGGCGTGATATCTTTGAAAATAATTCCCTCAATTGGGAAATTTGGCACGTCTCTGATTACATTTTTAATTTCTTGTTCTAACATCTTTTTTTTATTTAAAGGCTTAAATATGGTTTAATCTTATTATAAAATTCCTCATCCACCAAAACAGAACGTTTTATATCTTCAATTTTCTGATACGAACCAATTTGGGCTCGCAATTTTACGATAGAATTTGCAATATTCCAAGTAAAATAAGGATGTTTTTTTAATTCTTCTGCCGTTACTGAATTTAAGTTAATTTGTTTGATTAAATTCGGGTCAACAGAAATAAATTCATCCAGCAAACTTAATTTTTCCTCATCCATTTTCCATACTTCGAGTAATTGTTTTTTGGAAATAAAACCACCCAAAGCATTTCTTTGTTTGATGATGTTTTTTGCAAAAAATTGTCCAATTCCTTTAATTGTCATCAATTCTTCTTCAGAAGCTGTGTTTAATTCAATGATTTTGATTGTTTTGACTTCTTTGGTATAAGTCGTTTTCTCAAACACTTTTCTCTCAGGATAAAACAAGGAATCTTTGATTACCGCGAAAAACTTGTCTGAAATAACAAACACTTTTTTCAAATCTTCATCCGAATAAAATCCTCTTTTCCCAAAACGAATGATTAAATCAGCTTGTTTTTGACTCATTCCCAAGTTCATCCAATCGGAAGGAGAATATTCGTTAGGATCAAATTTTTTTGGTGGAGTTTTGAATTTCGATTTTTTGGAATAGGAAGTGTAGTTGTTAGAATAAGAAAATGTCCGTTTTTTGAACACTTTCTTTTCAAAATCTGTCTGAGTGAACTTGAAATCACTTGGTTCACGGAATAAAAAAATGATTCTTGGAGTAATAACAATCAATAGAAAAAACAAAACAAAAAATAAAATTGCTTTACGAGATCGCTTTGAAAACTCTAAGGGATTTTCCATTCTAAATAATTACAGTTTTGTTTCTTAAGGGTAAAAATAACAAAGAGTTTTGGAATTCAATTAATAAAAAATGTTTTCACATCAAAATTGGAGTTTCTAAATGATACTTTGGATATCAAATATTTGTAAGGGCGGATTTTAATCCGCCCGAAAAGGAGCTTAAATTTTGTTTTTGGCGTGTGTTTTTGTTTAAACCGCGAAGCAGCCACGTAGTGAAACCATGACAAAAACACCTTAGTGAAATTTTATTAATCGTGATGAAAATCAGAAATTAACAAAAATTAGTATATTTACACACTTAAATTATAAAATTACTAGTTGTATGGCAAAGAATAATTGGCGAGTTAAACCAATGAGTGCCTTTGAGGCAGACATGAAAAAAAGCGAACTTAAACGTGTTTTGACCAAATGGGGATTAACATCTTTGGGGATTGGAGCTATTATTGGAGGAGGGATTTTTACTCTAACAGGAATTGCAGCTCATAATCACGCAGGGCCAGCTTTAGCAATTGCTTTTGCTATCGCAGGTGTAGGTTGTCTTTTCGCTTCACTTTGTTATGCCGAGTTTGCTTCCGTTTTACCTGTTGAAGGTAGTGCTTACGCTTATTCTTACGGTACAATGGGTGAAGTTTTCGCTTGGATTATCGGGTGGAATTTAATTTTAGAATACATGATGGGAGCGACAACGGTTGCTGTTGCTTGGAGTGGATATTTTGAAAAACTCCTGCATCAATGCGGCATACATCCTCCCATGTGGCTGATGAATGATCCAGTTACCGCTGCACAAAAAGCACACGATGCTGGAATGGCAGCTCCATCTTTTGCATTTAATTTACCTGCATTTTTGATTACTTGGGTTGTAACTTCAATCTTAGTAAAAGGAATTAAAGAAGCTGCAAAAACAAATAACTTAATTGTAATCTTAAAATTAGCAGTTGTTTTATTTGTGATTTTTGTTGGATTCTTCTTTATCGATACGGCAAACTATACTCCTTTTATTCCTGAAAAAGAAATAATTGATGGTGTTTCTCATTATGGATGGGGATTTGGTGGAGTCTTAACTGCAGCAAGTATTGTATTCTTTGCTTACATTGGTTTTGATGCCGTTTCAACGCAGTCTGGTGAAGCAATCAATCCTAAAAAAGATGTTCCTTTCGCAATTATTGCCTCACTTGTTATTTGTACAGTTTTATATATCGCCGTTTCTTTGGTTTTAACTGGTATGGTTGGATTTAAAGATTTGGATATCAAAGCTCCTGTTGCTTCAGCGTTTGAAGGAATCGGAATGCCTTGGGCAACAATTTTGATTACAATAGCTGCTGTAGCTGGTTTAACATCGGTAATGTTGGTAATGATGCTTGGTCAAACACGTGTATTCTTAGGAATGGCGAAAGATGGTTTATTGCCATACAAAATCTTTGGCGTGGTTCATCAGAAATTTAAAACGCCTTATAGAAGTACCTTAATTGTTGGTTTAATCATTTCAATCGTTGCATCTTTAACGCCAATTGATAAAGTTGCGGAAATGTGTAGTATGGGAACTTTACTAGCTTTCTCAATGATTTCGATTGCAGTTTTAATTCTTAGAATCAAACAACCAGATTTACCAAGACCTTTTAGAACTCCTTTTTTACCTGTTGTTTCTGTTCTTGGAGCTGCATTTAATATCGGTTTGATGTTTTTCGTGAAACCAGAAACATGGGTTGCTTTCCTTATTTGGACTGGTTTAGGATTCTTAGTTTATTTCGCTTACAGTAGAAGACACAGTAAAGTAAATGCTTACAATTTCGAACAATCGTTAAAAGGTCACGATGCAATTTTAAATGCTTCGGAAAATTTAAATGATGATGACGAAGAAAAATAATCAAAAATAATTTAATTAGTCCTGTTTCAATTGAGGCAGGACTTTTTTTATATCCTATGGAAAAGACAACACTAAAAAAATCACTCGGACTTTTAGACGCAACGTTCATTGTTGCGGGAAGTATGATTGGCTCTGGAATATTTATTGTGAGTTCGGACATGGCCAAAGACTTAGGAAGTTCTGGTTGGGTTTTATTCACATGGATTTTAACGGGTGTGATAACGCTTTTTGGAGCTTTGAGTTACGGTGAGTTAGCGGCAATGTTTCCGCAAGCTGGTGGACAATTTGTCTATATTCAAAAAGCTTTCGGGAGATTGACTTCTTTCCTTTATGGCTGGACGGTTTTTACAGTTATTCAAACGGGTGTTATTGCCGCTGTTGGTGTAGCCTTTGGACGTTTTACGGGTGTATTTTTTCCAGATTTATTTCAAACCGTTTTTAGTGTTGGAGATATTTCGGTTACTTATGTGAATATGATAGGAGTAAGTACGATTTTATTTTTGACTTTTCTCAATGCAAAAGGAATTCAATACGGGAAAATCATTTTACTTTTATTTACTGGTTCCAAATTGATTGCTTTGTTAATTTTAATCGTGATTGGAATCATTGTGAGTATTAAATCAGGGTTTTTTGGTGCGAATTTTACGGATACATGGGAAGCTTCAAAAACAGTTGTCAATGCTGAAACTGGGGCTTTGAGTATTACGAGTTTAACCACTTGGGGACTTGTAATTGCTTTGTCAACAACGATTATCAATTCTCTGTTTTCGAGTGATGCGTGGAATAACGTAACGTTCATTGCTGGAGAAATCCGAAATCCGGAAAAAAATCTTCCAAGAAGTTTGTTTTTAGGAACTTTTATCGTTACAATTTTTTATGTCTTAGCAAATGTCGCTTATTTGGGTTTATTGCCTTTAAAAGGAACTCCTGTTGATGCTTCTGTTGCTTTGTCAACAGAAAGTGTAGCACAAGCTGGAATTCAATTTGCAAGTGAAAGTCGCGTTGGGACTTCCGCTGCATACATGATGTTTGGCGATATTGCTCAATATTTGATGGCAGCTTTGATTATGATTTCGACTTTTGGTTGCAACAACGGATTGATTATGTCTGGCTCACGTTTGTTTTATGCGATGTCAAATGAAAATTTATTTTTTAAAAAGGCAGGAAACTTGAATAGAAATGGCGTTCCAGGTTTTGCATTGTGGATCCAATGTGCTTGGGCAAGTATTCTTTGTCTTTCAGGTTCCTATCAGATTTTAATTAAGTTTGCCACTTTTGGTTCGATGTTGTTTTATATAGTAACAATTACAGCTTTATTTGTTCTCCGCAAAAAAATGCCTGATATACCAAGACCTTACAAAGCTTTTGGTTATCCGATTATTCCACTTTTGTATTTACTTTTTGCTGTTGTAATTTGTGTCGGTTTAACTGTTTTCACTTTCCAAGACACAGTTTGGAGTATCGTTTTGATTTGGATGGGATTACCAGTTTATTATTTGTTTTTTAAAGGAAAAGAAGCTTAAAACAAATCCAAAAAAGGAGAAAAATTCTCTAAAATGCTTTTATTGTAAATATTCAATTGATAGAAATTTAAAACGATTAAAAGAATACCTAAAGCATAAAGAAGATTCTGCTTTTTCTTTTCAAAAACATATTGAATAAATGAAGCTAAAGCCAAAGCAAAAACGGGATAACTTTGCGTCAATGCTCGTGTGGAATAACTTGCTCCATATTTCCAGTCAGACCAAGAAATGATTATCCAAATATTTAACAAACAAAAAGTTAGAACTGCTTTTTTGAAAGGCTGATTTTTCATAAAGAAGAAACCTAAAATCATTATAATAGCTATTGGCGTGTATAAAAACCAACCTTTTTCAGGTCCAAAAAGTACTCGAAACCAAGGATTAAAGAAAACCCATTTGCTTCCAACATCATACATGAAAGATTCTGTTGTGTATTTCCAATAAAATAATTGAGGTAAAAGAGCAAGTATTCCTCCTAAAACACAAAGTAAAATATGTTTTTTATGTTCGAAAACCATTTTCCATTTGGCTTTTTTAGCTTCTTTTGTTTGTGTAGCCCATAAAATCGGAATGAAGATGATAATTAATTCAGTTGGTCTTGTAATCATTGCGAATCCACATACTAAACCAATAAAAAATGCTGATGTCCATTTTGGATTTTCATGCCAACTTAGTGTCAAATACAAAACTAGAGCATAAATTGGAAAAATATAAGCATGACTCATTCCTGCATCAATGGAAACATATTGAATTAAATTGGAACTTAAAGCAATTAAGAGCAAAGTTAAAGCAGTGATTTTATCATCAAAAAACTTGAGTAATACTTTTCTAAGAACAATAAAACCAAGAAAGCACCAAAATATCGCAGCAAACATAATCGCATATTGATAAGGCCAAGAAAATCCATCTTGTGGTTCGTCTGCTAAGTAAGCAAGAGTATGTCCGATGAAGAAAAAAGGACTTTCCATAATTGCTACTCCACAGAAATATTTATTGGTGTAGGTTTTTGTATCTTCGATTTCACAAGCTTGGTATAAAAGTCCACCAGTGACATGATACGTTGAATCGATTTCGGGAATCCACTTTAGTTCTTTTACATCATCGTAGATGAATTCGCTCGGTAAAAACATGTAATAACCAAAAGCATCCCATGTTGTTGCATTGTAACCATTTTTTTCGTTGTTCTCAAAATAAGAGAATCGCACAAAAAGAAATACGATTAAAATTAAAGCTAAACTGTAAAATGAAATTTTATTTTTCAATGCTTCAATTCAAATAATTTATCAAATTCAGCGATTTGTTTTGGGTTTCCAAGTACGAATAATTTTGAGTTTGGAACAACTTCAATTTCCCAATCTGGATTGATGATGTATTCTCCTTTTGGAGATTTGTAGCCAATAATAGTAACTCCTGTTAAACGTTTTGCTTCCAATTGTTTAATGGTTTTATTCTGAAATTCTTTCGGTAATTCGTTGAAAGAAATTGATTCAATGTTCACACCTTCAAAACCTTGAGCTTGAATGTTTTCCATAAATTCCATCACATCAGGACTTGAAACTAAAGAAGCCATGTGCGAACCACCAATTGCATCAGGCATGATGACATTACTCGCTCCAGCACGTTTTAACTTGGAAACCGCATGTTGATTGGATGCCCTTGAAATGATCGTAATATTTTTTTTTAATTCTTTGCAAGCTAAAACGGCATACAAATTGTCGGCATCTTTTGGAAGGCAAGTAATCACAGCTCGAGCAGATTCAATTTTCGCTTTTGTGAAAATCTCATCTTGACTGGCATCGCCTTCAATCATTAAAAAATCGTTCGAATGATTTGCTTTCTCAAGAACTTCTTTTGAAGATTCAATCACAATAACTGGAATGTTTTGTGCCAATAAATCTTCTGCGACTTGCTTTCCAACACGACCAAATCCGCAAATTATAACATGATTATCCATCTTTTTTAGGCTATTATTAAATCTATACTCTAAAACAAAAAATTTATATTCTCCACCAATAATGTATTTTGTAAGTGAGGTTATGGCGTAAGCAAAAGTACCAAAACTTAAGAAAACCAGGCACATGGTGAAAATTCTTCCTGCGTCCGAAAGTTCGTGTATTTCAGCAAAACCGACTGTCGTTGTGGTGATAACACTCATGTAAAGTGCATCCAAAAATCGCCAACCTTCGATGAGCATATAACCAGAAGTTCCTATCATTAAACCGAAAAGTATCAATCCGATGAAGAAAAATATTTTATATAAAAATCGAAAATCGCGTCTAATCATTTCAACAGTTTTATAATTCCCAAATACTGGTTCTTCTTTTACGTTGTAACTTGAAAAAATGTTTGTTTTCTAAAATCCAAGCCATCGCCAAGTAAACAAATAGGGGAGTTCCGAAAGTCAAAAATGAAGCATAAATAAATCCTAATTTCACTTTGGAAGAATTAATCCCCAATTTTCTTGCCCACCATTCACAAACACCGTAGGAACGCATTTCGAAGAAAAAAATTATTTTTTGTATGGTTCTCATTTTTTCAAAATTTCAAGCCCGATTTTACACGATAAACATTTTGACTTAGCACAAAGTTCGTTTTTTAATTCCAATAATCCTTGCGATTCGAAGGAAGATTTACACTTTATGCCTAAATTTTTCCATTTATTTATGATTTGGTTATTTTCTACTTGAGTTAAAGATAATAATTCTAAAGCAAGTACCTTGTATTTTTCGTCTGAACTTCTTTCAAAATGAAACCACATAATCGGAATTATCGCATTAATCAATATATTATCACGAAAATTATGCGAAAAATGAAGCTTTTTTTGTAAAGCCAAAATTTCATTTAGATTTAATTCATGAATCTTAAAAAAATCTTTTTGAGAACAAAGTTCAGCAAATTGTGTAAGTTTTAAATTCGGAAAACTTGGTGGTCGAAGTCCTTTGAATTTCCAAGAACTCAAGTCCATTTCGGTCAATGAAAATTTCTTTTTCAAATAAGACCACTCGACTTTTTCTGACAACAATTGAAAACGAACTTCATCTTGAAAAAATCCTGCTACTCCCAAAATTAGAATTTCTCGCTGTTTTTCATTTACTTTCCAAAAGGTTTTTAAGTCAATGTGTTTTGTCAATTCGATAAATGGAATCGTATTAACTTTCAGTCCAAATACTTTTGCGTAAATTTCAAAATACAAGGCTAATAAATCGCTGTTTAGATTTTCAAAAGTATGATTTAAAAGCTTGCTTTTTCGTTTCAGTCGAGCATAAGAAGCTTTTTCAATTTGTTTTGAAATGACAGTTTGATTTATTTCTTGAAGCGAATTTTGACAAGGAATCCAAGTTTTATTCTGAAGAAGTTTATCGTAATTTTCTAAATGTTGAATATCAATGTGGGGCTTTAATTCTAACGTTGGAATTTTGTGTTTTCCAATAAAAACATCTTTGTCGTGCTGAAAAACAACGTGTAAAATCACATTGGAATACGCTTTGTCAACTTGATGTTTGTGTAAATACCAATCAGAGGATTTCACGTGAATTTCAATATTTCCGTGCCAGGTAATTTCATCGATTTCAACAGATCCATTAAAAAAATCGGGTCCAGCATCTAAATTATGATTCCCTGTGTTTTTGATTTTTAATGACCTTCCATCAGTCAGAAATAAATTAGATACAGGAAAACGTTTTAAGCGCCAAATAGCGTGTAAATAATCTTCTTTCATAGGTTTAGGTTTGTAAAAGTTAACTAAAGATAAGTCTTTTTAGTTGAATTTACAAACACAAAAGAAAATTATTTTAACACTGAGAAACTGAGAAAATTAAATTGTAATAATCGGTTTATAATTAAATTTTATTTTTCACGTAGATCCCATGCCGCCTTTTTATTCTGAAATGAATGTAAAGAACTGAAAGGCGGGAACCATAAGGAAGCTGCAAGCTCGCCGAAGTGGTCGATTTTCAGGATTGGAATGATTGTAAGAATAATCAGCGACGAGTTTTCTTTTGCCTGCTCTAACGTTTGGTAATCAAAAGCTGAGCTTTTTCTTCCTTTGAGGAAAAAGAAAAGAATAATAGTTATTTCCGTACTGCATAAATCAATTCATCAACTAAAACTCCATCTTTAATTAAACCATTTTTGATAGTTGCTTCCAACACAAATCCAGCTTTCTCTAATACTTTTTGTGAAGCTATATTCGTTCCAAATGGACGAGCAAAAATGCGGTTAATTTCAAATTGTTTGAAGCCATATTCAACAATCTCAACAATTGCTTTAGGAATAATCCCATTTCCCCAATATTCTTCTGAAAGCCAATATCCCAATTCTGCATTCATTCGTTGAATATCAGTTTGTGGATGCAGTCCGATTCCACCAACAGCTTGATGATTGACTTCAATAGCAAAGAAATAAGATGCCTTTTCGGTACTTGCCATTTCAATAAAGGAATCCGCTTTTTCTAAGGTAAAAGGGTATGGAAACAAATCAGTCATATTTTTGGAAATATTCCAATTGTTAGCATGTCTTACCAAAGATTCTTTATCGGTTTTTTTCCAAGGACGAATTTTGAATTCCATTAGATCTTGTTTTTGGTAAAAATAGAAAACTTTTCCAAACAAAAAAAGCGACACTTTTCAGTATCGCTTTTCTAAAATATAAATTTGTTCTTATTTGATTAAAAGAATTAAATAATAAATTCCAGCGGCTAAAACAGCACTCACAGGAATTGTTAGAATCCACGCCCAAAGTAAGCTGATTGTAACCCCCCAGCGAACAGCACTCAATCGTTTTGTTGCTCCAACTCCAATAATCGAACCTGTTATGGTATGTGTTGTTGAAACAGGAATTCCTAAATTAGAAACAGTAAACAAGGTTAAAGCTCCTGCAGTTTCAGCACAAACACCTTCTAATGGAGTAACTTTTGTGATTTTAGTTCCCATTGTTTTCACAATTTTCCAACCTCCCATCAAGGTTCCTAAACCAATCATTAAGTAACAAGAAAAAGCAATCCAACCTGGCATGGTGTCAGAATTTACTTTTGTTTTGATTTTATGACCTTTCAATAATTCTCCATCTTTTACATAGTCAGAGAAAATTCCCGCTTCAGAATATTTTGCATTTAACTCTTTGTCTTTGAAAATCAATTCTCTCGTTTCAGCATCGTAAATGTCATGACCTTTTGAGTAAACTTCGATTTTATCTTCAACCTCGTGTTTTTTCGTTGCTTTTGAATATTCTGCTTTGAATTTTTCCTTTTTTCCTTCAGCATTTTGATATTCTATTTGCATGACTTCTGAAACTTGTAAGTGAATTGGAATATCGCCTTGTACTTTTCCGTCTCTTTGTAAATTAGCAAATACCATCAAGGCTGCACAAATAATACCCATTACTTTTTGAGAATCTGCTCCACCATGACCTAGAGAAAAGGCTGCAGAAGAAAGTAGTTGTAATCTTTTGTACATATTTGATTCTTTCAATGCTGTTTGTTTTCTTCCGTGAATAACATAATACCACGAATAAATTAGTCCAAACATTGCTAGCATTCCGATTACAATGTACATCATAATTGGCTTCACATCCATGTATTCAACCATGTAATTCATCAAATAAATTACGCCAGCAGAAAGAATTGCTCCCATAACAAATTTGTTTAAAAAACTTCTACTTATGGTCACTAGAGCAATCACAAAAGCTATAATTCCACCAATAAATGGAGCTAAGAAAATGAATAAAATTACGGTAATAATTTCTCCTCCTTGGATAACGTCAAATCCTCCGTGAGCAACTGCTGCACCAGCAAATCCACCAATTAAAGTGTGTGAAGAAGAGGAAGGTAGACCTAACCACCAAGTCAATAAATTCCAAAAAGTCGCAGCAATAAGTCCTGCCAAAATTACCCACAAATCAATTGCTGAATTGTCAACGGTTTTTGCAACGGTATTTCCAACACTCATATCGAAAACCCAAAAAGCAAGAACGTTAAAAGCGGCTGCCCAGACAACAGCTTGAAATGGTGTCAATACTTTTGTTGAAACAACTGTTGCGATTGAATTTGCTGCATCATGAAATCCATTTACTAAGTCAAATAGTAAAGCAATTATGATGATTACAATTAATAAAGTTAACATCTTTTTTTGAAGATTAAATTAATATTTTAGTTAAAAATTATAAAAACCAGATTTTGTTTATAAAGTTTGATTTTTAAGCATATTTAACAACGATGGACTCAATAACATTTCCTGCATCTTCACATTTGTCTGTTGCTTCTTCCATTGTTTGGTATAACTCACGTTTCTTGATCAATTCTTTAACATCCATTTCAGTGTCAAACAATTTTTCGATACTTAAATCAAAAATATCATCCGCTTGATTTTCAAAACTGTTGATTTTGATAACACATTCAACAATTTTTTGTGTATTTTTTAAGTTTCTTAATTCTTTAACAGCGGAATTAACTGCTAGAACGGCATTATTAATTGTGTCTGCCATTTTTTGTATTCCACTATCGCTAGGATCAATTTTGTAGAAATTAATTTTTTTCGCTGAAGCATAAATGTAATCACAAATATCATCCAAAGAAGTTGCTAAACTGTGAATGTCTTCGCGATCAAATGGAGTAATAAAGTTTTTACCTAATTCAATAAAAATTTGATGAGTTAAATCATCGTTTTGATGCTCTAAATCCTCCATTTCTTTGATGATAACAGCTCTTTTGTTGAAGTCAGATTCATTTACAACCAACACTAGTTTACCAGAAATTGATTCCAAATTTTGACTTGCTTGTTCAAATAAGGAGTAAAAAATTCGGTCTTTAGGTAAAAAGAACTTTAATATACTTGCCATTTTGTTATTTTTTAATTGTTAATATGCGATGCAAATTTAGATTTTCTTTTAATGCTATGACTTTAATTCGAAAATCTTAACTTTATGTTAACCTTAACACAAATATTAAATCGGTAATGAATCATCAGTTTAATTTAAATTATTGATTTGTAGTATATTATGTTTGATGTTTGGTTTTTAATGTTAACTTAATGTTAAGAAAGTTAACATTAAGTTATTAATGAATTTATTTTAAATTAACATAGGCTAAAACGGTTTACCTTTGCCCAAAAATTTTACATAATGAAAAAAATATTATTTTTATTTAGCTTTTTTTCTTTGCTTTTCACTCAAGCTCAAACAAATAAAGCTATTCAAGTTTTTACTAAAAATCAAAATGGAATTGAATTAGTAGCAAAAGATTCGCTTTTTTCGTGTCAATTTCAATTTAGAATTCAGAATAGATTCGGATATGAATCGAAATCAGAAGAAGATTTCACTCCAGAAACATTTGAGTTTAGAACTAGACGTTTGAGATTAAAAATGGCTGGATTTGTTTATAATCCTAAATGGACATATAAAATTCAATTAGCATTTGCACGTTCAGACATGGATTGGGAAGGAAATAGACCTTCCAATGTGAATACGAATGTAAATGTTGTGCGTGATGCCGTTGTTTCTTATAATTTCACAAAATATTTTTCTTTGACAATGGGACAAACGAAACTTCCTGGAAACAGACAGCGTGTGATTTCTTCTGGAGATCAGCAGTTTGTTGATAGGTCAATAGTAAATGCAACATTAACTATCGATCGTGATTTTGGTGTTTTTATGAATTATGAAAAACCATTCTATAAAATCAAAGCAGCTATCACTTCTGGAGAAGGAAGGAATTCTGTAAAATCAGACAAAGGTTTATCTTATACAGGAAGACTTGAACTTTTACCTTTAGGTAAATTTACGGGTAAAAACGATTACATCGAAGGAGATTTAGAACGTGAGCAAAAACCTAAAATTTCTTTGGCTGGAACTTATAATTACAATGTTCATGCGGTTCGAAGTGGAGGACAATTGGGGGATGATTTATACAGTCCAGTGAATATGCAAAATGTTCAATTAGACTTATTATTCAAATACAGAGGAATAGCTTTTTACAATGAATATTGTATGCGTTTAGTTGATGAACCAGTTACAGTTGACCCAACTTTGACAAAATATGCAACTGTTTTTCATGGTTTTGGAAACTTGACTCAATTGAGCTATATTTTCAAAAATAATTATGAAATAGCTATGAGATATGCTTTTATCAAACCTTACAGCACTTTATTTTATAATGCAGATTTTCCATCAATTAATGTTGCAAGACAAGATCAATATCATCTTGGATTTTCTAAATACATAAACGGACATCGTTTGAAAATTCAGTCAAACTTGACTTACAATACTAAAACGGATATGAAAACGAAAAATACAACAGGAAAATTTGGAGTGTTTTTTCAAATTGAAGTTGGAATCTAATTTTAAATAAACTCGTTTAAAAGTAAAAAAGGGACATTTCAATATGAAATGTCCCTTTTTCTATTCTGATAATTCTTCTTACTTAATTATTTCAAACTTAATTCGTTCAAAAATAGAACTTGATTTCATCGCAACAAAGTAAGTCGCACTTCTATAAGGATCAGAATTTAAGTTTAATATTCCTGAATTCATCTCTTTTGATTCGTAAACAACTTGTCCTAATAAATCATAAATTAAAATTTTACCACTTTCTCCATTTGGAAAGTTAAACTGGATATTTATAAATTCAAAAACTGGATTTGGAGCTAAAGTGAAAATTAAATTATTACTCTGAGTCGAATTCAATTTGACATTGATTGTTGTATCACATAATAATGCGTTTGTTAAAGTTAAAGTGTAATCTCCAGAAATCAAAGTAGAAATGTCTTCTGTTGTTGCATTGTTGTTCCACTTGAATGTATAATTTGTTGCATTTGCAATTGTTACGTCAATACTTCCATCGTTACATGTTGAACAACTTGGGTTTATGAATGTAACAGTTGGAACATCAAATACTTGATATAGAGAATCTATTGCATAAGATTGACTGATTACACAATTGTTGTTATCAGTAATTGTTACATTATAAATTCCAGAGTCTAAAGCAAAAATATCTTCTGTAATTTCACCATTACTCCAAAGGAAGATATAAGGTTCAATACCACCAGTTACTGTAATATCAATATTTCCATTTGAACTGTTACAAGATGCGTCAGTTAAAATAGTATCTGAAACTACAAATGTCCCAGTCTGATTTAGAATGTCAAAAGTCAAAGTTTGCATACAGCCTGAATTGTCAGATACATTTACTTCGTAATTTCCAGCTATTAAGTTTGTTAAATCTTCAGTATTTGAGCCAGTAATCCAATCAAATATAAATGGATTTGTTCCGCCAATTGTAGTTAAGTCTATAGAACCATTTCCTTGACCACAATTTTCATCAATCTTTGTTCCTGAAAGGGTATAAGAAATTGAATCGGGCACATTTACAAGTGTATCAATTGTACAACCTGAAGCACTTTCAATTCTAATTAAATAATTTGCGGCCAATAAGTTTGAGAATATAAAATTAGAATTTATTATTCCATCAATGTAGTAATTACTAATGTTTCCACTTGCTTGAACTTCAATTGAACCTACAGCAGAAGAACATTTATCTTTTACAATGAGTAGATTATTTAAAGTTATATCATTGTTTTCAATCACTGTGAAATTTTGTGTTGAAGAACAATTATTAGCATCTGTAATATTTACAGAATAATTTCCTTGATCTAAATTCACAATATCCTCTGTGATTTCTCCATTAGACCACGAATAAACAATAGGATTTACCCCTGAAACACTTATGTCGATTTGACCATTGTTTTGTCCACAAGCTTCTTGAGTTACTGCTGAATTAATTAAATTTAATGTGTTTAAATTATTAACAGTAATATCTTGTGAAACAGAACAAGAAAATTCATTTGTAATATTTACCGTGTATGTTCCTGATACAATACCCGCTAAATCTTGATTGATACTTCCGTTACTCCAAGAATAATTAAATGTCATTCCTGCACCATTGTCATTAACACTTAAATCAATTCCACCGTTTGATGTAGTACAATTTGCATCAATCGTTGTTGCAGAAATTGTAAAACCAGCATCTAAACCTACAATAACATCATATGTATTTTCACAATTGAAACCAAAATTATTCATTAAATCGTGAAGAATGTGAATTGAATATGTTCCAGCAGTGAGAGCTGAAATATCTTCTGTTCCAGCACTGTTTGACCAAGTATATATGAAGTTTGTGCCTAAACCAAAATCATCACTTACAGACATGTTGATTGCACCGTCAACTAAATTACAGCTTTGCTCTGTAACAACAAATGTAGGAGTAAAGGTTGTTCCAAATGGAACATAAACATTAGTATCTAACGTACATCCAATATTATCTTCTAATGTAATTGTGTAAGTTCCTTCAGCCAAACCTGAAAATGATGAACTACCAAAGTTTGAAACTCCATTGATGTAATAATCGGTAACAAACCCAGTATTAAAGATGTCAATCGTTCCAAAATTTTGATTACAATAATCAGGTTGGATATTTATAGCATTTATAACAAATGGTGTGTTTGTTGTTACCTCAAAACTAGCAGAAATGCTACAACCAACATTGTCTGTAACAGTTACTGAATACGTTCCAGCATTCACATTTGCTAAATCTTCGGTGATTGCACCATTCGACCATAAGTAGGTATTTGGTAAACTTCCTCCGACTGTTGTAATGTTTACAGCACCATTTGCCGTTGAACAAGAAGAATTGGTTACCACTCCAGAAACTTGGAAGGAATTGTTTATGGTGAAAGTTTGTGTTAGAGAACAGTTTGCATTATCGCTAACAGTTACTGAATAATCTCCAGGAACTAATGCAGAAACATCTTCTGTTATTGCACCGTTCGACCACATAAATGTATATGGAGAAGTTCCACCAGCGATTGTTATATTGATGGCTCCACTTGCTGTTCCACAGTTTGCTTGAGTAACAACAGCATTGCTGATGTCAAAAGTTCCTGTTTGATTGTTTACGATAGCAGTTGAACTCATGGTACAACCAAAATTATCTGTAATATCAACGGTATATGTTCCAGCACTTAAATTTGAAATATCTTGTGTTATTGCACCATTTGACCAATCATACGTTAAAGCTAGACCTTGACCAAAATCGTTGATTGAAACGTTTACTGCTCCATTGTTTAGTCCACATGTTTCATCCGTTATGACTTGAGAAATGATAAAGTTCCCTTGATTTCCAATTGTTACGTTTGTATCTAAAGTACAACCGTTAAAATCTTCCATTGTGATTAAGTAGGTTCCAGCAGCTAAATTGTTGAAACTTCCAAAGTTGAAATCTTGTTGTCCGTTGATATAGAAATTTTCGACACCATTAACACTCATAAAAATAGAACCTTGATTTTGAGAACAGAAATCATCGTTGTCAAATACGCCAAATAGTTGTACTCCAGAAAGCTCATTCACAACAAAACTAGCAGAGATGCTACATCCGACATTGTCTGTAACAGTTACCGAATATGTTCCAGCACTTACATTTGCTAAATCTTCTGTGATTGCACCATTTGACCATAAATAGGTATTTGGTAAACTTCCACCTGTTGTTGTGATATTCACCCCGCCGTTAGAAGTTGAACAAGAAGAGTTTGTTACCACTCCAGAAACTTGGAAGGAATTGTTTATGGTGAAAGTTTGTGTTAGAGAACAGTTTGCATTATCGCTAACAGTTACTGAATAATCTCCAGGAACTAATGCAGAAACATCTTCTGTTATTGCACCGTTCGACCACATAAATGTATATGGAGAAGTTCCACCAGCGATTGTTATATTGATGGCTCCACTTGCTGTTCCACAGTTTGCTTGAGTAACAACAGCATTGCTGATGTCAAAAGTTCCTGTTTGATTGTTTACGATAGCAGTTGAACTCATGGTACAACCAAAATTATCTGTAATATCAACGGTATATGTTCCAGCACTTAAATTTGAAATATCTTGTGTTATTGCACCATTTGACCAATCATACGTTAAAGCTAGACCTTGACCAAAATCGTTGATTGAAACGTTTACTGCTCCATTGTTTAGTCCACATGTTTCATCCGTTATGACTTGAGAAATGATAAAGTTCCCTTGATTTCCAATTGTTACGTTTGTATCTAAAGTACAACCGTTAAAATCTTCCATTGTGATTAAGTAGGTTCCAGCGGCTAAGTTGAAGAAGTTACCAAAGTTGAAATCTTGTTGCCCGTTTATGTAGAAGTTTTCTACATTGTTTGCACTAATGGAAATCGAACCTTGATTTTGAGAACAGAAATCATCGCCATCAAATACACCAAATAGTTGTACTCCAGAAAGTTCATTTACCACAAAACTAGCAGAGATACTACATCCCACATTGTCTGTAACAACAACCGAATATGTTCCAGCACTTACATTAGCTAAATCTTCTGTGATTGCACCATTTGACCATAGATAGGTATTTGGTAAACTTCCACCTGTTGTTGTGATGTTTATTGCACCATTTGCCGTTGAACAAGAAGAGTTTGTTACTACTCCAGAAACTTGGAAGGAATTGTTTATTGTAAAAGTTTGTGTTAGAGAACAACTTGCATTATCGCTAACAGTTACTGAATAATCTCCAGGAACTAATGCAGAAACATC
>JAZKEO010000011.1:0-28147 GCA_040386975.1 Bacteroidota bacterium | reverse complement strand
AGGTTCCAGCGGCTAAGTTGAAGAAGTTACCAAAGTTGAAATCTTGTTGCCCGTTGATGTAGAAGTTTTCTACATTGTTTGCACTAATGAAAATTCCACCTTGATTTTGAGAACAAAAATCATCATTTTCGAATACACCAAAAAGTTGAACAGTACTATTATTTAAAGAGTTTACAGTTTCATTTAAACTTGCTGTACATCCAAAAAAGTCATTTACTATTACGGTGTAATCTCCAGGGGCTAAATTTGTTAAGTCTTCAATTATTGCACCATTTGACCAATTGTAAGTATATGGAGCGACACCACTTAAAACACTCACATTTATTTGCCCAGTTGAAGAACCACAATTAGAACCTGTAACTGATGAACTTAAAGTAAGTGGTGTACTTGAACTATTTAAGTTGAAACTTTGAGTAAGTTGACAATTGTTATTGTCAGTTATCGTTACTGAATAAGTATTGGCAGCAAGAGAAACAATATCTTGAGTGATTTGTCCATTACTCCAACCGTAAGTAAAAGGTCCATTTCCAGAAACTTCAATATCAATGAATCCATTATTGTTTGCACAAATTGGACTAAAAGTGTTGCTAAAAGAAATAGCTAAACTACCAGTTTGATTTGAAATAGTCTCAGTAAATGATGTTGAGCAACCAAGATTGTCAGTAGCTGTTAAAGTATATGTTCCGGCTGAAACTCCAGAAATATCTTCAGAAATATCACCATTTGACCAAACAAAAGTAATTGGTGTTGAACCTGTTGAATTAACAGCTATTGCACCGTCAATTAAACCACAGTTTTCATCACTTTTACTTTCAAGACTTAAACTTAAACCGTTTGTAGTATTATTTATTGTTGTATTATAATTGACATTACAACCAAAGTTATCCGTTACAACTAGGTTATAGTTTCCAGCAGAAATGGCAGATAAATCTTGATTTATACTTCCCGTATTCCATGAATAACTTAAAGGTAAATTCCCTCCAGATACTGAAACATTGATAGCACCATTTGATAAACCACAACTTTCGTCTGTTGTTGTAGCAGATAAGGCAAGGTTTCCAGCTTGATTTAAAATAGTGTAAGATGAATTTATTGTACAGCCGTTTGCATCTGTTATGTCAACAGTATAGTTTCCAGCACTTAAATTCGTTAGATCTTGTAAGTTGGAACCATTAGACCATAAATAAGCGTAGGGTTGACTACCACCAGAAACCGTTAAATTAATTGAACCTCCATTATTTGAACAAGACTCATCAATTTTAGCTACAGATTGAATAGCCAAATCTGCACCATTATTTGCAATTGTGAAATTTTCTGTAGTTGTACAAGTAAGATTATCGGTAATTAAAACGGAATAAGTTCCAGCGGATAAATTACTCAAATCTTCTGTTATTTGTCCATTACTCCATGAATAAGTGTAAGGTGAAGTTCCTCCACTTGTTGTGAGTTGAATCGAACCTTGAGCGTTTGTACAACTTTCATTTACTAAACTTGTTAAATTCGCATTTAAGTTTCCAGCACTATTTAAAACTGTAACTTGTGCTGAAGTACTACAATTTGAAGCATCGGAAACAACAACGGAATAAACTCCTTCTGAAAGTCCAGATAAATCTTGTGTTACCGATCCATTTGACCATGAGTAAGTTATAGGATCTGTTCCTCCAGAAATACTTAAATTAATTGAAGCAGAATTATTATTACAAACTTCATCAATTTTTGTTAAGCTAGTTATTTGTAAAGAACTTGATTGATTAGATATTTGAATTGCATTTGTTGTAATTGAACAAGATGATTGATCGGTAATTGTACAGGTGTAGTTGCCAGAATTTAAGTTATTGATATCTTCTGTTACTCCTCCATTACTCCAAATAAAATTTAAACTTCCACTTCCTCCAGTAGTTGAAAGATTAATTGAACCTAAATTGTTGTTACAAATCTCATCCGTAAAATTATAAGTGAAAGCTAAGTTATTATTTGTTGCAATAACTTCAAGAGTTTTTGTTGTAGAACAATTGTTTACGTCAGTTACAACACAAGAATAAATACCTGCAGAAATTGCTCCCAAATCTTCAATTAAAGAACCATTAGACCAAACATAAGAATAAGGTGCTTGTCCACCAGAAACTGCTAGGTTGATAGCACCGTCGTTTGTACATGTTGCATGCGTTATTGATGCCGTTGCACTTAAGGTATTACTAAAGTTTCCAATAGTAATAGTTCCACTTGATAAAGTACAACCTAAATTGTCAGTAATAACACATGAATAATTCCCTGTTGAAATTCCAGTTAAATCTTCCGTTAATGCTCCATTTGACCAAAGAAATGTATATGGTGTTTGACCTCCAGAAATATTTAAATCAATCGCTCCATTTCCATTAGAACAAACTTCACTGGTAGCAATATGACTTACAGAAAATCCATTTGTAGTGTTGTCAATGAAATAAGTCGAATTTAGGTTACATCCATTTGCATCTTGAATAGTAACAGTATAATTAGCAGAATTTAAAGAAGAAATATCTTCTGTTATCGCACCATTAGACCAAGAAATCACATAGGGTGATGTTCCGCCAGAAAGATTCAAATTGATATTTCCAGCAGAATTTCCACAAATTTCATTTGTTAATACAGCATTATTAATTACAAGTGTTCCTTGATTCTCTCCTACATGAAATGATTGACTTTTAACACATCCGTTTAAATCTGTAACATTTACGGTATAATCTCCAGTACTAACTGAAATTAAATCTTCTGAAAGAGCACCGTTATCCCATGAAAAAGTATATGGACTTGTTCCTCCAATAATATTTACATTAATAGCACCATTCGAACCATCACAAATTTCAGGTAAGATTGTTTGTGTACCAACAATGATTCCTCCGTTTGAATTTCCAACGTAAATTGTTCCAGTTGATAATTGACAACCTTGTCCATTAGTAATGAGGCAAGAGTAATTTCCTGAATTCAATCCCGAAATATCCTCCGTGATTGCTCCATTTGACCATAAATAAGATAAAGTTGTACCAGAAGTAGTTAAATCAATACTTCCTTGATTATTATTACAAATTTCACTTGTTGCATTTTCTCCTAGAATAACTATGTCGCCTGATATTTCAGTAATTGTGTAAAAATTTTGAACGGAACACCCTAAAGCATCGGTTGTAGTACAGATGTAATTTCCAGGTGCTAAGTTTGTTCTGTTTTGAGTAATAGGCCCATCATTCCAGGAGTGCGTTATTGCTCCATTTGCTCCGCTAACTGTTTGAATAATACTTCCAGAGTTGCCGCCACAAAAACTTTGATTAACTGAACTTGAAACGGCTAAATTTCCTGCATCATTTAAAATTAAAAAACTTTGTTGAGCCAAACAGTTATTCCCGTCTCTAACTGAAACAGTATAATTGTTTGAACTTAAATTGCTAATATCTTCTGTGTTCGAACCATTTGACCAAGTGAAACTATAAGGCAGATTCCCGCCAGAAACAGTTAAATTTATTGTACCTTGATTATTATTACAAATTTCATCTGAAACCAATGCTTGAGAAATTTGAAGATTACCTGTATTATTTGAAACAGTAAATGTTTTTATAACAGAGCAACTATTGTTATCAGTAATTT
This sequence comes from Bacteroidota bacterium, assembly GCA_040386975.1. GTDB lineage: Bacteria > Bacteroidota > Bacteroidia > Flavobacteriales_D > Crocinitomicaceae > M2408. The sequence goes on along the minus strand of JAZKEO010000011.1, from coordinate 24,532 downwards.
CAACCGTGTAATCTCCAGCGTTTAATCCAGAAATATCTTCAGTTATTGAACCATTTGACCAAGATATTTGTAAAGGGAAAATCCCATTCAAAACATTAATATCTACAGAACCAGCTGAATTACCACAAGTTTCATTTGTAATAAGATTTTCCTCAACATCTAAAAAACAAAAACTACTACAATTTGAAATGTCATTTGTTACTGTGATAGCCTGTGTCGCTGTACAAGTTAAATTGTCACTTACTGTTAGGTTGTAAGTTCCAGCTGATAAATTGTTAATCGTTTGTGATGTAGAATTATTGTCCCAAGAAAAACCGTAAGAACCTGAACCACCACTCGCAGTAACAGAAATTAATCCATTGTCAGTATTACAGATTTCATTTTGTAAATCAACTACGTTAATTACAATTGGACTTGCGTTGACAATTTCTACCTCCAATAATTTGATACATCCAGCTTGGTCGGTAACAGTTACGGTGTAAATACCAGGACTTAAAGTTGATAAATCTTCCGTGATTGCACCATTTGACCAAGAATAAATATAAGGAGATTGACCTCCAGTTACTGTAATATTAATTGAAGCATTGTTTCCATTAAAACAACTAACAGGACTTACATTAGGAGTTATTGCAATTGAACTTGAATTATTTACTATGAAATTTTTGCTGCTAACACAACTATTATTATCAGTAACATTTATTGTATATGTACCCGCATTGATACTATTGATATCTTCAGTAATAGCAGAATTTGACCATAAAACTGTGTAGGGTGCAATTGCATTAAAAACAGTTGTATTTATTGAACCGTTTGCTGTTCCACAACTTGCATCAATGCTCTGTCCTGAAATTAGGATTTCATTAGGTTCATCCAAAACGACTATTGAATCAGGTAATTCACCAATTAAACTGATGTACCAATTGAAGATATATCCATTATCAAGAAAAGCATTATCTGTAACTCTAATTTTCCATTCACCATTTAAAGTTGAACCAATTAATGCGTTAAAACTTGATTCCGCTTGATAAGAACCAGCTGGTAAAAAACCATCTGAATACATATTTCCTACATTATCCACATAATCAGTTCTGAAATTATTACCAGATTCTGAAACCATTGTTCCAAAAGTTGGATTTGCATTAAAACAATATTCATAACCATTTCCAGGTGTTGGATCACTACTTCCATCGCCATCAACAGGACCTGTAGCAACTGGTTCTCCTAAATCTGTTGAACCGCCACCAGCTTGTTTTAATAAAAGTACTTGGCCACTTGGTGAAATTAATTCAATGGATAAATCTCCCATATAGGAATGTTCTAACGATAAGCAAACCTGTTGAACCTGACTAACATTATTAATCAAATCTCCAGCACCAAAACCAGAAATTGTTAAGGGAGCTTCATAAGAAACACCACTTCCATCAGGTAAAAAAGTTGTTCCAGCATTAAATAAACCACCAATAACTAAAGCTTCAGCTTTACAACCATAAGAGTCACTAACATTTATTGAGTACTGTCCTGAAGAAAGTCCAGTAATTGGTGACGTGGAGGAAGAATTACTCACACCTAAATCATTCGTGTAAGTAAAATTATAAGGAGGAAATCCACCTGATGCATTGACAATGATTTCTCCCGTATTATTTTCAAAGCATGTTAAATCATTTTTGTCTAGAGTGAATTCGATGGGTTGAGAATCGTCAATTAACATGGTTGCCGTACCAGTTCCTGAACAACCACCAGCAGCGAAATCAAAAATAATATCTTCTTGTCCCTCTGATATTCCGTCAGAAATAGAATTGATGTACAAGGTTGCTGATGTGTCTCCAGCTGGAATAATTAAAAAGTTATCTATATGCTGATAATCAACGCCATTTACAGCACTTCCACCAATAGTGAAACTAATTATTCTGTCAGTTGGTTCTGGTTCTGGAATTTTGAAGGTAAAACTTCCTTTTGTACATCCCTCTCGAGCTAAATTATCTGCTAAAATTGTTTGAGAATCTACTATTAAAGTTCCAGCATCTTGAACAAAACTATTTTCTTGTAAAAAAACGGCTGAATTTCTCGTAGAAGTACGAATATCAGAAATCATTAATTTCAAATGATAAGTTTGACAAGCAATTAATCCATCTTTAAAAGCTCCCAAACTTGTAGTATAACCATCATATTGAATTTCTGAACCTCCAATATTATCAATGTAAAATTGTGAGTTAGTTACAGGATTTACATTTTGAATTGTAACGGGTAAAGAAGTCCCCGGAATGATAGCAATATTTTCTTCTCCAGTAATTCCTGGACCACTTATAAAGAATGCAAAAACATCTGTAAAATCTGGTTGATTTGGCGGTGCAAATTCTGGATATTCTTCCGAAGCAAAAATATAATTAAATTGAACAGACGATGACTGTACAACGAAGTCAAATTCTAAGATCACAGCATCACGAGAAGCTGCGCCACCAATAGCTTCAAGAATATCACTTCCTGCTTGACCAAGATTATCCCCTGTATTTGGATCGTCATTTGGCCCTGCTGCATTTACAGCCAATCCTGTATTTAATACAATTCCAGAATTATAGGTGAAACCAGAAGAGGTAAAACTTCCAACAGCAGTTGGACTTCCAGTAAGCGTTGCATTTGAAACAGTTAGATTTGAACCAGCAAATATTTCAGCTAATTGTTGTGCTGTAAGATTTGGGGTAACTGAAATTTGTGAATTTATATTGGAAATAGAAATTAAACAGAATAAAAGAGTAGCTATTCGGGTGTTAAATAGAGTCATATTTTTAGCTTTGGAGTGCTAAATATATAAATTAATTAAACACAAAAATCGGTTTTATTAAAAAAGCGATGTTAAAAAGAATTATACTTCAAACTTATATCCTATACCTTTAATCGTCTTGATATTGTTTTCTCCTATTTTTTCTCGTAATTTACGAATGTGAACATCGATTGTGCGGTCTCCAACAACGATTTCTGTTCCCCAAACTTTTTCCAAGATAACATTTCGTTCAAAAACGGTGTTTGGTTTTGAAGCTAGTAAAGCGAGTAATTCAAATTCTTTTCTTGGAAGCTGAATATCGGATCCATTTTTTGTAATCAAATACTTTTCACGATTAATAATAATTTGATTTGAATCCGCTTCATGATTTATTTGTAAGGGAATTTTTCTTCTTAAAAGAGCATTTAAACGACTGATTAAGACTTTCGGCTTAACAGGTTTTGAAATGTAATCATCTGCTCCTGCATCAAGACCAGCAATTTGCGAATAATCTTCCCCACGAGCAGTTAAAAAACAAATTAAGGTCGAAGATAAAGCGCTAATATTTCTGATTGTTTCACAAACTTCAATTCCGTCCATTTGTGGCATCATAACATCCAAAATAATCAAATCAGGAAGAAATGTTTTCGCGATTTCAATTCCTAAAACTCCATTGTTAGCTGTTTCAACTTCAAAATCTTCTTTTAATAAATTGTATTTTAAGATTTCTAAAATATCTTCTTCGTCATCAATAATTAGTATTTTACTCATAGAAACTCCTATTTTGGAAAGTAAAGATAAGAAAATTAACGTAATGTTAATAGTTGTTTTTACCCTTAGAAAATCTTGAAATAATTTTTCGGCTATTTATTACACTAAAAAACAAGTTAATCGATAAAATTAACACTTATAGCTAATTAATTAAAAAAAAGTTTGCAGGTTTCAAAAAAGTCTTTAAATTTGCATCAGTAGTAGTAGGTTAGGTTGATTAGTGTAATGAGGGTTTAGAACGCAAGTTTTAAATCCTCATTCATTTTTAGGGCAATTCGTACTTGATAGAAACGAAAAAATAACTAACTTTCCCAAAAAATTCAGAACACAATGAAAGCAAAAATATTACTTGCCGAAGATGATACAAACCTAGGTTTTGTTATCTCAGACCAATTAAAAAGCGAAGGATTTAATGTAACTTTAGCTTTAGATGGTGCTGAAGCATTCCAAAAGTTCAATCAAGATAAATTTCATTTGTGTATTTTTGATGTGATGATGCCCAAAAAAGATGGTTTTTCCTTGGCAAAGGATATTCGCAACATAGATAAAGAAATTCCGATTTTATTTTTGACTGCCAAATCAATGACAGAAGATAAAATTGAAGGTTTTAAAGTTGGAGGAGACGATTATTTGTCTAAACCTTTTGATTTTCAAGAATTATTGATGAGAATTAAAGCTTTGTTGAAACGAGTAAACATCTCAACTGATGAAATAGAGGAAAAGAAAATTTCTATTGGAGCTTATACTTTTGATTCCGAAAATTATAAACTGTCTCATCCAAATTTTGAAAAATCTTTGACAAAAAAAGAAGCTCAAATTTTAGCTATTTTATGTAAGTTTAAAAATCAAGTTGTTTCACGAGAAATTGTGATGAATGCCGTTTGGGGACAAGAAGATTATTTCATCGGAAGAAGTTTAGACGTTTTTATTACCAAATTAAGAAAATATTTTTCTGAAGACGAAAAAATTCAGATTTCAAATATTCACGGAATTGGATTTAAACTTGAAATAGCAGAATAAATTTCTTTATGATTTATATTTTACATCTTGAAACCGCAACAAAAGCTTGTTCTGTGGCTTTATCTTTAAATGGAGAATTAAAACAGCTCAAAGAAATAACAGAAGATGGTTTCTCACATGGAGAAAATTTAACGCTTTTTATTGAAGAAGTTTTGAAAATAGAACAAATTTCGGTTAAAGAATTAAAAGCAGTTTCACTTTCTTCAGGTCCAGGTTCTTATACAGGCTTGAGAATTGGAGTTTCAGTTGCAAAAGGTTTGTGTTATAGTTTAAATATTCCTTTAATTGCAATTGATTCCTTGGAATGTATTTATGAAATTGCAAAATTAGTTTATCCTAAAAAAACAATAATTCCAATGATTGATGCACGAAGAATGGAAGTTTTTTCTTCAATTTATTCTTCAAAAGGAGAACTTTTAAAGCCAATTTCAGCAGATGTAATTGATGAACAAACATATTCAGAATTTGATTCATTCATAGCATGCGGTGATGGTGCTGAAAAGCTAAAAGAGATTTGGGAAAAGCGAAATATAATTTTTGATTCTACTATTTTATCTTCAGCAAAAGGACAAGTTGATTTAGCCTTTAAGAAATTTCAAGCGAATGACTTTGTCGATGTAGCTTATTTTGAACCTTTTTACTTGAAAGATTTTGTTACAAAACAAAAAACTCCAAAACTTTAAAGTCTTGGAGTTTTTGTAAATTCAAAAAGTCCCTTATTTTTGTGTAAAAGTCATAGAACCAATACGTGTTTCTTTCTCATTTAGATTTGAATTTGTATTGTTTACATAATCTCTTGATTCATCATATTTAATAATCATTTCCTTGTTTTTTAGTCGATCGATTATTAAAATACCATCATTCATGAAAGTTCCAGTTTGACTTAATCCTAGTTCACCAGTTTCTGTTTGACTTGTGATAGACAATAAAATTGCTTCTTTTTTCTTTAAGTCTGCATTTTTACTTTTTCCAGCAAAAACCCAATTTCCTTCAGTTGTTATTACTGTAGTTGAGCCTGATGTAGACGTTGTTGTAGATACAGTTTTAAAAGTTCCGTTTTTATCTATTGTAAAATCAGAAGTAATTTTTGTAGTTGAAATTACGTTTGTACCACTAATCGGAGTAAAAGTGTTTGTTTGGGTTGCTCCATCATAAGTTGAGGTCATAGTACCAGATTCATCGGTACTTTTACTTTCTGCTGAACTCATTGTCCATTCACCTGATATACGAGCTTTTCTACTTTTCAAAGATAAAAAAGGATCATTTTCACCTTTCTTACACCCGATAAAAGTTGAAGTTATTATTGTCAGAATTAATATATATTTAACTGCTTTCATAGTGTTATTTTTTTAAGATTATAGCTGTTTTTGTTTCTTCAATATTTCCAGTTTCCTCGTCTTTTACTGTTTTCAAGTAATGCAATTCCATGAATTTGTCTTGAAGCCTATAAATTTCATAATTTACAAAGCCGCCATCTTCAAAATTATTATAAGTCGAACTTGAATTTGGATTGATGAAATTAGTCGTATTTAGTGTAATATATTCTTTATTCTTAATACCTGCTTCTTTATTTTTCCCTAAAAAAGCCCAATTACCTTTTTCAACATAAGTATCTCCATCTTCAACTTCCGTATTTTCAAACGTGCCGTCTTTTTTGAAATTGTAGGTATTTGTGTAAGTAACAGATGAAAAACCTGTTTTCAGAGAATCATTTTCGACCAATTCAACATAAATAACTTCTCCATTTTCTTTGTAAGTAGTACCCATTTCAAAAACTTTCCATTCTCCTGTTAGTCTTTGTTTTCTCGTTTTTAAAGCAATTAATGGGTCATTATCACCCTTTCTGCAACTCTGAAACCCTGATACCCCTACCACAAGAATCATTAGTTTAAAGATTGTTTTTTTCATATTTTTAGATTAAATTTTGGATAAACTTAAATATAATAAATCGGCTTTTGTAATATTAGGATAAAAAAAACTCCAAAACAATTAAATTTTGGAGTTTTATAAAGATACTATTAATTATTTATTATTTTTTAACAAAGGTCATAGAACCCTTACTTGAATTTGTATTTGTTGAACCGCCATTGGTATTGGAACCAGTTTCATCGTATTTGAAAACAATTTCTTTGTTCTTTAATTGATCAATTAAAATCGTTGTATAAATTTGAAAAGTTCCACTGACAGACTCATTGTAGCCATCACTATCTGTAGAACTCGTATAATTTAAAACAATAGCCTCTTTCTTTTTTAAATCAGCATTTTTACTTTTCCCTACAAAAGCCCAATTTCCTGAACCGGTCTCAGTAAATGTTTCGTTATTGGAGGTTGATGAACTCGTGTGCTTAAATGTTCCATCTTTTTCAAAAGTAAGTTCTTCAGAATATATACTTGTTCCTCCACTACTGACTATCCCCGCTGGGTTTGTAAATGTTGTGGTTTTTGTTGTCCCGTCAAAAGTTATTTTAGTTGTACCATTACTAACTCCTGCATTTGCTGAACTGTATGTATGTTCCATTGCAGACATTTTCCATTCTCCAGTAATACGAGCTTTTCTTGAGCTCAATGATAAAAACGGATCATTTTCTCCTTTTTTACAAGAAAATAATGTCATGGAAACAACAGCAATACCCAATATTAATTTAATGCTTTTCATAATTTTATTTTTTTGTTAATGTTATTTTTATTGTTGTTTCATAAGTATCGCCACCAGTATTATTATCTTTTGATGTACTCACATAGTTTAGTAAAATTTCTTTGTTTGATAATTTTACAATTTGAAGAGCATACTGTCCACCATCTTGAAAATTACTGTACTCTGAAGATGAATTTGCAGCTGCAGTTGTAGAATTTACCGTTGTATATTTTGTGTCATCTAAAAGCAAGTATTCTTTCTTTTTAATGTCCGCATTTTTATTTTTACCTAAAAACGCCCAATTTCCAGTAATGGTTTTTGTTACATTATCTTCAACCTCAATAGTTTTATAGGTTCCATCTTTCTCAAAAGTAAAATCATAAGAATAAGTTTCAGTATCAGAAACTCCTCCAGAACTTGTTGTTAAAGTTGTACCACTTAAACTCTCAGAAAAAGTAACTGTTCCATTAGTTGAATTTTTAGTTTCATAACTAGTAACTTGCCATTCCCCAGTCAATCTTGCTTTTCTAGATCTTAAAGACATAAATGGATCTTCTTCTCCTTTTTTACAACTTTGGATTCCAGATATTCCTACCACAAGAATCATTAGTTTAAACATTGTTTTTTTCATATATATTTTCGATTAAATTTTCACAAATATATGTAAATAATATTTGTCATTTTTTTTTATTGATTAAAACTTATTATTTAATTTTAGTTAGATCAAATAATCGACTAAATTACTGTTAGTTAAAGTTTTATATCCTATCATTTGATTTTTATCAAAATAAATTTGTTTCTTAACTTTTTTTAAACGTAACTTTGCATCGTGAAATTAAAAACTCAAAATACAAGTTGGTGGCTTCAATCGAAAGATTGGCGTAACTGGGCATAGAATGTATTTTTTCCATATTTTATAAACGGCTTGTCAATATCAGACAAGCCGTTTTTTTTTATTTCATTTTTTCAAAATCTAAAATTTTATGAATGTTTTTACAAAAAGAACTGTATTCAATACAGATACTTTTACACCAATAGGAATTTTTTTAGCACTCAGAAATCACTACTCAAAGATTGCTTTGTTAGAAAGTAACGATTATCATGATCGTACAGATTCAAAATCCTTCATAGGAATGAATCCTTTGGCAGAGATTGTGGTGAAAAACAAGGTTTTATCCTTGATAGTTGGAGATGAAACTCTAAAAGAAATCAAGATAACCAAAGAAACAAAACTCATTTCAGAAATTCAAAATTGTATTGAGTTTTTCAAATTTCAAGACGTAGAAAAACAATTTAACGGTTTTTTTGGCTCTGTAAGTTTTGAATTTTCTTTGTTTATTGAAAATCAAATTCTGAAAAAAGAAAGTGATTTAGATTTTCCTGATTTTCAGTTTTTCTTGTTTCAATACATCATTGTGTTAGATCATTTTAAAGACAATGGAATTTTGTTGGAAAATAGTTTTGAAAATAGCTTTTCTGAAGAAAACTTTCCGCTACAACTGATTCAAAAAAAGAATCATACCGATTTGTATTTTGAGCTAGTTGGAGAAGAATCAAGTTCCCTTTCAGATGAAGATTTCAGACAATTTGTTGTAAAAGCGAAAAATCATTGTACACATGGAGATGTATTTCAATTGGTGCTTTCTCGAAATTTTAAACAAAGATATTTTGGTGATGATTTTGAAGTTTATCGCAGTTTGAGAAGGTTAAATCCTTCGCCTTATTTGTATTATTTTGATTTTGAAACACATCGAATTTTAGGTTCTTCACCAGAAGCTCAACTGAAAATTTCTGATAAAATTGCTGAAATTCATCCCATAGCCGGAACAGTTCGTAAGTCATTCAATTTGGTAGAAGATTTAAAAGCAATTGAATTCTTGAAAAATGATGCAAAAGAAAATGCAGAACATACCATGTTGGTTGATTTGGCGAGAAATGATTTGAGTAAAAGTTGTACGAATGTTAGAGTTGAAAAATTCAAAGAAATCCAACATTTTAGTCATGTGATACATTTGGTCTCAAAAGTCAGTGCCAAATTAAATGATTCATCTTCTAATTTAGAACTTTTCAGCGATAGCTTTCCTGCTGGAACTTTATCAGGAACACCAAAACCAAAAGCTTTGGAGTTGATTTCAACTTACGAATTAAAAACAAGAGATTTTTATGGCGGAGCAATTGGACATATTGGCGTCGATGGTTCGCTAAATTTAGCAATCATCATTCGAAGTATTTTATCGAAAAACAACGAATTACATTACCGTGCAGGAGCTGGAATTGTGATTCATTCAAATCCTGAATCCGAATTGCAAGAAGTAAACAACAAATTGAAAGCAGTGAAAAATGCAATTCTACAAGCTGAAACTAGAATCAGCAAAGCTGATGAAAATAACAAACGTTAGTGCCGTAATTTAATTAGAACTAAATCATGAATAATAAACTAAAAATAGCTGTCATTGATAATTACGATTCCTTTGTTTACAACTTGATTCGTTATTTGAAAGAGGAAAACGAGACTGAAATTACAGTGATGAGAAACGATAATATTGACTATTCAGTTCTCGATCAAGCAGATGGAATTTTACTTTCTCCAGGACCTGGAATTCCAGATGAAGCAGGAGATTTGAAAAAGGTTATAACTGAATATTATCAGAAGAAAAATATGTTAGGAGTTTGTTTAGGACATCAAGCTTTAGCTGAATTTTTTGGAAGTAAATTGGAAAAATGTGTGACTCCAATTCACGGCGAATCAAGTGAAATCAATATTCTCAAAACAAACAAAATTTTCTCAAACTTACCCTCAAAAATTCAAGTTGGTCGTTACCACAGCTGGAAAGTTAAAAATATTATAAATGATAAACTTGTATTCACAGCTTTTACACAAGAGAAAGAAATCATGGCTTTGAAACATAAAATTTACCCTCTTTATGGCGTACAATTTCATCCCGAATCAATTTTAACTCCTAACGGAAGACAAATTATTAAGAACTGGTTAAATGAAATACAAATTTCCGCCACTAAGTCAAAAAGACAAAAAGTAGTAGAAAACAATTCTTAGTGAAACTTATCAACTTCCTGCCTTTGTGGCAATAATAAAATACAAAATGAAAAACATCCTCAACAAAATAATTTCTTACCAAAGCTTAGAATACAAAGAAGCGAAAGAAATAATCGAATTCATAAATAAAGGTCAATTCAATGATTATCAATTAGTCGCGATCATGACTTCCTTACAAATGAGATCTTTACACATCGAAGAATTACGTGGATTTCAAGATGCACTTTTAGAATTGGCAAAACCTGTTGATTTATCAGAATTCAATGGAATAGATTTATGTGGTACAGGTGGAGATTCAAAAAACACCTTCAATATTTCTACGACGACATCTTTGGTTTTAGCTTCGATGGGCTACAAAGTTGTTAAACACGGAAATTATGGCGTAAGTTCTCTTTGTGGTTCATCAAATGTACTTGAATACTTAGGTTTTACTTTCAAGGAAAATATTGATGATTTAAAGGAAGATTTAGAAAAAACGAATATTACGTTTTTGCATGCGCCACTTTTTCATCCAACTTTATTGAAGGTTGGCCATTTGAGAAAACAATTAGGAATTCGTACTTTTTTTAATAGTCTTGGACCCCTAGTGAATCCAGCAAAACCGAGTTATCAGCTAACAGGAACTTTTAGTCTAGAGCTTGCGAAAATTTATCCTCATTTATTGAAAGATAAACGCACAAATTTTTCTGTGATCTTTGGTTTGGATGGCTACGATGAATTAACTTTAACTGAAAACACTAAAATCATTGGTAAAAACGAAGATTTGGTTTTTAACGCACAAACCTTTAAAACAAAAAAAGTAAATCCTGAAGAGATTTTTGGAGGAGAAACAATTCAGCAATCAGCTCAAATCTTATTAAATATTTTGAATGGTAAAGGAACAAAATCTCAAAATACTGTCATCGCTGCAAACCTTGCAACAGCTATCAAATGTATCAATCCAAAGGAAGATTTGAATCTCTTATTTGAAAATTCCTTAGATCAAATTTTAAGCGGAAAATCAGCCACATTTTTTAAATTATAATATAAAAAAGATAAACTCTTTGTGACCTTCGTGTCAAAAAAGAGTTTACGAACGTAAATGATTATAGAATATAAAAAAAACTCAGCGAACTTTGCGACATCCTTTGCAAACTTTGCGTTTAAATTTTAAAAAATGAACAAAATATTAGAACAAATCGTTTCCAAAAAACGACATGAAATAGAACTTTTAAAAAGTCTAAAAACAATTAGAAGTTTTGAAAAAGAGGCAAGTTTTAATCGAAACTGTATTTCTCTAAGTGAGAATTTACTTCAAACGAATTTCGGAATTATAGCTGAATTTAAGCGAAAATCTCCAAGTGCTGGAGAAATTAATTCTGCTATTAATATAAGTGAACAAAGCTTGTTGTATCAAAAATCAGGAGCATCAGCGGTTTCAATTTTAACCGATAATGCTTTTTTTGGTGGTTCAATAGAAGATATTCATCAAGCTAGAAAAACACTTACAATTCCTATTTTAAGAAAGGAATTTATAATCGACGAGCTTCAAATTTTTGAAGCAAAAGCGAGCGGGGCAGATGCAATTTTGTTGATTGCTGAGATCTTAACAAAAAAAGAACTTCTACATTTCACAATTTTAGCAAAAAGTTTGGGTTTGGAAGTTTTAGCTGAATTTCATTCTTTTAAGGAATTAGAAAAGTTAAACAAAGAAGTTGATGTAATTGGAATCAACAATCGAAATTTAGATACACAAACAACAAGTGTTGAAAATTCATATAAATTGGCTGAATTTTTACCGAAAAATAAACTTTTAATAAGTGAGTCTGGGATAAAAACAAGCGAGGAAATTCAAAAATTAATATCACTTGGCTACAAAGGTGCTTTAATTGGAGAATCTATTTTAAAAGACAAAAATCCAGCCGAATTAATCAAACAATTTAATACAAAAAGTTATGTTTATTAAGGTTTGCGGCATTAATAATCTGGAGAATTTTCAATTTTTGGAAAATCAAGAACAAATTTCGCACATTGGTTTTATTTTCTACGAAAAATCTCCTCGTTTTTGTTCAATTGAACTTCCAAAAGCAAATAAAATCAAAAAAAGAGTTGGGGTTTTTGTAAACGAAAGTATTGAGAAAATAAATGAATTGAATTTAAAATATCAACTTGATGTCTTACAATTTCACGGAGATGAATCGCCAGAAATGTGTGAGAAATTTAAAAATGAATTCGAAGTCATCAAAGTTTTCCAAATAGATGAAAATTTCGATTTCTGCTTAACTTCATCTTATGAAAATAAAGTCAAGTATTTTTTATTTGACACAAAAACGCCAAATTTTGGCGGTTCTGGGAAACAATTTTCGTGGCAACTCTTACAAAATTACAAAGGAAAAACACCTTTCTTTTTAAGTGGTGGAATTAATCCGATATCAATTCAAGCGATAAAAGAGATTAAGCACCCAAATTTTGTCGGAATCGATTTGAATAGCGGTTTTGAAATTTCGCCAGGATTAAAAGATGAAAAAGTACTTGCAAATTTTTTAAACGAATTAAAATGATAACAGAAATAAATATAAAAAAATCAATTATTCAGCCAGACAAAAATGGCTTTTACGGAGAATTTGGCGGAGCATTTATTCCAGAATTATTAGCCCCACAAGTTGAAGAATTACGCATCAATTTTGAAAAATATAAAAATGACAAATCTTTTCTAGATTCTTACAAAAAATTGCTTAAAGATTATGTAGGAAGACCAACACCTTTGTATTTGTCTCAAAATTTGAGTGAAAAATATGGATGTAAAATCTTTTTAAAACGGGAAGATTTATGTCACACAGGCGCTCACAAAATAAATAATACGGTTGGTCAGATTTTACTAGCTAAAAAAATGGGAAAAACAAAAATTATCGCTGAAACAGGTGCTGGTCAACATGGAGTTGCAACGGCGACAGTTTGTGCTCTGATGAATTTGGGATGCACCGTTTTTATGGGAGAAAAAGACATCGAACGTCAAGCACCAAATGTTGCTCGAATGAAGATGTTGGGCGCAAAAGTTGTTTCAGCAACTAGTGGAAGTAAAACTTTGAAAGACGCAACAAACGAAGCCATTCGCTTTTGGATTAATCATCCAGACTCGTATTATTTGATTGGAAGTGTCGTCGGTCCACATCCGTATCCGCAAATGGTTGCTGAATTTCAAGCTGTTATTTCGGATGAAATAAAAAAACAATTAAAAGAGCAAACAGGTAATTCCTTACCTACAAAAGTGATTGCTTGTGTTGGCGGTGGAAGTAATGCTGCTGGAGCTTTTTATCACTTTTACGATGAAGGAAAAGTAGAATTAATTGCTGTTGAAGCAGCTGGTGAAGGAGTTTATTCAGGTAAATCGGCAGCAACATCAATTTTAGGTTCACCAGGAGTTTTACACGGAAGTTTAACTTTATTAATGCAAGATGAATTTGGACAAGTAATTGAACCACATTCAATTTCCGCAGGCTTGGATTATCCTGGAATAGGTCCTTTACATGCTGAAACGATTTCATCTGGTAGAGTAAAAAGTATTCCAATAACTGATGAAGAAGCTTTGAAAAGTGCTTTTGATTTATGTCAATCCGACGGAATTATTCCAGCTTTGGAAAGCGCTCACGCTTTGGCTTGTTTGGATAAAATCGAAATAAATTCAAATGACATAATTGTCGTAAATCTTTCTGGTCGAGGAGATAAGGATATGGCAACTTATATGAATTCAGTTGGTAGTTTGCAGTTATGAATTAGTAGTAATGAGAGAAACATAAAAAGCGTCTTTGCTAGAAAACAAAAAAATATCATGAAAAATAGATTTATAAAACAATCAGCCTCGGCTAAGAACAAAAAACAAGTAAGTATTTTCATCACGGCTGGATTTCCAAAATTGGAGAGCACAACTGAACAAATACTTTTCTTACAAGAAAAAGGTGTAGATTTCATCGAAGTTGGAATTCCATTCTCTGATCCGATGGCTGATGGTGAAACAATTCAGAAAAGTTCTTCAATCGCTTTAGCAAATGGAATGAATTTAGAAATTCTTTTTAAGCAACTAGTATCAATCCAAAATAAAGTAAAAATCCCTCTCGTTTTAATGGGATATTTGAATCCAGTTTTACAGTTTGGCTTGGAGAGATTTCTTGTGAAATGTAATGAATTGAAAATTTCAGAACTCATCATACCAGATATTAGTTTTGAAATCTATCAGTTTAAATACAAAGAATTATTTGAAAAATATAAAATCGAACTTTGCTTTTTGATTACTCCAAAAACTTCTAATGAGCGAATTAAATTAATTTCTCAAAATTGTAAAAATGGTTTTATTTATTTGGTGAGTCAAAATACCACAACAGGACAAGAAAATTCAAAAGCAGATTTATCGAAACGTTATCAAGAAATAAAATCCCTTTGTAAAGATGTACCACTCATGATGGGCTTCGGAATTTCTGATAAAAACGGCATTCAAAAGGCACATGAACATTGCAACGGAGCAATCATTGGAAGTGCTTATTTAAAAGCCGTGGAGAATAACACAAGTGAATCTTTCATCGAAAGTCTTGGTTTAAATACAACTCTGAAAGAGTTGAATATCATAACGACGGATGAAGTCCGTCGTGTAGAGAAAACGTAAATCTGTTTTTGGAATGTGTTTTTGACCAAAAACCATAACAAAAACTACAAAATTTAAACTTTAAGACTTATCTTAGCAACTTAAAATGAATTTACAAGAATTAATAAAAAATCACGATAGACCTTTTTTAATTTCAGGTCCTTGTAGTGCTGAAACCGAAGAACAAGTTTTTTCTGTTTGTCAAGATATTGCAAAAAATACGCAAACTTCTTTACTAAGAGCAGGAATTTGGAAACCAAGAACCCGCCCAGATTCTTTTGAAGGAATTGGTGAAATTGGACTAAAATGGTTGGTAGATGCCGGGAAATCAGTAAATCTTCCTGTTACAACGGAGGTAGCAAATGCAAAACATGTTGAATCCTCTTTAAAAGCTGGAGTAGACGTGCTGTGGATTGGTGCTAGAACAACGGTAAACCCTTTTGCTGTTCAAGAAATTGTGGATGCTATGAAGGGAACAAAAATTCCTGTCATGATAAAAAACCCAATTAATCCTGATTTAAGTTTGTGGCTGGGTGCTTTTGAGCGTTTTATGAAAGCAGATTTGATGGATTTAACAGCGATTCACCGTGGGTTTTCTGTTTATAAGCACCCAAAATATAGAAATGTTCCAAGCTGGGAAATTCCGATTGCTTTCAAACAACAATTAGCTGAAATTCCAATGATTTGCGATCCAAGTCATATTACTGGAAATAGAAATTTGTTGTTGGAAGTTTCCCAAAAATCCATGGATTTGAATTTTGATGGCTTAATTATTGAAACACACCCGAATCCTGAAAAAGCTTGGTCTGATGCCGAACAACAAATTACTCCAAACGTTTTAAAAGAATTGATTGAGAATTTAGTTTTGCGTACTTCTTTTGTTGAAGCTTCATTAAGTGATGAATTGCAAGATTTTAGAGAAAAAATCACCCTTTTAGATGATCGTTTGTTTGAAATTTTATCTGTAAGAATGAAGTTAAGTGAGGAAGTTGGTATTTTCAAACGAAAAAATAACATTACTATTCTTCAAGAAGAACATTGGAAAAAAATGATTGAAAGTCGTTTGAATAAAGCCGATGATTTTTATTTAACGGAGATTTTTGTTCGAAATTTAATGGATAGCATTCACCAGGAATCCATTCGTCATCAAATAAAAGTGATGAATCCAGATTTAAAAAAGAAAAATGAATTATAAAGTTCAAGCTACAATTTATTCTGGAGTAATAAAGATTCCAAGTTCAAAAAGTGATACGCAACGAGCTTTACTAGCAGCTGCTTTGTCAAATGGCATTTCAACTTTAAAAAATGTTGGTACTAGCTCAGATGAATTAGCAATGCTTCAAGCCATTCAAGATTTAGGAGCAAAAATAATTGATAAAATACACGATTCTATTTTAATTCAAGGTTTTGATTCAGTTTCTGAAAATTGTGAGATAAATATTGGAGAAAGTGGATTAGCTAGTCGATTACTAATTGCAGTTTGCTCCGCTTTTGATAATGCAATCAAGATTTTGGGTAAAGGTTCTTTGCTGACAAGACCCATGACATTTTACGATGAAATTTTACCAAAATTAAATGTTCAAATTACTTCAAACAATGGATGTGTACCAATTTCAGTTAAGGGCCCAATTCAAGCTTCAGAAATTGAAATAGATGGTAGTTTGAGTTCTCAATTTTTGTCAGGCTTGTTGATGGCTTTGCCTTTAGCAAATGGGAAGAGTTTAATTCATGTGAAAGATTTGAAAAGTTCACCTTACATAGAAATGACTTTAAACACCTTGTCGAAATTTGGAATTCAAATTGAAAATAAAGACTTCAAAAATTTTATCATTCAAGGGAGTCAAAGCTATAAACCGACATCTTACACAATTGAAAGCGATTGGAGTTCAGCCTCTTATTGGCTTGTAGCTTCTGCTCTAGGACAAGATATTGAAATTCAAGGACTTTCAAAAGATAGTTTACAGGCCGACAAAGCAATTTTAAAAGCTTTTGAAAAAGCAAATTGTGAAATTAGTTGGGAGAATGATTTATTAAAAATAGGAGGGAAGCAGCGTAAAGCTTTTGAATTTGATGCAACTGATTGTCCAGATTTATTTCCTGCTTTGGCAAGTTTTGCTGCTTTAACGGATGGAATTTCGAAAATTAAAGGTGTTCATCGCTTAAAACACAAAGAAAGCGATCGAGCGAAAAGTATTCAAGAAGAATTTCAAAAACTAGGAGTTGAAGTTACTTTTCAGGATGATTTTATGCTGATTAAAGGAAAAAACGCGATAAATGGAGGAAATGTTTTTGCTCATCACGATCATCGCATAGCTATGTGTTTGGCAATTTTAGGAATGTTTTCTAAGACACGAATCGAAATTGAAAATGCTGAATCGGTTTCAAAAAGTTATCCCAATTTTTGGAAAGATTTAGAAAGTTTGAGTTTTTAGTGATTTTAACTCTTCACTTTTAGTTTTTCACTCTTCACTTATTTCCACTAGGTATCCCGTATGTTTCCTGATATTCAAAACACGACCATCGTCAAAAATTAAATATTGACCTTTAATTCCACTCAAAACTCCTTCAATTTGAGTGTCTTTATCAAAAGAAAGACTTTTAATTTTTGTTGGATATTCAGAAACTGGAAAATTAAACTCAAAAATTTCATCATTCTCCGAAAAATATTCCATTAAATCAGCTGGTAAAACTTCTTCTAACGACCATTTTTCATTTACTAAGTCAATAGATTCATCTACTTCGTTGCGAAGCATTTTTTGCCAATTTGTTTTATCTGTAAAATGGTTTTTTAATTCAACTTCTAAAACACCTGCTAAATAACGATTTGGAGTTTCTGCCAAAATAATTGCAGAATTTGCTCCTTGATCTATCCATCGTTTTGGAACTTGCGTTGTGCGTGTTACACCAACTTTTACGCAATCCGATGCCGCTAAATAAACGATGTGTGGTTGATTATGATGGCTTTCTTCCCATTCAACATCTCTTCCTTCTCCTAAATGAGCTCTACATAATTCTGGTCTGATAATACATTCAGCTGATTCTGGAGCTTTCACAAAACAAGTATAACAAAAACCTTGATTGAATGATTTTGCTGTCTTTTTTCCACATGAAATACAAAAAATTTCATTCTGAAAAGTTAAAACAATTTTTTTTCCAATGAAATCATTCATCACAAGTACTTCGTCCAATTTCAGTTCATAACGAATTGGATTTTCATGAATGACACTCATTTTATGTATTATTCCCTTCATAGTATTAATTAAAAGTCTTAATATCCTAACATCTTAAAGTCTTGACTTCTAAGAAAGTTCTTCAACAGCTTTTTCCCAAGAATTCATGGTACGATCCAACTTCTCTTTCGTAACTTGATATTCATTCAATAATTTTGTCGATTTTTCTTTGTCGTTATAATCTACTTCAACAAGTTCCAAATCTAATTTTTTGATTGTTTCCTCAAGTTCCTCTATTAAATCTTCGTACTTTTTAATCTGATTTTGTAAAGAATTCTTTTTGCGTTTTAATTCTTTTGCTTCTTCATTTGTCAATTTTTTTCCTCAACAATTAAAGTATCAATGTGAATTTTGATTGGTTTTTCGGAAGCTGAGCCTGTCGTAGTTTTCTTGTGATCTGAAGTTTGTACATTCATTGAATCTGGATTCATCTTCTTCTGTAAATATTCTTTTACATCGTAATGATGAATTTTTAAAGTTTTTTCGTGAATGTCCCAAATACGATTCGTTAAACCGTCTAAAAACTCCCTATCATGTGAAACAACAATAAATGTTCCCTCATAACTCATCAAGGCCTTTTTTAAGACTTCTTTACTTTGAATATCAAGGTGATTTGTTGGCTCATCGAGAATTAAAAAGTTACACGGACTCAGTAATAAAATACAAAGTGCAAGTCGCGTTCTTTCCCCTCCCGATAAAACGCCAACTTTTTTGTCAACATCTTCTCCAGAAAATAGGAAAGTTCCTAAAATACTTCTTAGATCTTTACGAATATCTCCAACAGCAATTTCATCGACTGTTTCGTAAATTGTTTTGTTTACATCTAATTTTTCTGCTTGATCTTGTGCAAAATAGGTAATGATTACGTTATGACCTAACTCAACCTCACCTTCGCCTTCAATCGCATTCATGACTCGTTTTAAAAGCGTTGATTTACCAACTCCATTTGGACCAAGCAAAGCAATTTTCTCTCCACGACCAATTGTAATGTTTATATCTTTAAAAATGGTGCGATCTTGGTATTTTTTACCAACATTTTTTAAATCCAAAACCCATTTCCCTGGTTGATTACTCAAAGGAAAGGAAATTTTCATTTTCGCATTGCTCGTTTTCTCAACTTCAATAATTTCGGTTTTATCCAATTTTTTAATCAAAGATTGAGCGAAAGCAGCTTTATTTTTCTTAGCTCTAAATTTATCAATCAGTTCTTTTGTATGCTTGATGTCTTTATCTTGTTGTTTTCGAGCATCAACCATACGTTCCATTTCTTCTTCTCTTTTTATTTTGTAAAGAGAATAATTGTAAGGAAAGTCAAGCATTTTGCCCATTGAAATTTCAAGGGTACGTTTTGTTACATTATCCAAGAACAACCTATCGTGAGAAATAACGATTACAGCACCATCAAATTTTTGCAAGTAAGACTCAAGCCAAGAAATTGAAATTATATCCAAGTGATTGGTTGGCTCATCTAATAAAATCACATCAGGTTTGTTAACAAGGATTTTTGCCAATTCAGCTCTCATTTTCCAACCTCCCGAAAAGGAATTTAATGATTTTTCGTATTCTTCATTCGTGAATCCAAGTCCATTTAAGGTTGAAGTAATTTTTTCTTCCCATTGATATCCTTCATGAAAATTAAACAAATCATTTTTTTCATTTAATTCATTTAACAGCTCAAGGTAAGATTCACTTTCATAATCTGTTCGTTTAACCAAATCGTGATTAATTTGATCTATGCGTGAACGCAATTCATTTAATGTTTTATTTGAATGAAAAAGATAATCAAAAACAGATTTTGTCGAATCAATAACTATGTCTTGTGTCAAAAAACCAACGATTACATCTTTTTGTTTGTGTATTTTACCTTCAGTCGCTTTATCAACTCCTGCAATCAATTTCAGTAAAGTTGATTTTCCAGCTCCATTTTTTCCAGCTAGACCAATTTTATCTCCTCGATTGATTTGAAAAGAAATGTCTTTAAATAAAAAGCCTTGTGGTAAAAATACGCCAATTTGTTCGAGATTAATCATGCTACAAAGGTAGGAATTATTTTTTTGATGGTTTTGTAAATTAAGTTAATGAAATTTGACTAAAACAAAAAAACCGTTCCAAAAAATGAAACGGTTTTAATATTAAATTTTATTTTTAATTAGAAATGCCAAACATCGTGTTCAATGTTTCTAATCTCTTCAGTAATTTTTTCTGATTCTCTTAAGGCATCAACTCCAGTTCTGTATGAATCAATTTTACGCTCAAATACATTACTTTCTTTGTAAATGTAGCTTGAGAATTGACGTTTCCAGAACAAGTCATCAAAACTTACCCATTGTGCATCATTTTTTGTGTTGTAAGAAAAGTAATTGTTAAATACAAAACGACAGTTTGGGAAATACAGCCAAAATAATTCTTTGTATTTTCCACCTTCTTTTGTTGCTTCATAAATTACAGGACAAATCCCTAAGATTCTTACATCCATAACCGAACGCTCTTTATCAAAAAACCAATCTTCTTTTAATTCGTAAGAAACGATGTCTTTAGAAACAATCCATTCTTTGTCAACATAAGGCTCATTCACACCAACTTCAATCTCCATACCTGTTGCAGGATCAATTTCAATTGTTACAGAGTCAGTTCCATCAATCTTACTTGGAACTGGTCTAAATCCACTTCCTGTAATTGTTGCGAATCTTTCATCAACTTGATTTTTGAACAAACTATCAGTGAAATAGTTCTTACCTGTTTCTGGTCTTACTGGATACTTAAATAAATCTCCATCTGGGTTACCATCTTGAATAATGTTGTATGGATTAAACACAGAAAACATAGTTAAATCACTATTCATTACGTGGTGTTTAATTACAGTCCATAAACTCCAACGAGTTGAGTTTCTAACCCATTGCTCATTCGGTTTATTTTGATTTAAGTATTCATCAAATGGAAAATACAATGGGTGATTGATTTTTTCACGTAAATCAATTGTACGCCATACACGTTTACTCCAAATTACATCCGCTTCTCTTACAAATTCATAAGGAATCAAACGTTTTGTTGGTATATGCTCTTTAATGTAAACCCCATCAATAATATTTTCCGAAGGAACATTGATTGGTCCACCATTGATTTCTTGCTGAGCATAACTTGCCCCTAAATTTGCAATAACCAATACACTAACTAAAAACTTTTTCATTTCACTTAATTTTAATTTGACAAGTAAACGGATCAATGATTACCTCAAAAATGGCAGGCATTTAACCTGCCATCGATTTTATTATAATTTAACAGAACAAGAAGTTAATTTATTTTTAACCCCAGTTCCACTGTATTCACACATAAAACTTGCTATAGAACCTGGCTTAGCAGCTTGTAAGTATTGTAATGCTTCTGCTGACAATTGACTTCCCATTCCTTGGAATGGTTTGTTAATCGTGTTGATGTTTAATGTCCATTTAGAACAAGTAAACGTCCCTTTCAATGGAATACCATCACCAAAACGTACATTTAACATTTTTGCAGTTCTAGTTGAAGCTTTAGCTCCATCTTCGTAGTTACCCCAAAATAACTCAGCTTTTGGTATCTTTCTTACAGAGTAAGTATAAGAACCTAAACTTGTTGTTTTTTTAGTAACAGGATTGTAACCTGAAATGTTAATTGTTGCAGTTTTTGCACCTCCTGTTGGAACAGCAACATACTGTTTTCCTTTTTTAGTTAATGAACAACCACTTCCAGAAAGTTTTGTTTCAGGATAACCTGAAGCTACACCTTCAACAACGTTAGGATAACCTTGGTATAAAACAGCTAATTCTGGTAATGAAACCGTACCTTCTGGTTTCATGATTTTTACAGTTTTTTCATAAGGCATTGTTTTTGGAACACCTGATTTATTTAAAATTGTAATTGTACCAGTTAACACCATTTCAGATGACCCTGAAGCTTTCAAAGTTACATAACCTTTACCATCTTTCGTTTCTTTTAAAGAACCTTGATTTGGCTTTACGATTGGTTGTT
The DNA here is from genome assembly GCA_040386975.1 of Bacteroidota bacterium. GTDB lineage: Bacteria > Bacteroidota > Bacteroidia > Flavobacteriales_D > Crocinitomicaceae > M2408. Next base: position 2,443 of record JAZKEO010000011.1, on the reverse strand, counting down.
TATCTGAATCATACGCTGCCATTAATACCTCTAAAGTAACTTCGTCACCACTGTTAGCGATATCCGGACCGTAAGCTAAAGGCATAATTTTGTTGAAAGAATATTCACCTCCACCAACTCTTAAACGAATTAAAGAAACGGCATCAGCACGAGCTGTTAAAATTTCTTTTTGCATAGATGAAAGAGATGCAATTGCAGCTACCGAAGGAGCGTGGTCAAAAGTTTTCCCAATCCAGTGAACTCCTTTGATTTCACCTTTATCCATTTCGTTTAATTCCTTTTTAGTTAAAGAAGCATAGATTTTTTTAATCGCTTCTTGATCATCTGGAGCTACCGTTTTAAGTGCTTTATCAATTTTAGCATTTAAATCTTTGAAATCCTTATATTCATTAATTTCCGGAGATTTGAATGAATATTTTTTCTCAGGTGTAGAAGAAGATGCAGCTACCAACTCAGTTAAGTCTTTACGGAATTTATTGTAAGATTTCCACAACTCTATTCCTTTTCCAACTGGTTTTTTGATGTCTTCAGAAATACCCATAATAAGCATTGGCTCATCATATTTATCTTTACCATCAACATATTCTAATTTCATACGAGTAGGTCTCAATGGATCTTTTGCATCGTATGCTTTTAAAATGATGTGTTCGTCACCTATCTCTTTTGTTTTTTCTTTACAAGCTTCTAAAATCTCAATTTTTAACTCATCAATGAATTTGATTCGTTCTGCTGTCATTTTATCAATTTGATTAATAACAAGCATCAATTTTTGTGCTTTTTTCATTACATCTGGAGCTGATTTGTCTTCAGATACTTCTTTTAAAGAAGCTCTTTTCTCTTCACCACGACCATATTCATTTTCGTTTGAAATTTGAATATTTTCTTCAATCGCAACGAAGGCGTCCAAAATCGCTTTAGATACATTTAAGGCTAGAAGTGCGGTAAGTACTAAGTACATCATACCAATCATCTTCTGCCTAGGGGTTTCTTTTCCTCCTGCCATGATTAATTAATTTTTTCTGGTTTATAATTTAAATTATCAATCAATTTTATTAGTCTCTAGAAATAGTCATCGCTTTTAACATGTTACCATAAACTGAGTTAAGATCAGTTAAGTTTTTAGATAACATAGCCATATTTTCTTTGTAAAGTTTAGTATCTTTAGCAGAATCCGATAAGTCTTGCATCATTTCTGTAACTTGACCTTGGAATTTCTCAGTAGCTTCTAAATGTGCAGAAGAACCTTTCAATTGCAATTCATATACATTGTTAAGCGCAGATAAGTTTTTAGAAACTTTTTGCATTTGCTCACCAAACGATTCACCTTCAGCAGCTGAAGAGGTCATTCCTGAAATTGAAACTGAAGCTTTTTCATATGATTCTGACAAAGTAGCAACTTTATCTGAAGCTGCTTGTAAACTTGTGATATAAGAATCAGTAGCTGCGGCAGCAGTAGTAACTCCTTTTAATTGTGCAGCATTTTCACCTAAAGCACGCATTCCGTCACCCAATCTTTCAATTAATTGACTATCAATTTTAGCTTCTTCTAACATTTTATCTAAATGCTCAGTAACTCCGCTTCCACCTTTTCCGTGTCCACCTTTTCCTGAAGCTAAAGCATCGTGATCTAAATCATCGCTGTGTCCTAATCCTAATTCTGGGTAAACTAACTCCCAATTTGGTTCATCGTGTAATGGTTCAAAAGAAGAGAAGATAAAGATCAAAGCTTCCGTACTCAAACCAACGATTAACATTTCTGATGCAAACGGCCAGTGCTGAATTTTAAATAAGGCACCAACGATTACAATTGCAGCTCCGAAACCATATAGTTTCGACATAAACAGTTTCCATCCTTTACTTCCTGGTTTCATAGTTTTTTGTTTTTTAAAGTTTGTTATTAATTAATTTGTTTTGATTTGTTTATTCTTAGCGTAATTGTATATCGCTTTGAATTTCTTCGCTTCCTTCTTTAGAGAAATCTTTTCCTCCTCTTCCGATATGAGTCATTACATTTCGGTAACCGATGTAAGACTTAGCAGTGTCTTGATACTCGAAACTACGAGTAGATGTTTGCAAATAGTAACCTATATCTTTCCATGAACCTCCACGTAAAATTTTACGTTTCATTGATGGTGGATCCCAATCCATTGCGTCATATCTGTAATCTGTATTCAAATCGTGAGAGAATTCATACATAGATTCATCGTAAGCAGTTTCACACCACTCAGCAACGTTTCCAGACATACAGTATAATCCCCAACCATTTGGATTGTAAGAATAAGCTTTTACCGTATGGAAACCTCCATCTTCAAAATATCTACCTCTCATTGGTTTGAAGTTTCCTAAGAAACATCCAGCTTCGTTACGAATGTAAGGACCACCCCATGGATAAGCTGATTGAGCTAAATCTCCACGTGCTGCTCTTTCCCATTCAGCCTCAGTT
>JAZKEO010000010.1:0-2839 GCA_040386975.1 Bacteroidota bacterium | reverse complement strand
AAAAGCCCGACAAGTTTTAAAACCTGTCGGGCTATATTATAATAAAATAAGATTAAAATTTACTCCACCAACTCCACAAATTTAAACTCACCTTCCACAGCAACCTTAGTCAAACCATGTTTAGATAAGTTTTTCATGGAAGCATCCCATTTTTTACCACTTAAATTCGCAGTAATTTTTAATTGCTGAAGATCCATTTTATTTTCATTTCCTTTCAATAAATCGACGATAAATTTCTCTTCATCAGACAATTCAATCTGGGCTTGTTTTTTCTCCGGACGCATTTGCGGAAACAATAATACTTCCTGAATCGATGCATTGTTTGTTAAATACATAATCAAACGATCCATTCCAATTCCCATTCCAGATGTTGGAGGCATACCGTATTCCAAAGCTCTTAAGAAATCTTCATCGATAATTCCGTTAGCTTCATCATCACCTTTTTCAGACAAACGCATTTGATCTTCAAAACGCTCACGCTGATCAATTGGGTCATTCAATTCAGAATAAGCATTGGCAATTTCTTTACCACAAACCATTAATTCAAAACGCTCTGTAAGTTCCGGATTATCACGGTGTTCTTTACATAAAGGTGACATTTCTTTAGGATAATCTGTAATGAAAGTTGGCTGAATATAATTTCCTTCGCATTTAGCGCCAAAAATTTCATCAATCAATTTTCCTTTCCCCATCGTTTTATCAACGTCAATTCCCATTCCTCTGGCAGCTTCAAACAATTCGTCTTCGCTTTTTCCAGAAATATCAAAACCAGTAAAATGTTTGATCGAATCCGTCATGGTAACACGAGCGTAAGGCGCTTTAAAATTGATTTTGTGCTCACCAAAAGTAACTTCGCTAGTTCCATTTACGGCAATAGCACAATGCTCAAGCAAACCTTCAGCAAATTCCATCATCCAGTTGTAGTCTTTATAGGCTACATATATTTCCATAGCGGTAAATTCAGGATTATGCGTTCTGTCCATTCCTTCATTTCTAAAGTTTTTAGAGAACTCATAAACACCTTCAAAACCACCAACAATTAATCTTTTTAAATACAATTCGTTTGCAATACGCATGTAAAGCGGAATATCAAGCGAATTATGGTGCGTAGTAAACGGACGCGCCGCAGCACCACCCGGAATTGGTTGTAAAACCGGAGTTTCAACTTCCAAATAACCAGCATCGTTAAAGTAACCACGCATTGCAGTAAACAACTTCGTACGTTTTACAAAAGTATCTTTAACATGTTGATTCACTGTTAAATCCACATAACGCATTCTGTAACGCAATTCAGGATCATTAAAAGCATCATGAACGTTTCCTTCTTCATCTGTTTTTGGCAAAGGAAGCGGACGTAATGTTTTACTCAAGAAAGTAAATCCGTCAACGCGAATACATTGTGCACCCACTTTCGTAGTAAACAATTCTCCCTCAATACCAATAAAATCTCCTAAATCAGTTAATTTTTTAAATACTGTATTGTATAATGTTTTATCATCACCAACGCACAAAACATCGCGATTCACGTACAATTGCAAGCGTCCTTCGCTATCCTGCAATTCAGCAAAACAAGCTTTACCCTGATCACGAACACTCATCAAACGTCCCGCAACGATTACCTTCTTACCTTCTTCAAACGATTCCTTCACTTGCTTTGAAGTATGATTTACTGGAAAAAGATTAGCCGGATAAGGATTGATTCCTAAGTTGCGTAAGTTTTGAAGTTTTTCTCTTCTAATGATTTCTTGTTCTGATAATGCCATTTTGTGCTCTTTTTTTAAGTGTGCAAAGATAAAGAAAAGAATGTACATATCAGAATGCAGATTTTAGATTTTTTGAAGCAGAAAATTATCGTATTTCAATCACGTCTAGTCCCGCTATCCACTTGTATCTTTTTTGTCTCGTTCTCCAAACGAGACAAAAAAGGATACCGCTTCTATCGGGGCTAGATTAGAAATTTTAGTTTTCAAAAGACGTTTTAGTTGGGGTGTTTGTTATTGCGAGGAACGAAGCAATCACACGATCTAAATCAAATTGAGGTAAAAAAGAAATAGACAATCAAAATGAGATTGCTGCGTTCCTCGCAATGACAAACAAAAAAACCTCAGTATCTTAGCATCTCAGAACCTCAGAACCTTTCAAAAAAATGAAGATCATAAAAGCCTTTCTACTGTTACTTTTAATCTCAAGCTGCCAAATTACCGAAACCATAAAAATCAATCCAGACGGAAGCGGAAGTATTGAGGTTTTTCAATTGCGAGACGAAAATAGCTATATGCAATTGGGACATCCTCTCTCGGGCTCCGAAAAATTTACAGATACACTATTTGTTTTTCAGGATTATATCACAAAATACAAAGAAACATTTGTGAAATTTAATAAATCGGACCAAGTACTGTTTCAGGAACATGTCAACGTTAAAATGCATGTAAAGTTAGATCCTATTCAAATGGAAAATTTTAATGTAATTTCTTCCGACTTTAAAAAAATAGAAGAATTACCAAATGTTTATGAAAGTCTTAGTTTAGCAAATTCTTTAAAAGAGAATTACCCGGTTTCAAAAGAATTTTTTAAAATAAAATATACCTTCGACGGGTTTATTTTTAAAAGGAATTTAGTTATTGTTGACCAGCAAGCGTTTGATAAGAATAAAAAAATGCTTGAAGAAAGAAAAAAAACATATGCTAAACATAAATTAGTGCAATCCTATACTTTAAAATATCATTTTCCAGGAAAAATAAAATCAGTTTCAAACGAAAAAGCAATTCTTAGTCCTGATAAAAAGTCATTAACATTAGAATTTCAACTCTCCGATTGTTTGCAAAATCCGGAAATAACC
>JAZKEO010000009.1:0-166580 GCA_040386975.1 Bacteroidota bacterium | reverse complement strand
AAGAAGCATTAGATTTAATTAACGTTGTTCCAAACCCATACTATGCATTTTCTGAATATGAAACAGGAAGGATTGATAACCGCATAAAATTTACAAATTTACCAGAAAACTGTACGATAAAAATTTATAATCTTTCAGGAAAATTAGTAAAAACCTTTAAAAAATCGAATCCCTTAACTTTTCAAGATTGGACTTTAATAAATGAAGTAGGAATTCCTGTTGCTTCGGGAATTTATTTAATCCACGTGGATGTTCCAAATGTTGGAGAACGGATTTTGAAATCATTTATTGCAACTCGAGCACCAGATATGGAAGGATTTTAAAGCTCTGATTTTTTAGTGTTTAAAACTTTTTTCAAAAGAGGATTTGCGATTACAACAGCAATAATTACTATTGATCCCAGATAAAACTGGGTACTTAGCAATTCGTTTTCGTGTAAAATAAAAATTGCTAAAATCATGGTGTAAATTGGCTCAAGGTTGATGCTTAAAGAAACGGTAAAAGTTCCTAATTTTTTAATGATTTCTATTGTCAACAAAAATGCAACAGATGTACACAAAATCCCAAGAAACAATAACCAAGCAAAATCACTCCAAGTCATAACAAATAATTCGGCATTAAATTTTCCATTAAAAATCAATACCCCTGTCAAAACAAGTAATGCCATAAACATTTCGTGGAGAGTGATTGCCGATGCGGGAATTTTTTGAACTAGTTTTCCATTAAAAACATTGAAACAAGCTGCCATCAAGGCCGAAATCAAACCGTAAATTAAAGCTTCAAAATCTTTACCCGAAAAGTTGGCTGATACGATGTAAATACCATAAATAACAACAATTCCAAGAATAAACTCCAACCAAGAAAATTTCCGTTTCATAATGATTGGTTCAAGCCAAGTAACATGTAAAGTTGCTGTTGATAAACACAAAATCCCCAAAGAAGCGGTTGAAAGTTGTATCGAAACGTAAAAAGTTATCCAATGTAGAGCCACAAAAACACCAACTCCTAAAGTCAAAAAAGCGTGTTTTTTAGATTTTATTTTTAAAGGCATTTTTAGAAGCCTCAAACCGATGAAGAGCGAAACAAAAGCAATTAATATCCGCCACCAAACGAGTACTAAAGCATCTAAATGAATCAATTTTCCTAAAATTCCAGTAAAACCCCAAACAAAAATGATGAGGTGCATTAAAATATGATACTTGAATTTTTGGAACATTTCGTTAAAGCAAAATTTATTAATGAATCACGAAATGCGAAAGTAAGGAGATTTTATTGATTTATTAGATTTAAACTACTCAACAAATTTCCCCTCAATATAAGATTGATATTGGAATCCGGTTTGGTCAACTACATTTTCGAAAGCGACTTGAATTTTTCGATTCATGAATTTTTCTTGATTTGCCAACAATGTTTGTATGAATTTGTCTTCATAGTCAACTCGGATTGCACTTGTATAAGCATCTTGACCACTTGAGCCTACAATTAAAAAATGAATTGCATTGACATTTATTAAACCTTGAAAAGTGATTTTAAATTCATCTTTTTGATCTAAAACACGTTTTGCACGATCTATTTTTGCCTCATGTAAAGCAACAGGAACAAAAGAAACATCTTCTAAATCGTCTTCAAAATCGACTCTTTTTTCAATGGTTTTTTCAACTTTTTCTTTTTTGTTGTAATAAGAAATACGTTCAACAAATTGCGAAACAGAATCTTGTTTTGAATTTAATTTTGATCGATCATCAATATATTCACGCGTCAAAAAAACTTTTCCATCTTTTAAATAAAAAGTATTTTTTCCTGCGTTTCCTTTTTGACCATCGTCAAAATCTTCTTCAATTTTTAAGATTTCATTTTTTTCAGAAAGATGTGCTGTGACTACAATAAACTCACCATTTTCTAGTGTAAAACGCAAAGAACTTGCAACTTTTCCAACAGCTTCTGCTTCTTGATCAATAGCTTGCATTTCTGCATTCATCGCATCTTCTTGGCTTAACTTCGTTGAAACAATTTTTTCATTTTTCTTTTCTTCATTAGAACAAGAACTTAAATTTAAAAAAGAAACAACTAAAATTAAACTTGCGAGGATTTTTACAATCGAATTCATAGAAATTATATTTTAAAAGCTTTGTGGAACTTTCACACTTAATGACTTTGTGGCAACAAACCAAAAAATAAAACATTCACCAACAAAAAAAGGCCATACGAAATGACCTTGAACAAAAAAAGAGTTTAAATTACTTAGAAGCTAAATCTGAACTTTCAGTTGTATTTACACTTCCGTAAGCGTCACAACTTCCTTTAGATGATCCACAAGAAGCGATTACAAACGTAAAAAGTAATCCAATTAATGTCAAGGCGAAGAATTTTTTCATGTTCTGGTTTTTATAATAGAACTCAAAATTACAAAAAAAGTTACAATAAACAAATAAAATTACAAACAATTCGTTCTTTAAACAAGAAAAGAGTTAAATTGCGAACAGTTTTTGACTAAATGAAATTTAAAATTCTATATTTCTGCTGTTTTTTATCCTTTCTTTCTCTGAGTCAGAAAACATATCGTTTAAGCTTTAAAAACCCAGATTATCAGACTCTTAAAAAGAATCCTGAACAACTTTTTAGGGATAGTTTATCCGCACTTACTTACTTAAAAGAGTTTCAATATTTTGCCATAAAAAAGGGATATTTACTCGCTTCTACGGATAGTTTACACTTTAAAAACAAAGAGTTGTCTGTTTATTTTCATCTTGGAGAAAAATTTGAAAAAGCACAATTAAATTTTGACAAAAAAGAATTAGACTTCATTAAAAGAAAAGGAAATATTAATGAAAAAATAATACGAAATCTTGATTTTTCACCCAAAGAAATCAGTTTTTTGCTTTCACACATTCAAAAAACATATACCAATAACGGCTTTCCTTTTTGTAAAGTGTTTTTAGATGATATTCAAATTGACGAGAAAAACCTCATAGCGACTTTAAAAGTAGAACGCTTCAAAGAATTTAAAATCATTAAAATTAATATGCCTGGAAACCCACTAGTTTCACAAAAATTAATTTCTTCTTACATTCAAATTAAAATAGGTGATTTATTTAACCAAACAAAAATCAACGAAATTAGTTCCAAATTAAAACAAATTAATTTCATTGATGAAATCAAACCTGCTGAAATACTTTTTACGGATGAAGGAGTTGAAATTTTCCTTTATTTGAAAGCAAAACCAGTCAGTTTGATTAATGGAGTTGTTGGACTTCAACCAAATGCTGTAACGGGAAAAGTTAATTTAACGGGAGAATTGCGTTTAAAATTGGTCAACATTCTCAAAAAAGCAGAATTGTTTGAACTCAATTGGAGAAACATTCAAGCACAAACACAAGCCTTAAAAATCCAAAGTGTTTTACCGAATTTATTTCAAAGTCCTTTTGGAATAGACGCACAATTTCAGCTTTACAAACGAGATTCCACATTTTTGGAATTAAAAAGTACGCTTGGAATTCAATACGCTTTGCGACAAGGAAATTTTTTGAAAGCCTTTTATAGACGAAATGCTTCTTCTGTTTTAGCTGGAGGAAAATCGAATTCAAATTTTGTCAATTTAAAATCGGTAGAAACAAATTTTTACGGTTTATCACTTTCTAGACAAAATTTAGATTACTTGCCAAATCCTCGAAAAGGAGTTAATTTATTGTTTGAAGGAACAGTTGGTTCTCGAAAAACAAACGACAGTTTAAAAGTGCTTACAGAAACAACCATAAAATTTGAAGTTAACGCACAAGTTTTTATTCCACTAGCGAAAAGGCATATTTTGAAATTAGCGAATTTTTCGGAAAGCTATTTTGCCCCATCTTATTATCAAAATGAAGTCTATCGTTTTGGTGGACAAATTTCCTTAAGAGGATTTAACGAAGAAGAAATTTACGCTACTTCACGCTCTGTTTCAACAATAGAGTATCGATTTTTGTTGGATAAAAACTCTTATTTATTTGCTTTCTTTGATCAAGCATGGTACGAAAATAAAGCAGTGAAATTTGTTTCCGACACGCCTTACGGTTTTGGAGCAGGTTTTACTTTTGGTACCAACATTGGAAATTTTGCCGTTTCCTATGCTATTGGAAAACAGTTTGATAATCCAGTTCTTTTAAAAGATGGGAAAATACATTTTGGGTATGTTGCTTATTTTTAGAATTGTCGTAAATTTGATATAAATAATCCAAAATTGAAAAAACTCCTCTTTTTTTTCTTATTCAGTAACTTTACTATTCACGCGCAATTTTATGTGAAGGCGGATTCATTGAACAAAAAACGGGTTTTAGCAACTACGTTTTTAAATGCGGGAATTTGGTCTTCGAGTAACATTGCACTTTCAAAAATTTGGTATTCCGATTACGAAAAAACAGCTTTTCATAGCTTCAATGATTCTAAAAACTGGTTGCAAATGGATAAAGTAGGACATTTTTATTCTACTTATCATTTTAGTGAGCAAGTTTCAAAATCGTATCGTTGGGCAGGAGTAAACGATAAAACCTCTGCTGTGATTGGTTCATCGGTCGCTTTTGGCTATCAATTTTCGATTGAAATGTTAGACGGTAGAAGTTCAGGCTGGGGATTTTCTTGGAGCGATCTTGGAGCAAATACGCTTGGAAGTGCTTTGTATCTCGGACAAGAATTAGCTTTCAAAAAACAAGTGTTTAAATTAAAATTTTCCTATTTTCCGAGTGAATATGCTCAATACAGGCCAAACGTTTTAGGCTCAACTTTTTCTGAAAAATTGTTGAAAGATTACAATGCTCAGACTTATTGGTTAAGTTTTTCGCCCGTTTTTTATCTGAAAGAAACAAAATTCCCCAAATGGATTAACCTTGCTTTGGGTTATAGCGTTGACCAAAAATTAATGGGAGACCTTGAAACTTATACAACGATTGATGGCTTAAAAAGCTTTAACTCAAAACGAGAATTTATTCTTTCCTTAGACATTGACGTAAAAAATTTACCTATTAAAAAACAGTGGTTAAAATCGCTTTTAGCACCATTTAATTCGATAAAAATTCCTTTTCCTGCTTTGGTTTTGAGAGATGGAGTTTTTTATGGTAGGGGAATTTATTGATTTTTGACAAGTTTCAGTCTTTTTCCACCAAAATAAACAATTACTCTAATTTTCGGAATTTTATCCTTTTTTTGTTTTATAAAATAAAAGGAATAACCAACATAAGAAAAGTTTCTCAAACCATTTTCTCGGATGATTTTATCACTGGAAAGTTCTTTGATAATTAAATTTTTTAATTCTAATTCAGAAATCATTAATAATGGTGAAGATTTTTGTTCTTTTATTCCAGAATACAAGTTAAATTCGCTTCTACCATCACTTTTATCATAGTAAAATGGTTTTTTTGAATTATTAATATTAAAAGTAAAACTCGTTCTATACAAAAGTCCAAATTTAATACTCAAATAAGGTAAAGCTTTTTTAAATTTTCCATCAATTCTTAATTGTTTGTAATATTTATACTTATGTTTAGAAAAATAATTACATGTTATTTTTGCAAATTTTGTTAGAATTGAACTAAACTGAATAGTATCATTTTTCCGAATAGATTTTAAAATTGCACTTGTAAAAATGGCTTGAATTCTTGCAGTATCAATTTTGAAGAATTCTATTCTATTTGTATCAGGTTTGTAAGGAATAAGATCTGAATAGATGTCTTTTTCATTTTTAAGTCTCCATAAATTTTCTCTAACATGTTTTTTTTGAGAGAAAACATTGCTGCAAAGAATAATAAAAGTAAGAAAAAAAACAGTTTTCATTAATTTAAAATACGGTTTTTTATTTCTTCTTGGCTTAAACCTTCAGTTGAAAATGTTTTAACAATTGGTCGATTCAATCCATTTTTTAACTTTTCCCAAGATTTTACAACTGCAATTTCAACACTACTGATAGCAAAAAAGATGATTGATTTATTTGAAATAAACCTTGGAATTTTTTCTATATCTGATTCTAAATAATTATTATCATTCAACAAAATATTTCTTGCTTTTGATGGGAGTTTTATCTCATTGCCATTTTGATCCTCTCCCGTTTGACTAAACGCGATGTAGTTTATAGGTTTATTTCTAGATAGATAATCGCAATTTAATAGTCCAAAAGAACTTAAACCAAATCTTAAAAGTTCATCATAAACAGGATTTAATCGATTTAAATCCAATTGAGTAGCCATAATTTCTCGTTGATATTGTGCTATTTCTTTTTCATTTTTAGTGAATCTAATTTTAGCTTTTTCAATTTCATCTACTTGTTTATTTTTGTCTAAAGTATATTTTTTATAAAATTTAGCTTGTTTTTTCTGAATATCTTTCAGTTTTGCATTACCTTCAATCAACAGAGGTATTTTGTATTCTTTTGATTTATAATTTAAACTCAATACAAATCTATCGTTTTCAAAATCAGGTAAAATTGAAAGCTTAGAATAAAGTCGAGGACTAAATACATAATTTCTATCATTTTTATTTACTTCTTTAAAATCAATAGTATTATTTAAGACATCAAAAAATAGTTCTTTTAAGTCAGGGTTTAGTAAGGTATCAATTAATATTTTTCCAAAATTTATGTCATCTAAATATTTATCTTTAACATAATAAATAGGACTTTTTTTAGTGTTAAAATCATGATTTTTATTAGAATAAAATGAATTTTTTCGTCGATATGAGTAAATTTTAAAAGTTTTGATGTGATTTAATTCTTTCTTAATTTTGTTTTTTTTCAATTGGGTTTTAGAATAATAAACATTAAAAGGGACATAATTAACTTGAAATTGTGCAAAAATTGAATCAGGTAATTGATTTAATGAGTCTAAAACTCGAGTTCTAAAACTTTTTTCAGATATAACAACTGGCTTTGCCTCTAATCTTTCCCAGTTTTCTAACTTTTTATTGTAAACAAATAAATCAGATTCTTTATCTGCTTGTAGATTTTTCATTTCAACTTGAATTAGGTTTTGTTGATTTGGTTTCAATTCATTTCCTAAAGTATCCAAGGCTTTAAATTCAAACATTCCATTTGATGAAAACAATTCAGCAGTTGAATTTTCTTTCATAATCATAGGAACTCCAGCTAAAGCAACAGAAATAGGGTCAAAATATTCTTTAATTTCAACTTTTGTTATTCCATTGTAAATTTGTCCATTTTGATTCAAAAACGCATCTATGGGAATAGAAAAGGAAGTGTTTTCCGCTTTAATTTCACACGGAGAATCAGCAGGAATAAGATTGGTTTTTACCCTTACATCAACAATTGGTTCAACTTGATTAGTAAACATTTGATCGCTCATTTCAAAAATAGAGCTCACATTTTTTAATTTATTATTTTTTACTGAATCTTCATAAACTGAATTTATTATATTAATATTTTTAAAATCATTCTCGTCAATTTCATTTTCTAAAACTACATCAGAAACTAATAATTCATTTATGTTCTTAATTTGTTTTATTTCGTTTGAAATCTTGGAATTTTTAAAAGAAATTTTTTGAATATGCTCTAATTTTTTAAGTGATTCAAAAGCAAGTTTTGGATTTGTAAAATTGACATTATCAAAAGTAAGTTCACTTAAACCAAATATATTTTTTAAATTTTCATTAACACTATTAACATCTGAGTTTACAATATTAATTTTATTAATTTTAAGATTTTTAAACTCACCAGAGAGTTTATTGTCTTCATTTGTAGAAAGGGTAATCTCAATTAATTTTTCCTTAAATTGAAGAGATATAAAAAGGTTTTCATTTTTGAAATTGGGATTGTTTGAAAGGTCTAAATATTCTAAATTCCATAAATTTGAGATGAAAGTATTGTTTTCATTCAAATTATTCGTTGACAAATTTAATCTCTGTAAATTCTTTATTTTTTCAAAAGTTTGCGGGATAAACTTTATTTTATTGTTGCTTAAATCTAAGTCAATTAATTGTGTTAAACTCTCAATTTCTGGAGGTAAAGATTTAATGTAACAATTTGAAAGATTTAAGTTTTTTAAATTTGAGTAATAAAAAGACTTAGGTAAACCATATAGATTTAAACCAAGATTACTTGAAAGGTCTAATGTATGTAGTTTTGTTAATTTAGTTAAATCAAGTTTGAAATCAATAATTAAATTGTGTGAAAGGTCTAATTCTTCTAAATTTTGAAATTTTTCTAAATCATTAAAAACAAGTTTAATTTTTTCGTTCGATAAATCTAAATTTTTTACTCCTAGAGGATTTTTATTTGCTTCTTCCAAAGAATAACAAATTTCGCATTGTGCATTTATAATGGTGATATTACCAAATAATAAGAAAACAGTTAAACATAATAATCCTTTCATAATTTAAAAATAAGAGTTTTCTATTAAATAAACTCTTTTCAATCAATAATATTTTAAAAAGTATAACTTATTGTCATAAAATTAAACTCATTTCGATCTAAATTATTAAAATCATTCCTATCTTTACCTTAGGAATTCTAATTTATTTAGATAATATTTAAACCAACATGGGAATTTTATCCAATCTTTTTTCAAAAAAACCGAAGCACGACGCCTTAGATTTTAGTGTCTTTGGAATAGACATGCATTCGCATTTACTTCCCGGAATTGACGATGGGGCAAAAACGATCGAACATTCGCTTGGTATGATTTTGAAATTCAATGAAATGGGGTACAGAAAGTTAATCATGACGCCACACATCATGGAAGATTACTATAAAAACACACCCGAAATTATTCTTGAAAAATTGGATTTTGTGCGTCAAGAAATCAAGAATTACGGTATCGAAATGGAATTGGAAGCAGCGGCAGAATATTATTTTGATGAAACTTTAATTGAAAAAATAAAAAACAAAGAAGTTTTAACTTTTGGCGATAATCACGTGCTTTTTGAATACAGTTTTGGTCAAGAACCACAACAAATTTCTACACTTTTGTTTCAGTTTAAGGTAAATGGATACAAACCAATTTTGGCTCATTACGAACGTTATCCTTATTACCACAACAATCCAGAAAAGATTAGAGAATACCGCGATAATGGAATTTTAATTCAGTTGAATTTATTGTCCTTAACTGGACATTACGGTCCAGGAGTTGAAAGAATGGCTAAATATTTAGTTGACAATCAATTAGTTGATTTTGTTGGAAGTGATTGCCACCGAATTGAACACTTACAAATTTTGGAAGCAAACGCTAAAAACCCCTATTTCCACAAAGTCAAAGACTTGAATTTGTTGAATAAAAGTTTGTAGTGCGAAAATCTAATGTCGCACGTTTCGCACCCGCCTAGGAATAGGGAGCGTTAAGAAAATATAAGTTTTGGCGTAATAAAGAAAACAGTGTTTGAACGCAGTGAGTTTGTTTTCTTTTAGACAAAATGAAATATTTTTAGCGAAGTATTCCCAGCGGAGATTTTTTTGTTACTTTTTTTATGGTTGAAAAAAAGTAAAAGAAGAACCTTATTTCTCAAAAAACTTCGGATTTTCCTTGCGCTAACGCTTTGTCTTCAAAAGTTTCACTTTGTACCTGCGCTAACGCTTGGTCTTCATCAGCTTGGCTGATTCTTCTCCTCTAAAGAAACAACATATTTCTTTAAATTTTGTTCATCGCTTTTATTTAAAATCATCAACATATTATCTGATTCAACTACAATGTGATTATCCAAACCTTCAATCAAAGCCAATTTATTTGCAGGAAGATTTACGATGCAATTGGTAGAATTTATCATGTGAATGTTAGAGCCAACAACTGCATTTCCGTTGAAATCTTTTTCAATGTGGGTGTATAAACTTCCCCAGGTTCCCAAATCCGACCAATCGAAATTTGCTAAAACAACATCCACATTTTTGGCGTTTTCCATTACGGCATAGTCGATGGAAATATCTTCACATTTTTCGAAACAAATATTGATGTTTTCCTGTTCCAATTCTGTATTGTAAAAGCTATTTTCAGGTGAAAACAAATTGTACAAAGCAGGAGTGAATTTTTTTAACGAAGCTAAAATTGTTTCAGCTTTCCAAATAAAAATTCCAGAATTCCAATAATAATTACCTGATTTCAAGAAAATTTCGGCAACTTCTTTGTCAGGTTTTTCTCTGAATTGTTTTACTTCTTTGATTTGCCCACCGATAATATCACCTAAATCAGCAAATTCAATATATCCATAACCCGTATCAGGGCGTGTTGGTTTGATACCAAGTGTAACCAATCTGTTTTTTTCTTTCGCTTGATTGATAGCAATTTCAACAATTTTTGTAAATTTTTCTTCTTTCATAATTAAATGATCAGAAGGAGCGATTGTTAGAATTGCATTTGGATTTAAATTGTAGATTTTTGCCGCAGCGTAAGCAATACAAGGTGCAGTATTTTTACGTTGTGGTTCTGTTAAAATCTGATTTCTTGAAATTTGAGGCAATTGTTCTTGGACAATATTAGCATAACTTTCGTTTGTAACAATATAAATATTTTCACTTGGAGCGATGTTTTGTAAACGCTCAAAAGTCATTTGCAACAAAGTTTTCCCTAAACCTAAAATATCTAAAAATTGTTTTGGTTTTTGAGGAGTTGACATAGGCCAGAAACGACTTCCGATTCCTCCCGCCATGATGATACAATAATTATTTTCCATATCTATTTTTATATTCTTATGAAGCTTCAGCTAGAGAAACTTCAGATAGTGCGTGAACTAAATATTTTTTCTTTGAAACTAAATCTTCGCAAAGATAACGTTTTCTTCTAAGTTCACCTTTAACAAATTTTCGTCCTTGTAAAACAAAAACACTTTGATGAGGTAAACTTTCTAAAAAGAGTGTTGAATTATCTTTAGAATCGTAATTTTTTAAAACACGCATTAAATTAATATCAGAACATGAAGAAGCCTTCATATTAACTAAAGAGTTTACAAGTGCATTAACAATATCTTGAGGTAAAAGCTTCAAATCAATTGCTGGAACAAGTAAATTTCGAAACTCTGTTTTCCATTCTTCACCGTGAGGTTTCACCCGATTTTGAAATTTTAGGTAAGCTTTTAAGTGAGCAAATTCATGTAAAGTGGTAATTAAAAAAGAATAGGGATTCAAATTTCCATTTACTGTAATTTGATGTTTTTCATCTCTCATTCCAGCTCTAAAATCACCTAATTTGGTATTTCTAGGGCGAACGATTTTAAAACTCACGGGTTCTGCAAAAATTAAATCAGCAACCATGTTCTCAAAACCAAGGGGCAAAAAGGATTTGAGCTGTTCAACAACCTTAATTTTTTTCTCCTTTAACTTTTCTCTTTTATCAAGATTCACCCTCTTCAAGTCTTTTTATGAAGCATAAAATTAAAAAAATTAAAGTTAATAAAATAGAAACTTTTGAAAAAATGAAACAAAAACAAAAATATACATTAATTTAGCACACATTAAGAAAGTGAAGCAAATCAAAAATGAATTTAATTAGTCAAGTTGGTAAATATTTTATGATGCTTTGGATTGTCTTTTCTAAACCTGAAAAATTCAAGGTTTTTTGGAAAAGAACATTTGAAGAGATTCAATTAATTGGAATTAATTCCTTGCCAATCGTTGCTTTGATGTCTGTTTTTATGGGGGGTGTAATTGCTTTGCAAACGGCTTCTAACATGGATACACCATGGCTTCCAGAATACACAATTGGTTATATCACGCGTTCAAGTACGATTTTAGAGTTCTCACCAACGATTATTTCCTTGATTTTAGCTGGAAAAGTGGGCTCAAATGTTTCTTCCGAAATAGGTATGATGCGTGTTACCGAACAAATTGATGCTTTAGAAATCATGGGAGTAAATTCCTTGACCTATTTGGTTTTACCAAAAATTATGGCTGCTGTTTTCTTTTTCCCTGTTCTCATTATGTTTTCCATGATCTTAAGTATTTTTGGTGGTTGGATATCTTTACTTTTAGCTGATCTTTCTTCAACAGATTCTTATATTTTTGGTTTACGTTCCTTCTTTAAAGTGAGTGATATTACGTATGCTTTATCTAAAACGGTTGTTTTCGGTTTTTTAATTGTTTCGGTTTCTTCATTTTATGGTTATTACACAAGAGGAGGAGCAATTGACGTTGGAAAATCTTCAACTCAAGCCGTTGTAAGTAGTTCTATTGCGATTTTATTAGCAAATTTCTTAATCACTCAAATGTTCTTATTGAAATGATTGAAGTTTTTAATATCGAAAAATCGTTTGGGGAACACAAAGTATTGGATGATGTTTCTGCTAAATTTGAAAAAGGGAAAGTCAATTTAATCATTGGTGCTTCTGGACAAGGAAAATCTGTTTTGGCAAAATGTATCGTTGGCTTACATGAAGTTGATAAAGGTCGAATCATGTTTGACAACCGTGACTTCGTTAATATGCCAAGTTACGAGAGAAGAGATTTGAGAAAAGAAATCGGAATGTTGTTTCAAGGCTCAGCTCTTTTTGACTCGATGACGGTTGAACAAAACATTATGTTTCCTTTAACGATGTTTTCAAAAATGACAAAAAAAGAAATGCTTGACAGAGTAAATTTTTGTTTGGAGCACGTTAATTTATCAGGAAGAAATAAATTATATCCGGCAGAATGTAGTGGTGGAATGCAAAAACGTATAGCCATCGCTCGTGCCATAACAATGAACCCAAAGTATTTGTTTTGTGATGAGCCAAATTCAGGTTTAGATCCACAAACATCGATTTTAATTGATAATTTAATCAAAGACATCACCAACGAATTTAACACGACTACGATCGTTATCACCCACGATATGAATTCAGTAATCGAAATCGGGGATAATATTAATTTCATTTATCAAGGTAAAAATTGGTGGCAAGGAACGTCTAAAGAAATTGTTAAAACAGATAATCCTGAAGTTGGAAAATTTGTTTTTGCCTCAGAATTCATGAAAAATATTCGAGAAAACCTAAGAGCTTTATAAGTGCTTTGTGAGTTATCAACAAAACACTAAAACTAAATACTTAGCTGAAAGGCACTAAAACAAGATTAAATCTTCAAAAAATTTCAAAAAAAATAAAAGTTTTTAACAATGTTTCGTTAATTTTAGTATCTTTGCACTCCAAATTTTTATAAAGTGTCGCATTCTGATAAATTGTACAACATTCCATTTGTTGGGTTAAAAGTAGGTGTACACGAATATAATTATGAGGTAAATAGTGAGTTCTTTGAAGATTTAGAGTATTCGTTGGTGCAAAGTGGAAAACTGCTTGTAAGCCTTAAATTAGAGAAAAAAGAAACAATGTTGATTGCTTTTTTTTCAGTTAAAGGTAGTGTTATGGCAGATTGTGATCGCTGTTCAACACCAATGGAAATTGAAATTAAAGGAGATTTTAGAGTAATCTATAAATTTGGATTAGACGAGGAAGATGATGAATCTTTAGTCGTTATTCATCCAGATGCATATCAGATTAACATCAAGGATCAAATTTATGAACTAATTATTGTTTCCTTGCCAGCACGAAAAGTTCACCCAAAAGGCGAATGTGATGAGGAAATGTTAAAGTTAGTTCAACAATATACTGTAAATTCTGAAGAAGAAGAGGAAGAAGATTGGAACGAAGATGATGAAGATTGGGACGACGAGGATTGGGATGATGAAGATCTCGATGACGACTCAGACGAAGATGATTCAACGGAAGACAATCCAGATGATGAAGATAAACCAATTGACCCGAGATGGTCGATGTTGAAAAATTTAAATTAACGATTATAAATAAAGTAAAATGGCACATCCTAAGAGAAAAATTTCGACAACAAGACGTGACAAGAGAAGAACACACGTGAAAGCAGTTGCTGATAATATCGCAATTTGCCCAACAACTGGTCAACCTCATTTGTTTCACCATGCTCACTGGCATGAAGGAAAACTTTACTACAAAGGTAGAGTTGTAGTAGAAAAAGAATTAGCAGTTTAATTTTTTAGAAACGAATACTAATTCTTCTTTCATGAAGATTGGGATAGATATTTTAGGTGGTGATTTTGCTCCAGATGCGAATATCTATGGAGCAATATTAGCACAAAGTCAACTTCCGAGTGGGGTTAGGCAAGTTTTGTTTGGCGACCAAGAGTTAATCTTGAGTTGCCTTAACAAGTTTGGTGCAAGTCCATCTGATTTTGACATTGTTCATGCACCAGATGTAATAACAATGCACGATCATCCAACAAGAGCCATTCCTAATAAACCAAACAGTTCAATTGCTGTTGGTTTTGAGTATTTAGCAAAAAATGATATTACAGTTTTTGCAAGTACAGGAAATACAGGTGCCATGTTGGTTGGATCCATCTACAAAATAAATACTATTCCAGGTATTATTAGACCTTGTATTACTTCGGTTTTACCAACAATTACTGGCGGAACATCGATTTTACTTGATGTTGGTTCAAATGCAGATTGCAAAGCAGATGTTTTGTATCAATTTGGTGTTTTGGGTTCTTTGTATGCAAAAAACGTGTATGGAATTGAAAATCCTAAAATTGCTTTATTAAACATTGGCGAAGAGGAAACGAAAGGAAATTTGTTAACTTTAGCAACATACAAACTTTTCAAAGAATCCGATGAGGTGAACTTTGTTGGTAATGTTGAAGGAAGTGATCTTTTTGCTGGTGTTGCAGATGTAATTGTTTGTGATGGTTTCACAGGAAATGTTGTTTTGAAAGAAGCTGAAGGAATTTACACGTTGTTAAAACAAAGAGGAATTAAAGATGAATATTTCGATCGTTTTAATTATGAAAATTATGGCGGAACACCAATTTTAGGTGTAAAGGGAAATGTTATCATTGGTCATGGTAAATCCAACGAAAAAGCTGTAAAAAGCATGATTTTGCACGCTTATGAAGTAGCGAAATCAGGTTTGGCGAATAAAGTTAACGAAGCATTTAATTAAGATTAGAATGAGTAAAATTACGGCAGCAATTACAGCAGTTCAAGGATATTTACCAGACAATATTGTTACAAATAATGATTTAGCGAAATTTGTTGACACAACAGATGAGTGGATCTTAACACGAACAGGAATTTCTGAAAGAAGAATCATGAAAGATGGTGCTTCTTCGGACATGGCTTCTGAGGCGGTAAAAGCTTTGCTTGCAAAAAAAGGAATTGATCCACTTGACATCGAGTTGGTGATTTTAGCTACTGTAACACCAGATTACCCATTTCCAAGTACAGCAAATGTAGTTTGCGACAAAGTTGGAATGACAAACGCTTGGGGTTATGATTTAATCGCTGCTTGTTCAGGTTTCATTTATGCACTTCAAACAGGAGCAAAATTCATTGAATCGGGAACTCACAAAAAAGTATTGGTTATTGGAGTTGACAAAATGAGCTCAATCATTGATTACGAAGACCGCACAACCTGTGTGATTTTTGGTGACGGTGCTGGTGTTGTTTTATTAGAGCCAAACGAAGAAGGTTTAGGAGTGCAGGATGCAATTCTTAGAAGTGATGGTGGAGGAAGAAAATATTTGATTCAACCAGCTGGAGGATCAGCACAACCAGCTTCTTTGCAAACTGTTGAAGAACGTTTGCATTACGTAAAACAAGAAGGAAAAACAGTTTTTAAATTTGCTGTAACAAACATGGCTGAAGTTTCTGCTGAAATCATGGAGAAAAATAATTTAACAGCTGATGACATTGATTGGTTAGTTCCACATCAAGCGAATCTACGTATCATCGATGCAACAGCTGAACGAATGGGATTACCAAAAGAAAAGGTAATGATAAACATTCAAAAATACGGAAATACAACTGCGGGAACATTACCTTTGTGTTTATGGGACTGGGAAAAACAACTTAAAAAAGGAGATAATTTAATTTTATCTGCTTTTGGAGGAGGCTTTACTTGGGGAGCAGTTTATTTAAAATGGGCTTACAATTCTTAACGGGACTTTTAAAAATAGCTTTTTCTTCGTTGAACTTTAATTTTAAAACGCTCATTTACACAAGTAAACTCACTTTTTAAAATCTTGTTTGCCTAAAAAAAACTAATTTTTAAAAACCCTCTTAAAATAATAATTATATTTACCACGAAAATTATAAAAGTATGAATTTAACAGAAATACAAGATTTAATCAAATTTGTATCCAAATCAGGAGTTAGTGAAGTTGAAATCGAACAAAAAGATTTTAAAATCATTATTAAAGCTGAAAAGGCAAAAGAACAAGTTTTTGTTCAAGCGAGTGTTCCACAACAAGTTGCACAAGCAGCACCAGTTGCTCCAGCACCAGTTGCGGCTCCTGTAGCAGCAGCTCCAGTTGCACCAGTTGTTGAAGAATCAAAATTGATTACTGTTAAGTCTCCAATGATTGGAACTTTTTACCGTTCAAGTTCACCAGATAAAGATGCTTTTGTTCAAGTTGGTGATATGATCGCGAAAGGAAGTCCAGTTTGCATCATCGAAGCAATGAAATTATTTAACGAGATTGAATCAGAAATTTCTGGTAAAATTGTTAAAGTTTTAGTTGACGATGCTTCGCCAGTTGAGTATGATCAACCATTATTCTTAGTAGATCCATCCTAAGAAGTTAGGAGTTATGAGTAAGGAGTTATGAGTTTTTGAAACTCAAACTTTAATACATATTTTAAGGAATTGATTTTTGGAAGTAATTTTCAAATTTTCAAATTCTCTAATCTTCAAATTAAAAATAATGTTTAAAAAAATATTAATTGCAAACCGTGGAGAAATTGCCTTACGAATTATTCGTACGTGTAAAGAAATGGGAATCAAAACTGTAGCTGTTTACTCAACTGCTGATAAAGACAGTTTACCAGTTCGATTTGCAGATGAAGCAGTTTGTATTGGTCCTGCGGTAAGTTCAAAATCGTATTTATCAATTCCAAACATCATCGCAGCGGCAGAAATTACAAATGCTGATGCCATTCACCCAGGTTATGGATTTTTGTCAGAAAATGAAAAATTTTCAGCAATCTGCCAAAAACACGGAATCAAATTTATTGGAGCATTGCCAGAGCAAATCGCATCTATGGGAGATAAAGCAACTGCAAAAGCAACAATGATTGCAGCGGGTGTACCTTGTATTCCAGGTTCAGTTGGTTTGTTAAAAGATGTTCAAGATGCTAAAGACCAAGCGAAAAAAATCGTTTATCCTGTTATCATGAAAGCAACTGCTGGAGGTGGTGGAAAAGGAATGCGTATTGTTTGGAAAGAAGAGGATATTGAAACGGCATGGGATTCTGCAAGACAAGAAGCAGGTGCAGCCTTCGGAAACGATGGTTTGTACATGGAAAAATACATTGAAGAACCACGCCACATTGAAATTCAGATTGCAGGTGACCAATACGGAAACGCTTGTCACATGTCTGAAAGAGATTGTTCTATTCAACGTCGTCACCAAAAATTGGTTGAAGAAACGCCTTCTCCATTTATGACGGATGATTTGAGAACTAGAATGGGTGAAGCAGCAATCAAGGCAACGAAAGCTGTAAATTACGAAGGTGTTGGAACAGTTGAATTTTTAGTTGACAAAAACCGTGATTTTTACTTCATGGAAATGAATACACGAATTCAAGTGGAACACACAATCACGGAAGAAGTAATCGATTTCGATTTAATTAAGGAGCAAATCAAAATTGCTGCTGGAATTAAAATTTCTGGAAAAAATTACGTTCCACATTTACATGCGATTCAATGTCGTATCAATGCGGAAGATCCAAGTAACGATTTCAGACCTTCTCCAGGAAAAATCACTTCTTACCACTCTCCTGGTGGACACGGAGTTAGAATTGATACGCATGCTTACGCAGGATATACCATTCCACCAAATTACGATTCGATGATTTCAAAATTGATTGTTGTTGCACAAACGCGTGAAGAAGCGATTTTAAAAATGAAACGTGCCTTAGATGAATACATTATTGAAGGTGTGAAAACAACTATTCCTTTTCACCAAAAATTAATGAATAATGTTGATTTTAATGCTGGAAATTTCACAACAAAATTCATGGAAACATTTGAATATTAAGAAAATAACAAAATAATAGGAAATCCATCTACTAAAGCAGATGGATTTTTTTTGTGGAATATGTTTTAAAAAAATTATTTTTCACATATTTCTTTCAACTTTTCGAGTGCTTTTGGATAACTCTCGTTCATATAGGCTACAAAATCTTCTGTTGTGTCTAGGTCAACAATAACAGATGTAGTCCCATTGTTTTCTTCGAAAGTATAGTTTTCAAATCCATTTGCCCATTTTTCCACTTCAGGTCCTTCCGTAATTTCTTTGTCAGCTTGTAAAAGACCATAATGTTGAATTGAAACAAATTGATTCGGAATGTTTTCAGCTATTCTGGAAACCATTCCACCTTTTTCTCCTTTTTCATCTACTCCAACAAATAGAATTTTATTTCCCTTGTCCCAAGTTCCTTCATAAGTAGATGTTGGGTTAAAGAAGGAAGTCCATTGCTCATAAGTTGACTTACTTTTAATGCCAAGCATAAAATCATAAATCTTGCTCGCAGCTGCGTTGATGTTTACTTTGTATTGTAACTTTTCCATGACGTTAAATATTTGTTTAAAATTATCCCGATAGCTATCAGGATCGAGTTGTTATTTAAGTTTATACTTTTCCTTTATATTTTGGATCAAAATCCACCATCCATTCAATACCATACTTGTCTCTGAACATACCAAAATAAGAACCCCACGGACTATCGTCAATTGGCATTTCAATTTGTCCACCAGCAGAAAGGCCCTTGAATAATTTATCAGCTTCTTCTTTGCTTTCAGCACTAATAGAAATCTTGCTTCTGTTTTCATTTTCATTTGTTGGCCCCATACTTTCGGGTACGTCATTGCCCATTAAAACGTTGTTACCAATTGGTAAAGCAATGTGCATGATTTTATTTGCTTCTTTTTCTGGTATTGGAAATTCAGGGCTTGATAAATCTTTGAAACGCATAATCTGTGCGAACTCTCCACCAAATACTGATTTGTAAAAGGTAAAAGCTTCTTCGGCATTTCCGTTGAAATTAACGTGTGGATTGATAAGTGCCATAATTTTATTTTTAAATCGTGTTATTAATCAAGTGCTAGTTTTATAAGTTGTCCTTAACAATAAGATACAAACTTTTTTACTAGGAATTTGCTGTTAGTAATAATGACCAAAACAAATTTACAAAATTTCTTTGAAAGATAGAATTGAAATTATCAGCAAATTTTACAAGAAGACAAAACCCTAAGGCAAGCTACACAATATTCATAATTTCTTTTTCTAATCTGTCAAAATTTTCTTCATTTTTTGGAACAGCAAATTTTTTAATCTTTTCACATTCTTCAACAGTTTCGAAAATCATTCGGAACGAAATTTGTGTTTTATTATCTTCAAGTTTTACAAAGGTTATTTCCATGTCAAATAATGGTTGGGAGTTTCTTTTCCAAGAAATCAATTCAAACGGTATAACACTTGTAAAAATAGAAGAGTTTTCATAATTCCCAACTTCTGGTCCATGCATTGTTAGAATCCATTTTCCACCAGGCCTAAGATCAAATTCATGAATTGTATTTGAGAATCCATTTGGTCCCCACCATTTCTTCAAATGTGTGGGATTTGCAAAAGCTTGATAAACAAGTTCTACTGGAAAATTTAAAATCCGTGAACTAAAAATCTCATAGTCAGAATTCATAGTGTCTATTTTAAGTTTATTGATTAACGTTTTGGGGCTTGGCGCCGTGCCAACTTTTTAAATAAATCGTTGCTCCGAAGATCGAACTTTTTCTTTCAAAATTATCTTTCTTCGAAGCAAGATTGAAGGCATGGAGCTAAACCCGGGTTATGAGCTGGTTTTAATTCTTCATCAATTTAAAAGAATGTCTTTCTGTCTCTCCAATTTGGATTAAATAAAATCCTACAGATAAATGTCGAATATCAATGGTGTTAATGTTGTCAATTAATTGTCCGGATAAAACTTGTTGACCGATTGAGTTTAGAATAACATAATTTGAATTGATATTATTGTTTTCTGTTTCAATTGTAATAATATCAGTTGAAGGGTTAGGATATATTGTAATACCTGATTCTTTTTGAATATTCTCAATCCCAGTCGTTCCGCTCGTATTTGAAGGAACCGTAATATTAATGCACTGTACACAAGAGGAAGGTTGTCCATTGCATTGTAAACAAACTCCATATGTCCCCGCAGTGGCATAAGTTACAGTTGGATTTGGATTAATCGAAGAAGTATTTCCATTTCCAAAATCCCAGAGAAAGGAAGAGCATGCTGAATTCGTAACACTAAAAGTAGCCACCATTCCATTTATTTGAAAAGAGAAACTAGAAGGATTAGTAACTGTTACGTTAACCGGTGTAACACAAGATCCATTAATATTGACCGTGTAATTTTGTGAAGTTGTTGTGCTACACATTGGATTTTGAGCAGTCGCGTCTGACAATCCTTGAGTTGGAGCCCAAGAAAAGGTGGGTATGATTGGTACCTGATAAGGAGTCTGATTTCCATTGCTCCCTCCTAAAATCACCTGATTTCCGCATTCGATGATTTCATCCGTATAAGATGTTGGCAATAACCGAAATGCAGGATTAAATTTTGCTATCACAATATTATTTGAAGTATTTGTGGCTATGGAAGACATATCTACAAATGCAGTATCTGAATTCCCTCCATTTGTATGAAAAAATCCATAAAGTGATCCTGACGGACTCAACTCCACAAGGTAACGATGTGTCATGTCCTGTGTTGGGATATTAATGTAGATAGGAGTTGCGGCAGATGGGTTTGACATTTTACCTGTAATGATTGCATGCGTTGCTCCATAAAAGCCAAGGGCATTATCAGTAGAGAGTATTGCAAAATCATCATTATGAATTGAAAGAGATTGATCAAGAGGCCATGCCATAGGAAAATTATAAGTCTGATAATTTGCTGTGGTTAGTGCAGTATCACATAGTAAAAGGCCACCTGAACCAGAGAAAACAATTTGACCTTGAGAGTTAATCTCGATATCGTTGCTCATGTTTGTTGGTGCACCTGCCGGCATTAATTTTAGCCAACTGTCGTTTCCATTGGTACTAGTTTTGTAAACCACTCTATCGCCATTTGAAGTCACAGATACTGTACCCGCTTGTACCAAATTATTTCCAGAAGCTAAAACATATAAGGAGTTGTTATGAATGGCCAACGAAATAGGTTGGAAATAAAAGGTGTTGGTTACAATATGTTTTGACCATTGTAGCTGACCTGAAGAGTTATACTTAACCAAGAAATAACTATACCCACTTCCAGGAGGAGGAGTATAATTACTGGAACCAAAAGTTACGGTAGTTCCAGAGGATATTTGCCCGCAAATATAAACATTGGATTGCTGATCTGAAACAATATGAGACGGAGAAGCATTAGCAACTTGAACAGAAGGGAAAATTTCATTTCCATCCATATCATACTTTGAAAGTAAAAACTCATTAGAAGTTACGTATATATTATTGCTTGCAACTACAAGATCCGCGGCAATGCTATTTGTTTTAAAATTGTTCCAAATAAGGTTACCAACTGAATCATATTTCGAAAGAAAGTAACTATCCTTACCTGTAACGTAAATATTATTGTTGCTGTCGAAACCAATTTTACCAAAATCAAGCATATTATTGAACCCGTTGGCAGAGGAAATAAGATTTCCATTCGCTAGACGTATAAATTGATCACAGTTTTGACCGTAAGAATTAGATATTGTGAGAAATAACGTAACGAAAATAATAATTTTTTTTTTCATTTTTTTCATTTTTGTTAAATAATTTCCGTTTTTTATACTGTTCTCTGGTCTACAGTTTTGTAATGCAATTGTGTCCAAAGGTTTTGCCTGAGGTGGTTCTCTTGTCTTTCCGCTGTCTGTTTTAAACTTGTACGCAACGTTTTGTAGATTTGCGATGGGCGGGATTTTTACCACTACTGTTTATGTGGAGCACAAAACTTTGGGCTACCACTAAACTGTCTGCGGAGCACGAAACCCGGCCTATTGCAAATGTGCTGTTATATGCCGCTTTTCTTCTCATTTCTCTTTGATATCAAATGGTTTGTCAACGAAGAAGCCGTCATTAGGAAATTGTGATTTGTCTTGATAGCCAAAATAGGTAATTTCTCCATTTGGTAATGCAAGAAAGATTTGTTTTAAAGGAATTGAATTGTCATATGAGTCCGAATTTTGCCATTCGGAAAAAACATTGTCAATGTGAACAAAGAAGTCAGCAAATGAACGTCCATTTATATTCCTAAAACTTTCCTTCAAAATATTTCTGTCTGTGCTACTTATATGTCCACCCGGTGCAATTAGTGTCAAGTAATTTAAAAAGGCTTGGTTGAATTCTTTTAATGGTCGATTTAAATATAATCTTAACCTATTTTCTGTTTCAGCGTCTGTGTCTATATAAAATTGCTCTTTAGGGAATTTGAAATGTTCAAACATTTTATGATGTTGTAACTCATTGTCAAGAGTTTCAAGTAAAGTAATAAAATATGGTGTTTGGTCAAATGCGGAAATGCCATACTTTACTTGTTTGTAATCTTTTAATTGAGTGTCGATATGTAACAATTCGTGCGTGTAGCAGGCTTTAGGATAGTTTGTCGTAAAGTGTCCGATGTAACATTTATTATTGTTTAAATCTAATTCTGATGTCCAACAGGTATCTGTTGAAGGACTTAAAACAATTTCTATATTTTTTGCTTCAATTCGGTTTATTATGTCTGTGTTTAAGTCGTCTTGTAATTCTTCTTTTGTCATTTGCTTTGTCTGTTTTGTTGTTACGGTGTCGTCCTAAAGTGGCATATAACGTTCCCACGCCTGGCGAAGGAGCCGATTTAAAATTAATATTATTTGCGATAAAAGATCCTAAATTTTTTAATTATTCGTTTTACGTTAACAAAATTCCGGCTCTTGCGCCAGACGTGTGTTATGCACAGCCTAATTTTTATTGTATTTGCTCTACATTTAATGTTATACTCTCTTCTGGAATACCAGTGTAAAGTAATTTGATTTTATTCTTTTTCTTATCATCAAGGAAATATGTTACATCTGATGCCCATTTATACTCCAATTTATTTTTTAGGTCATAAACTTTTATTCCTATCAAATAACCTAATTTATTATCTGAATATTCATTCGGTTCGGGTAATGGGATTTTTGTATTTAATAATTCTGAGTATGTTCCGTTAAAAACGACATCTGAGCTATTTATCAAAATCATAATTTGGCAATCTTCAAAATCAAAATTCTTTTCGGTTTCCAAAACTATAGATACTCTTTTGTGAATTTGGAAAGTGTCTACTTGAATCTTTAAATCCTCTTCATTTAATGACCCAATTCTATCCGAAATCTTTGAGTCACAGGAACTAAGAGTAATTATAACTAGAGCAAATATTAAAAATGTTTTATTGTTCATTTTTCTTGGGCATTTTCGGGAATGGTCGGTTGTGCATAACTTACTTATATGTCTCAAAAAATGAGACCTATACAGCTATTTTAGTTGTATAAGTCTAGTTTTAGTGCGACTATATTTTTCAAATATAATAAACTTTCATAAAGAATCAAATGGTGAAATGACATTTTGAATATTCTTGGTACTGACGTGCGTGTATAACTCAGTTGTCTTACTACTTGAATGTCCCAAAAGTTCTTGAATATATCTCAAATCTGTACCTGTTTCAAGCAAATGAGTTGCATAACTATGTCTCAACCAATGTAAGGTAACTGGTTTGGAAATTTTGCATTTTATCAAACTTTGTTTTAAAACATTTTGTAAACTTTTTTCAGAATATTGCTCGCCGTCTTTTTGTCCTTCAAAAAGCCATGCTTTTGGTTTGTAAAATCTGTAATATTCTCGTAACATTTCTAAAACTTTTGGACTTAAAGGTGTAATACGATCTTTTTTTCCTTTTGATTGTCTAATAATTACAATATTTCTTTTAGAATCAATATCTAAGGGTTTTAAATTTAATAATTCACTTCTTCTTAAACCACAAGAATAAATTAAGCTTAACATTACTTTGTGTTTTAAATTATGATGTGCGTCCAATATTGCTTTCACTTCCTCTTTTGACAGCACATTTGGTAATTTGTGTTCTCTTAGTGGTCGTTCAATTAATTCGACAGCAATAATTTTGTCATGAACAACTTTAAAAAACAATTTTATTGCATTTACGACTTGATTTTGATAACTTGATGAATACTTATGCTTTAAAATGTATTCATTGTTGAAAAATTCCACATCTAAATTTGAGATTCCGTGTAACTCCTTATCAGCATAAAATCTTAGAAATATTGTTATTGCATCTGAATAGGTTTTTATAGTTGAGGAGCTGTAACGCCTTGCTGTCAAATAATTTTTAAATCGTTCAATCGTACTTTTTTGCTCTAAACTAAGTTCTTTTAATAGTTGATGAGGTTTTGAAGGATTAGTTGGAATTATTTTCTGATTTAAAGCTTTGTAATCAATCCAAATTTTTCCTTTTAAGATTTTAAAAAGTTCTGATTTTAGCTTTGAACTTTCAGGACAATGCCAAACAGAAAGCGAGTTACTCCATTGTAAATCCGTGAAATTTGCTTTTAGGACTTGTATTATTTCTTCATTTCTTTCAAAATATAATGCAAGTCGCCTTTCTTCCTTGTAAAGGATTGGTTTTAATTGTAAGATTTTCATTTTTTAGGTTTTGTTGTATCTAAGATACGATTAAAAATGAAATCTCACACAATTATAGATTCACCTTTCTCTCATTTCTTTTTTGCGTTTTTTTAATTCTTGCAATAATTTTTGCTTAAATTCTTTTTCAAGTTTTAAGACTTTTGTTGCTTTTTTGTAACCGATTGCTTGTGCGATTTTAGTGTAATATTCTTTTTTGATGTTTGTTTCAGCTATTTCGTTATCGAAAATTTTGTTCACATTTCGCTTAAAATCTTCGTCTTTAAATGTCTCAGCGTTGGTAGAAAGTTCATCATTAATCTTTTTATTTGCTTTACGTGAAAGTTTAATTTTTTCTTCCATTTCATTGTAAATAGGCCAAAATTTTTCACTTTCAGCGCTTGTTAAGGCTAATTGTTCAGTAAAATAAGCAATTTTTAATTGTTTAACCTTTTCGTGTCTTTTTGGATGCATCGGTTCATCTTGGGCGTTTAAACTCCCAAATGAAATAAAAAATGTCGCTAATAAAAGGATAGTTTTAAAGTGATTTTTGTTGTTTAAATTCTTCATGATTTATGTTTTTAATATTTAATTTTTGATGTACATAATCGTACAACACGTTTTTTTCTTTTTTACCACTTAGAAAACTTTAGTCTTCTTTATCTCAGTCTCTCAGTGGTTTTTTTCTTTATTAAAGTTATATTTCAATTTCTTCTAAATCTGTTTCTTCACTATTCAAATAATTGTACAAATCTTCCTCTGAAAGTGATTCAAAAAGTTCACTCGAAGATTGTGTTGGAAGAATTATTTTTGGCTTATTTCCCTCCATTTTTTTGACATTTTGTAATGAATCTTGAGTAAACTGAGCTTGTCGAAGTTTTGTAGTATCTCCCAAAAAATTGCTTTCCTCAAGGTGTTTATAAATGCTTTCTGAGTCAAAATCATCGATGTTATCTTCAACATAAGCTAAAATTTCAGAATCTGAAACTTTTGCAAAATCATCGTTTTGATTTAATAAGTTACTAATTCCAAAATAAATTAAAAGTGAGGCGGCGAGTCCCAAAAGCCAAAAAGTAGGTCGAATAATTTTTGTTTTTTTAGTTTGCGGAATTTCTGTTTTGATTTTATTTAAAAATTCAGTAGAAAAATTCTCAAAGTAATTTTCGCCAAGTTCAGGCTTATTTTTTGCCTTTATGAAATCGAATATGTCTTTTTTTGCTTCCATGATATTCTTTTGACATTTATGAATTAAAAAGGTTTAA
Source organism: Bacteroidota bacterium (assembly GCA_040386975.1). Classification (GTDB taxonomy): domain Bacteria; phylum Bacteroidota; class Bacteroidia; order Flavobacteriales_D; family Crocinitomicaceae; genus M2408. The sequence continues at coordinate 140,662 of JAZKEO010000009.1, read as the reverse complement.
TTGTAAGTGTAAAAATTCTTGTATTTTTTTTACTGCGTGATGGTAACTTGCTTTTAAAGCACCTTCTGAGGTATTTAATTTTTCTGAAATTTCGCTGTATTTTAAATCTTCGTAAAACTTTAGTTGAAAAACTAAGGCTTGTTTTTCTGGCAAAGTTTCAATAGCTTGCTGTAATTTCTCAACGATTTGATCTGCTGAAAAATTTTGCAAACCTTCGTGTCCAGCCAAAATTTCGATGTAAGCTTCGTCAACTTCAACTGATCTATGTTTTTTTTCTTTTTCTAAAAAATTGATTGTTTCATTTCGAGAAATGCGATAAATCCAGGTATAAAAAGAAGATTCATTTTTAAAATCATTCAAATGTCTCCACACTTTCATCCACACATTTTGTAAAATATCATTTGTTTCCTCATGATTTTTTGTCATGCGTCGAATATGCCAATACAAAACTTGATTGTGTCTTTTTAAAAGAGCCGAAAAAACGAATTCCACCTGAGATTTATCTTGTTGAAACAAGTTGACCAAGGCAAAATCGTCTAATTTTTCAGTGCTCATTCAAATGGATTTTAATCTTTGACAAGATAAAGAAAAAAAGGTTTAAAATAATTAAATTTTAAATTTCAGATTATGAAAAGATAGAGTTAAATTTATTAAGCAGTACGACAAAAATGTTTTTTTGTATGTTTAATTGCTTTTTTGTAAATTTGTAAAATAATTAAGCAAATGTCGCAATACAAAGCAGGTCCTTTTTTAGAACAAATTGAATTTCCTTCTGATTTAAGAGAGAAGTTTAAACATGAGGATTTGCCTCAAGTTTCTGAAGAATTACGTCAATACATTGTCGATGTGATTTCTGAAATTGGAAATTCACATTTTGGTGCAAGTCTTGGTGTTGTTGAATTAAGCGTTGCTTTACATTATGTTTTCAATACGCCATACGATCAATTGGTTTGGGATGTTGGTCATCAAGCTTACGGACATAAAATCTTAACTGGAAGAAGAGAACAATTTCACACAAACCGTTTAAAAGGAGGAATTTCAGGATTCCCAAAACGTTCTGAAAGTGAATACGATACTTTTGGCGTTGGACATTCATCTACATCGATTTCAGCAGCTTTAGGAATGGCTGTTGCCAATCATCAAAAAGGCGAAAAAAACCGTCAACACATCGCAGTTATTGGTGATGGAGCGATGACTGCAGGTTTGGCTTTTGAAGGAATGAACCACGCGGGATTTGAAAAAGACGCTAATTTATTGGTGATTTTGAACGACAATTGCATGTCAATCGATCCAAATGTTGGTGCTTTAAAAGAATATTTAACAGATATAACAACTTCCCATACTTACAATAAAGTAAAGGACGATGTTTGGAAATTATTAGGAAAAATATCCAAATTTGGTCCTGATGCTCAAAAAGTTGCTTCAAAAATTTCAAGTGCTTTAAAAAGTTCTTTATTGAAACAAAGTAATCTTTTTGAGGCATTAAATTTCCGTTATTTCGGTCCAGTTGATGGTCACGATGTAATTGGTTTAGCAAAAGTATTAGAAGATTTAAAAGATATTCCTGGACCTAAATTGTTGCATTGCATCACTATGAAAGGGAAAGGATACAAATTTTCAGAAGAAGGAAACCCAACTAAATGGCATGCACCAGGTGTTTTTAATAAAGAAACAGGTGAAATTGTTAAAGTTGTTCCTAAATCTCCTGAGCCACCAAAATATCAAGATGTTTTTGGACATACGATTGTTGAATTAGCAGAAAAAAACCCAAAAATTATGGGTGTAACTCCAGCTATGCCTTCAGGTTCTTCGTTGACATTTATGATGGAAGCCATGCCAGATCGTTCCTTCGATGTTGGTATTGCTGAGCAACATGCAGTAACTTTTTCGGCGGGTTTAGCGACTCAAGGAATGGTTCCTTTTTGTAATATTTACTCATCTTTTATGCAGAGAGCTTACGATCAAGTTTTACACGACGTAGCTTTGCAAAACTTGAACGTTGTTTTTTGTTTGGATAGAGGTGGATTGGTTGGTGCCGATGGTGCAACACATCACGGAGCTTACGATATAGCTTACATGCGTTCGATTCCAAACATGGTGGTTTCTGCCCCAATGAATGAAGAGGAATTACGAAATTTAATGTTTACTGCTCAGCAGGAAAACATGGGACCATTTACGATTCGTTATCCTCGAGGAAATGGTGTTATGTTGGAATGGAAAACACCCTTAAGAGCAATTAAAGTTGGAACAGGAAGAAAAGTTTCTAATGGAGACGATATTGCAATTTTAACGATTGGTCATGTTGGAAACACAGCTCAAAAAGCACTTGAAGAATTAAAAAATTCAGGAATTTCCGCGGCACATTATGATATGCGTTTTGTAAAACCACTTGATGAAGTTTTGTTGCACGAAGTTTTCTCAAAATTCTCAAAAGTAATCACTGTGGAAGATGGTTGTTTGATGGGAGGAATGGGAAGTGCAGTGTTGGAATTTATGGCAGATAATTCGTACCAAGCAAATGTAATTCGAATAGGTATTCCGGATAAATACATTCATCACGGTACACAAGATGAACTTCATAGCGAATGTGGATTTGATTTAACAGGAATTGTTAAAACGGTCAAAAAAGCTTTAAATTTTCAAGAAAAAGATATTACAATTGAAAAAGTAGGCTAAAAGAGTGTAGAGTTGAGAATTAAGAATTAGTAGTTTTGATTTAAAGATCAAAATTTTACGAAAAACTTTAAGACTGATTAAAAATTCATAAATCGAGGCTTTTTCAAAAATTCACTTGTGAGTTTACTCAAGTAAATGAGCAAGTTAAATTTTGGAATTAACGAAGATTTAGGGATTTTAAAACGGTCTTAATTATTGCTTTTTCTTCAAAGAAATTCGGTAAGTAATTATCGCTGGTAAAACAAAAATCATCAATAAAGCGATTACATATCCCAAAGGAAGTAGATAAAAATCTTTTACACCTTTAATCTCCGATGGATTTGCTCCAATTCCAACAAAATATGAAAGACTTAATTTTTGTTTTACATTGTAATCTACCAAATCGTATTTGTAATGTATTTCCCCATCAAAAAGATTTATTGGAAAAACAAAAAAGATTGTTGCAATAACTAAAACAGAAATGCTGTAAATTAAGATGTATTTTTTCATAGAATTTCAGAATAAAATTAAAAAACCCACAATAAATTATGGGTTTTAAGTTTTCAGCGGAGAGAGCGGGATTAGCTTCGCTGGTCTTCACTGCGTTTCGGCACGAACCCAAGGCTTCTAATCCCTTCTCCTTACTTTCAGCGGAGAGAGCGGGATTCGAACCCGCGATAAGCTTTCGACCTATACACGCTTTCCAGGCGTGCTCCTTCAACCACTCGGACACCTCTCCCTTTAATTTGGGACTGCAAAAATACGATTTTATTTTAATTTTACGACAAACTAATTTCGCCAGCGATATTTTCTTGAAGTTTTGCTGTAATTGTTGTTTTATCAGAATACTTTCCCAGTAAATACATCATTTTGGTAAGTGCTGCTTCCGTTGTTAAGTCATTTCCTCCAATTACACCAATTTTGTCAAAAAAGGCAGAGGTTTCATATTTTCCTTGATCTACTTTTCCAGTTGTACATTGGGTGATGTTTAGAATAATTCCGCCAGATTTTAAATAAGTGGTAATCAAGGATTTAAAAATTTCATTCGATGGAACATTTCCAGCGCCAAAACTTTCAATAATGATGGCTTTCACTTTGCTAACATCAAATAAACTTTGATATATTTCGGCAGAAAAACTTGGAAAAATCTTCAATAAAGCAACTTTATTTTCAAAATGTGTAAAAAATTCCAATTCTTTATTTTTAGGATATTTTTCCCGCAATTGGTAATTTATTTGAACACCAGCAACCGCTAATTCAGGATAATTTGCAGAAGAAAACGCCTCAAAAGCACTCGATGAAATTTTTGAAGTCCGATTTCCTCTGTAAAGCGAATATTCAAAATAAATCGCGACTTCTTGTATCATTGATTTCCCCTCTGAATTTTTTGCCGCAGCAATCTCTATGGAAGTAATTAGATTTTCTTTTCCATCAGTTCGTATCGTTCCAATTGGAAGTTGAGAACCAGTTAAAACAACAGCCTTATCTAAACCTTGAAGCATAAAACTCAAAGCAGAAGCCGTGTAAGCCATGGTATCAGAACCATGTAAGACAACAAAACCATCAAATTTTGAGTAATTATCGAAAATTAATTGAGCCATTTTTTTCCAATGACTCAAATTCATTTCTGATGAATCTACAGGTTTTTCAAAAGATTCACTCGATAAATTTATATCCAAACGATTCAATTCGGGAATTTGGCTCGTCAAATGTTTGAAATCAAAAGCCTTCAAAGCTCCCGTTTCTGAATCTTCAATCATACCGATTGTTCCACCCGTATAAATGATTAATACATTCGGTTTTTTTGACATCAAATGGTACTAAAGATTAGTTTGAAAAGTACTAACCAGCTAAAAAACTGGATCCATAAGCATTCTCAATCGGATTAACAATCAAAGTTGGAATTTCAGCGTCATTTGTCAAAATGTATGACTCATAATTTGCTGTAATAACGCCTAATAAATTGTTTCGATTCAAATTCATAATAGCAATTAAATCGGCATCAATAGCTACTGCATGTTTCACAACTTCTTTATCGAATCCACTAACAGGAGCAACTTTTGTTGTAACTTCAATATTTCTTTCTTCAAAAAAACGTTGAGCAAATTTGATGTTCGCTTTCACTTGTTTTTTCAAATATTCGTCTGTTTCATCTGGTGTAATAACATGAACTTTTGATTTAAAATAATTCGCGATATTAGCAACATAAGCCAATTTTTGTTTGGTCTCTTTGTTTAAATCTAAAGGAACTACGATATCATCGTAGCCAGTCGTTTTAATTCCTTTTTCTTGAACAACAATGAAAGGAACTGTAGAATGTGTGATCACTTTTAAGGCACGACTTCCTGTTATATGCTGCCAGCCATGTCTCCCGTGAGTTCCCATGAAAATTAAATCTGCATGATGTTCAGATGCAAATTCGCCTATATCGTCAAAAATGTTTCCAACACGAACCACAGGAATAATTTCAATCGTTGTATCTTTTGCTTTTATTAAATCTTCCAACTTTTTTGTTGCTTCAGCAATTTCTCTTTCCTTTCCAACAACATGTAGCAAAAAAATGGTCGCTGAAACAGTTTTCGCTGTCGATAAAGCGTGTTCCAACGCATTTTCAGCAACAGAAGTAAAGTCATGAGGAACAATAAAAGTTTTATTTTTCATGGTTAATTTTATTAGATTTACACAAAAGTACATAACTTTAAAAAAAGAATGAAAGTTTATACATTCTTTTTAAGAAAAAAGGCTTAAAATTTAAAAAATGCTTTAAAACTCAGTTAAAAATTTTAACTTTGAATTGTTTTTGAACTAAAATTACTGAAAACGCATAAACGAAAATGAAAATAATAGGACGACTTCTTAAAAAGACTGCTGAAATTGGTTTTAAAAGAACTCAAAATAAAGGCTTAAGTTTTGATTATCAAATCAAGTCTTTGTCCTATTTATTGAATAAAGCAAAAAAGACAAATTTTGGGAAAAATCACGATTTTAGTTCTATTTTGACGAGTTCAAATTTCATTCAAGATTATCAAAATGAAATCCCTTTAGTTGAATATGATGAATTTTATCAAACGTGGCTTCATCGTTCGATTGATGGATTAAAAGACAATACATGGCCTGGTAAAATCAAATATTATGCTTTGTCTTCTGGTACGACAGGTTCTCCAAGTAAGCGAATTCCAGTTACTAAAGAAACGATAAAATCGTTCCAAAAAACCAGCATGAACCAAGTGGTTACACTTCATCAGTTGGATTTACCAGTCGAATTTTTTCAAAAATCAATTTTGGTTGTTGGCGGTTCTCCAGAACTCACTGAAATTGAAAATCACATTGAAGGAGATTTAAGTGGAATCTTAAAAAAGCATACAAATTGGGTCGTAACGCCTTTTACACAGCCAAACAATAATATTGCTGAAATAAAAGATTGGAATAAAAAACTTGACAAAATGGTGGAAGAAGCACCAAAATGGGATATTGGTATTGTTGCTGGTGTTCCGAGTTGGTGTATCATGTTGATGGAACGCATTGTTGAGCATCATAAATTAGCTTCGATTCACGAAATTTGGCCAAATTTTTACGTGTATGTTCACGGAGGAGTTTTTATTCAACCTTATTTGAAACGTTTGGAGCGAGTTTGTGGTCAAAAAGTACATCTTTTAGATACGTATTTGGCGAGTGAAGGATATTTTGCTTACCAAAGTATTCCCAATTCTGGAAGCATGAAATTGCTTTTGAATAACGCTATTTTTTATGAATTTATTCCCTTTGATGAAGAGCATTTTACACCAGATGGAAAAATAAAAAACAGGTTTAAAGCATTGACTGTAAATGAAGTAGAAGAAAACAAAGATTATGCTTTGGTCATTTCTACGAATGCTGGTTTATGGCGTTATATCATTGGAGATTTGGTTCAATTTACAGATGTAAATGCACGACAAATTAAAATTTCTGGTCGGATCAAACAATACTTAAGTTTGGTTGGAGAACATTTATCTTTAGACAATATCAATCAGGCTTTAGAAAATGTGTGTAAAGAAACTCAGATTGAAGTTCAAGAATTTTGTATTTATTGCGATGTATTGAATCAACGTCACGCTTGGACAATTGGAACTGAAAATGAGATTGATAAAGATTCATTTATGCAAAAAATGGATGAAGAATTATGTAAACTAAATGATGATTACAAGGCAGTCCGAAAAGCAAGTTTAAATACACCAACCATCCAACGAGTAAAAACAGATTTGTTTTACAAATTCATGGAAAAAATGGGGAAATTAGGTTCCCAAAATAAATTTCCTCGTGTGATGAACGATTTTCAAGGTTCTGAGTGGAAACGTTTTTTGAGCGAGAAAAAGTAGATTTAAAGTAGGTTCTACTTCCAACTTAAAATATCATATTTTTTTAATTCCGTATTTGCGAACTCCTTTTTGATAAAATGGATTAATGAAATTAAATCGGGATGTTTGCTGTTTTTTAATGTTGAAACAGAAATGATATTTCTCGCTGGATGAAAGCGTTGATTTTCAGTAACTGCGTGAGCGATATTTTTACTATTTATCTTATATTGTTTGAAATAAAATTCTGGAATTAAGGTATATCCACCATGATTATCCACCATTTGAAGCAACATGTGTAGATTTCCTCCTTCGTAATTCCAGTCATTTTCTTGTTCTTTTTCAATTTGACAAAAATGCATCATTTGTGTCCGCAAACAATTCCCACTGTTTAAAAGCCAAGGATGAGAAGTTTTCAGGTCTTCCGTGGAAATGTTGTTCTTTGATTTTGTATTTTTTGTGTAGATTAAAATTTCTTCATTGTAAAGTGAAGTAATCATTAGGTTTTCTTCCAATAAAGGTCCCGCCATGATTCCAAAATCAATTTTTTTCAAACGTATTTGTTCTAATAAATCCTCTGATTTTAACTCAATAATTGCCCATTTCACATTTTTTGAAAACAGGTTCTTATTTTCAAAAAGTTTTGGAACTAAATATGTTGCAACAGTTGGAATAATACCAATTTTTATTTCCTCTACAATTTTCCCTTGATTTTCTTGAGATAAACGACTGATTTTCTTATATTCAGCTTGCATATCAGAAATAATCGGAATTAATTTCTTACCGTAAACTGTCAACTCCAATGGATTTCGCTTGCGATTAAAGATTTGAAAACCTAAACTTTCTTCTGCTTTTTTGATCTGCATTGAAAGAGTTGGTTGCGTTACGAAACACACTTCAGCTGCTTTACCAAAATTCTTAAACTCGTTTAAAGTAAGAATGTAAAGAATTTGTTGTTGTGAAATATTCATAAATAAAATTTATCAAAATATAAAATTAATCAATTAAATTGAATTAATAAAGGGTGTAACTTTGTTTCAGAAAATAAATCGAAATGGAAAATAAAATAAACACTTTGTTAGCGAGCTATCAACTTCATTATCAAAACCTCAGATCCTTACATTGGAATATCAAAGGAGAAAACTTTTTTGAATTGCATTTAAAATACGAGGAACTTTATACCAGAACACAGATCATAATAGATGATTTAGCGGAACGAATTTTAGCTTTAAATTTCACTCCACTTTCACAATTTTCTGATTATTTGAAACAGAGTTCAATTCAAGAAATTGGACTAATTTCGGAAGGAAAAAAAGGTGTTAAATATATTTTTGACGCACAAGAAAATCTATTAGTTCAAGAAAAAGCACTTTTGACTTTAAGTAGTGAATCGAATGATGAGGGAACATCAGCACTTATGAGTGATTTAATTCGTGAAAAAGAAAAAACAAATTGGATGTTTAAATCCTATTTAAGTTGAAATAATGGCTGAAAATTTTCAGCCATTGTAACTAATTATTCATTAATTTTGTAACAAATAAAAAAACATAAAAATGTCAGTATTAGTAGGAAAAAAAGCACCATCATTTAAAGCAGCAGCTGTAATCAATGGTCTAGAAATTGTTAAAGATTTTTCTTTAGATCAATATATTGGGAAAAATCACGTGGTATTTTTCTTTTACCCAAAAGATTTTACTTTCGTTTGTCCTTCAGAATTACATGCTTTTCAAGCTAAATTAGCACAATTTGAAGAAAGAGGCGTGAAATTAGTTGCTTGTTCAACTGACACTGAAGAATCTCACTGGGCTTGGTTGCAAACACCAAAAAACAAAGGAGGAATCGAAGGAGTTAAATACCCAATTGTTGCCGATACTTCAAAAACGATTTCTGAAGCTTTCGGAGTTTTAGATGGAAGTTACGATTACGACATGGACGGAAATTTAGTAGCAACAGGAGATATGATTGCTTACCGTGGATTGTTTTTAATCAACAAAGAAGGAGTTGTAATGCACCAAGTAGTAAACTTTTTTCCATTAGGAAGAAGTGTTGATGAAACATTACGTATGGTTGATGCTTTACAATTCAACGAAGAAAACGGTGAAGTTTGTCCTGCAAATTGGACAAAAGGTGACGAAGGAATGAAAGGTTCGTTTGAAGGAGTTGCTGATTATTTATCAAGACACTAAAAATAAAACGTATAAAAAAGCCCATTTTCATAAGTGAAAATGGGCTTTTTTATTGAATATAATTATTTATTCTACTGTCACAGATTTAGCTAAATTTCTAGGTTGGTCAACATTACAACCTCTAAAAACAGAGATGTGATAAGAAAGTAATTGTAAAGGAATTGTGGCTAATAACGGAACAAGATTTTCATCCGTTTCAGGGATTTCAATCACGTGATCGGCTAAATCTCTGACCTGTGTATCACCCTCAGTAACAATAGCAATTAATTTTCCTTTTCTTGCTTTTACTTCTTGAATATTACTAACTACTTTTTCATAAGATGTACCTTTTGTCGCAATAACAAAAACAGGCATTTCATCGTCAATCAAAGCAATTGGTCCATGTTTCATCTCAGCGGCAGGATAACCTTCAGCGTGGATGTAAGAGATTTCTTTTAATTTTAAAGCTCCCTCTAAAGCAACAGGGAAAGAACTATTTCTTCCTAAATATAATGCATTTGAAGCATTTTGATAAATTGCAGCAATTTCTTTTATCTTAGCATCACTTTCCAAAATTTTCTTAACTTTATTTGGAATCGCTTCTAAATCTACCAACAAGGTATGGAATGCAGAATCTGAGATAGTTCCTTTTTTGTGAGCTAATGATAAAGCCATTAAAGTTAAAATTGTAACTTGAGCAGTAAATGCTTTTGTTGAAGCAACACCAATTTCTGGACCAGCATGTGTGTAGGAACCCGCGTCGGTAATTCTCGAAATAGAAGATCCAACAACATTACAAATTCCTAAAATAGTTGCTCCTCTTGATTTTGCCAACTCTAAGGCTGCCAAAGTATCAGCTGTTTCACCAGACTGAGATACAGCAATCACAATATCATTTTCATTGATGATAGGGTTTCTGTATCTAAACTCACTAGCATATTCAACTTCAACATTGATACGAGCAAGTCCTTCTAATAAGTATTCTCCAACTAAACAAGCGTGCCAAGATGTTCCACAAGCAACAAAAATTAAGCGATTTGCATTAATTATTTTTTGTTCGTATTCTCTTAGTCCACCTAAGCCAACAAAACCTTTCTCAGCATTTAATCTTCCTCTAAAGCAATCGTGAATTGATCTTGGTTGTTCAAAAATTTCTTTTAGCATGAAATGTTCAAAACCACCTTTTTCAAGTGCTTCTAATTTCATTTCCAAATGTTGAATGTAAGGAGTTTTAACTTCATTAGAAAGGTGAAGAATTCTTAGACCTTCGTGCAAATCAACAACAGCAATCTCTTCGTCATTCAAATAAACAACTTGTTTTGTATATTCAACAATCGGAGTTGCATCAGATGCTAAGAAAAATTCGTTGTCTTCACCAATTCCTACAACCAAAGGACTACTTTTTCTAGCTGCAACAAGTTGATTCGGATTATCTTTTGATAAAACAACGATTGCGTAAGCACCAGTTACACTTAATAAAGCTTGTCTAACCGCTTCAACAAGTTCAACCTTTTCATTTTTAATTATATCATCAATTAGATGTACCAATACTTCCGTATCCGTTTCACTTCTAAATTTATAACCTCTAGAAATTAATTCTTCTCTCAAAGAACCATAATTTTCTATTATTCCATTGTGAATCAGAGCTAAATCGCCATTTTCACTATAATGTGGATGAGAATTGATATCATTTGGTAAACCGTGAGTTGCCCAACGTGTGTGACCAATTCCCAAATTACCTTTAATATTTTTACCAACTACAAATTCTTCCAAATTTGTAACTTTTCCTTGTTTTTTGTAAATATTAAGATTTCCTTCAGTTAGAAGTGCAATTCCAGCACTATCATAACCACGGTATTCAAGTCTTTTTAAACCTTTAACGATGATAGGATAAGCTTCTTTTTTTCCAATATATGCAACGATTCCACACATAATTTCTAAATTTTAATAGCTTGTATAAATAATATATAGTTTGGGTTGTTTTTTATTCTGAGAGTCAGAACCATTAAAAATAATTCTTTCAGAGGAAGTTAACATTTTTGCAGATGAAATATAAACACCATGATTTTCGATTTTCCCATCAACTACCTTTTGAACATAATCCCTCATATCAAGAGTATAATTCTTATTAGCATCACTGTATTGTCCAAATACTTCTAAACTGTATAAATTATCATCAGTTGAACTAATTTTTGTAGCAGCAGAAATTACATCACTTGGGAAAAACGGATCTAAAGAATAATAACTTACAGGCAATTCAAGTTGAGCATATTGGATAATAGAATTTTTTGGAATATCATCAATTGTTGTAAATTTCACAACTGCTCGTGATTTATTTGCTTGAAGATAGAAAGTTTCTTGTCCTAATAAAGGATTTAAAATAACTGATTCAACATTTTTTCCTGAATTATCCACTTCAATGTGATTGAAATCGGCACAAGATGAATTGATTAAAAAGTCAAATGTTTTACTTACTCCAGCTTGATGGTAATAAATTGTCAATTTTGATAAAGGATCATTCAAATTGAAATAAAATATTCCTCCTTCGCCAGAGGCTTGTGAAGTATTGTTAACACGAACATTTAAACCTTTGAAATAAGTTAAAAAATTTTCATTTGAAGCAAAAGTATCTGGATTTAAACTAGCTTCAGACATGAACATTTTTGCTTTGTTTGTGTCCAAATAAAGTCTTAATTGACTTTCAACTGTTTCTTCACCAATTACAATATTTGTTGTTGGGTCTGGAGTTAGAACATCCTTGTTTGGATCCATCCAATTTTCAATTTTTGTAGCTTTTGTTTGAAAAGAATAATAATTTGAATCAACGTAAATATCGTCTGATAGTTCAAAAACTTCAAATTTTTGCGGATTTAAGTTCCCGTAATATCCCTTATATTCAATTCCTAAAACAAAGGAATCGATTACAATTGTTGATAAATCCCCAAAATCTGGATTAAAACCATTTAATCTAAACTGTGTGTAAAACTCAGATTTAAATGTACCAAACTCAGGATCATTATAAGAACCTAAGATTGCAACGGATAAATTGCTTGAAAGAATAGAATCTTCCACATATGTATATGTTTCCAAATCAAAGGTATCAACAGCGTCAGAGTTTAAAAACGAATCCGAATTTAAACCATCCTTACCAACTGTTGTTACTTCCTTTTTACAGCTAATTATAAAAAATAAGAGTAAACTAAAAACAAAAAAAGTATTCTTTTTCAATGTAACAAATGATTAACTTAAAAATTTATTCTAGTTAAACAAGAATCTCTTCTTCAATTACTTTATCAAAAAATTCTGATAATGTTTTTGTTTGTAATTCTTCAGCTACGAAATCTTGTTTTAAACATGTCGCTTCTTCATACAAAGAACGTGTAACAGGATTTAAACTTTCAGTTCCTAAAGCTAAAGCGTCAGAATATTTAAAAATTGTTCTCATCACATTCTCGTAAGAAGTATCTTGCATTTCAGCAATCAACTTTTTATCGAAGCCGTCAAATTTAAGTTTTTCTGGAAAACGTGTGTCCCAATTATTGTTAATTTCCTCATCATACAAACTTAAAACAACTTTAGAGTCAGAAAAATGTGGGTCTTTATGATAAATTTTCTTGATATATAAAGGCATTAATGAAGCCATCCATCCGTGACAATAAATCACATCTGGTTTCCAACCTAATTTTTTTACAGTCTCTAAAACGCCACGACAAAAGAACATCGAACGCTCATCATTATCTTTGTAGTAAACTCCTTCTTCATCCATCAAGGTGTTTTTACGATCGTAAAACTCTTCGTTATCAATAAAATAAACCTGAAGACGAGCAGCTGGAATTGAAGCAACTTTGATAATTAATGGATGATCTTTATCGTCAATAATAATATTCATTCCTGACAAACGAATAACTTCATGCAATTGATGTCTTCTTTCGTTTATACAAGCAAATTTTGGTGTAAAAACACGAATGTCTCTTCCTGCTTCTTGAATGCTTTGTGGTAATCGTCTTGTGAAATTAGCAATGTCAGATTTTTGTACAAAAGGGGCAATTTCTTGTGAAACAAAAAGAATCTTTTTTTTCTCCATAGAAGCTTTAGATTGTTGGATATTATTAATAATAAAGCACAAAATTAAAAAAAAATAACGAATTTTCCAAAAAAGAATTTAGTTTTGTCGGTTTGCATTTATTTTAAATCACAGGTAAGTTGAGAGTTTTTTATAAAATAGCCGATTTAGAACGTTTCCTTGAAGAAGGAAAATTGGAAGGTAAAACCATTGGTTTTGTCCCAACAATGGGTGCTTTACACGAAGGTCATATTTCTTTAGTGTCAAAATCTAAATCTTTAACTGACTTAACAGTTGTTAGTATTTTTGTCAATCCTACACAATTTAACAATCAGGAAGATTTTGAAAAATACCCTATAAAAACAGAATCAGACCTTAAATTTTTGGAAGAAAACTCTTGTGATGCAGTTTTTATCCCAGCTAAAGAAGAAATTTATGCTCCAGATTACATTTCCCCAGAAATAAATATTGGCATTTTAGAAGACGTATTAGAAGGAAAATTTAGACCAGGACATTTTAAAGGAGTTATTCAAGTTGTGTACCGTTTGTTTCAAATTGTGAAACCAAACAAGGCTTTTTTTGGTTTAAAAGATTACCAACAATTGGCAGTAATCAAAAAAATGACAGATGAATTCAAGTTGCCAATTGAAATCGTTCCTTGCACAACTATTCGCGAAAAAGACGGTTTGGCAATGAGTAGCCGAAATTTAAGATTAAATCAAGTTGAAAGATTAGAAGCTTTGTTTATTTATGAAACTCTAATTTTGGCTAAAAATCTTGCAGTAAAATATTCGCCAAGTGAAACAAAAAAAATCATTGAAGATTTGTATGAGGAATCTAGTTTAAAATTAGAATATTTTGAATTTATTGACGGATCAAGCTTTGAAAAATTAAGTAACTCGTGGGAAGAAAATGCTGTTGCTTGTGTTGTTGCTTATGTTGGTGAAGTAAGATTGATAGACAACATGCAGATTTAAACTAAGACCAAACTTCGTTGAAAGTGATCCCAAAAGTCTCCAATTCATCCAAAATTGGATTGTAAACTTCTTTCATAACAGGAATTTGAACTCCTTTTAAATGAATTTCATTGTTTAAAATCATTTTCCCACAAATTGCTGCTGGAAGTCCAACGGTGTTACTCATAGCTGTAAACGTCTGATCTTCACCAATATTCACCATCGAAGAAGTGATTTTTTTTGTTTCACCGTTTAATTCATAAAAGAAAGAATGGTACATTACAAGCATGTCTTTATCTTTTGGATTTAAGCTCAATTTTTTCACTAAAATGTGTTCCAAGATTTGGGCTGGACTTGCATTTTTTAAGCCAATTTTTGTTTCTTTTTCGAAAAAACCAAGCCAATGAAACTTCTTGAACAGCAAATCATTGTCTTTAGAAACCAAACGTTTGAACTTATTTTCTACCGATTCACCATGACTATAAGGCAAAAATGTGTTTAAAAATGTTCGAGCACTAATATTTTCAGAATTATCAAAGGTATAGGTGTCGTCTGTCATTCCAAGTTGTACAAAAACATTCCACGCTTCAGAAAAACCACTTTTTCTCAAAGTTCCTCTAAAAATCGTTGGAATATCTTCCAAACCATAAATCTCTCTGTAAGACAAAGAATCCCTGTTTACATAGCCCTCAAAAACACCATAACCATCAATTGTAATGTGGTCTAAACGTGTAAATAATTGCGTGTAAGGAATGTATTTATACTCGTTTTTTTCAATGTATTTTGCTGCTCCGCCTTGACCTGCCAAGACAACGTTTCTTGGATTCCAAGTAAATTTATAATTCCATGGATTATCATCACTTTCAGGTGAAATTAAACCGCCACAATAGGATTTAAAACTGATAATTTTTCCTCCTTTGCTGTTTACTTCATCAATGATTTTTGCCGCACTCATGTGGTCGATTCCTGGATCAACGCCAATTTCGTTCATGATGATGATTCCAGCTTCCAAGGCTTCTTGATGTAAAGCTTTCATCTCTGGAGAAACGTAAGAAGGAGTAATTAAATTTGTCTTATATTTGATGCAATCTTTGGCAATATCAACGTGAAATCGTGCTGGTAACATGGAAATAACCAAATCCGCTTGCTGAATTTCAGTTTTGCGTTCTTCTGGATCTAAAGCGTTAAATGAAAGTGCAATACCGTGTGGATTTCCGTTAATTTTTTGAAGAATCAAATCCTTATTTTGATCTACAATGCGAACTTGCCAATTATATGTTGCTGCATGATTTAAAAAATAACGAATCAAAGACGAACTCGATAAACCTGCACCTAATATCAATATTGTTTTCATTTTCAGCTTTATAATAAAAGTGTAAAGTTAAATAAAAATCAAAAACAGGTGTTTTTTGTTAAATTTTTGTCTTTTCTTTTCGACAGAAAGATGTTGACTTGAAGAATTTACTCCTTTTTCATCGACGGACAGCTAAAAAATGTTTGTGAAAAGGAAAAAGAAGTGATTTTCAAAAAAACAGGTGTAAATCGTTTTTTATTTTTAAGTTCGTGAAAAAATAACACAAACAATATTGGATTTTATCGAGTACAAAGTTCAGACTTCGAGAAATAAAGTTTATATATTTAATGAGGAAAATAGGAATTTACATCATAATTTTGATTGGTTTAAATAGTTGTCTTTCAAGACGATTTGCTATCAATCCCTTTATCGATCAAGGTTATTGCTTTGAAGATACAAATTACAGATTTAGGCAATAAAATTAAATTAAATGGATATTATGAATATGAACATTTTTATACATCTCAACGTTTTTACAAGGAAAAAAATGAATATCAATTAAAAAGTGAAATTAATAAACGTGTAATTCTTGTTAGAAGTGTGTTTTATGAAAATGGTTTAGCTTTTTTGAATATTAGAGAAGACAATCCATCAATTGGAAATTCAGCTCGTTTAATAGTTTATGGAGATACGATTAAAACAATTCGCCCTCGAATTGGTGGTCAGACACCTGGATTAGATTATGAGTATTATAAAATAATTAATGATTCTACGCTTGAATTTCTTGGTTTTACTACTGATCAAGAAATTGATTCAAAGAGACTGCAGCAATTCAAGCAAGGAAATGCTGATGAGTTACACAATCTAGGTGTATATTCAAAAATGCGTTTTATCCCAAGCAACGATTTACCTGATCAAGATAAAATGCGTATTAAAAAACAAAAATGGGTTTGGTGTAACGAAGAAAAATACCTAAATTATATGAATAATATAAATACAAAATCTCCAAAATGAAAACACTCAAATACATCTCACTTTTTTTATTACTTCAAAGTTGTGCATCGGCCTATCATCCTGTTTATCCTAAAAACGTAAAACATTCTATGCACGAATCAAAAGATAACATCGATTTATCATACAAATATGGTGTTTTGGGAGAAAATGGAAATGGTAAATATGTACGTAGAGCAAGTAGAAAAGGCTATCAAATTGTAGCGTATAAAGTTACAAATAACACAGAAGATACGCTCATCATGGGCAAAGACATCGTTTTTATGAATGGAGATAAACGCATCATGATATCTAATGACTTATATGCAAGCAAAGCAGTAAAACAATATGTAATTGGCTTTTTACCATATGCTGCTGGTAGTTACTTTTGGGTGTATTTAGGAGGTTCAAGTTATCCAACAACAGAGACAAAATATAAGGTAAAAGAAAACTATTATACAACAAAATTTCCATTGGGTTTAGTAATTAGTTTGCCAGTTATGATTGGAAATATGGTTGTTGCTAATTTTTCAAATAAAGCCTTTTATGACAATATGAAATACAACGATATGAGCGGTAAGCCAATTCCTCCAAAAGGAAATATCTATGGTCTTGTAAGTTTTAAAAGTAAAGAACAATTTCCCTTAACTTTAGTAAAAATAAAACAGTAGTTTCGACTTTCTTTCACAACAAATTTTACTCATGAATGGGTGGTGGTGAAAGAATAATGTAATAAGCTAAAATAAAGCTAAGATTTCGCTTAAACTTTCATTTTTTTGAAGTACTTTTGCACTCAAATTCAAGCCCTTTCAAAAATGAGTCAAAATAAGCAAATCAAAAGTGCATTAATTTCTGTATTTGATAAAACTGGTTTAGAGCCGATAATTAAAAAATTAGCTGAACTAAATGTGAGCATTTACTCAACGGGAGGAACGCAAGAATTTATTGAGAAACTAGGTGTTTCGGTTGAAAGAGTGGAAGATTTAACTTCTTATCCATCGATTTTGGGAGGTCGTGTAAAAACGCTTCACCCGAAAGTTTTTGGTGGAATTTTAAACAGAAGAAACAACGAGGAAGATCAAGCACAAATTGCTGAATACGAAATTCCTTCTTTGGATTTGGTCATCGTTGATTTATATCCATTTGAAGAAACGGTAAAAACAACAACTGATTTAGATACAATCATTGAAAAAATTGACATAGGTGGGATTTCCTTGATTCGTGCAGCAGCAAAAAATTATGACGATGTAGTAATTATTCCATCGCAAAAACAATACGCAAAATTCTTAGATGTTTTGTCTTCAACAGGTCAAACGACTTACGAAGATAGAATGTCTTTTGCACGTGATGCTTTTAATGTTTCTTCGCATTATGATGCTCAAATTCACGCTTATTTCACGACACAAACTGTTGACAGAGATTTAGCTTTAAAAGTTTCAATTCAAGAAGGTGAAATTTTACGTTACGGAGAAAATCCACATCAGGAAGGAGTTTTTTACGGAGATTTAAATGCCATTTTTGATAAATTACACGGTAAAGAATTGTCTTACAACAATTTATTAGACGTTGATGCAGCAGTACAATTGATGCAAGAATTTAAGGATGAAAACCCAACTTTTGCCATTTTGAAACACAACAACGCTTGTGGAGTTGCTACTCGAAACACCGTTAAAGAAGCGTATGAAGCAGCTTTAGCTGGAGATCCAGTTTCGGCTTTCGGTGGGATTTTAATTTCAAACAAAACGATTGACGCTGAAACGGCAGAAATCATGAACGCTTTATTTTGTGAAGTTGTCATCGCTCCAAATTACGATGCTCAAGCATTGGAAATTTTACAGTCGAAGAAAAATCGCATCATTTTAAAACAAAAAGAAGTTTCGTTTCCTAAAAAACAAATTCGTACGATTTTAAATGGCGTGTTGGAACAAGACAAAGATTTTAAAACGGAAACAAAAGCGGATTTAAAAACGATTACAAAAACTTCACCTACTGAAACAGAAATTGAAGATTTATTGTTTGCTAACAAATTAGTAAAACACACGAAATCGAATACAATTGTTTTGGTGAAAAATAAACAGCTTTTAGCAAGTGGTACGGGACAAACATCGCGTGTTGATGCCTTAAATCAAGCGATTCACAAAGCAAATACTTTCAAATTTGATTTACATGGAGCGGCAATGGCATCGGATGCTTTTTTCCCTTTTCCAGATTGTGTTGAAATAGCAAAAAATGCTGGAATTTCAGCAGTTATTCAGCCTGGAGGTTCAATTAAAGATGATTTATCAGTTAACTATTGCAACGACAATAATGTTTCGATGGTGATGACTGGAGTCAGACATTTTAAACATTAAAAAAAATAATTGCAATTATATGAAACAAAAATTGCAATTTTACGAATAATATAGAGTTTACAAAAAAGTCTTTTTAAGACAAACAAAATAAAATGGGATTATTTAGTTTTTTAACACAAGAAATAGCAATCGATTTGGGTACAGCAAATACCTTAATTATCATGAACGACAAAGTTGTTGTTGATGAGCCTTCGATTGTTGCAAAAGACATTCAAACAGGTAACATTGTTGCTATTGGGAAAAAAGCCCAACAAATGCACGGTAAAACGCATAAATTGATTGAAACGGTTAGACCTTTGAAAGATGGTGTAATTGCGGATTTCCAAAGTGCTGAAGCCATGATTCGTGGGATGATAAAAATGATCAATGGAGGGAAAAAAAGTATGTTTTCTCCAAATTTAAGAATGGTTGTTTGTATTCCTTCTGGTATTACTGAAGTTGAAAAACGTGCTGTTCGTGATTCTTGCGAACATGCTGGTGCAAAAGAAGTTTATTTGATTCACGAGCCAATGGCTGCTGCTATCGGAATCGGTATTGATGTGGAAGAACCAATGGGAAATATGATTATCGATATAGGTGGTGGTACATCTGAAATTGCTGTCATAGCTCTTGGCGGAATCGTTTGTGATAAGTCAATTCGTATCGCAGGGGATGATTTCACGCAAGATATTGAAGAATACATGCGTCGTCAACACAACATTTTGGTTGGTGAGCGTACTGCCGAACAATTAAAAATTGAAGTTGGTGCTGCCATTCCAGAATTAGACAATCCGCCGCCAGATTATGCTGTTCGTGGTCGTGATTTGATGACGGGAATTCCAAAAGAAATTGTTGTTTCTTACTCAGAAATTGCTCATGCTTTGGATAAAACGATTTCAAAAATTGAAGAAGCGATTTTAAGTGCCTTGGAGATGACTCCACCAGAACTTTCAGCAGATATTTACAAAACTGGAATTTATTTAGCTGGTGGTGGTTCGATGTTGAGAGGATTAGACAAACGAATTTCTTTGAAAACAAAATTACCTGTTCACATTGCTGAAGATCCATTGAGAGCTGTTGCACGTGGAACTAGTATTGCATTGAAGAACATTGATAAATACCAGTTCTTGATTAAAGACTAATAAATTTATATTTAAAAATAATGAACCTCATTTCTGAAAAGATTTGAGGTTTTTTGTTTTAACTCATTAAACATTTTGTAAATTTGTTTTATGTCAAATCAGAAAAAAATTAAGTCCTCAGTTTTAGAAATTTTCGCTATTGAAAACGGAACGGAACTTGAATTGACACTTGTTAACACCGGAATAAGTGCAGGGTTTCCTTCTCCAGCGATGGATTTTGATGAGAATAAAATAGATTTGAATCGGCATCTTATCAAACGACCAGCCAGCACCTTTTTTGGAAGAGTGAAAGGAAATTCTATGGAGGGAGCAGGAATTTACGATGGAAATTTATTGATCATTGATAAGAGTATCAAACCAAAAAGTGAACAGATTGCAGTTTGCTTTATCGATGGAGAATTTACCATAAAACGAATTCGGATAGAAAAAGATTGTATTTGGTTGATTCCAGCAAATGATTCATACCAAGCTATTCGTGTAAATGAAGACAATAATTTTTTGATTTGGGGAATTGTTATTTACGTCATTAGAGCCGTTTAATTATGTTTGCTTTAGTTGATTGCAATAATTTTTATGCTTCTTGTGAGCGTGTTTTTCGTCCAGAATTGAACGGAAAACCTGTTGTTGTACTTTCAAATAATGATGGTTGTGTCATCGCTCGAAGCAACGAAGCAAAAGAAGTTGGTGTTCCAATGGGGGCACCCGCATTCAAATATGAGGAATTATTTAAACAAAAAAATGTACATGTTTTTTCCGCAAATTTTGAATTATATGGAGACTTGAGCAATCGCATCATGACTTTATTGCAAGATTTTTGTCCAGAAATCGAAATTTACAGTATCGATGAAGCTTTTATGAAATTGGAAGGCTATGAGTATTTTGATTTAAATACACATTTTCAAAAAATGCAAGAAGATGTGAGTCGAAGTGTTGGAATTCCAATTAGTGTGGGAGTTGCACCAACGAAAGCTCTTTCAAAAGTTGCAGCAGAAATTGTCAAAAAATTTCCTCAAAAAACAAAAGGTTTATATATCATTGATACAGAAGAAAAGCGAATTAAAGCTTTAAAATGGATGAAAATTGAGCGTGTTTGGGGAGTTGGACGCAGATTTTCAAAAAAACTAAGACAAGTTGGAGTTATTACAGCTTATGATTTCACGCAGCTCAGCGATAATTGGGTCTATCGACATATGACAACAGTCGGACTTCGTTTAAAAAAGGATCTTTTGGGTATTCCGACGCTAGATTTAGATGATATAAAACCAAAACGTCATATTGCAACAACCCGAACCTTTGAAAAAAAATTAAAAAGCAAGCAAGAAATTCAAGAACGGATTTCAACATTTGCTGTTTTTTGTGCAGAAAAATTAAGAAAACAAAAAGGTTCTTGTCAAGCTTTAATGGTTTTTATTCAAGCGAGTTCACAAGAACTTAACTATTCTTATACGGGAAATAGTCTTTTTGTGAAATTACCATTTGCAACAAACTCTAGTTTGGAATTGGTTTCTTTTGCAAATAAAGCAATCGATAAATTATTTGAAGAAGGAAAATCTTATACTCGAGGTGGAGTTATCATCATGGATTTTGTTCCTGAATCAGAAATTCAATTGTCTTTGTTTGAGAATAGTAATCCAAGACATAAAAAATTAATGTCCACCATTGATAAAATGAATAATTTATATGGTCAGCAAAAAATTCGCTTGGCTGTTCAGGATCAAAAGCGTATTTGGAAAATGAAACAAGAAAAACTTTCGCCTAAATACACGACTAAAATGGAGGACATTTTAACCATTCATGCGAAATAAGTTTTTAGTATTTCGTAGGATTTAACATGCCAACTTCTGAATTTTTATTTCGATTGAATTTGAAATCAACTTTGTAATAAAATAAAGGTAAAAAGCCAAGTTGTTGTTTTTCTGCAATTGGTTCAGCAGTAGGATTCGCTAAATTTGGTGCAAAAGCAAGACCTAACAAGTTTTTAGTATTCAACAAATTGACTAAATCCAAACCGATTTCATGTGTCATGTTTCGTGCATTGTATTTCCAATTTACTTTCAAATCAAAGCGAAAATAATCTTTAAATTGTCTTTCATTGAAAGCAGAGTCAATAAACACCAATTCATTTAAGATGTTTGATCTTGCAATATCAACATAACCGTATCTTTTTCCTCCAGCATAAGTCGCTTTGATACCGATTGAAATACTTTGTTTTTCGTTGATTTTAAATTCTTTTCCTCCCAAAATGTTAAAGGTGTATTTTCCGTTGTACGACGTATTTCTTAAAATTCCATCACTTCCTTTGTATTTGGAGTCATACAAAGAACCTGAAAACATAAAGAAGAAGGATTTATCAAAAAATTTTTGAATCGTCAATTCCAAACCATAATTGTATCCAGTTCCTGAATTTTCAAGTGAATCTGGGAAAAAACGAGCAAATCCACTTCCTTGATTAATTAAAGAAAAAGAAGAAGGTTGAATCGTCACAGGAACATTAAATAAAGATTGGTAATAAACTTCAGTTTTGATTTGTAAACTCTTAGTGAAATTCTTTTCGTAGCCAATTACAGAATGAATGCTTTTGGTGAAATCCATTTCCTTATTATGAATCACATTTTTCTGAGAAAGCGAATCAAATTGATGATACAAATAGGTGTAAAGTGGTTGCATTTGACTGTGTAAACCTGCTCCAGCGAAAATTGCTTGTCCACCTTTCATGCGGTATTTCCAACCAAGTCTTGGCTCTGCCGGACTAATACTTTTACTCAAAGTATAAAACTGACTGTGAACTCCAGCAGTGAAATCCATGTTTTCAGTAATTCGCCATTTCCATTGTACAAAAGGTTGAATCAAAAGTGCAGTTCCTTGAAAATTCCAACGATTCTCAAATTTGGAATGATCAGTAACCAAAGCCGAATCAAGTAAATTAATAAATTGATTTTCAACACTAAAACCAACTTTTATCAAATGTTGTTTATTGATTTTATGATTCAAACTCGTGTAGTTTGTCAAACGAGCAGTTTTAAAAATATAGCCCATTAAAGGATAAATCGAATCAACAGAAATTGGATAACGAGTTTCCCCATTTTCAACAAGTGTATCAATGTGTCTTAACAAATAATCGTGATGAGAATGCTGTTCCTCGATACTATAGGCCAAAGTGGAACTCAAAAATGTTTTTTCGTTTAATGATTTTTTATAGATAAATCCACTTACTCCCATGGAAGTTCCAAAATATTGATCCCGATCTCCCTCTCCATATAAATCAGTTGAATATTCTGTTTGCTCAGAAATTTTGATGGAAATTGTACTTTTTCCTCCAATTCCAAAAAAGGAAAGATTTCCTCCCTTTTTTAATTGCCAAGAAAATTTGAAAGCTGCATCTCCATAAACAGGAACGGCATCCGTACCTATTTTTATTCCCAAGGAATTAAACATACTTAAGGTAGAATATCTTCCCATTACCAAATAACTTGATTTACCAGTTTTTGAAAGTGGTCCTTCAGCTAAAAGTTCTGTTCCTAAAAATCCAAATTGTCCCGTGAACTCATGATTTTTATTATTTCCTTTTCGCAATTTTAAATCAAATATTCCAGAAATACTATTTCCATATTCCGCAGGAAAAGCACTCATAAAAAAATCTGAATTACCTAAAATCTTGTTATTTAAAATAGAAACAGGTCCACCGGTACTTCCAGAAATAGCAAAGTGTGAGGGATTTGGAATATCAATTCCTTCTAATTTCCACACAATTCCTAAAGGAGAATTTCCTCTGACAATAATATCATTTCGAGAATCATCAGCCCCTTGTACTCCAGCAAAATTTGAAGCCATTCTCGCTGGATCTGAACGCGAACCAGGATAACGATTTGTTTCTTCAACGCTAAATTGTTGTGCGGAAACGATTGCTAATTCATTGATTGTTTCTCCTTTTTTTCGAGCCGTAACTTGAACTTCTTTTTGAAGTACAAAAGTCTCAGCCATAGGGATTTCCAAGACATTTTCTTTTCCTGAATCAACAACAATTGTTACCGTTTTATTTTCGTAAGAAACGAATTTACACACAAGTTCATGTTTGCCAATTGGAATTGCTTTGAACTCAAAATTTCCAAATTCATCGCTTAAAGTGCGATATAATTTTGTGCTATCAGCAGTGAAAATTTGAATTTTAGCCCCTACAATAACAGCTTTTGTTTCATTGTCAAATACTTTTCCACGAACACTTTGAACATATTGTGAAAACGAAAAATTTAAGCACAATATAAAAATTAGAAAATTTACAAATTTCATACAATTCTTACCTTTTTACTCTTAACTCTTAACCTTATTCTCGTATTCCGTTTTTGTCCAATCTTTAAAATAAACTTCTTTTAAAATAAAATGGTTTAAAGGATTTTCATTAAAGTTTCTAACTTTCGAATAAAGCAATTGAATATCACCGTTGTACCATAAAACCATCAAAGGAGGATTCTTCATTAATTCTTTTTCTGCTTCAGCAAATAAAGTCAAACTCTTTTTAAGGTTACTTTCTTTTTTTGCCGCCTCAAATAATTCGTCAAATTTCGCATTACGGTAACGAGACTGATTTACCACAGAAGGATCTTTTTTAGATTTAGGAACAATTTTCCCATAAAAATTTACTAAAAATGTTTCTGGACTTACATAATCTCCAAACCAAGCTGAACGAAATAAATCGCCTTTCCCGTTAGATGCATCAATATTTCTTTGTTCAAAAGAGGAAGCATCAAGATTCACATTGATTCCTAAAGTTTGAGACAATTGAGAAGCAATTTCCTCAGCTACTGCAGAATGTACATCGCCCACATTTAAACGCAAATTAACTGAACCAAAACCTGTTCCATTTGGAAAACCTGCCTCAGCCAATAACTGTTTTGCTTTTTCAGGGTTAAAATCATAGGAAACTTCTTTTACTCCTTTAAAATCATAGCCTCTGAAAGAAGAAGAAATTGGAGGAACAATACCATAAATTCCATTTTCGTAGGCTTGACCTCTCAAAACGTTTTGCGTAATTTCATTTCTATCAATAGCATAGTTAAAGGCTTGACGAACACGGACATCTTGGAAGCGAGGATCTTCCATATTAAAGAAATAATAATTTGTTGCCAATAAAGGATTATTTCTCAAAATTAAAACAGGAGGAATTGCGTTAAAGTCTTTCATTCTACCCTCCAACATTTCGGAAATTCTGCTTGTCGGTAAAGCAGAGATAAAATGTGTTTCTCCATTTTCAAACATTTCTAATTCGTCCAATTTTTTCGTTTCAACGATAAATTCAATGCCGTCTAAATAAGGTAAAGAGTTTCCATCTTTATCTTGCATGTAATAATCTTCGTTTTTCTTTAAAGTAATTTTTGGCTTTTCAGCTTTTTCATCTAATCCAGCATAGACAAAAGGACCAGTTCCAATCATTAAATCCTCTTGATTTGCCTCAATTATTTTTTTAGAAGATATTGAAGCATTTATACTTGCTATTTTGTTTAAAAAATTTGCATCAACTTGTTCTAAAGTGATTGTTAGTGTATTTTCTTGAATTTTTAGTCCAGCAATAGTTTTTGTTTTACCTTCATGAAAATCGTCAACACCCTTGATTGTTCCTTTGAAAAAGGAAGCATAAGCGGAAGTTGGATTTCCTGTTTTATCTTTTTTACAAGCCATTTCAAAGCTAGAAACAATATCATCAGGTGTTAATCTTCTATCACCTTCACTGGATAACAAGTCACATTCATGAAATAAAACATCCTTACGAATTTTGAAGGTGTATTTTAAATTATCATTTGAAACTGACCAAGATTCAGCAATTTGAGGCACAACTTTTAAATGATCTGAATTGAAAGAAACTAAACCCTCCATCACTTGAGACATTACGGTAGAAGAATGAACATCAGTAACTTCACGGGCAATATTTGTTGACGGGAAATCATTTAAACACATTTTAAAAACTCCGCCTGCATGTTCAAATGTCTTTTTGTCTTCAGCACATGAAAACAGAATAAACAATAATAAACTAAAAGGAATAATTCTTTTCATAAATCAAAATAGTTGACAATTAAATATTTTACAAGAATACAAAAAAAAATTCACTTAAATAAGGTCACTTTAAATAAACAGCAAAAAAAGTCCGACTAACAATTAAATTATTCATGTAAATCAAAAAAAACGCTATTTATGTCTAAAAAAAAGAAAAAAAATTTGTTAATCCAAAAATAAGTATTAAACTTGTACCCAACAAAAAGTACATTACACTTTAAATAAGTATATGAAATTTTTATTTGTATTTTCTTTTTTATTGATTTTCAGCAATTTATCTTGGGCGGCCTTGTCTATTGAAGGAAGTTATCAGGGAAAAAACCTGTATGTTCAAAACCCAGAAGATGGTGATGGATTTGGTTTTTGTGCTACGAAAGTTACCGTTAATGGTGATGTAATGCCTGGTGGAACAAGCTCAAGTGCTTTCGAAATTGATTTTTCTTTGTTTAATATTGAAATAGGTGAACCAGTTTTTATTGTAATAGAACATAATGACGGTTGTAAGCCAAAAATTTTAAATCCTGAAGTATTGTTACCAAGAAGTACATTCAAGGTGACGGATATGATTATCTCTAATACAGGGAAGTTAGCTTGGAAAACAACAAGTGAGCAAGGAAAATTACCATTTATTATTGAACAATACAGATGGAATAAATGGGTTGAAATCGGTGAAGTTCAAGGAAAAGGAAAATCTGGAACAAATGAAAATTCTTATGAATTCCAAGTAATTCCTCATTCTGGAGAGAATACAGTACGTGTTGCTCAAGTTGATCATTCAGGTGCAAAAAAATCTTCTAAAGAAGTAAAGTTTGCCTCTTCAAGTCCAACGGTTGAAAAAAATCCAATAAAAGTAAAAACAGTTATTAATTTTACTGCTAACGAAAAACCTGTCGAAACGAAATATGAAATTTTCGATGCTTACGGAAATATCGTTAAAAAAGGATTTGGTTCTTCAGTGAATTGCGAAAATTTATTAAAAGGAGCTTATTACATTAATTTTGATAATAAAACTGAAAAGTTTTTCAAAGGTTAATTAAAATAGATAATATTTAATCATCCTGGATTCTTAATTGAATTCAGGATTTTTTTTGACTTAAATTATGAGAAAAATAGAACATTTAGGAATAGCTGTAAAAAACATTGGTGAATCAATCAAAATTTATGAATCACTTTTAAACACAAGTTGTTACAAACAAGAAGAAGTTGTTTCTGAAGGTGTTATTACTGCTTTTTTTCAAATGGGTGAATCAAAAATTGAGTTATTACAAGCGACAAATCCTGATTCTCCGATTGCAAAATTTATTGAAAAAAAAGGTCAAGGGATTCATCACATTGCTTTTGATGTAGATGATATTGAAAAGGAAATTACCCGTTTGGAAAGTGAAGGTTTTGAACTCATAAACAAAACACCAAAAAACGGAGCTGACAACAAAATCATTGCATTTTTACACCCAAAATCTACTGATGGAATTTTAGTAGAGTTGTGTCAAGAACGAAGAAAAGCGTAACTTTGATATATATATAGAGTTAGTTCGATAAAAGATAGATTAGAAGTCCCGATAAACTACTTCTTAATTTTTTCAATAATAGAACTGGTAGAAAATCCTGCTTCTAATTCCACAACTTTTACTTCTCCACCATTTTTTAAAACAAAATCGGAACCTACAATGTATTTTTTGTTGCTTGAATCTCGCATTTCTGGATCGTAGTCGGCACCTTTAACCAATATCTGTGGAGAAATTTGTGTTATTTCTTCTAAAGGTGTTTCATTTGAAAAAAGAATTACCAAATCCACAAAAGCAAGCGAAGCAAGAACATGTAAACGTGCCTGTTCATTGTTGATTGGACGATTAATATCTTTACCTAACAATTTGACTGAGGCGTCGGTATTTAAAGCGACAATCAATTTATCTCCCATTTCAGCTGCTTTTGCCAAATAAGTTACGTGACCATGGTGCAAAATATCAAAACAACCATTTGTAAAAACGACTTTGTTGTTTTTCATTTTCCATAACTCAGCTCTTTTTACAGCAGTTTCTAAAGAAACAATTTTATCTTGTATAAATGATAGTCTAGACATGTTCTTCGTTTGATTTTTTAGAGAAATTTTTTGGTAGTAAAAGGAAGGAAATTAAGCCCAAAACAATCAAAAGTATTGTTTGTGAAACCCAAATTAACATTCCTAAAGCGTTTCCAATGGCTAAAGCATTTGCATTGTCTTTTTCTAAATAAAAAACAACAACCAAAGCTACCAACAAAGGAAAAGTTCCCATTCCGCCATTGGTTAAAGAAATCCCTAATGCTCCAGCGATAAAAGCGACTAACATACCATCTAAAGGGAAATTTTTAGTTTCCTCTAAACTAAAAAAAGCAATTCCAAAATAGACAATGTATAAAATCCAAATTAGTAAGGTGTGGCTAAAAAACAAGAATGGATTTTTTGATTTAAAAATCGAAAATAAACCATCAAAAAGACCTTTGACAAAAAGAATGATTTTTTCTCTCACTTTTTTCTTAAAAAGAATAAAGTAAGTAAAAATTATAAAGCCCAAAGCTAAGAAAACATAGAAAACATATTTGATGATTTGTCCTTCATCAGATGCTGTTTTATCCGAAAAATTTGTTTGAATTTGCTTGAAAATGGTAAAGAAATCATCGTAAGCTAGTGCCAAAGTGATTAAGGTAACCAAAAACAACATAAACAAATCCACAATGCGTTCGGCTATGATTGTTCCAAAAGATTTTGAAAAAGGTACACCATCTGAGCGATAAAGCATGGCCGCCCGACTCGCTTCTCCAGCACGTGGAATTGTTAAATTAATCAAATAGCCAATCATCATGGCGTGATATCTATTCCAAAAAGGAGTTTTAAAACCCATTGGTTCCAAGGTGTATTTCCAGCGATATGCTCGAGAAAGGTAAGCACAAAAACTTAAAAGTAAGGCTAAGATAATCCAAAAATAATTTGCTTCGTGCAACGCTTTATAGAAGTAGGTAAGGGATTCTTCCGACATGCTGTGGAAGAAATACCAAATTAAATAAATACCTAAAAGTAAAGGGATTACTGTTTTTAATATCGGAAATAGTTTAACTTTCAAAATCAAGAAAGTAAATTCGTTTGCTCGTTTGGAAAAACGATGGATGGTTTGTAGTTTTTCGCTTCTTCAAAATCCATGTAGCCATAACCGATTATGATAATTAAGTCGTCCAAAGCAACTTTTCGAGCAGCAGGACCATTCAAACAAATCATTCCAGATTTTCGTTCACCTTTAATTACATAGGTTTCAAAACGTTCGCCATTGTTAATGTTCACAATTTGAACGTATTCTCCCTCAATTAAATTCGCTTCATTCATCAATTCCTCATCGATTGTGATGCTTCCAATGTAATTTAAATCAGCTTGGGTAACTCTTACACGGTGAATTTTCGATTTTAAAACTTTGATTAACATAAATTTATTAATATGAATAACGAATTATACTGCAAATTTACAAAATATTTAGATAATGAAAGCGTTCGATTATCAAATCTAAACCGGTTTATTCCTCTTTCATCGTTTTCATAATAAATGAACTTTGTACCGTTGCAATATGTGGAATACTGGCGAGTTTTTCTTTCAAAAATTCAGAATATTCGTTCATGTCTTTGACTTCAATGAGTAGCAAATAATCAAAATTTCCAGCGATGTGGTAGCACGAAGTAATCTCTTTTAGCTTGACAATCGCATTTTCAAAACTTTCCAATAAATCTTTTGAATGTGATTTTAATGACAGTTGGCACATCACCTTGAGGTTTTTCCCGGTTTTTTCTTTGTTAATTTTCGCTTGATATCCTATGATAATTCCTTTAGATTCCAAACGTTTGACACGTTCGTAGGTTGGAGTGATTGTCAAACCGACAAGGGATGCTAATTCTTTGTGGTTGATTTTTCCGTTTCCTTTTAAAATCTCAATGATTTTTTTGTCAATTGTATCTAAAGTGTAAGAAATATTTTCTGTTTCCATAAATAATTGAGTTTCTAAAAAGATGATTTTAGTTTAATTTTAATCTAATAAAGTTTAATTTTCTTTTAACAACTCAAAAATAGTCTTTTTTTCTTTAATTTGAATTAAAATTAGCAAATAAATAAACCGAATACATTTTGGTTTAAAATTCGAGGAATGAGAAAAGTTTAGAAATAAGTT
Source organism: Bacteroidota bacterium (assembly GCA_040386975.1). Classification (GTDB taxonomy): domain Bacteria; phylum Bacteroidota; class Bacteroidia; order Flavobacteriales_D; family Crocinitomicaceae; genus M2408. The sequence goes on along the minus strand of JAZKEO010000009.1, from coordinate 110,507 downwards.
TACATCAAGTAAATGTTTTCGGAATTTTTTGCAAAGACGATGAAGTTTAAAGACAAAATGGATTCTCAAAGATAAAAATGTATGAGACCAGAAAGTTTAATGATGAGCCATGGCTATAAGCCGAGTTTATCCGAAGGAGCAATAAAATGTCCAATTTTTCAAACATCAACTTTTGTTTTTAACAAAGCAGAAGAAGGGAAACGTTTTTTTGAAGTCGCTTATGGCATCAAAGAAAAAGAAAAAGGTGAAGAGTTGGGCTTGATTTACAGCAGGTTAAACAATCCTGATTTAGAGATTTTAGAAAACCGTTTGTGTTTGTGGGACGAAGCAGAAGATTGTGCCGTTTTTGAAAGTGGAATGTCTGCTATTTCAACAGCTATGTTGGAATTTTTATCTCCAGGAGATTTGTTGTTGTTTAGTCGTCCGGTTTATGGAGGAACAGATCATTTTATCAATCATTTTTTGAAAAAAATGCAAATCAATTCGATTGGTTTTTTAGCTGGAGAAACGAAAGAACAAATTATCAAACGCATTGAAGAAAGTGGTTTGGGAGATAAATTAGCTATGATTCACATCGAAACACCAGCAAACCCAACAAATGCTTTGATTGATATTGAGATGTGTGATGAAATTAAAAAACATTTCACAACGGAAACAAAACCAGTCATTTTGTCCGTTGACAATACCTATATGGGACCACTTTGGCAACATCCTTTAAAACATGGTGCGGATTTGGTTTTGTATTCGGCTACAAAATACATCGGCGGACATTCGGACGTTATCGCTGGAGCGTGTTTGGGTTCATTTGAATTAATGGGGAGAATCAAAGGTTTGCGAACTTTTCTTGGAAATATGTGTGGACCTTGGACAGGGTGGTTGTTGATGCGAAGTTTAGAAACCTTGAAAGTGAGAATGGATCAACAAGCTACAAATGCAATTGAGGTTGCAAATTTCTTAAAAAATCACCCAAAAGTGGAACGTGTTTATTATTTAGGTCACATTCCAGAAAACGGAACAGAGGTTGAAAAAGAGATTTATCAACGTCAGTATAAATCTGGTGGAGCGATGATTTCTTTTGATGTAATAGGTGGCGAAAAAGAAGCTTTTACCTTGCTTAATAACTTAAAATTGATCAAATTAGCTGTTTCACTTGGAAGTACGGAAAGTTTGGCTGAACACCCATATACGATGACACACGTTGACGTGGCGGACGAATTTAAGGAAGCCTTAAACATTTCGGATAAATTAGTTCGTTTGTCTGTGGGAGTTGAATATTATGGTGATATAATCTCTGACATCGCTCAAGCTTTGGAATTAATTTAGAAAGTCCGCTTTTACCTTCGGTGCTTCCTTAGGAAGTGTCATTATTTTTTGCGGAAAATTTGTCATTTACACGAGTAAACTCCATCTTTCCCGCTATAAAAAACACCTAATAAGCAAACGTTCTAAACAAATTCTATCGATTTAAATTCAAATAATTTTAAAGTTTTGTTATGGAATTTATGACATAAAATCATCTTACAGAAAACAAGAAAAATTCTGTATTATGAAAAAAATTATTTTAGTAAGTTTATTCGTCCTTCCTTTTTTGGCTCAAGCACAAGGAACATTAGGCGAGGTCATTGGAACGGTTATTTTAAGAGAAGATAAATCAATCGTTTACGGTGCAAAAGTGCAAGCGGAATCAAATGGAACACTTTACCGTGGAAGAACAGATGAGTTCGGGAAATTTAAAATTTCTGCAATTCCTCCTGGGGAATATATGTTTTCAATCATTTATAAAAATGACACATTAAAAAATATTCCAGCAAAAGTTCCGATAGATGGAATTGATAACATGGGAATCATTGAATTTAGAGCAACAGTTACAACTTTAGAGGTTATTGATATTACACCTCGAATTTTTCCAAAATTAACGTATGGTGTAACACCAGAAATTAAAATGGATCGTGAGCAAATTAGTAAAAGTCCACAAAAGTTTGATCAAAAAGCGATGATTTCTGCCATGTCTTCCGATATAAAATTAACCGATGATGGAAATTTAGTTTTCAGAGGCGCAAGAAAAGGAGATATGATTTATGTGATTGATGGTGTAAAATTGACAAATGTTGTGAACGTTCCGAGTGCTGCAATTGGTGGAATGATGGTTTATACAGGTGGAATTCCAGCGAAATATGGTGACACAATGGGTGGAGTTGTTGTGATGGAAACGCTGAGTTATTTTGATTTGTATCGTGCGTGGAAAGCACAGGAATATCGGAAACAAAATTAACTTTATTCTTTTCTTTTTCCGCAAAAGAAAAGAACCAAAAGAAAACTCGTCGCTGTTTATTCTTCCATTCTTTTCAATCCTGAAAGATGACCACTTCGGCGAGCTTGCAGCTTCCTTGTGGTGCCCATCTTACAGTTCTTTACATTCACTAAAGAATAAAAGGCGACATTAGTTTTAATTCCTAATGATATTTTAATTTTAAAACTAATAATTTAGAGAAACTGAGATAAGACAAAATCTCAGTTTTTTCGTAAATTTAAATTATCACCAAACTGGACAATCGTTACATCCATTTATAGGTTTGAAATAAATCAAAATCCCAAAAGTGAGAACGCGTTGTCCCATTAAAAAATGCTGTTTCCCGGAAGTGTTCAAATTGTCTTTTCTGGTTTTTATCTTATTTTGATAAACACTTGCTCCAATTAATTCTCCTTGAATAAATAAATTTTTGAAAAATTCAAAACGAGCCGAAGCTTGACCAGATATTGCAAAACCTGACATGGAAACAATTTTCTCCGTGAAATTATTTTGAAATCTAAAGCTATTTTTTGAAACAACGGCTCCAATTCCCAAACCAAAATTCGCCGATAAAGCGAAAAGTTTGTTTCGAGATTGGAATAATTTATCTGTTCGAGTCAAAGCTAAATTGAAATAATTTAAGTTATTTTCAAAATGGAAATCATTTCGGTTCGTTACAACTTGTTGATCATTGTATTGACCAGACCAAATGCTGTCCGTTCCTTCATCAATTCTTCCGTTTAACAAGACATTATTTCCATCGTCAAAAATCATTTTGGTGTGATTAATTCCAATTGAAAGGGCATATTTATTCATGTAATAATAACCTACATTCAAGTTGTATTGCGGAGAATTTGGCGTATTTACGCTCAAAAAATCACTAAATGATTTACTTTGTTTGTCAGAATATGTTCCTTCTTTTACGCTGAAATCGTAATAATAACTTTTTAAAGTCAAATCACTTTTTGAATAAAATGATCGGTTGTAACCGTAATTTATCCAAAGTGTTCCGTTTGCATTTGAAATTTTTTTGATTCCTGAAAAAGTCCGTTGTGCTTGAATTTCAGAGCAAAAAATTACAATAAAAAGTGCAAAAACAATTTTTTTCATTAACTCATCTTTAAAAACGCAACTTCTTTTTCTGTCAAATGTCTAAAAACTCCACGTGGCAAATCTTTTTTGGTCAAACCAGCATATTTTACACGGTCAAGTTTAACTACTTGATAATCCAAGGCTTCAAAAAGGCGTCTAACAACACGGTTTTTACTAGATTTAATTTCTACACCAATGTCGCGAGAAGAACCATCTTTTACAAATTCTACATTCTCACAACTAATTTTACCATCGTCTAAATAAACTCCAGCTTTTAATTTAGCACTGTCTTCGACTGAAAAAGGTTTGTTTGTTTCAACATGATAAATTTGAGAAGCATTGTAACGAGCGTGCGTCAATTTTTTCATCAAATCGCCATCGTTTGTAAACAAAAGTAAACCAACAGTTTCACGCTCCAATTTTCCAATTGGGTAAACTTGTTCTTTACATGCTTTTGCAACTAAGGACATAACTGTTTTTCTTCCCAATGGATCGTCGAAAGTAACGACAAAATCTTTTGGTTTGTTAAGTAAAACATAACGTTTTTTATCTGCATTTATTGTTTCACCGTCGTATTTCACAACATCACCTGGTTTGATTTTGTAACCCATTTCAGTGATGATTATGTCATTTACGGAAACAACTCCTGTTTGAATCATAACATCAGCTTCTCTTCTTGAAGCAATTCCAGCATTCGATAAAAACTTGTTTAGACGAACTTCATTTTCGTTAAACGTTGGCATTGGATCACCTTTTTTCTCTTTAGATTTAAAATCACTAAATTTACGTTTATCCTTTTCAGAATATTCTTTTTTTGGACCCGTACTTTTATCTGTGGATTTCTTGAAAGCAGTCTTTTTTGCTGTTCCAGTTCTTGATTTTGGTCCGTTTTTAGGACTTGAAGTATCTTTTGTACTTCTTGTTTTTCTTGTGTTCATCTCGAGCATAATTTCCACAAAGGTACGCTATTATTTTGAACCACAGAAATATATAGTTTCCAAGTTATCTTTTTATCGGCATAACACTCATGTCATAAGATTCATATCGAAACCATTTTTTACCAATTCGAGTTAATAATTGAACCACTCCATCGTTTAAAACAAAATCAATTTCATCAACTTTGGTTTCCTTTGGAATCATTCCGTATTCAGCTTCAAACAAATAGTGTACAATATATTGACTTTCTGATTTCGTCACGTTAAATCCTGAAAACACAGCATATTGCTCGTAACTGAGAACATATTCAAGTAAACCATTATTAGTATTGTACACTTCAACCTCTTTTGTTAGTGGTTTCAAATTATAAGCTTTGAATTCAAGAATATTAAAGAAGCTATATTTTTCAGCTACTTTTCCATATAAATTTGGCTCAAAATAAGTTACATCAAAAATTCCTCTATTTCGATGAATGTAATTTTTTTCTTTATCAATAGTTGTAATGGATTCGTACGACGGTTGTGAAGGAAAAACTTCCTCGCCTTTCGTTGTAAATAAAGTATAATTAAATCCATTTTTATCTCTTTTTGAAGTCTCTATAAAGTAATAATCTGAGGATGGATTAACTATATCAATAAAAATTTCATCTAATGGAGTTATTAATCCATATTTCAAATTAACTCTCGCTTTTTTGTTTTTTAGTGAAACAGTAAAAAGATGAATTTCAGAATTAATTCGCTCTTCTTCAATTATTTTATCATAAATAAAAGGTAAATATTCCTTTCCATAAACATCTATTATTCCCCATTTTCCTTTTAGGTTTTGAGCAATAAAAGTCCAGTAATCATTGGTTTCAATTAATCTTTTGTATGAATTTGGATTTATTTGAACAAATTTAGAATCGTCGTTTGGATCCATTTCAATTAAAATAAATTTCCCATCATCTAATTTTGTTGTCATAAGATTTACTTTTTCATAAGGATGTTTATTTCCTCCAGTATCGTAATAAAATCCAGCTAATTCTTGCGATAAAAACATTTCTCCATGAATGGGATGTAAAGCAGTTTTTGTTAACTTGATTTCAATTGGAAACAATGCATTAATTCCACTTTTACCATTTGTAACTCCGTATTTCCCATTTTCAATAAATGAAAACCAAGCTGAATTACTTGAATTTATGAACAAACTATCATAACTTTTTTCAAGTGCATTTCCATTTATAAAACCAGTATATTTCCCATTCTGTTTAAGAATCAAACCTTGCATTGGGTTATTTTGTGAGTTTGAATTTTCAATAAATTCATCAAACGAATAACTTTTTGTTGGATTTTCAAGAGAAATAAGTTCTTCAAATTTTTCACTGTTAATTTTGACACGCATGTAAGTTCGTTTTTCATCTACAAACTCGATTTCTTTGTATTTACATTCAGTTCCTGTTTTCATGGAAGACAAATAAATTCCCATTTTTCCATTGTCAAAATAACGAAAATCAATTTCAGAACCTTGAGCTTCTTTGCTTAAATTAGTTACAAATTCAAACTTTACATTTTTACTCAAAACGGGAGTTACAAATTCTTTTTTGAATACATTGTATAATTGTTTTTCACCATTTTTATTTTCCACAATAAAATACGGTAAATCAACTGTATGGTTTTCAAGTATGTGTTTTTGTAAAGATTGACTGTAATAAAGCACATCAATTAATGGAGTAATTTTCGTTGCATTTAATAAAATTTCTTTTCTTTTATTGAGTAAGTGAAATTCTCCCTGCATCGTTTCAACCAAATAAGTTTGAAAATCAGGATAAAGTTCTACATGTTTAAACTGTGTTTTTGAAATTGTAAACCCTGGTTCAACTAAAAAGTTTGTTCCTTTCTCACCTATAACTAAAGCATGATTTTGAACAAAAACAGTTGCATCACTCAATTGTTTATCGTCTAAAAACTCGTATGAATCGTAATTTCCAGTTCCAATTTTTTCGCCATTCAATTTTCGAAATTCAAGCTGTACATTTTCTGCTTTATTGTATAAATTTCCGAATGTTTTTTGATCTTTAAAATTTATTAAAACATAAATATTTTTACCTAATATTGTTTCTTGGCTTATAAAATCAGGATAGCGGTAATCAAAAATCTCACGTTTAAAAATTGTGTCATAATTGGCTTCAACAATCCAAACCCCATCATTTCGAACAATTCCATATTTGTTGTTTTTTTGTTCAATATTGGAATTTAATTGTGCATTTAACGAAAGAGTTAACAAAACGAAAAAAAGGCTTGATTTGACTTTTAACATAAAATTTAATTTACCTACAAAGAAACAAACAATTTTGAGATTTTAATATCCGTCAAATTACTTATTTTTTGAAGCTTTATTTCCTAATAAACTATTCGACTTTTTTCTTAACTTTACGTCCTAAAATTCAACAAAAGTTCACCCAATGAGCAAAAAATACAACGAATACAAAGGTCTAAATCTAACAGAAATAGCTTCCAAAATTCAAGATAAATGGACAAAAGAGCAAACATTTGAAAAATCCATTTCATCTCGAGATGACAACAAACCTTTTGTGTTTTTTGAAGGCCCACCATCAGCGAATGGTTTGCCAGGAATTCACCACGTGATGTCGCGTTCTTTGAAAGATATTTTTTGCCGCTACAAAACTTTACAAGGTTTTCAAGTAAAACGTAAAGCAGGTTGGGATACACACGGTTTGCCGGTTGAATTAGGTGTTGAGAAAGAATTAGGAATTACCAAAGAAGATATTGGTAAAAAAATCTCGGTGGACGATTACAACAAAGCGTGTAAAGAAGCCGTGATGCGCTACACAGACATTTGGAACGATTTGACTGTGAAAATGGGTTATTGGGTGGATATGGAAAATCCATACGTTACCTACGATTCCAAATACATGGAAACTGTTTGGTGGTTGTTGGCTCAATTGTACAAAAAAGATTTAATTTACAAAGGTTACACGATTCAACCGTATTCGCCAGCTGCTGGTACAGGACTTTCATCTCACGAATTAAACCAACCTGGTTGCTATAAAGATGTGAAAGATCGTACAGCTACAGTAATGTTCAAAATAAAAAAATCGGAACTAAAAAATGAAAAGTTAAAAAGTATTGAGGGCGATGTTTACTTTTTGGCTTGGACAACTACTCCGTGGACTTTACCAAGTAATACGGCATTGGCTGTTGGGAAAGATATTGATTATGTGTTAGTTAAAACTGTTAGTAAATTCACTAATGAAAAAATTAATGTAATTTTAGCAAAAGAACGCTTACTTTCTCAAGAATACTTTGAGTTTGGGTATGCTGATTTTACTGATGGTAGTGGATACGGAGGAGGAACTGCAAGTAGTGGGGCAGGATTTAGTGATGGAACTGGGTCTGGAAGTGGAGCTAATAAAAATAAATATGAGTTATTAGAAACTTCTATTCAAGTTTTCAAAGGCTATGACTTAGCAGGAATTTCCTACGAACAACTTTTACCTTTCGTTCAACCTGACGGCGAAGCGTTTCGTGTGATTGTTGGAGATTTTGTAACTACTGAAGACGGAACAGGGATTGTTCACATTGCACCGAGTTTTGGTGCAGATGACTTTCTTGTAGCCAAACAAAATAATATCAGCGCTTTAACCTTAGTCGATACACGAGGTAAATTTTTACCCGAAGTAAAGGACGGTGTGTTTTTATACGGAGATGAATACGTGAAAGAAGCGTATTTGTCTGATGATGAGAAACAAAGCGAATTTCAAAAGCAAAAGCAAATTCTTGAAAGTGCTGGAAAAATAAAAGAATTGAAAAATTATTTGAGTGTCGATGAGCGCATCGTACTGAAATTGCAGGAAGAAGGGAAATTGTTCAAAAAAGAAACATACGAACACAGTTATCCGCATTGTTGGAGAACAGATAAACCAGTTTTATATTATCCTTTGGATTCTTGGTTTATCAAAGTTACGGACAAAAAAGACCGTTTGATTGAGTTAAATAAAACCATCAACTGGCAACCGGAAGCAACTGGAACAGGTCGTTTCGGGAAATGGTTGGAAAATGTGAACGATTGGAATTTATCGCGTTCGCGTTATTGGGGAATTCCAATTCCGATTTGGTCAACAGAAGATGGCGAGGAAAAGATCATCATTGATTCAGCAGAAATGTTAAAAAACGAATGTGATAAAGCTGTAAAAGCTGGCTTCATGACAGAAAATCCTTTGAAAGATTTCGCAGTTGGAGATATGTCTGATGCTAATTATGCCAAAATTGATTTCCACAAAAATTATGTGGATACGATTACTTTAGTTTCTGCTTCAGGAAAAGCAATGAAACGTGAAAGTGATTTGATCGACGTTTGGTTTGATTCGGGTGCGATGCCTTATGCTCAATGGCATTATCCGTTTGAAAACAAAGATTTAATCGACAACAACAAAGCTTATCCAGCGGATTATATTGCTGAAGGTCAAGATCAAACACGTGGTTGGTTTTATACTTTACATACGATTTCGACCTTGGTTTTTGATTCTGTTGCCTATAAAAACGTGATGTCAAACGGAATGGTGTTGGACAAAAACGGACAAAAAATGTCGAAACGTTTAGGAAATACCGTTGAACCTTTTGCTTGTATCGAAAAATACAGTCCTGATGCGACGCGTTGGTACATGATTACAAATGCTCAGCCGTGGGATAACCTGAAATTTGATCAAGATGGAATCACGGAAGTACAACGTAAATTTTTCGGAACACTTTACAATACCTATTCTTTCTTCACTTTATATGCGAATATTGATGGATTTGCATACACAGAAGCAGAAATTCCACAAAACGAACGACCAGAAATTGACCGTTGGGTTTTATCCAAATTAAATTCTTTGGTTCAAAATGTAGAAGAAGCATTTGATACCTACGAACCAACTAAAGCGGGACGTTTTATACAAGAATTCGTGAACGATCAACTGTCGAATTGGTACGTGCGTTTGTGTAGAAGACGTTTCTGGAAAGGCGATTATTCGACAGATAAAATTTCTGCTTACCAAACGCTTTATACCTGTTTGGAAACGGTTGCTATTTTGAGTTCGCCGATTGCACCATTTTTTATGGATCAATTGTTTTGTGATTTAAATGCTGTTTCGGGTAAACATAATGTTGATTCAGTTCATTTAGCGAATTTCCCGAAAGTAAATAAAACTTTGATTGATAAAGAATTAGAAGCTCAAATGGAAATTGCTCAAAACGTTTCTTCTTTGGTTTTAGGTTTACGTAAAAAAGTAAATTTACGTGTTCGTCAACCCTTACAAAAAATCATGGTTCCAGCTTTAAGTGCTGATTTTGCTAAAAACATTCAACACGTTCAAGATTTGATTTTATCGGAAGTGAATGTGAAAGAATTAGAATTGTTGCAAGAAGGAAATTCGATGTTGGTGAAAAGCATTAAAGCAAATTTCAAGACAATTGGTCCAAAATACGGAAAACAAATGAAAGACATTGTGACAATGGTTTCTCACATGAATCAGCATGATATTGCTGCAATCGAAGCAAATAATGGTTGGTCTGGAGAAATTGACAATGTTTACATTGATTTGGATATCAACGATTTTGAGATTCAAGCACAAGACATTCCAGGTTGGTTGGTGAGTTCAGAAAATGGTTTAACTGTTGCTTTAGACATCACACTTTCTGAAGATCTGAAACGTGAAGGAATTGCACGAGAATTAATTAACCGTGTACAAAATTTACGTAAAGATTCTGGTTTGGAAGTTACCGATAAAATTCGTTTGACGGTTGAATGTTCATCTGAAATTCAACAAGCAATTGCTCAAAATCAAGATTATGTTTGCAACGAAGTCTTGGCAAGTGAAATCAATTTTGGAAGTTTAGGAGAAGAAGCTTTGGTAATTGATTTGGTGGAAACGAGTGATGCGAAAATTGAGTTGGTAAAAAAATAAAAGTTCAAGCCCTTCAGGCTTGTTTGCGTTATGTTTAGTCTAAACCCCGAATTTTATTCGGGGTTTTTGTTGTTTAATCCCTTCAGGATTAGGGATTAAAATATCAGCCCTTAGCTTTAAAAAGGTAATTAAATTTTAAATCATGTTTGTCAATTCAAATATTTTACTTAACTTTATTTAGACCAAATCAACAAAAACCCTAAAAGGGTTTAACAATAATAACAAAAACGGCTGAAAGTCGTTGTAACAAGCCTGAAGGGCTTGAACAAACTAAACCTAAAAACCATGAGCACCTACACACAAATTTTTTATCAAATCGTGTTTAGCACGAAATTTCGAGAAAAAACACTTGTAAAAGAACAAAGAGAACAACTTTATAAATTCATTTGGGGTTTACTCAAAAATAAAAACTGTGTTTTATATCAAATTGGAGGAATTGAAGATCACATTCACATTTTAACGCACGTTCATCCAAATATATCTTTATCTTCTTTAGTTAAGGATATAAAACTTGCATCAAGTGATTATATCAAGAAAAATAATGTTTTTCCAAATTTTTCTGCATGGCAAAATGGATATGGAGCTTTTACATATTCTGTTCGTGAAAAAGAAATGCTGATGAAATTATATTAAAAATCAAGAACAGCATCATCAAAATAAAACGTTCAAAGAAGAATACATTGAAATTTTAAAAGAACATAAAATTACCTTTGAAGAGAAGTATTTATTGTAATTTTGCTGTCATTAAATAAACTTCTCAAATGTCCAAAATTTTAGAGCTAGACAAAAAACACGTTTGGCATCCTTTTACGCAAATGTTTACAGAAAAAGAACCTTTGGCAATCATGAGTGCTAAAGATGCGACTTTAGTTGCTGAAGATGGAAAAACGTATTTGGATTGCAATTCATCTTGGTGGGTAAACATTCATGGACATGGAAATGAATATTTGAAAAATGCTATTTCAGAGCAATTTGAACAACTTGATCACGTGATTTTTGCTGGCGTAACACATCCGAAAGCGGTTGAATTAGCGACTCGTATTTCAGCTATCATGCCCTCAAGTTTGGAAAAAGTATTTTTTTCAGATAATGGTTCAACAGCAGTCGAAGTTGCCCTAAAAATGGCTTTGCAATATTGGTACAACAAAAAAGAACCGAAATCTCGTATTTTAGCTTTAGAAGGAGCTTATCATGGAGATACTTTTGGAGCAATGTCTGTTAGTCAACGCGGAGTTTTTTTCGAAGCTTTCGAGCATTTATTTTTTGATGTAGATTTTATTGATTTCCCAAGTTTGGAAAAAGAAGAAAGTTGTTTGAAAGAAGCTGAGAAACTTTTTGAAACAAATGAATTTGCTGCTGTGATTTTAGAACCAATCGTACAAGGGTCAGCTGGAATGCGCATGTATCGACCAGAGTTTTTGAAACAAATAACTTTACTAGCCCAAAAACACAACGTGTTAGTCATTTTTGATGAAATCATGACGGGTTGGGGAAGAACGGGTAAACTTTTTGCTATGAATTACATTCAGCAAGAAGCTGATATTGTTTGCCTTTCGAAGGGCTTGACAGGAGGAGTTTTACCCTTAGGATTAACCGTTACAAGTAACAAAATTTACGATGCTTTTTTATCTCCAGAGAAGTCAAAAGCACTTTTACACGGACATTCTTACACGGCAAATTCGCTTGCTTGTGCTGTTGCTTGTGCGAATTTAGATTTGATTGAGAATGAACAATTTTTTGAAGACATCGAGCGTATCGCAAGAAAACACAGTACTTTTTATCAAGAAATTAAAATGCATCCAAAATTGAGTGATGTCCGACAGGCGGGAACAATTATCGCTTTAGAAATAAAAGTAGATGAACAAAGTTATTTTTCATCTATTCGCGATGAAGCCTATCAATTTTTTCTTGAAAATGGATTGTTAATCAGACCTTTAGGGAATGTGATTTTCTTAAATCCTCCGTATTGTGTAACGAACAAAGAATTGGATTATATGTATGAGAAAATGAATGAATTTCTAAACAAACTCATAACTCATAACTCATAACTTTTTTCAGTTTCCGTTATCATTAAAAATCCAAGACAATTCTGATTGTGCTAAGGTAAAATTTTTCATATCTTTTTTTTTAAAGTTTATGATGCTAATTTACAAGCCAAATCAATCGCTTTTTGAAAAATAACTTTAAAGGGTAATTACATGTATTAAACTGCTGTTAATTTTTTGTTAAATGTATTTTAATGGACTTAAAAGTGAAGAGTTAAGAGTTAAAAGTGTTTGGATGATTTTGAAAAGTAAAAGTTTATGTTTAACTTAGATTTCAATTCTAAACTAAACCACTATGAATGAAAATAATTTAAAGTCAAAAAGTTATGCTTTTGCACTTGAATCAATTAGCTTATACAAGCAATTAAATTCAAAAAGTGAATATGTTCTAAGTAAACAATTGATGAGATCAGCAACATCAGTTGGAGCAAATATTAGAGAAGCAAATAATGCTCAAAGTTTATCAGATTTTATTCATAAATTATCAATTTCAATCAAAGAATGTAATGAATCCCAATATTGGTTAGAATTATTAAAGGATTCAAATTACATCGATAAAGAAACATTTATACCTTTATATTCCAAATCACAAGAAATTTACAGGATGCTTTCGAGTAGTATAATAACCTCAAAATCTAAATTAAATAATAAGTCAAAAGTCTAATTTGAGTATAATGTTTTCAACTTTTCACTCTTAACTCTTCACTTTTAACTTTAAAAAAGTATTTTTGTCTAAACTATAAACTTTAAAAAACTATGAATTTAAGAGCCTTAATAATTGATGATGAAGAGTTTGCCAGAAAAAACCTTCAGCTTCTTTTAAACGAATATTGTCAAGATATTGAAGTGATTGGCGAAGCTTCTGGAAAAGAGCAAGCCAAAGCAATCATTGAAAGCTCAAAACCAGATGTGATATTTTTGGATATTCGTATGCCAAGTGGAGCTGAAGGATTCGAATTACTAGAAGAAGTTGAAAACAAAGATTTTTTAGTCGTTTTTGTTACCGCTTTTAAGGATTATGCCATTAAAGCGTTTAATGCAAGTGCCGTTTATTATTTGTTGAAGCCTATTGACATAGATGATTTAAAAATAGCTGTGGAAAAATTGGTTGAAGCCAAAAAAATATTTTCAGATAATCCGGAAAGTTTTGTCACCTATTTCCGTTCTTTAAAAGACTTATCTCAAACATTATTACACAACAAAAAAACGAACCGCATTGCAATTAGTCACACAAAAGGTTTAAAAATTGTGGAGGACAACACAATCACACATTTGGAAGCAAGCGGAAATTGTACAACAATTTATTTTCAAGATGGTACACGTTATTTAGATACACGTACTTTAAAAATTTACGAACATATTTTAGATCCAAATAAATTTTTCAGAATTCATAAATCACACATTATCAATTTAAGTTGTTTAACTGAATTTTTAAATGAAGATGGACATTTCGCTGTTTTAAAAGGAGGTTTGAGGGTTCCAGTTGCAAGAAACCGTGTGACAGATTTCGTGAAATATTTGAAGGAAAATTCATGAAATTAATTTATTCTATTTTATTTTTTTTATTTTTTTCTGGGACTTTTATTAAAGCCCAAAGTTATTCATTTACCACTTATTCCATCGCTGAAGGCTTAGCTCAAACACAAGTAAAAGCAATCACTGAAGATGAAAATGGATATTTATGGATTGGAACTTTAGGTGGTTTGAGCAATTTTAACGGTTCAACATTTAAAAATTATTCTGCCGATGACGGTTTACTAAACAATAGAATTACCTCTTTATTTTCAAATAAAAATGAATTGTGGATTGGTCATCAAGGTGGAATCTCACTTTACAAAGGGCGAAAATTCAAATCATGGTCATTTGGAGATGAAAATCAAAATATCTCTGTTTCAAAAATCTGTTATTTCCAAAACAAATTACTCATCGCAACCAATGGAAATGGAATTTATATATTGGAAAAAAACAAATTAAAACACATTTTTTTAAAAACGGATGATGAAAACCGAATTCGTGGGATGGAAACGCGTAAAAACCGCATCTATTTAGCAACACGAGCTGGATTGATCGTTAGTAAAGATTTAAAAGTATTCCATAAAATAAAAAATCAATTTGATTTAAATTTAACAGGAATCGTTAAAAAAGATCAATCACTATTTGTTTCAACAACAAATGGAAAAATCTATCAGTATTTAGAAGCAAAAAAAGCGTTTAAACAAAAAATTGACATCCAACAAGACATCTATTTAGATCACTTTTTCATCGACTCAAAATGGAATATTTGGAGTGCCTGTATGAATGGTTTAATATACAAAAATCCGCAAAAAAGGGCGCAAATAATTGACAATAATTCTGGTTTACCTTTTAATGTTTTAAATTACGTTTATGAGGATAAAAACGGAACCATTTGGATTGGAACAGATGGAAAAGGACTTTTCCGTTTTGGAGGAACAAACTTTGTTTATTACAATCAAAACAATGGTATTCAAAGCAATTTAATTACGTCCTCTTTTGAGAAAAATCGCAATTCTTATTTTTTCGGTTCTTATGAAAACGGGTTAATTTCTTTCAATAATTCAACTTTCAAGCAATATGATTTTGTGAAATCAACGATTTGGACAATTTTTCAAGATAAAGAAACAAATTTATTTCTTGGAACAGGAGATGGATTAATAAAAACAAATCTTCAAAAAAATCAAAAGCTTTTTGCAAGAAATGACTCTTTGGAACAAAAAATATCTTGCTTTTTTAAAGAAAATGATTCTAAAATTTATATTGGAGGTTCGAACGGTATTTCATTGATTTACAAAGGGGTTTTTAAAAACATTTCAAAAAATTACAACGCAACAAAAATTGGAACGATTCGAAACATCATTCGTTTTCAAGACAAATTAATTTGTGCTGCTGATGGCGGTTTATTTGAATTTTCTAATGGGGAATTTAAACGTTATTTGGGTTTTGGAATTTCATCTTACTCATTAAAATTAGATGATTTTGGACAGTTGTGGATTGGAAGTGAGTCAGGCTTATTTTGTTCAAATGGAAAATCTTTGAAGGAAATTTATTTATCTGATCAACCAGCGTCGAACTTCATCAATTTCATCAATTATTCTAAAAATCAGCTTTTTGTTGGAACAAACAATGGTTTATATGTTTTAAGGAACCTTGAAAAAAGAGAAAAATCAAATCGCATTCACTATGGAATTGAAGATGGTTTAGTGAATTTGGAAACAAATATCAACTCAAGCTTGATTGATTCTCAACAAAATCTTTGGTTTGGAACAGCCGAAGGTTTGGTTTGCTTTAAAACACAACAAGAAACTTTTATTACAAATCAGAATAAACCTTTTTTAAATATCTCTAATATAAAAATTAATTTTCAAGAAGTAAATTATGCAGAATTTTCATCATCATTAACGGATGAAGGTTTGCCACTGAATTTAAATTTACCACCATCCAAAAACAATTTATTATTAGAATTAGATGGTGTTCTACTCAAAAATTACGAGGAATTAAAGTATCAATATTGGCTTGAAGGTTTGGATGAAACTTGGGTTCCGGCTTTTTCTTCTCCTTTGATTAGTTTATCGAATTTACCTTCAGGATCTTATACACTCCATATTAGAGCTAAAAACGAGCTTGGAACTTTTTCTGACGAATACCAACTAAAATTTACCGTAAATCCTGTTTTTTACAAAACGTGGTGGTTTATTACGCTTTCGATATTATGCGGAGCATTTTTAATCTTCTATTTTGTAAGAGTGCGAATTAACAAGGAAAAAGCTGAACGATATAAGGAAAACTTAGAATTTAAAACCAAACTTTTATCACTTGAACAACAATCTCTGAATGCGAGTATGAACAGGCATTTTATTTTCAATTCACTCAATTCAATTCAATATTTTATCAACACACAAGATAAACTTTCGGCAAATAAATATTTGACAAATTTTGCTAAATTGATACGTAAAAACTTAGATTCTTCTTCTGAAAACAACAATCAAGTAGCATTAAATCAAGAAATTGAACGATTGGAGCTTTATTTATCGCTTGAAGCCATGCGTTTCAAAGATCGCTTTGATTATGTAATTGAGACTGGAGACATTGATTTAGAAGCAATTGAAGTTCCTGCCATGTTGTTTCAACCTTTTGTGGAAAATAGTATTATTCACGGAGTTTTGCCAATCACAGACAAAAAAGGACTGATTTCCATTAAATTAAGCATTGAAAGGAATTTAAATGGAGATGAAAAATTAATTGTCTCAATTCAAGACAATGGTGTTGGAATCGAGAGTAGCATGGCTAAAAAAGGAAATTTTGGAGGCGACCATAAGTCGCAAGGAATGGAAATTACTGCAAAACGGATTAATTTACTAAACAAACTTTCTCGCCAAGATTTTGAATTAGAAGGACCATTTCAGATATATGATGAAAACAGTTTAATCAGTGGAACGATGGTTTTAATCAAAATACCCTTAAAAAATTTGGTAGATTGAAAAAGATTATATATATTTGCTAAGAGTTTCATTTAATAGAACATGAAAAAAGTTACATATATCGTTTTAGGCCTGTCTTTAGTTGCGGTTTTCTCTTGTCAAAAAGAGAACATCAAACCTAATGCGTCTTTGGATAGTGCTCAAGGTGTTGAATGGACTACAACAGATTCTAACTCAGATAATGAGAAATCATTAGGTAGTGGAAATACATCAGGTACGGATACTGGCACTGCAACTAGTGGTTCAGGACTTGGAACAGAGGGTGACATCACAGATCCAAACAACGATCCAGACAAAATCAAGAAAAAAGGAAAATAATTCCTCTAATAATATTTAAAAACATTCGTCATTGGCGGATGTTTTTTTTGCTTGAGAATTTTTAGAAACTCTATTAAGCGAAATGAATATAACGCATCACTTTAAAACACAGATTCGTAAATAAAATTTTCGCACTTGCATTCCGATCGATGTGGTAATAAGCATCATTAAAATGGCCCATGAATTCAAAAATATTATTTCCTGTTATGAATTTTGAAAATTTCTCTAAAAAATCATTTTCTTCCTTGGAAGTTTTTGTTAATTGATTTTCGGTGTAATTTTTCAACATGCTTTGGCGAAACATGTGTAGAGCATATTTCAAAAAGGTTTTCTGCTTTTCTTTTCCTATGTAACTCACTTTTTCCGACCAATCAATCATCTGAACAACATCTTTTTTGTAACAAACACGCATCAAATCAATAAATAATTCGCGATTGATGTTCTTTTCTTCGCTCACGTGAATCAAATCCGTCGCTTCAATCATATTTCCTTCCGACATAGAAGCAACACTCATAGCGGCAGATAAATCGATTCCATTTTGATTACTCAAACCTTTCGCCAAAGTCTCAATTTGAATCGAAGGGATTTTTAATATTTGTGTTCGCGACAAAATCGTTTGAAGCATACTTTCTTGCGAATCAGCAAGCAGAATGAAAATCGTATTTTTTGGCGGTTCTTCTAAGATTTTTAACAATTTATTGGCACAAGTAGGATTCATTTCCTCAGCCATCCAAATAATCATTATTTTGTAGCCTCCTTCGTAAGATTTAAGACTCAATTTTTTGATGATAGCCAAACTTTCCTCACTTCCGATAATTGGTTTTCGACCTTTATCATCAATCCTTTCAGTCCATTTTGTTAAGTCAAAATAAGGATTTTCTTTCATTTGTTCTCGCCAATCTTTGATAAAATAATCACTGAACTTATCAATTGCTTGAACAACTGGAAAGGAAAAATGTACATCAGGATGTTGTAACTCGTTCATTTTTACACAAGACGAACAGGCATTACAACTATCAAAATCAGTTTTATTCTCGCAATATAAATATTGAATAAAAGCCAAAGCTAAAGGTAAACCTCCGTACCCAGGAGCACCCAAAAACAAGCGAGCATGACTAATTTTGTCTTGCTTAACATCTTGAATTAAGTGTGAGATTAATTCCTCTTGACCTACAATATCTTTAAAAAGCATTTATTAAATAGTGAAAAGTTAAAAGTGTAAAGTTAAGAATGAAAAATTGAAAATGGAGAATGTAAAATAAAAAGATATATTTTGATATAATAATTTCTTTTTGCTTCTTGGCGTCTTTGAGTGAAATATTAAAATTTCGGACAGAGCAAATCAATCCGCTCAATTAAATTTTTTCTTTTTTCAATCATACTTGATAAATTGACCTTTTTGAGTTTCTTTTTTGTTAAGTAGTGTTTTAAAATTTCTTTCCACGAATAACTCAAACGACCTAAAATAGGTAGAATTAAATAATATCCTAAAGAAATATAAGCGTTTTTAATAACAAAAAGATTTAATAAATAAACCAAAGGAATGTTCCACAAAGCAATAACTAAAAAACCTAACATGAGTTTGACAGAACTCCAAAAAACACGTCTTTTGAATGTTTTTTCAGCAAAACGTTTCACAAAATTATATGGGAGGTAAAAATGGATCAATCCGAAAATTAAAACAGGAGATAAAGCAATAAGTTTGAATAATTCTTTACTAGTATTTAATTCATTTTTCAGGCTTAATTCGTGAAGATACTGTTCTTCTATTTTCATCTTTTTAAGCAATTTAAAATAGCTATCCAAGTCTTTTTTTAAGTCAATTAATTCTTGATTTTCTTCATTTGTGTTAACTGAGCTCGTCGAAGTTTGTTCATTTATCCAATGAGCTAATTCTTTTGAATTTTGCCAACGTTTTTTTAGCGGAATTGAAAAATCACTGTCTGTCGGATGCATGAAAGTTCTTTTTAAACGACTTACATGTTCGTGAAAAAACACCCAATCTTTGTTCTCAACATGTGTTAATTGATTTTGCAGTAAAACTTCGATTTGTTTTGTTACATCATGAATTGCTTTTGAAGGACTTTGTAGATAAAGTTCTTTGTAATCATTCAAACAAATTCGTTCAGAGTTGGAGATTAAAACGTTAGCTCCCATAGAATTTGGGTCTTCGTAATTTATTCCAACTGCTTTCATGTAAATTTTTTTCTCCCAATTGATTGCTTCTAGAGTTCCAAAACCAATACGAGCAGCACCTTTTTTTATTGGTTTCAAACGACGAATAAAAACATCATCCGTAAAACCTTCTCCAAAAATCATTAAACTTCTTCCGTATTTTAAAATGTTGGTGCAAGTTTTAAAAACAGCCTCATTTTTAGCTTTTGTATCTTCTCCATCGTGTTCGCGGTAAATTGGCAACATGTGAACCTGCCACAAAAGAGGTTTTAAAAAGGGCTTAAATACATCCGAACGGGTCATGAAAAACACAATTGGTCGCTGTAAAACAGAAATAACCAAAGGATCTAAAAAAGAAGCAGCATGGTTACAAACATAAATTGTTCGTCCAAAAAAATGCCTATCAGGATTAACCAATTTAACCTTTGAAAAAAAGATTCTGAATGGGTATTGTAAAACAATCTTTAAAATAAAATATAAAAAACGCATTGTTGGCTTCTAAGTTTTTAGGACAAAAAAAAAGACCATTTAACTGAATAAATGGTCTTTCAAAAATAGTTATTATTTTTTACATATTTGATAAATCTGGCATCTCACGAGTAAATGCAGGAATTCCTGTTACATCTAAACCTGTGATTAACAAGTGAATATCGTGTGTTCCTTCATATGTTAACACAGATTCTAAGTTCGCCATGTGACGCATCATAGAATATTCACTTGTAATACCCATTCCACCGTGAATTTGTCTCGCTTCACGAGCAATATTTAATGCGATTTCAACATTGTTTCTTTTCGCCATTGAGATTTGTGAACTTGTTGCTCTTCCTTCATTTCTTAACTGACCTAAACGGAAAGTCAATAATTGTGCTTTTGTGATTTCAGTAATCATTTCAGCCAATTTTTTCTGAATTAATTGAAAAGATCCAATAGGAACACCAAATTGCGTTCTTTCTTTCGAATATCTCAAAGCTTGATCGTAGCAATCCATTGCAGCACCTAAAGCACCCCAAGCGATTCCAAAACGAGCTGAATCTAAACAACTTAATGGAGCACCTAAACCTGATCTACCAGGTAAAATATTTGCTTTTGGAACTTTTACGTCAACAAAAATCAATTCTCCAGTTGATGAAGCTCTCAAAGAAAGTTTCCCGTGCATTTCAGGTGTTGAAAATCCTTCCATACCACGTTCTACAACCAATCCATGAATTCTTCCTGATTCGTCTTTTGCCCAAACAACAGCGATGTCCGCAAAAGGTGCATTTGAAATCCACATTTTCGCTCCATTCAAAATGACATGGTCACCCGCATCTTTGAAATTTGAAAGCATTCCACTTGGATTTGATCCGTGGTCTGGTTCAGTTAAACCAAAACAACCCATCATTTCGCCAGTAGCTAATTTCGGTAAATATTTCATTTTTTGCTCCTCAGAACCGTACTTCCAAATTGGGTACATTACTAAAGAACTTTGAACAGAAGCCGTAGAACGCAAACCTGAATCACAACGCTCCAACTCTTGCATAATCAAACCATAAGAGATTTGATCCAAACCTGGTCCACCGTATTGCTCTGGAATGTAAGGTCCAAAAGCACCGATTTCACCCAAACCTTTCAATAAATGCATAGGGAAAGTTGCCTTTTCATAATGCTCATCTATAATTGGAGAAACTTCTTTTTTCACCCAAGCTCTTGCTGCATCGCGAACCATTTTATGCTCATCAGAAAGCAAGTCATCCATATTGTAATAATCAGGATGTGTAAATAAATCTGTTTTCATAAGGATACTGTTCTAAAATTTTCTATATTAAAGTGCAAAATTAACAAATAAAAAGATAATTTGTTGAAAAAATCACAGAACTCAGGTTAAAATTGCTAAAATTTCTTTTTTGTTTATTAAATTCTAATGAGAAATCAATATTAAAATAAGTCATCATGTTTACCCATTCTCACTAAAACAATTGTTTTCGTATTATGGTCAACATCCCAAATTAAAAGCCAATCAGCTTGAATATGACATTCCATAAAACCTTTCCAATTTCCTTTTAAAACATGTGGTTTATACTTCAAAGGCAGTTTTCCATTTTCAGAAAATAGTGTATATACTTCCTCAAATAAATTCATGTTTAATTTTCTTTTCAAGCAAGTCTTAAAATCTTTTTTAAAACTTGGCTCAAATTCTATTGAGTAACTCATGAATTAATTTTAGACAAAAAATCTGTGTAGTTACTTGTTTTAATAGTTTTTCCTTTTTTAACATTCGCCATTGCTTGCAAAGTCTCATTATTTGGAGTTTTTTCTTCAATAATTTTAACTTCTGAAAGTTGCTTGAATGCCTTAAGTAATTGTTTTACCATTTTCCCAGTTTCAGTTTTTTCGTCAAACTTTAATTTTACGGTAGTCATAATGTCATTTTATAAACAAAGTTACAAAAAATAAGCTTGATAATTATGATTAAAATAAGTTTTTGTTTAATTTTAAAGTAATCCTATGAGACTTTTAGCTTTATTTCAAAAATATAATTATCAAAAAAATCACAGAACTAATTTTCAAAAATGTAAATTTGCAGATTAAGAATTGTTTTTTCATGTTTCAAGAGCAGCTTTTTTCTTTATTTAATAGATCGTTTTCCGCAATAAAAAGTGGAGAATTTAGCTTTTTTAATATGGATAACAGCAAGATTGAAATTCCTCTAAAACTTATAGAACGCAATCAAAGTATTATGTGGATTGCTCTTTTTGGTTTGTCTGTATCTTTTTTACTTATTGCTTTTTCACGTTTTGGATCATCAAATTTTGTGGTTGTTTTTTCTCGCATACTTTATAAAAACAACCAAATAAATAAAATCATTCAAGATGAATTTAGTTTAACTTCATTAGGTTCGATTTTTTTATTGTTGAATTATTTGGTTTCAACATCCACCTTACTTTACATTTCAAATTTCTCTTTTTTGTATATTAAAGATGTGAATGTGTTCGTTTTCCTACCACTTTTACCTGTTTATTTCCTTTTATGGCCATTGATTTGTTACAATTTCATAGGCTTTCTTACGAATGAAAAAGAAACCTTTAGCGAAAACAAAAAGAATGTCATTATTTTATCTCAAGTAATGGGTTTGCTTTTTTCTATGTTACTCTTACTGTGGACTTTCAATTTAAAATGGTCACTTTATTTCATTTATTCCTTTGTTTTTTTCATTGCTTTCTTTTGGTTTTACAAAATTTTAAGAGGAATTATATTTTCATTTCAACACAAAGTATCTTGGTATTATATTATTTTGTACTTTTGCACCCTCGAAATTTTACCAATTTTGATTTTTTATATCGTTTTTATGGTAAAATAGGGAGGAATGTTAAAATGTTGAATTAAATTTTTGTATTTTGGGTATCAAAACAATTTTAGTTTCTCAACCTAAGCCAGAAGGAGATAAATCTCCCTATTTCGACTTAGCTGAAAAATATAAGCTTAAAATTGATTTTAGGCCGTTTATCCACGTGGAAGGGATTGGTGCACAAGAGTTTAGAACTCAACGTGTAAATATACCTGACCATACTGCTGTTATTTTAACTTCAAAAAATGCAGTAGATCATTTTTTTAGAATAGCTGAAGAAGTGAGGTTTAACGTGCCTGATGATTTGAAATATTTTTGTATTTCTGAAGCTGTAGCTTTGTATCTTCAAAAATATGTGATGTATAGAAAAAGAAAAATTTTCTTTGGAAAACAGACAATAGAAGAATTAGTTGACACGATGAAAAAGCATAAAAATGAAAAATTTTTATTGCCTTGTACTGATATTTTAAGAGATAAAATTCCTGAAACATTAACACAATTTAAAATCAATTTTACGAAAGCAACATTGTATAGAACAGTTGCTTCTGATTTAAGTGATTTGGAAGATGTTTACTACGATTTACTTGTATTTTTTAGTCCAGGAGGAATTGAATCTTTGATGAAAAATTTCCCTGATTTTAAACAAAATAATACTTTAATTGCTGCTTTTGGTCCAACAACCGCTCATGCAGTGTTAAAAAATAATTTAAGATTAGATATTCACGCTCCTCAACCAAATATGCCGTCAATGACTGCTGCTATTGAGAACTTCGTGAAAGAATCATTAAAAAAAAAGAAGTGAAATCCTAATAAATTAGGGTTTAAAGTCTTGAACATCTTATAAATACCTCAAAAAATTAAAAAATTAATCCTTTTTAATTTTTTGAGGTATTTTTGTTTAAATTTACATGTTTTTATTTAACAAGATAAATGAATCTAAAAAAATCAAATACAAGTCCTGTGTTTAACGAAAAGGAACACAAAAGAATGACCATCACTTTTTGGTTTGTAGCAACTTTCCCACTTCTTTTTGTTAGTTGTTTACTCTTATTTCAATCAGAAGATGATTTACCTCCCGTATCCATGTTGGATAGTCCGCCAGAATTGTTGGCTTCTATCGTTATTGCTGACGATGGAGTTACAGAATTAGGAAGGTATTGGAAAGTAAACCGTACAAGTGTTGATTACAAATCAATTTCTCCATTTTTGACGGATGCTTTGATTGCAACAGAAGATGAGCGTTTTCATAACCATTCAGGTTTTGACATTAAAGCAATTGCTCGTTCGATTACAAGTGCTGGTTCAGCAGGTGGGGCGTCAACTATTACACAACAATTAGCAAAACAATTATTCACTTTGCAAATGAGAGATCGTGAAGCGATTGCCAAAGCAAATGGGGAAGAAGTTGAAAGTTCAACAAAATTAGGTCGAATTTTTTCGCGTATAGGTGAAAAAGCAAGAGAAAATATCATCGCAACACGTTTGGAAGAACGTTACACGAAAGAGGAAATTATTACCATGTATTTAAATCAATTTGATTTCTTGTACAATGCTGTTGGTATTGCGAATGCAGCTAAAGTGTATTACAATAAAACGCCAAAAAACTTAGCAAAAGAAGAGGCGGCCATGTTGATTGGTATGTGTAAGAATCCTTCCTTGTTTAATCCTTACACCTTTACAATTAAAAATTACCGTCAAAATATTGCAAGTAAAAAGGGTGTAAATCCAAATGATGTTACTTTACAAGAAATTCGTGAAGCCAGAGAAAAAGATAGCACACGAGCACTTGAGAGAAGAAATCAAGTTTTATTTCAATGGTTAAAAAATAGCAATGATGGTAATGAAGCTTTGCGTGTGAAAATTACACAAGAAGAATACGACAAACTTAAGTTAAAACCAATTCTTACAGATTATCAAGTTGTTGACCACAAGCGTGGAATGGCACCTTATTTTAGAGAATCATTACGTGGAGAAATAACTAAAATATTTGAAGAGAAAAAAGCCGATGGTTCTTTAAAATACAAGCGTGCAGATGGAGCTCCATATGACATTTACCGTGATGGTTTAAAAATTTATACTACTGTAAATGCGGATATGCAAAAATATGCTGAAGAAGCAATGGAAACGCATTTGAGAAAAAATTTACAGCCGAAATTCAATCGCAATAACCGCGGAACGAGAAATTATCCTTTCTCCAATTCGATTAGTGACGAGGAAGTTGAAAACATCATGACAAGCGGGATGCACCGTTCAGACCGTTACAAAAGTTTGATAGCAGCAGGTTTATCTGAAGCTGAAATCAGAAAAAACTTCAACGAAAAGACCAATATGCGCGTTTTTACATGGGGTAAAGAAGGAGAAATTGATACTTTGATGACGCCAAATGATTCTATTCGTTACTACAAATCATTTTTACAGGCAGGTTTAATTTCTATTGAGCCAGAAACTGGATTTATCAAAGCGTGGGTTGGTGGAGCAAATATCGATCATTTTGCTTACGACCACGTGAGATTGGGTAAAAGACAAGTTGGTTCAACAATCAAACCATTCGTTTATGGGGCTGGAATTGCTATGGGAGTTGTGAAGCCTTGTACTCAAATTCCAGATATTGCTCATTGCGTTGATTTATTTGATCCTAGTGGAAATCCTGATGGAAGATGGTGTCCATCGAATTCAAACGGACAAATGAGTGGAAAAATGATTCCAGTTAGACAAGGATTAAAAAATTCCATGAACAACATCACAGTTGCTATTATGGCGAAAATGGGAGCAAAAGGTGGACCGCAAACAGTTGCAAAACTGATGAAAAGTTTAGATATTGAATTAAGTCCAAACGATATCGTTCCAGCAATGTGTTTGGGTTCAATGGATTTATCGCTTTATGAAATGGTGGCTGCTCAAGCAACATTTGTTAACAAAGGAATTTTCAACAAACCGACTTCCATTTTACGTATTGAGGATAGAGATGGAAATGTGATTTATAGTGCAAAACCGCAATCTCGTGAAGCAATTAATGAATCGGTAGCTTATTCTGTTTTAAAAATGATGGAAGGTGTAATTACTGGTGGTACTGGTGGTCGTTTACGTTACGCAACTGATTGGGGAGGGATTACGTATCCAACAGCAGGTAAAACGGGAACAACACAAAACAATTCAGATGGTTGGTTTATAGGATTAACACCAGATTTAGCAACAGGAGTTTGGGTAGGTGCTGAAGATAGAGCTGTTCGTTTTAGATCAACCGACGAAGGACAAGGAGCAAGAACGGCAATGCCGATTTACGGGTATTTTATGAACAAAGTTTACAAGGATGCTAATATTTCGATTTCGACAACAAGTTTTGAGAAGCCTAAAGATTTTGATGAGAGTATGTTCTCTTGTTCAGATACCTATCTTCCACCAGCAGCAGATGATGAAGTTATCATAGCTGAACCAGGAGAAGTTATAGAACCTGATATTGAATTGTAATTATTTCAAAAACAAAATCTTTTAAGTAGATGAATAAAGTTGTAAAAAACGTTGAGGAGGCATTAGTGGGAATTGAAGATAACATGACAATCATGTTGGGAGGTTTTGGTTTGTGTGGAATTCCAGAAAATTCAATCAACGGATTAGTAAAAAAAGGCGTTAAAAATTTGACCTGTATATCTAACAATGCAGGTGTAGATGATTTTGGTATTGGTTTGATGTTGAAAACACGCCAAGTCAAAAAAATGATTGCATCTTACGTCGGTGAAAATGCTGAATTTGAACGACAATTATTAAGTGGAGAATTAGATGTTGAATTAATTCCACAAGGAACTTTAGCAACACGTTGTATGGCAACAGGTTATGGTATGCCAGCAATATTTACTCCAGCTGGTGTAGGAACGGAAGTCGCTGAAGGAAAAGAAACGCGTGTTTTTGATGGTAAAACCTATTTAATGGAGATGGCTTTTAAAAGTGATTTTGCCATTGTTAAAGCTTGGAAAGGTGACACACATGGAAACTTGATTTTTAGAGCTACTTCAAGAAATTTTAACCCTTTAATGGCAATGGCAGGTAAAATTACAATTGCTGAAGTAGAAGAATTAGTTCCTGCGGGGGAATTGGATCCTGATATGATTCACACTCCAGGAATTTTCATCAATCGAATTTTTCAAGGAAAAGATTACGAAAAAAGAATTGAACAAGTTACAATTACTCAAAAATAAAAGTCTTCTTATGTTAGATAAATACGGAATTGCTAAACGTATAGCAAAAGAATTAAAAGATGGATATTATGTTAATTTAGGTATCGGTATTCCAACATTAGTTGCAAATTATGTTCCGAATGATGTAGAAGTAATTTTGCAATCAGAAAATGGATTACTTGGTATCGGACCTTTTCCTTTTGAAGAAGATGTTGATGCAGATTTAATTAATGCTGGAAAACAAACTGTTACAACTACAAAAGGATCAAGTTTTTTTGATAGTGCAATGAGTTTTGGTATGATTCGAAGTCAACGTGTGAATTTAACGGTTTTAGGAGCAATGGAAGTTTCTCAAAATGGGGATATTGCAAACTGGAAAATTCCAGGAAAAATGGTAAAAGGAATGGGTGGAGCGATGGATTTAGTTGCTTCAGCAGAGAACATTATTGTTGCCATGATGCATTCAAATAAGGCTGGAGAATCAAAAATATTAAAAACGTGTACTTTGCCTTTAACTGGAGTTGCATGCGTGAAAAAAGTGGTAACAGAATTAGCTGTTTTGGAAATTAAAGAGGGTAAATTTCATTTAATCGAAAGAGCTCCAGGAGTAAGTGTTGAGGAAATTATTTCTAAAACGGAAGGAGAATTAATTGTACCAGATTTTGTACCAGAAATGGATTTATAAAAATTAGAAAATGGATATTAAAGCAACAATAAATCAATCAACATCGACAGCACTTTTTGAAAAAGCAAAAAATTATTTTCCAGGAGGAGTAAATTCTCCTGTGCGAGCATTCAAATCTGTTGATGGAAATCCTTTATTCATTAAAAAAGGCGATGGAGCAAAAATTTGGGATGAAGATGGAAATGAATTCATTGATTTTTGTTGTAGTTGGGGACCATTAATTTTAGGACACAACAATCAAAAAGTATATAGTAAAATTGTTGAAACACTTCAAAATGGAGCAAGTTTTGGCGCTCCAACGCGTTTAGAAAATGAATTGGCTGAATTAATTTTAAATAAAAATCCATTTATTGATAAAATTCGTTTTTGTAGTTCTGGTACAGAGGCAGTTATGTCTGCTTTACGTTTAGCAAGAGGATATACAAAGAAGGATAAGATTATCAAATTTGAAGGATGTTATCATGGTCATTCAGACTCTTTGCTTGTCAAGGCAGGAAGTGGTTTAGCAACACTTGGTTCATCTTCAAGTGCTGGTGTTCCTGAAAGTTTTGCAAAAGAAACTTTGGTTTTACCCTTGAATGATGTTGAAGCATTAAAAAGATGTATCGAGGAACATAAAAATCAAATTGCTTGTGCGATTATCGAACCAATTCCAGCAAATAATGGACTTTTATTGCAAGAATTATCGTTCTTAAAAACCTTAAGAGAATTATGTACTGAAAATAACATTTTATTGTTTTTTGATGAGGTAATTTCGGGCTTTAGAGTAGCATTTTCAGGAGCTGCAGAATATTATAACATCACACCAGACATCATTACTTACGGTAAAATTATCGGTGGAGGTTTGCCAGTTGGAGCTTATGGAGCTAGTAAAGAAATTATGGCTTGTGTTTCTCCTGATGGACCAGTCTATCAAGCTGGAACTTTATCCGGAAACCCAGTAGCGATGGCTGCAGGTATTGCACAGTTGACAGAATGTTCAAAAGAAGGATTTTACGAAGAATTGGAGAAAAAAACAATAGCGTTCATTAAACCAATTAATGAACATGCGAAAGTAAAAGGCTATGATTTTGAAATTGTTCACATTGGTTCGATTTTTTGGTTAAATTTTGCGGGCAAAAAAACAATTCGCAGTGCGGAAGAAATCAACCCAGATATGTCAGGCTTCAAAAAATTACACAGAGAATTATTGAATCGCGGAGTTTATTTAGGTCCAAGTGGTTATGAGGTTGGTTTTGTTTCAGAAGCACATACAATAGAAATTTTAGCGGAGGCTGCTCAAATAATGTGTGAATCATTAGACGCAATTTATTAAAAGTGTAACTTTATCGGCTACTTTGAGTATAATGAATTTTAAATAAAACTAAAAACTATGAAGAAACTAATATTTTTGTTTTTACTAACATATTCATCATTTTCTTTTTCTCAAGACTATAAAAAAGCATTGGGTATAAAAACGGGATACCCAGGTTTTGCAGCTTTAAATGGTAAATTTTATATTGGAGAAGTTTTTGCTTTAGATAATTCACTTGGAATAAATATTGACGTTGATAATCGATATGTGTTATTACAATCTTTATTTGAGTATAACAAACAAATTGGTTTGATCAATACAGGCTATAATTGGTATGTAGGACTTGGACCAAATTTACAATATTACACCAAAGGAGGATATATTACGGATGATTTTGTTGAGCATAATGGATTTTTTTTGAGAGCTGACGCTATTCTTGGAATAGAGGTTACACCTCAAACTTCACGTTTTAATGCTGCAATAGAAGCTGGTCCAACAGTTAATGTTTATCCCATTACTAAAATTGGTGTTACAGTGAATGTAGCTGTTCGTTATGCCTTTAAGCAAAGGTCAAATTAAAAAAATTAGATCTACTATTGAAACTCTCTTTTGTTAATTTAAAAGGGAGTTTTTCGTTTAAAAGAATTGGACTCTGAAACAAAATTCCTTTTTTATATTTTATAAACGTGCTTTTATAACAATTTTTCTTATTTTTGATTTTATTAAAAGAAAGTTAGTTTGTCTTTTAGACTAAGAACTAATTTCTTACCTTTACAAAAAAATAAATTATGAATCCACGCGTAGAAAAAGCATTAAACGAGCAAGTTGTTAAAGAAAGTTCATCCTCACAATTTTATTTGGCTATGGCCTCTTGGTCCGAAAATAATGGATTGAACGGAACAGCTCAATTTTTATATACACACTCAGATGAAGAACGTTTTCACATGTTGAAATTGATTAAATTTATCAATGAACGTGGAGGAAAAGCTATCATTCCAGGAATTACAAAACCACCAGTAGAATTTGATAATTTAGAGCATGTTTTTGAACTTTTATTGGAGCATGAATTAGCTGTTACGGCAAGCATCAATGATTTGGTTGATATTTGTTTGCAAGAGAAGGACTACACAACTCACAATTTTGTACAATGGTACGTTTCTGAACAATTGGAAGAGGAAGCTTTGGCAAGATCAATTCTTGATAAATTGAAACTAATTGGAGGAGATAAAGGTGGAATGTATATGTTTGACCGTGATTTAGAAACTACTGCAGCTCAAGCGGCTAAACAACCAGCTCAATAAAAATTAAGCATTGATGAAAAAACGGATATGTACTTTATTATTATTGAACTTTTTTTTAAGTTTGAGTCAAAGTACATATCGTTTTAAAAATTATTCAATCATTGATGGACTTTCGCAAAGTGCTGTCACGACTATTGAGCAAGATAAATACGGAGCACTATGGTTTGGAACACAAGATGGTTTAAATCGTTTTGACGGACAAACTTTTGAGAATTTTTCTGCAGATAATACTGCTGGAATTGAAAATTCGTATATCAAAACATCTTTTAAATCTAAGGACGGGAATTTGTGGTTTGGTACATCAAACGGTTTAACAAATTACAATCCCAAAACTGAAAAATTTAAAACGTTTCAACTCAAAGGAGGTTTTGTACTTCAAATCGAAACGATTACAGAAGATAAAAATGGAAATTTGTGGCTTGGAACAAGTTCGAATGGTTTGTGCGTATTCAACAAAAAGAAGCAAAAATTTAATTTTTTTATAACCAATATTCCATCCAATAAAATTCTGTTTTTACAATTTTTAGATGACGAAACACTTTTCGTAAGTACGGAAGATAAAGGTTTGTATCTATTAAATACAGAAAACAAAAAAGTTTCGGGAGTAAGGATTGTTGGGAAAGAAAAGACCTATGTCCGTATAAATACCATTGTTAGAAAAAGTGAATATGATTGGTTACTTGGTTCAAATCAAGGCTTATATGAGTTTAATTCCAAAACTTTACAAACGAATCCTTATTTAAGTAAACTGGAAAAAAATCACGGTTTGGTTGATGTCTTGGATATTTTTGTTCAGAACAGAAATCAGTTTTTTATCACAACAAAATCTCATGGACTTTTTACCATCTATGATAAAAATAATAAAAGCACGATTTTTCAAAACACACAGGATATTTTTCAGAAAAATGCACTTTTATACAATTCAGTAAATAAAATATTTAAAGATAAAACTGGTATTTTTTGGGTTGCAACCGACCGTGGAGTTGGAAGTTTTAATCCATTTAACAAAGGGTTTTTAAGTGTTGAGCCGAGTGGTGATTTAACAAAAGGAATTCCCTCCCCAAGTGTTTGGTGTTTTTCGGAAGATAAAAGTGGGAATTATATTTTTATAGGAACAGACAACGCAATTTCAAGAAAAAACTTGATTACAGGAAAATTTGATCAATTTTTGCGAAATAAGTTATCGATTAATTCTCTTGAAAAAAATGAGTCATCTATTTTATCGATTTTAGTTATTAATAAAAATGAAGTTTTAGTTGGAACGACGGAAGGTTTATATATCTTAAAAATTCAATCTCCGTATGCTTATTATTTTGAAAAAATTAAATACAAAGGGATTACGAATCCATCGAATTTTGAACTCACCTATTCCATTCTTCATTGGAAAGAAGACAAGTATTTTATCGCGACGAAAGGAGGGGTTTTACTTTATCATAAAAAGAAAGGAAATTTTCAAGCCTTTTTTCATGAACCAATTTTATCTAAAAAAACAATTTTAGATGGAGTTTGTCGCTCGATTTATAAAGATAATTCAGGTAGAATTTGGTTTCCAACAAGTTTAGGAGGGTTAAATTATTTGGTGGAAAAACCGCAATTAAAAATTGTTCCTTTTGAGAAGAATCAGATTTTAACTTCGACTTCAAAAGATTACATTACAACGATTCATCAAACATCAAAAAATAAGTTTTATTTCGGAACAATGGGTTCAGGTTTGATTGAATACGATATTAGTAAAAATGAAACCAATCTGTATAACAAGAAGAATGGTTTAGCAAACAATGTTATTTACGGGATTTTAAATGACAATCAAGGAAATCTGTGGTTGAGTACAAACAAGGGAATTTCTAAATTTTCACTTGCAACAAAAAGCTTTGAAAATTATACGGAACTAGATGGTTTGGTTTCAACAGAATTTAATCAAGGAGCTTATTTTTGTTCGAGTAAAGGAACATTTTATTTCGGAACAATTAATGGTTTAAATTACTTCAATCCTTTATCTTTTGACAATCAAAAAAAGAAAACCGATGTTGTTTTTACCAAGTTTAAATTAGATGGAAATTGGATAAAGCCAAATGGGAAAGAAGGTATTTTGAAAAGAAGTTTTGCCGAAACACAACGCATTGAATTAGGTTACAGGCAACGAAATTTCACGGTTAAATTCATGGCGTGTGATTTAAGTAATCCAAGATTGTTGAGTTATAAATACGACTTAGTTGGCTCTGATGAAGGTGAAATTTTAATCGGAAATTCAAATCAAATTCACTTTAATTCCTTGGATGCGGGAGATTATACGTTGAAAGTTTACGCAAGACTTGGAGATGGAGAATGGAGTACAAATCCAGCGGAAATGCAAATTTATCTCGCAGCTCCATTTTGGAACAAAACTTGGTTTTGGATAGTTGTCATTTTTTGTGTCGGAATATTTATTTTAATTTATACACGAACACGAATTGAAGCTGAACGTCGTCAGCAAGTGCGTTTGGAGATGAAAATTGTCGAGCGAACGAGAGAAATTCGCGAGCAAAACATTAAAATTGAAAAGCAAAAAGCAATGATCGAGGAGAAAAAAGATAACCTCGAAGAACAAAAGCGTTTGCTTGAAATTGAAAAAGAAAAAACGGAAAAGTTATTAAAAAACATCATTCCTGAATCAACTTTTCAAGAGATTAAAGCGAAAGGTAAAGCGAGTGCGAGAGCATATAAAACGGTTTCTGTACTTTTCACTGATTTTGTTGGCTTTACAAAAATTGCGGAGAAAATGAGTCCGTCGGAATTGGTAAATGAATTGGATATTTATTTCAGTAAATTTGATGAAATCATCATAAATAATAACCTTGAAAAAATCAAAACCATTGGTGATGCCTACATGTGTGCTGGTGGAGTTCCGGTAAGAAATAATACGAATCCAATTGATGCTTGTATTGCAGCTTTACAAATACAAGAAAGCATGCAAGTGATGCGTCAAGAAGCACTTGTTTCTGGAAGAGTTGTGTGGGATTTACGTCTTGGAATTAATACGGGTGAAGTTACTGCAGGAGTTATTGGTTCGGAAAAATTAGCTTACGACATTTGGGGTTCAACAGTGAATCAAGCTCAGCGAATGGAAATGCTTGGTGAACCAGGAAAAGTGACTAT
Organism: Bacteroidota bacterium; assembly: GCA_040386975.1. Classification (GTDB taxonomy): domain Bacteria; phylum Bacteroidota; class Bacteroidia; order Flavobacteriales_D; family Crocinitomicaceae; genus M2408. The sequence continues at coordinate 77,299 of JAZKEO010000009.1, read as the reverse complement.
TTCAGGACAAACATTTCAATTTATTGAACCTTATTTCTTGTGCACTTTCAAGGGGAAAGTGAAATCTAAGAGTAAGGGTTTGATTGATATGTACACGGTTGACGGCATTAAACCAGAGCTTTCTTTGGATGGTTTAGGCTTGTATCCCAACGATCGTTTTCATCAGATTGTGAACCTACATCATTATAGTAGCATCAATTACTATAAAGCGGAACGGCATATTATGAAAATTTTGCAGAAAAAACTTTCTCCGAAATTGCATTATCACAGTATCGCTCACACGAAAGATGTGTGTCGCGCGGTTGAACGTTTGGCTTTACTAGAAGGTGTTGCCGATGATGGTTTGTTCTTATTGAAGTCTGCTGCAACCTATCACGATGCTGGTTTTGTTGAAAGTTACGATAAAAATGAACCTGTTGGAGCGAGAATGGCAGGCGAGATCCTACCAAGTTACGGCTATACGGAGGAACATATTGAAGAAATTCGTCGTTTGATTTATGTTACACAAATTCCGCATCAACCAACAAATAAATTAGAAGAAATCATTTGTGATGCCGATTTGGATTATTTAGGACGTGATGATTTCCATGAAATTGCAGATAAATTACGTTTGGAGTTGCGTGAACACGGCAAAATTGATAGCGACCGCAAATGGGATGAAATTCAAGTTATGTTTTTAAATCAGCATAAATATTTTACTGAAACAGCAAAAAATACACGCCAAGAGAAAAAAATGCAAAACTTAGAGGAAATCAAAGCTCGTTTAGAACGCAATGAATATGCAGATTAAATTTCTTGGTTTATTTCTTTTTATCTACTCAATACATTTTTCACAATCTTTAGATAAAATTAAGAAACTCGATAAAAAATTAAACGAAATTTCGGGTTTAACTTTTTTAAATGATTCTATTCTCATTGCTCACAACGATGGTGGAAATGAGCCTGTTTTGTTTTTCTTGAATTTAAAAGGAGAAATTATCCACGAAGTACTTGTTTCCAATGCAAAAAATGTGGATTGGGAAGATATAACAAGCGACAAAAAGAATTATATTTATTTGGCTGATATTGGCAACAATTTAAATGATAGGAAGAATTTACTTATCTATAAAATCAAATTGGATTCTCTTTTTTTTAAATCAAGTGTAAAAGCACAAAAAATAGAATTTTCTTACGAAGATCAAGAAGAGTTTCCACCCAACGAAAAGGACTTTCATTTTGATGCAGAAGCTTTGGCTTATCGCGACAACAATTTATATATTTTCACGAAATCACGCTCAAATCCTTTTGATGGCGTTTCATCAGTGTATAAACTTTCAACAAAGACAGGCAAGCAAAAAGCAAAAAAAATCGCAACATTAAACTTAAAAAGTCGAAAAATGATATTTGATGGTGTTACCGCTGCCGAATTTCAAGATTCACTTTGTTATGTGTTGACCTACTCGGGACTTGAAATATTTTCTTTTAAAGACGATACATTCACAAAAAAAGACCGCATTTCTTTTGTAAAACTGACACAAAAAGAAGCCATGACGATTCGCAAAAAAAAGGTTTATATTGCCGACGAAAAAAAAGGAAAAGCTTTTCCTGCGAGTTTGTATAAAATGAAGTTGAAGTGAAAAATTATATTTTCGCAAAGTATTTCTAATTCCGGCTGAGTAACCTTATTCTCAATTTGGATTAACAACTATGAAATAATTTTTTAACCTCCAACGCAAATACGAAAATTTTTTCATGTTGAAATGTGCATTTTGAGAAATGCAAGTGCCGCAAAAAAACAATAACAAAATAATGATTACTTTTTTCATCTTATTTGATTTTTTTGAATGTTAAACGATATCTTCTATATGTTGCGCTTGGATTGTTATCAATTAATTGCACATTATAATACAAAATCAACTCTTTTTTTGTTGCTTTAGCTATTTCAAAGGTGTATATATATTTAAAAAAATTGTTGAAAAGGAAATATTCATCAAAAGGTTTAAAACAAGGAATATCTGGCGTTAAGCTGTCAATAGTATCAACTTCAATGTATTTGAATTGAAAAAAACTAATTCCATTTTTACTCCCTTCGCGAAACAAATATTTTAATTTAGCTAGTGCAACATTGGTATCATTTATATTATTGTCATTAGACAAACCTATTCCTATTTTTTCAGGATAAGATGACATCGATTTTGAACGAATAAGCAGCTCTCCATTACCTTCTACATCACTATCTTCTTCCTTAGGTACAAATTTGAAAAACTTGGCAATATTCATCGTGTCAATATCCAATAAATTTGAAAAATCCTCATATTCTTCATCTTTGTCAAAAGGGAAAGCAGCCTCCTCAATAATATGCAAACTTACCAATTCCCATTCTCCCTCTAAACGCTCGTTTAAGTGCTTCCCACCATGAGAAAACCAAGGGTCTTCATCGTTATATTTTTTGCATGAGAACAACGAAATTCCACTTATTAATACAAATATGCTTAATATTACTTTTTTCATATTAATTAAGTTTTTTGAATGTTAAACGATATCTAATGTAAGGATATGGTGATGTTGCTTTCTTACTTTCTACAGCATCAAAAAGTATAAGTTCTTTTTTTGTTGCTTTCATAATACTAAATTCGCTATTTTTTCTAATAAAAAAATTGTTAAAAATAAAATATTCATCAAAGGGTTTAAAAACAGGAATGTCTGGTGTTAAAGTATCTACTGGTGTAATATCTGAAAAAACGAATCTGAAAAAATTTTTAACTTTCCCTTCTTTAAATGCATATGTTAATTTTGCCAAAGCAACATTTGTATCACTTAAATCAAGTAATAAAGATTGAGAAATACCAACTTTTTCTGGATAGGAAGTCATTTTTTTTGTTCTTATGTATAAATCTCCTGTGCCTTCCACTTTGCTTTGCTTGTGAGCCGGCACAAATTTGAAAAACTTGGCAATATTCATTGTGTCAATGTCGAGCAAATATGAGAAGTCTTCATACACATCATCTTCACTAAAGCTAAATAAATCTTGTTCATTGATGTGTAAACTAACCAATTCCCATTCACCTTCTAAACGATCGTTTAAATGCTTCCCTCCATGTGAAAACCAAGGGTCTTCATCGTTGTGCTTTCTACAAGAAAAAGTGAGTACCAAAAGCAAGAAACTCAAGAATAAAATGTATTGCTTTTTCATAATTTATGATTTTAAAGTTTTTTTCAAAAAATATGAATGAGGTTTATTGCTTATTTTTTCCCCGCTCCGCAGGATTTGCAATCCTGCGGTCATTTTTATGCAAAAACATCATTTTTTGTTTTAATAAGTAATCAATTTATGAACTATTTTTTCTACAAATAATACACTTTCCATATCTTGATAGTTTGATGCAGAAGAGTAAATCCAATGATGAGGCTCTTTCACCAATCCAGATTTTACAGGATTATTATGTATGTAGTTTATTTTTGTCCATACAAAATCATGCGAAAAAACTTCAATCGCATGATTTCCTTCTTGCCAAAATTGAAAGTTTTTATGTTTAGGACTTACACCTGCCTTCTCTGAAAAAATTTTTAGCATCCATTCTTTTCTGCTTTCGGGCTCATTTTGAATTTGTAATAAAATTTGCTTTGCAGTAAATTTTTTAAAATCTCTCATTGTATCTTTCAATTGATGTGGCTCATCAACATTTACTATTAAATGAATGTGATTACTCATAATACAATATGCAAAAACAACTAATCCTTTGTTTTCTTGACAATATTTTAATGAATCTATTATTGCATCACAATGATTTTTTCTTATAAAAACATCAACCCAATCAACAATTGTCATTGTTAAATAATAACTTGAATTAGATTTAATGTTTTGCTTCTGATCTTGAATCATTTTATAAATATAGTAAAAATATTTAAAATGAACTTAAAGGATTAAGTTCGGTTAAACCGCAGGATTGCAAATCCAGTGGAGCATGTTTAAGCTAAAAAGAAGCTATGACAATTCAGAAAAAAACTATTTAAATTGCAAAAAAAAAAAGGAAAAGCTTTTCCTGTGAGTTTGTATAAAATGAACTTGAAGTGATTACAGATTTTACCAAATGAAAAAAGGCAGCAAAAATGCTACCTAATCCCATGTAATTTAAACCTTAATTTACCTTACTAACAACTCTTTTTCTCTTACTCTCCGTTCCTGCCTGTCGGCAGACAGGGTTCAAAAAATAATTTCTGAGTCACGGAAAAACTTTATTATCCCTTCACTAAGGTTCGGTCTTCATCAGCTGTCGCTGATTCTTCTTCTTCCAAAATTGAGTCGATAATTTTATTTCTTCCAAATTTATCTTTCACACGGTCAACACAATAATACATAATTGGCACAACAATGATTGTTAGGAACATCGAACTAGTCAAACCACCAATCAAAATCCAAGCAAGACCATTTTTCCATTCTGCACCTGAACCTGTCGCTGTTGCAATTGGAATCATACCGATAACCATCGCGATTGTTGTCATTAAAATCGGACGCATACGTTCACGAACTGATTCCAACAAAGCTGTGTAAGTTGATTTTCCTTGCGTTTTCAAATGATTCGTAAAATCGACTATCAAAATGGCGTTCTTGGAGACGAGTCCGAGCAACATCAACATTCCCAACATGGTGAATATACCCATACTTGAAGAAGTTAAATTCAGTGCTAAAATTGCTCCAATCAAAGAAACCAAGATGGAGAATAAAACCACAAATGGATAAATGAAATTGTCGTACAATGCAACCATGATTAAGTAAACCAAAATCAAACCGATTCCCATTGCTGTACCCAAAGCTCCCATGGATTCTTTCTGACGTTTAACTTCACCACCCCAAAGCATTCTGATGTTTTCATCAAGAGGGTTTTTCTCCAAGTATTTTTCAATTTCTGCTGAAACTGTTCCTGAAGCAGTACCCAAAACGTAAGAACGAATTGTTGTGTTTGAAATACGATTTTTACGCTCCAAAGAACCATTTCCATTTTCAACCGTGATATCAGCAAATTCATTTAAACGAACTTGTTTTCCATCGTTTGCAGTGAAAGTCATCGCTTTGATGTCGTCAGCATTTTTACGGTCAAATTTATCAACCATCACACGAATATCGTATTCTTGCCCTTTTTCGTCAAATTGCGAATCATCATTTCCAGTCAAGGCATTTTGAAGTTGCATTCCGATTACTGCAATTGGTAAACCAAGTTGTCCCATTTTTTCACGATCTAATTCGATGCGAACTTCTGGCGTAACATCATCCGTAGAAATTGTTGGATCTTTCGCTCCTTTGATTCCTAAAATGGCAACTTTCAAACGTCTTGCTTCTTTCATCAATAATTCTGAATCATCTGAAGAAAGGAAAATTTCGATTGGAGCTTCTTCAGATTCAACCATTCCTATATTTAAAGCTTTCACTTCAACGCCAGAATATTTGCTTTCGATTTTCTTACGAATTTCGTTCATGTATTTGATAGTCGGATATTTCTTTTGCATATCCTTTTTCATTTTTATGGTAAGCTCGGATTTATTTTCTGCACCAAAAGAAGCTGCACCCATTCCTGAACTTGGTCCACCAACATTGGCAAAAACAATGTCAACCACATCTTTTTGAGCCATAATCATTTGCTCAATTTCTAACGTTGTAGCATTATTTTCTTCAAAAGTGGTGCTTTTATCATACTTTAATTTAATCATGAATTTTCCTTGATCTCCTTGAGCAACAAATTCTTGTCCTACGATTCCAAGTCCCATTGTCGCCATACTTGCTACAAAAAGAACAAGAATTCCAAGCCCCATAATAATTTTATGACGTAAAGACCAAGCAACTAAATTTACATATTGGTCCGTAAAAATCGTGATTCTTCTTTCAAACCAAAGTAAAATTGCGTGAAAAGGATTTTTTGCATTTAACTTCACCTCTTTCGCTAAACGAGATGATAACCAAGGAGTTAAAGTAAAGCACACAAACAAGGACATCAAAGTTGAAACTACTACAACAACTGAAAATTGTTGTAAAATATCTGAAATTGTTCCTTCAATAAAAATTACAGGAGAGAAAACTACTACATCCACCAAAGTAATTGCAAGTGCGGTAAATCCGATTTCATTTCGACCATCCAAAGAAGCTTGTCTTCGTTTTTTACCCATTTGGAGATGTCGGTAAATGTTTTCCAAGACTACAATCGAGTCATCAACCAAAATTCCGATAACCAAAGACATTGCTAATAAAGTCATCAAATTTAAAGTGTACCCCAACAAATACATCACAATAAATGTTGCAATCAAAGAAGCTGGAATAGAAACCAAAACGATGATGGCATTTCTTAAACTGTGTAAGAATAAGAACATCACACAAGCAACTAAAAGAACGGCTAATTCCAAATCGTGAATTACAGCATTCACCGACTCCAAAGTTGGAATGGAAGTATCTGTCGCAATGGTAAACTTTAAACCTTCTTTTTTATATTTTCCTTCAATTTCTTTGAATCTCTCTTTTGTCATTTTTGACATATCAACTGCATTGGCATCACTTTGTTTGGTGATACGCAAACCGATACCATTTTCACCGTTGAAACGACTTACTGTAACTTGATCTTGCGAACCATCGACAACATCAGCAACGTCGCTCAAACGAACAGTTGAAGTTCCGTTAGATGAAACAATTAAAGAGCTTAAATCATCAACAGTTTTGAATTTTCCAGCCAAACGAACAATCATTTGTTCAGAATTATCTTTCAATTTCCCTGTTGGAAATTCAACATTCGAAGCAGCGATTGCTTGATTGATTCCTGCCAAAGAAAGTCCATACATTTTCATCTTTTCTTTGTCAACGTTCACTCTAAATTCACGTTTTTCACCACCAATAACTTGTACTGCGGCAACACCTTTTGTTTGTTTGATTTGTGGTAAAATTTGTTCGTCCATCAACTCCATGAAGTCACGGTCGTCCATGTTTTTCGCCACAGCACTTACTTGTAGAACTGGAGCTGCATTTGGTTCAATTTTCGCTAAAATTGGAGCATTTGCACCCTCAGGTAAAGAGTTTAAAATATTGTTTATTTTTCTCTGAGCATCTTGCATCATTTCGTCAATGTCTGCCGAAGCCTTAAATTCAAGCATCATTACGGAAGCATTGTCTAATGAAAAAGCGGTAACTTCAGAAATATTTTCCAAACCGCTCAAAGCATCTTCCATTGGTTTGGAAACTTGACTTTCAACCGTTGCTGGCGAAGCACCAGGATATGTTGTCGTAACAGTTAAAATCGGTGGTGAGAAATCTGGTAAAAGCTCGTAACTCAATTGATTGTAACTGATTAATCCTCCACCAATTAGGATCGTAAAAATTACGATGATAAAGGAAGGTCGTTTTATTGCTAATTCTGTTAAAGTCATAACGTTTAATTTATATTTTTTAAAATTCCCCCTTTGGAGGGGGATTAAGGGGGAGGACTTTTACTTATTGCTTTTTACGTTTGAATTGTTTTGCAGATTTACCTGACCTTTCACAACAATTCTATCGTGTTCTTGTAAGCCATTTACAACTTCAATAAAATCTCCATCAGATGTTCCCGCAGTGAATGAAGTTAAAAGTGCTTTTCCATTTTTAATCACATATACTTGTGGGTTTTTTGACGAACCAACCAATGCTTTACGTGGAATTGCTAAAGCGGTAACGCTTTTATTATTATTTAAAGAAACAGAACCGTACATTCCAGCCATCAAATCGCGACCAGTATTTTTAACTGTTACTTGGATTTTAAAGTTGTGTGATTTGTCTGCTTGAACGCTTACATTTGTTACTTTTCCTTCAAATTTACGTTTTCCATAAATGTCAGCATTTGCGGTAACACTTTGTCCTAATCTGAATTTTAAGATGTCTCTTTCAGGAACATTAATTGTTAATTTCAAAGAAGAAATATCAATTAACTCAACAATTGGAGTTCCAGTTCCGATGACAGAACCTAAATCAACCATTTTTTTTGTAACAACACCAGAAAATGGAGCTGAAATAGTTGTGTTTCTTACTTGTTTTTGAATTTGTTTTTTCTGAACTTCAGCAGAACGTAAACTTAATTTTGTTTTCTCAACTTGTACTCCTGCAATTGCATTTTCTTTGGAAAGGTTTGTGTAACGATTGTCGTCATTTTTTTGTCCTTCAAGCTGGATTTCTGCATTTTGCAATTGCAATTGAAGCATTTCGTCATCAATTTTTGCAATAACTTGACCTTGACTTACATGATCACCTTCTTCCACATTTAATTTGATGATTTTTCCTTGTGCATCAGAACCAACAGTATTTTGTCTAAATGGTTCAAATGTCCCTAAAAAAGACAAGGAACTCTCGAATGAATGCGTACTTGGCTTGGCTTCCTCTACCAAAATTTGAGCATCCATGTCGTGAATGTAAATTTTTTCTGCAACTTTTTCTTTGTTAGACATTAATTTCATCACTGTTCCAGAAATTAAGACAAGTGCAACTAAACTGATTATAAGAACTCTTTTCATTTTGTATGTATTTTATTTTTTTAAATTTATTTTTTCAAAGTTGTTTTTGGCTTATGAAAAACACTCATAACTCAACATTCATAACTATTTTATATTACCGATTGATTTCAAGTAAGCCAACTCCGCTTGACGCAATTGAATGTATGCCGAAACAACATTTGTTTGTGCTTGATGAAGACTATTTTCTGAGGTAATCAAATCGTTTGAAGAAACTGTTCCCTCAGTGAATTGTGCTTGCGTTTGTTTGTAAACACGTTCTGCCAAAAACAATTGTTCTTTTGAAATTGTCAAAGAATTGGCTTGAATAGCAATTTGTTTTTTTGCATTATCAGTTGCCAACTGTAATTGTTGAGAAACTAAATTCTTTTGATTTTCAATTTTTTCGCGGTTAATTGCATTTACTTTTTGTTTATTGTATTTTTCTAAACCATCAAACAATGTCCAGTCCAAACGTAAACCGATAAAAGCAGATTCAATTCCTGTTCTGAAATCGTCTTCTGGTTTCATGTTGTAAGTATAATTGTAAGCAGCATAAAAAGAAAGACTTGGTAAATAAGCCATGTTTGTTCCTTTTCGTTCTTCAGCATTTAAGTTTAATTGTGCATCAAGTAAATCAATTTCCGAATGTTTGATTTGCTCTGAATCAACTAAAATTGAATTTTGCATCATTTGATCAGAATCCAAAGTAATTGTTTGGTCGCTTTTTATTCCAATTAAAATTTTCAAAAGTGTTTCCATTTGCTCTTTTGTTGCTTCCAACGTTTGTTGAGAATTAACAACATTCAAACGATTGATTTTTAATTTATCTAATTCCGTTTCAACAACAAGTTCAGCTTTTACCGTTTTTTCCATGTTTAGAATCAACTTATCCATGTTTGCAAGGTTGTCCTTTAAGAAAGCCAATTGTTTCGCCATTGCTTGCAGGTTGAAATAAGTGCTTGCAACTTGGTGTTTAGTATCTTGCTCAGTCATTGTCTCTTGAATTTCAATGACTTTTTGATTCAAGGCTAAAGCTTGTAAAGCGTAGTTAACTTGTGGGTTGTAAATCACTTGTGTTAACTGAAGTGTGTTCCCAAAATTGTAAGGAACACCAAATTGAACAGTTGCATACGTTCCAGGAGCTCCACCAAAAAATGCCGCTGGTACAACTTGACCAGGAATAATTGCATTGTATTTGTAATCTCCTGTAAAAGTAACTTTTGGTGTGATTGCAGATTTGTATGCTTTAATCTGTTTTTGATTTAATTCAACATCAAGTCGCGCATTGCGAATAGATAAATTAGCTGTATCAGCCATTTTCAAACATGTTTCTAAATTTAAAGTCTGTTGAGCTGATAGAGTCAAACTTCCAGATAAAAAAATGAATGCTAATAATTTATTTGTCATCATTTGTATTTTTTTGTTATTAACTGCGCTTACGCTTGTTTTTATCATCCGCCTTGACGGATTCTTACTTATTTTTATACGTTTTTAAATATGCTAATCCTTTTTCATTTGCCATTCCATGAATTTGGAAAGTCATTATTTCCATAAATATTTGATCTGCAGTCAGATTTGATTCTGCAAAAACTTCTCCATTAGAAATTAAATCAGTTGAAGAAACATAAACAGTTGCAGCAACTTCTTGATTCAAATTTTCACGATACAAACCTTCTTTTAATCCACGTTTGATGTTTTCAAGAATCGTTTTTTTCACAAAGCTCCATTTATGTTGGTGCAAAATGGCGAAAGCATCAGGGTGAAATTTTTTCAAATCAAAAAACACAGAAGGATGAATGTTTTTCATCATGACAGAAACGTAGGAACTTATTGCAAATAATTCATCAATTGCATTTTCAGTTTCAACTTTCACAGCAGTACACTGACTTTGATCGTATTCTGTTTTGCTTGTAATAATTTGTACAACCAAATCATTTTTATCCTTGAAATAATTATAAAGTGTTTTTTTCGACATAGACAATTCTTTTGCCATGTCGTCCATCGTTACACTTTTTATTCCACAACGCAAAAAAACCGCTGTCGCTTTTTCAAGAATTTCAATTCTTTTTAAATCCATGCGACAAAATTATGTATTATTTTTTAATTGGAAACAAAAAAAACGTTAAAAGTTTCCAAAGTTTATTTTGTTTCCAAAATTTTGTTTCTGAAAATTAAAAATTAGGCATAAAAAAAGCTGTCTTTTAAAAAAACAGCTTTATAAAGGAGTAAAAATTTTTTTATAAAAAAAATCAAAAAACATCAACTACTAGATTATGTTTTTCGATTAATTTTCTTAAATTCATCAAAGCATAACGCATTCTTCCAAGTGCGGTATTGATGCTAATAGCTTCTGCTTCTGCAATTTCTTTGAAAGACATATCGTTAAAGATGCGCATTTGAATCATTTCTTGTTGCACTTTTGGTAAATGAACAAGTAATTCAACCATTTGTCCTAAAACTTCTTCTTTAGACATTTTTTGCAAAATCGTGTCTTCGTCGCTTGGTAGAATATTGAAAATATTGAAATCTTCTTTAACAGAAGGATTTTCGCGAACAAATTTTACACGGTTTGCTTTTCTAAAATAGTCAATTACTAAGTTGTGAGCAATACGCATCGCCCAAGGTAAAAATTTACCCTCTTCGTTGTAATTTCCTAATTTAAAGGTATTAATGATTTTTATAAAGGTATCTTGAAATAAATCTTCGGCTAAGTCAGCATCTTTTACCTTCAATAAAATAAAGCGATACATTTTATTTTTATGACGCATTAATAATACTTCAAATGCTTTTTCGTTTCCTAAGATATAAGATTTAATCAACGCTTGATCATCTAAGTTTTTTATAGACATAACTCTTAATTTGGTAAAAGAAAAGTTGAACCCTTCTTTTGATTAGTAAAAAATTAAAAGTAAATGTCTATTCTATAAGCGTTATTTTTTTAGATTTATTTCTTGCGAAGATAAAGCAATATTTCTATTCTGCAATATTTTCAGGCTCGAATTGAATAAATAACGTATCTAAATGAATAAAGGTTGGCTCTGATTGAATTTATTATATGAAATTTTTCTCATCTTTCTACTTATCTTTGACAAAAAATTGTAAAAATTAGCAGATGTTTACAGGAATTATTGAAGTTTTAGGAGAAGTTATTCGCATTGAAAAAGAACAAGAAAATGTTCATTTCACCATAAAATCACCTTTTACAAATGAATTAAAAATCGATCAAAGTATTGCACACAATGGTGTTTGTTTAACAGTTGTGAAAATTGATGGGGAAAAATATGTTGTAACGGCAATTCTTGAGACGCTTTTAAAAACGAATTTAGGCTCATGGGAAGTAGGGACAAAAGTGAACCTCGAACGCTGCATGGTTTTAAACGGAAGATTAGATGGACACATTGTGCAGGGTCATGTCGATTCAACAGCTATTTGTAAAAACATCGAAAACCAACAAGGAAGTTGGAAATATACCTTTAAATATGATTCTTCTTTTGCAACGGTAGAAAAAGGTTCTATAACTGTAAATGGTGTTAGTCTTACGGTTGTAGATTCAAAAGCGAAAGAATTTTCTGTTTGCATCATTCCTTATACGTACGAGCATACAAATTTCCACCAATTAAAAATTAACGATACTATTAATTTGGAATTTGATATTATCGGAAAATATGTTGCAAAATTGATGAATTTATAAAAAATTATGTAGCTTTGCCAAAACTTTTATATTATGAATATTCCAGCTGAATTAAAATACACAAAAGACCACGAGTGGGTTAAGGTTGAAGGAAACATTGCTACTGTAGGAATTACAGATTTTGCTCAAAGTGAACTTGGAGACATCGTTTACGTGGAAATCGAAACGGAAGGTGAAGATTTAAATTCTGAAGAAGTATTTGGATCAGTTGAAGCAGTAAAAACTGTTTCTGATTTATTTATGCCTTTATCTGGAAAAATCATTGAATTTAATACAGGTTTAGAGTCAGACCCAGAAGCAGTGAATAACGATCCTTATGGTAAAGGTTGGATGATTAAAATTGAAATGAGTAATACAAGTGAATTGGATAATTTGATGAGTGCATCAGATTACCAAAGTCATGTTGGATAAGAAATAAAATTAAACTTAAAAGGAATCCTTCTCATATTTTTGGGAAGGATTTTTTGTTTTACGGGACTTCAAAAATAGCTTTTTCTTCGTTGAACTGTAATTTTAAAATGCTCATTTACAATTGTAAACTCCGCTTTAAAAATCTTGCTCGTCTCAAAAAACAAATTTTTAGAAACCCTCTTTAATCAATACCATAAAAGAGGTATCGATTAGTTTCCAAAATAGTTTAATTTTACACTTTCATTTTAAATCTTTTGATAAAAAAATTACATACTTGTAAAATTGGAGAAAAGTTGAGTGTTTTTCAAATTCTTCCATCTGAAATCAGTTCCAAATTATTGGAAATGGGATTTTATTGTGGGAAAGAAATTGAAATTTTATACAAAGCTCCATTTGGCGATCCACTAGCTGTTCAAGTTGGGGATTATATTTTGTCAATGCGAAAAAATGAAGCACAATTTATTGAAGTTGAAACAAAACTAAATTAGTGCTAAAATGAAAAAATTTGCTCTTGTTGGAAACCCAAACACTGGAAAAACATCTGTTTTTAACCGTTTAACGGGATTAAATCAGCATGTTGGAAATTTCCCTGGAGTAACTGTAGATAAAAAATCGGGACAGGTAAAATTACACGACGAAACAATTGATTTGATTGATTTCCCAGGAACATATTCCATTTATCCACATTCATCCGATGAGCAAATTGTTTACGATGTATTTTCAAATCCTCAACATAAAGATTTTCCAGATGCGGTTTTAGTCGTTGTTGATGCCTCCAATTTAGAGAGAAATTTATTGCTTTTTACGCAAATTTACGACTTAAATATTCCGATTATTCTGATAATCAATATGTCAGATATTGCTTATCGAAAAGGAATTGATATTGATGTTGAAGGCTTAAAAGCAAAATTTCCTTCTATCACAATTTGTGAAACAAATGCACGTATTGGAGTTGGAATGACTGAATTGAAAACAGAAATTTTCAATTTAAAAACCACGGAGGTGAGTCGCCAGCAAATTATTGAAAATTATGTTTTGGCTCCAATTGATAATCAAGAAAGTCAGAAAGAAGAAGTAAAACTACGTTTTGATTTCATCAAACAATTGATTCATGATTTTGTTAAAAAGAAAAAAACAGTTGAAGAAAAAGAAACAAAAAAACTCAGTTTTTGGGATAAAATTAGCATTCATCCAGTTTTTGGTTATGTAATTTTTGCTGTCATCATGCTTTCGATTTTTCAATTGATTTTTTCGATCGCAGCTTTTCCTATGGAATTAATTGATGGTTCTTTTGCCGATTTTGATTCATGGACAGGAGAAAAACTTCCAGCAGGACTTTTCACTGATTTATTGACTGGTGGAATAATTCCTGGACTTGGAGGAGTTTTGGTTTTTCTTCCACAAATTCTAATTCTTTTTTTCTGCCTCGGAATTTTGGAAGAAACGGGATATTTGGCTCGAGCAGTTTTTATCATGGATAAATTGATGAGACCTTTTGGTTTAAATGGAAAAAGTGTTGTTCCTTTAATTTCAAGTGCCGCATGTGCCATTCCAGGAATCATGGCGACTCGGACAATTCCGAATCAAAAAGAGCGTTTAATTACCATTTTGGTCGCTCCTTTGATGAGTTGTAGCGCTCGAATTCCTGTTTTTACTCTGCTTATTGCCTTAGTAATTCCAAATAAAACAGTTTTTCGATTTCTAAACCTACAAGGATTAACGCTTTTTTGCATGTATTTTTTAGGAATTGTTTCCGCTTTGATCATTGCTTGGGTTTTAAAATTGTTAATTAAAAACAAAGAACAAAGTTATTTTTTACTCGAAATTCCTGATTTTAAAAGTCCTCGCTGGGCAAATATTTTTATTTCTTTGTTTGAAAAAGGAAAAGTATTTGTGTTTGAAGCAGGAAAAGTGATTTTAGCAATTTCTATTATTTTGTGGGCTTTGGCAAGTTTTGGTCCAGGAGATAGAATCGAAAAAGCGGTAAAAAATGTTCATTTCACAAGCGAAAATGTAGCCGATTCAGCTCAATTGCTTGCTTCTGTTAAACTTGAAAATTCTTATATCGGGATTTTAGGAAAAACAATTGAACCAGTAATTAAACCACTTGGTTTTGATTGGAAAATTGGCATTTCTTTGTTAACATCTTTTGCTGCACGAGAAGTTTTTGTTGGTTCCATGGCGACAATTTATAGCGTGCATCAAGAAGACAACAAAGGTTTGCTGGAAACCATGCGGAATGAAAAAAACAGTTTAGGAAAACCAGTTTATTCACTTGCAACAGGCTTGTCTTTGATGGTTTTTTATGTGTTTGCGATGCAATGTATGGCAACGTTAGCTATTGTAAAGCGGGAGACAAAAACTTGGAAATGGCCGATTGTACAACTTGTTTATATGGGAATTTTAGCGTATCTTTCTAGTTTGATAGTCTATAATTTATTTTCTTAAATTTGTTCCAATGCAAGAAATTCTAGTTTTTATCGTTATTTTTACTGCCGTAAGTTTTTTGGTATATAAGGTTTATAAACAATTTTTTTCCAAAAAATCTACTTGTGAAACGTGTTCTTTTTCGCAAATTAAAGAGACTGAAAATAGCTAAAATGATTCAAAAATTATCGATTTTAATTCCAGCATACAACGAGGGGAAAACAATTCATCTTATTCTGCAAAAAGTATTAGAAGTTGAGTTGACAAATACTATTCAAAAGGAAATTATCATTGTAAATGATTGTTCCAAAGACAATACTTTAGAGGAAATAGAAAAATTTAAACAAGCAAATCCTGGGCTTGAAATTAAGGTTTTTTCGCAAGAAAGAAATCAAGGAAAAGGTGCTGCAATTAATCGTGCCATTAAAGAGTGTTCGGGTGATTATTTAATTATTCAAGATGCTGATTTAGAGTACGATCCGGATGAATACAATTTACTAATAAAGCCTGTTTTGAGAGACAATGCTGATGTGGTTTTTGGTTCTCGTTTTATGGGGCACCATCCACATAGAATTTTATTTTTTTGGCACTCAATTGGAAATAAAGTTTTAACGACCTTTTCCAATATGATGACAAATTTGAATTTGACAGATATGGAAACGTGTTATAAATTAATGCGTTCATCCATAGCAAAATCTCTTGTAATTAAAGAAAATCGGTTTGGAATTGAACCAGAAATCACGGCAAAATTAGCTCGTATTCCAAAAATTAGAATTTACGAAGTGGGCATTTCATATTACGGAAGAACATACGAAGAGGGGAAAAAAATAGGCTGGAAAGATGGTTTTAGAGCACTTTGGTGTATCGTGAAATATAAATTTGTAAATTAGTTTCTTGCACTAAAAGGTATTAGTCAAGATTTTTTGTGAAAATTTTGTTATTTTTCAATAACATGTAAGTTATTTTAAATTAATATTTTAACTTTGCTTTCCATTAATTTATTTAAAACATGAAAAAAATAGTTACATTTTTAACATTGGTTTCTGCTATCGTTTTTGGTACAGTAACAGCACAAACAAAATCAGGTTTAGTTGAAAAAACGTACACAGATTTAGGAAAGGTAAACGATTTTAAAGCTTCTATGCTTACTGTAAAAGATTTATCTACAAGCTCAAAAGAAAACAAATTAGTTTTAGAATACAAGGCTTTCGGTGCAAGTGATACTCGTTTTGTTGAATTCACTAAATCAGAATTAAATGATTTAGTAAAAGGAATGACAACAATTAACACAACTTATCCTACAGCGGCAAAAGTTGCAAATGTTGAATTAGCTTATACTACTGGTAAAGGCTTAGAAATTGGGTACATGTTTGAGGTTGCTGTTGAAAAGGTTGCTTCAACCCCAACTACAAAAAAAGAGAAATATTATATTGAAACAAAAGAGAAATATTACGAAGGAAAAATCGTAAACTCTGATCAAAGTGGAACTTACATCTGGAAAGAAGTTTCTGGTGCAGCTGTTGCAAAAGAAGTTGTAGGGAAGTGGGTGCCATTCATTAAAATGTATAATTCAACTTCAAAAAACACAACAAGTATTACTGTTGATGAATACAATGTATTGTTAAAATTCTTTGAAGAGTCAAACGCAAAAATTTAAGTTTTACCTTTCACATTTTGAAAGCTTATCTTTTTAGATAAGCTTTTTTTTGTTTAATTATTTCAGACTTTAATTTATGTGAATAAATTATCCTAACTTTGGATTTTGAAAGTTTTTAGCCCCGTTTTTAACCCATGAGCAAATTATTTGCATTTTTTAAACGATTTCAAGTATTCTTATTGTTTGTAGCATTGCAATTTTTTGCCCTGTACATTTATTTTACCTTTATGAGTTTTCCAAAAACTCAAATTTTAACGAGTGCAAACGATATTACAGGAAAAGTTCTAGTTGTAAAAAATGATGTAACAAAACTATTTAATTTATCAAATACGAATTTAAAATTACAAAAGGAAAATATTCGTTTAAGAGATAAAAATCCAATTTCGTTCATACAAATAGATAAAAAAAGTGTCAAGATTGACGACACACTTTTTCACCAACAATACGAGTATATCCCAGCAATTGTAATCAATTCAACCTATGATAAAAGGAATAATTATTTTACTTTAAATGTTGGTTCTTTACAAGGAATAAAAAGAAATTTAGGTGTTTTTTCTGATGAAGGAGTTGTAGGTGTTGTGCATTATGTGAGCAAACATTTCTCTATAGTAAAATCAGTTTTGACAGCAGACATAAACATTGATGTAATGATTGAAAAAACAGATGCTTTTGGTTTATTGAAATGGGATGGAACTCATGCAAGGTATGGAAAAATTGCAGGAATATCGAATGATATCCGCATCAAAAAATGGAGAAAAGTTGTAACACGAGGTGGATCAGGAATTTTTCCAAGAGGAATTTCAGTAGGAAAAATCTCATCTATTTCATCCATTGAAGGTCAGCCTTTGTGGGATGTAAGTGTTTTGTTTTCACAAGATTATAGAAAAATTCAAAACGTTTATGTTGTTAAAAATTTGTTGAAGACAGAACAAGAAAAAATTGAAGCATTAATCCCTGAAGACAAAGTAGAATGATACAATTTATAAAACATCTTCTTCGATTTATTTTCTTTGCTTTGGCTCAAGCTTTAGTATTTAATCAATTGGAAATAGATTTTGGTATTCAGTTTATGATTTATCCATTGTTTATTTTGCTTTTACCACATGATTTAAATATTTTTTTAAGCTTTATTGTTTCCTTTGTTTTTGGCTTAACAATTGATTCGATATCAAATACTTTTGGTTTACACGCTTCATCAGCTTTGCTCATTGCTTTTGCTCGACCTTATATTTTCAAGATTTTTGAAACAAGAGATGCTTATGATCCAGGAAGTGAATTATCCTTACAAAACATGGAGTTTCGTTGGATTTTATCTGTTCACGGACTTTTACTTTTGATTCATCATTTTTGGTTTTTTTTACTTGAAATTTTCAAATTCAATGAACTTTTATTCGTGTTTCAAAAGACCATTTTAAGTTTACCTTTCTCTTTTATTATTTGTATTTTGATACAAACAATTTTCCTTCGTAAAACAAAGTTGAAATGAATTTTGACAGCCGAAAATATGTTGTTATAATCTTTTTTCTACTTGTAGGATTCATTTATTCTACTCGTTTGTTTTATATGCAAATCATTGATGAAAGTTGGACTTTAAGAGCTCAAGAAATTGCTGAAAAAAGAAAACTCATTACTCCTCCTAGAGGAATTGTTTACGACAGAACAGGAAAGAAAATTGTAACCAATAAGACCTATTACAACCTCATGATGGTTGAGGATAATATTAGAGATTTTGACACAGTTGCTTTCGCAAAATTAATTGGGTGGACTCCCGAAAAAGTAAAATACCGCTTCAAAGAAATTGTAAAAGGAGAAGGAAAGTATCACAGTAAAATAACAGGTAAAACAACAGCAAATTATCAAAAAATTAGACCTTATCCATTTGTAAAAGAACTTACGAATGATGAAATGTCTCTTATAGCACCTTATCTCGAAAATTTCCCAGGATTTTATGAAGAAATCACTTCGATGAGGTCATATCCTTTTTCAAATGCAGCGAATATTTTAGGCTATTTATCTGAAGCAAATAGAGAAGACATTGAAATTGATAAATTCTATCGTCCAGGAGATAACATTGGAAAAGCTGGAATTGAAAAGTTCTATGAAGCAGAATTAAGAGGTAGAAAAGGAGTACATTATATTGTTACTTCTGCCATGAATAATGCTATTGAAGCTTATGCAGGTGGTAAATATGACACCATTGCCAAACAAGGTCCAGCACTAAAATTGGGCGTTGACATAGATTTACAAGCTTACGGTGAAAAATTAATGCAAAACAAAAGAGGTTGTATTGTTGCCATTGAACCAAAATCAGGAGAAATTTTAAGTTTGGTTTCAGCACCTTCTTTTGATCCGAATTTATTTGTTGGGAACAGAAATATTTCTGCTAACTATCCAAAATTAGTGTTAGACCCAGACAAACCACTTTATCCAAGACCTTTAGCGGCGGAATATCCTCCAGGTTCTATTTTGAAATTACTTCAATCATTAATCGGTTTACAAGAAGGTGTTATAGATATTGAATCAGGATTTCCATGTAATAAAAGTGTTGTTGGTTGCCACAATCACCCAATGGCGACAGATATCAAAAAAGCTGTACAATATTCTTGTAATCCATATTATTATGCAGTAGTAAGAAAAATCATTCACAAAGGAAGAAAGAAAAAATTCTTTGAAGACGCTGAACAAGGTTTAAATGTGTGGGCAAAATACATGAATAGCTTTGGCTTAGGGCAAAAATTTGAAACGGATATTACTGGCTTGAGACCAGGTTTAATACCTGATTCAAAATATTACGACAAATGGTACGGACACCTTACGTGGGCTTTCAGTACGATTCGGTCGATTTCTATCGGACAAGGAGAGGTAAAAGTTACTCCACTTCAAATGGCAAATATTGTTGCTACAATAGCAAATAAAGGCTGGTATTATACACCACATTTTGTTAGATCTGTTGGAGGTAAACAAACAAATCCGATATTTAAAAAAGTAAACAAATCGATGGTTGACCCGATTCATTTTGAGCCAATTATTGAAGGGATGAGACGAGTTGTAAATGAATCTGGTGGAACAGGTTCAAAAGCTCGGATAAAAGATATTACTGTTTGTGGAAAAACAGGAACCGTTCAAAACTCACAAGGTGAAGATCACTCCGTTTTTGTGTGTTTTGCACCAATGGATAATCCAAAAATTGCTATAGCTTGTATCGTTGAAAATGCTGGTTGGGGAGGTTCGTGGGCTGCGCCAATTTGTAGATTGATGATTGAATTATACTTAAAAGGAAAAGTGACCGATTTAGTCAAAGAAAAATCTATCATAGATGCAAATTTGTTAAATGTTAAGAAGAAAAAATCTAAATACTCAATTCACAGTAATTAAGCATGGCTAGGAGAGAAGTTTCATTTAGTAAATCAATTGATTGGCCACTGTTTTCAGTTTTCCTTATCTTTTTAGCGATGGGAATTGCCAACGTGTATTCTGCAGCTTATGATTCAGATCATCCTAATTTATTCGATTTTTCTCAAAAATACGGCAAACAAATTTTATGGGTTGCTTTTTCTCTGTTTTTAGGCTTTTTGGTTATGCTAATTGATGCAAGTATTTACAGAAAATTCGCCATACCAATTTATATATTTTGTATCATTTTATTGATAATTGTTTTGTTTATGCCGAGTGTAAACGGAGCAAGAGCTTGGCTTGGAATTGGCTCTATGGGAATTCAACCCGCAGAATTCGCTAAAATTGGAACCGCCATTGCACTTTCAAGCTATATCAGTCAAGTAAATGTTATTCAGCAAAATTTAAAAACAGTAATTATTGCTAATTTATTGATTTTAGGACCAATGGCACTGATTTTAATGCAGCCAGATGCGGGAACTTTTGTCGTTTTTACTTCCTTCTTGTTTGTTATGTATCGTGAAGGAATTACTTATGATCCAATTATTCTAAAAATAATAAATTTAATTCCGGGATTTAAATTTAAAAGTACCTGGGTTGGGAGTCATTTTATTCCAATTTTTTTCGTTGTCATCTTTTTATCAATCGTTACTTTATTAATGAGTAACAATATTATTACTTTTTCTTTTTTACCAGGTTTCGCTATTCCCGGATTTGCTGGTGTAATAGTTAGTTTATTTATTTTGGCCTTAGTTAGTTTTTTTGTTTTACGATGGATGTCTTCAAAAAGAGATCGAAATAAGGTCACTTTAATTGTTCTAATTGGCTTTATTTTGATGTCTGCAATTTCAACAACTGTAAATTATGGTTTTCAAAGTTTGGCAGGACATCAAAAAGATAGAATTGAACTTTTTTTAGGTTTGAAAGAAGATCCAGACGGCGAAGATTACAATCGAAATCGCGCTATGGCTGCTGTTGGTTCCGGTGGTTGGACAGGAAAAGGATATAATAAAGCGACCGTAGCAAGTGTAGAATCCAATCATGTTCCTGAAAGTGAGACTGATTTTATTTTTTGTCCTTTGGCCGAAGAATGGGGCTTTGCAGGGAGTATGCTCTTGATGATTTTATATATGTTTATGTTGGTTAGAATTGTTATCATTGCTGAAAGACAGAAATCTAAATTTAACCGAATTTATGCCTATTGTTGTTCGTTGATTTTATTTTACCATTTTGCCATAAACATTGGTATGAACATCGGTTTTGCTCCTGTGATTGGAATTCCTTTACCCTTTTTTAGTTATGGAGGCTCTTCCATGATGTCATTTTCTGTTATGATGTTTATTCTACTACGTTTGGATAGTCAACGAAATGATGTATTGATGTGATTTAAGATGTTACATTATAAAATAATTAATCCAGAAAAAAATCAAAGAACCGTCGTTTTTTTACATGGGTTTTTAGAATCATCCACCATGTGGGAGATTTTAAATTTATCCCAATTTAATTTTCGAGCAATTCTAATTGATTTACCAGGACATGGAAATTCTAAATTGGAAATTGAAAACCCAACTATTATAGAAATTTCAAGAGAAGTTCAAAAAACATTAAATGATTTAAGCGTAACAGATTTTGACATTATTGGTCATTCTTTAGGTGGTTATGTGGCGATCGAATTACACAAACTGACTAATTCAAAAGGTAAAGTCTGTTTATTCCATTCCAATTTTTGGGAAGATGAAGAACAAAAAAAATTGGATAGAAACCGTGTGATTGAAATTGTGAAGCAAAATAAAGACTTTTTTATTAAAGAAGCTATTCCAAATTTATTTTTAGAAGGCTTTCAAAAAAGTGATTTTGTTGCAAATTTGGTTCAAGAAGCCTTAAAAATTCAAGTCCAAGCAATTGTTTTTCATACCATTGCTATGCGAGATCGACTTTCAAATGAGAATTATGTTTTAAACAACAAACATAATTTCTTAATTGTTCAAGGTCAAGTCGATAAAATTGTTCCTTATGAAAAAATGAAAAAACATCTTAAAACGTTGAATATAAGATTAGTTAAATCAGCTGGACACATGGGGCATATAGAAAACACAAAAGAAATTATAAAGTTTTTAAAAGAATTTTAATAATTCACCAACCTTTTAATTTTTTTTACGTTTTTTCACTACAAACCTTGTACATGTTAAAATTTTATTAATTTTACGGTACAAAAAAATAAATTTATTATGAGAAAAGTTTACTTAAGTTTATTTTCAATTGCACTTGCCTCTATTTCTTTTTCGCAAGTAACATTGAATAAAAACGTAGCTCGAAGAGCGAAAAACTTTGTATCGACGACAGATACTAAAGTAAAAAAAGACCCTATTTTATACAATAAAGCGGTTCTTTATAGCAACACATTTAACAACCTTTTAGATTGGACGTTATCTAACACAAGTAATCCTGCGACAGACTGGACAATTTCGACAAATCCAGCTGATGTATTTGATGGCCCATTTGCTTCAACAACTGTTAATGATGGTTTTGCATACATTAACTCTGATGCTTTAGGGCAAACTAGTACACAAGATGCTTACATTACTTTAGCAAATCCAATTGATTTCTCAGCTAACCCAGCTTTGATTTTATCATTTGAACAATATCACACTAGATACTTAGAAACTACAGAAGTACAAGTAAGTGGAGATAATGGTGCTAACTGGACTATTTATGATTTAAATTCAAGTGTTGCTACGAATACAAGTACGGCAAATCCGGATTTAATAGAATTAAACATTAGTTCTGTTGCTGGTGGACAATCTCAAGTTTTAATTCGTTTTCACTATGTAGGTGCATGGGATTACGGTTGGGCGGTTGATGATATTCAAATTTCTGAGGCTTTAGGTAATGATATCGTTTTATCAAAAGGATTCACAAATGATATTATTAATGCTTATGACTACTCAGTAATTGCTGGTTCTCAACTTCAACCATTAACAGTTGGTGTTATAGCTAACAATTTAGGAGGAACGCCTGCAGTAGGTTCAACTTTAAACGTTGTAATCAATGATGGAACTTCTGATGTTTATAATACTCCAACAACTTTTGATTTAGCTATCGGTGTTACTGACACAATTTGGGTTGCTACTGGATTTACTCCTGTAACTAACACTTCTTACACAGTTTCATTTAGTGTTGCTGCTGATGATGATATTACAAATAATACATCAACTCCTGCAACTTTTGAAACAAATACTGAAGTTTACGCTCAAGATTTTGTAGGTACAGACATCTACAGATTTAATCAAGATGACGAGACATCAATGGGTAATACTTTTGAAATAATTAACAATGTTGACTTACCAGCTGTAAGCGTTAAATTTGAAACGGGAACAACTGCAACAGTAGCAAACATTAATCTTTGGAGATATAATCCAGATGATGCATCTTTCAACTCAGTTCAAGCTATGGAGTTTGTTGACGAAATTGATTACAATATTCAAGCTAGTGATATTGCTAACGGTAATTACACAGCTATTCCTTTTGCTTCTTCAATTACATTAGAAGCAGGTTGGTATTATGTAGCGAGTGTTAAAAAATACGCTGGTGCTGATAGAATTTTTATTGGAGGTAGTGCTGCAGGTGATGATGATGCATCAACAGTATGTTATGGACCATTCGGTACAGGTGGTGCTGTTAACTTTTTTATCGGATGGGGATTTGCTCCAGCTGTAAGATTGTCTTTCGTACAACCACCAGTAGCACCAGTAGTAACAATTACTGCAGGAGATGATAATATTCTTTGTACAGGTGGTTCTTTAACTTTATCTTCTGATATGACAACTGGTAACCAGTGGAACTTAGATGGATCTGTATTAATTGGTGAAACTAACCAAACTTTAGTTGTTAGTGCTGCAGGTTCTTACACTGTAACTAATAACGGAGCAACTTCTGTTCCTACTTTAGTAACTGTTCAATCTTTTGATGTAACAACAGCAATTGCTGGTTCTCAAATTCATGCTAATGCAACTGGTGTTACTTACCAATGGATGGAAAACTGTTCAACTACACCAGCAGCTATTACTGGTGCAACTGCACAAGATTTCACACCAACAGTTGATGGTTCTTACTCTGTACAAGTGTCTGCTAATGGATGTTCACAAACTTCTAATTGTGTAGATTTCTTTTTACCTCCAACTTTAACATCTGATGATACAGATAACATTTTATGTGCTGCTGGAACTTTGACATTAACTTCTTCTGCTACTTCAGGTAATCAGTGGAATTTAGATGGAACTCCAATCGTTGGTGAAACAAATGCAACTTTAGTTGTAACTGCTGCTGGTTCTTATACAGTAACTGTAGGAGGTTTAACTTCTTCTGCTCAAGTTGTAACTGCACAAACAATTGATGTTGCTGTTACTGCTTTCTTTAGTACTTTAAGTGTTGCTCCTCAAGCTGGTGCTACTTACCAATGGGGAACTTGTAACCCAATTGGAATTGTTGCTGGTGAAACAGCTGCTGATTTTACTGCAACTACAAACGGTGATTACTCTGTAGCTGTAACAATTAACGGATGTACTGCAATCTCTGCTTGTACAACAATTAGTAATGCAGGAATCAATGAAAACGCTGCATTCTCTTCTTTCTCTGTATATCCAAATCCAGCTGCTGAAAATGTTGCTATTGATTATGCTTTGAAAAATGAGTCTAAAGTAAATGTTTCAATTTCTGATTTATCAGGAAAAGTTGTTTATACTTCTAACTTAGGAAGCAAAACTGCAGGTTCTCATAACTTATCTGTAAATACTACATCTTTCGCAAACGGTATCTATGTTGTTAATTTTACAACAACAAACGGAATCATTACTGAAAAATTAGTTATCAGAAAATAATTTTTAGCACAAGCTAAAAGTAGATTTTAAATCTAATAATAAAACCACTCGTCAATTTGACGAGTGGTTTTTTGTTTTAAGTATATATGAATTTGATAAGTATTTTGTTATTTTTGTGTAAAAATTTAAAAAATGAAAGCATACGTTTTTCCAGGTCAAGGAGCACAATTCTCAGGAATGGGAAAAGATTTATACGATAAATCTGATTTAGCTAAAGGAATGTTTGTAAAAGCAAATGAAATATTAGGCTATGACATTCAAAAAATTATGTTTGAAGGAACAGATGAAGAATTAAAACAAACAAAAGTTACGCAACCAGCAATATTTTTACATTCAGTAATTTTAGCAGCTTGTTTAGGTGATTCATTTAAACCAGATATGGTTGCTGGACACTCACTTGGTGAAATTTCAGCTTTGGTGGCAAATAAAACCTTAAAGTTTGAAGATGGTTTGAAATTGGTTTATAAAAGAGCTTTAGCAATGCAAAAAGCATGTGAAGCAGAACCGTCAACTATGGCTGCAATTTTAGGTTTAGAAGATGAAATCGTTGAAAAAATATGTGCTGAAATAAATGGAATTGTAGTTGCTGCAAATTATAATTGTCCAGGTCAATTAGTTATTTCTGGTGCTTTTCCAGCTGTTGAAGAAGCATGTCTTAAATTAACGGAAGCTGGAGCAAAAAGAGCTTTATTGTTACCAGTTGGTGGTGCATTTCACTCACCTTTGATGGAACCAGCACGTGAAGAATTAGCAGCAGCGATTGAAGCAACTGAATTTTCAACGCCAATTTGTCCAGTTTATCAAAATGTAAATGCTTCTGCCGTTACAAGTCCTGAAGAAATTAAGAAAAATTTGGTTGCTCAGTTAACAGCTCCTGTTCGTTGGACACAAACAATGAATTTGATGATCGCTGATGGTGCTACTGAAGTGATAGAAGTTGGCCCAGGAAAAGTTTTACAAGGATTATTTAAAAAAGTAGATCGTGCTTTTCCATGTAGTTCTGCAGAAATTTAACTCAATACATTTTAGAATATAAACAAAAATCCCGATTAAGAATCTAAATCGGGATTTTTTTATGTCCTTTTTTAATCGTTAAATAAGATTTTTCTTAACCAACAATAAAGCAATTTGCACCGCATTCGTTGCTGCTCCTTTTCGTAAATTATCTGCTACAATCCATAAGTTTAATGATTTTGGCTGAGATTCATCACGGCGAATTCTACCAACAAAAACATCATTTTTCTTTTCAGCAAAACGCGGCATTGGATATTCGTAATTCGCTGGATTATCTTGTAAAGTTATACCTTCCGTTTTACTTAAAATTGCTTTGATTTCAACAATTTCAAATTCGGTTTCAAACTCAATATTTACGGCTTCTGAATGTCCACCAACAACAGGAACTCGAACGGCTGTTGCTGAAACAAAAATGGAATCATCAATGATTTTTTTCGTTTCACGTGTCAATTTCATTTCTTCTTTGGTGTAACCATTTTCTTCAAATGAATCGCATTGAGGAATACAGTTTTTATCAATTTCGTATTTGTAAGCCATTTCACCAGCAATTCCAGCACGTTCATTTTCAAGTTGTTTTACCGCTTTTACGCCAGTTCCAGTAATGGATTGATAGGTTGAAACGATGACTCTTTTGACTTTAAATTTATCGTGTAAAGGTTTCAAAGTCATGACAAGTTGAATCGTACTGCAATTTGGATTGGCAATAATTTTATCTTCTTTTGTAAGTAAATCACCATTGATTTCTGGAACAATCAATTTTTTTGATGGATCCATTCTCCATGCAGAACTATTGTCGATAACAGTTGTTCCAACTTCAGCAAATTTAGGTGCCCATTCTAAGGAAGTTTCCCCACCAGCGGAGAAAATAGCTAAATCTGGCTTCAACGAAACGGCAGTATTTAAACCAACTACTTTATATGATTTTCCGTCATATAAAACCTCTTTTCCAACCGATTTTTCTGATGCTACTGGAATCATTTCAGTAAGTGGGAAATTAAATTCTTTTAAAACCTCCAACATAACTTCTCCAACCATTCCTGTTGCTCCAACTACTGCTACTTTCATTAAAAATTATATAAAAATTGTTTATCGGAACAAAATTACTATTTTTATGTGCAAAATATCTTTTATGAGACAAATTTTTATTTTTTTAACGCTAATTTCAAATTTGGTTTGTTTTTCTCAAATTCAAGATGATTTTTCGGATGGAGATTTTACATCAAATCCAACGTGGAGTGGGACAGATGCGACTTTTCAAATTAATGCAACAACATTTCAACTTCAAACATTAAATACCGCTGGAGATACTTCTTACTTAAGTTTACCACATCTTTTAACAGATATTGATAGTAAAGAATGGCATATTTTGGCTAAACATTCTTTTGCAAGTTCAACAAGTAATTTTTCTCGATTTTATTTAACGGCCGATAACGCTGATTTATCAACACATCCAAATGGATATTTTTTACAATTTGGTGAATCTGGTTCAAATGATACGATTCGACTTTTTAAAAGAGAAGCAGGTGTTTCAACGCAACTTTGTGCTGGAACAACAGGACAAATTCCAAATAGTTTTACCGTTTCTGTTAAAGTTACACGCTCAGCAGCAGGACTTTGGTCTTTGTTTGTTGATTATACTGGAAATCAAAATTACAATTTACAGTCTTCAGTAACAGATTTAGGAACTTTAGTTGGAACTCATTCTGGAATGTTGGCTGTTTACACGTTGAGTAATATCAATAAAATCTTTTTCGATAACGTTTACATTGGTCCAATAATTGTCGATGCTACTCCGCCAAGTTTGGTTTCAGCAACGGTTATCGATGCGAGTAACGTCGATGTTTTATTCTCTGAAAGTGTTGAACAAGTTTCTGCTGAAAATCTTTCAAATTATTCATTTTCGCCAAGTTTAGGAATCACAAGTATTACGCGTGATGCATCGAATTTGAGTTTGGTTCATATCCTTACGAGTTCCCCTTTAGTAAATGGAACAAATTATACGTTGACTGTTTCAAATGTAAATGATTTGTTTTCAAACACTTTACTTACGGGAAATTTGAATGTTTCATTATTGGTTGGTGAAATTCCACTTAAAGGAGATATTATCATTACGGAATTTTTCTGTGACCCGAGTCCAAAGGTGGGTTTAGCAGAAATTGAATTTGTTGAAATTTACAACAAAAGTTCTAAGATTTTTCATTTACAAGATTGGAAATTAGGAGATAATTCAACTTCTGGAACGATTGCAGATTCTTGGATTTTGCCGGGTGAATATAAAGTTTTGGTTACAACTTCAGCGATTGATTCATTTCCTAATTCGATAGCTGTTAGTAGTTTTCCAAGTTTAAATAACGCTGGAGATAACATCGTTTTGCGTGATACAAGTAAATTGCAAGTTGATAGTTTAACTTTTGATGATACGTGGTATCAAGATGATATAAAAGCTGCTGGAGGTTACACAATTGAATTGATAAATCCAAATGATCCGTGTTCTGGAAAAGACAATTGGAAAGCGAGTAATTCTTTATTGGGAGGAACTCCAGGTTCGCAAAATTCAATTTTTGATGCTACACCTGACACGCAAGATCCAAGTATGATTTTGTTGACTGCAATAGCTCCGAAATATTTGTCCATCGATTTTTCTGAAGGAATGGATTCTTTGAGTTTAGTAAATGCCATAGCAAGCGCGAGTCCAAATTTAACGGTTTTTGATATCTTTACGGCAAACTCACCCTTTCCAACAAACATTTTAGTGCAATTTAATGAAAATTTAGTTGCTTCTCAAACCTATAATTTTACGATTTCAAATGTGAAAGATTGTTGGAATAATTCAGCGAATTTATCTGGAATTTTTGCTTTACCAGAAGATGCATTACTTGGAGATTTGGTCATAAATGAAATTTTATCTGATGCTTTAACTGGAGGTTCAGACTTCATAGAAATTAAAAACAACTCAACAAAATTGATTGATTTAAAGGATTATGAATTAGCTAATTTTGACAACGATACCATTGCAGGAAACAAAAAAATAGAAGTAAACTATATTTTAAATCCGGGAGATTATGTTGTAATAACGCCAGATTCAACAAGTCAAAATCAAAATTATCCAGCAACAGTTTCTGGTAAATTTATCGAAATGAGTTTGCCAACTTACTCCAACGACTCTGGAACTGTTTATTTGATAAAATCTAATTTAGTAATCGACAAAGTGAGTTACAAAAGTGACTGGCAGTTTGCTTTATTAGACGATACCGACGGAAAATCCTTGGAACGAATTGACTCAAAAGGAGCTTCAAATGATAAAAACAATTGGCATACTGCATCAGAAACAATTGGATTTGCTACACCAGGAAGAGAAAACTCGCAGGTAATGTATGGAGAAAAAGAAGGTGTAATTTCTCTTACTAATCCAATTTTTTCCCCAGATAATGATGGTTTTGAGGATGTTTTACAGATTAATTATTCCATGATTGATGCTGGAAAATTGGCTACGTTAACAGTTTATGACGACAGAGGAAGAATTGTGAAAACACTTACAAAAAGCGAATTGATTGGAACGGAAGGAACTTTTACTTGGGATGGAGTTACAGAAAAAAACACGAAAGCAAGTATCGGAACGTATGTTTTACTTTTCGAAGCCTTTGATTTAGCGGGAGAAACATTTTCTAAAAAAATTGCTTTTGTTTTAGCTGGAAAAATCTAATGTATGACTAATTTTAATGAAAGAATTGTAAAAAATCGCAATTACCTTTTTTTAATTTTTCTTTTAGTTTTCTATTTCTTTCTTGATTTTCAATCGATTTTATTTTTAGAACCACAAGGAATTCATTTCATGCGTCAAACAGATAGTTTGGCTTTTGCGTCGAATTATTTTCAAAATGGCTTCGATTTTTTTCATCCACAAGTTTTTAATCTTTTAAGCGATGGAGGTCACTCAGCATGTGAATTCCCGATTCTTTATTACTTAAGTGCAATATTCTATTTCATTTTTGGTGATAATCCAGCTGTTTTAAGAGGTCTTACACTTTTAATAAGTTCTATTGGTTTTTTGTATCTTTTTAAAATGCTTTATGCTTTGTTAAAAGATTTAGTCTATGGTTATGTGTTCACTTTTCTTTTTATTTCATCAACGGTTTTAATGTATTATGTAAATAATTTTTTGCCTGATACATGTGCTTTGGGATTTACTTTTATTGCTTGGTATTTCGGATTTGAATTTTTTAAAAACAAAACCAATAAGAAAGCATTGTATAAAGCTTACTTTTTTTTCACATTAGCTGCACTTTTAAAAGTTACCTTTTTCATTCATCCAATCACTTTTATTGTGAGTCTTTTTGTCTTTGATTTGCACGCTAAATTGAAACTGAAAGAAATTTTTGTTGGGAATAAAAAAGCATTATTTTATTTTTTTGTTTCAACCGCCTTGGTGCTTTCATGGAATCTGTACATGATTCATTACAATGAAATTTATCACGTAAAAAACTTTTTAAATGAAGCTTTACCGATTTGGATTTTAGATGAAAAGGAAGTTCTTTTAACTTGGGACATCATGTCAAATTACTGGTATTCAAATTATTATTATCCAACAACTTTTCATTTGTTTTTTGTTTTACTTATTTTTGGATTCATTTTCATCAAAAAAGTAGATAAACTTATTTTTATTCCTAGCATATTTTTATTTATTGGAAGTCTCAGTTTTTTTGTACTTTTTTATGCTCAGTTTAAAGACCACGATTATTATTTTATCACTTTAATTCCAATAATCATATTTTTAATTACCAATGCTTTTATCTCACTAAAAAATAGATTTCCAAAAATAAGTTCTTCGATTTTTACCAAGTTAATTCTGAGCTTAATTTGTGTTTTGAGTTTAGTTTGTGTCGAAAAAAAATTGACTGAACGTTATCATCAAAAAGGAGATGAATTTGCTCAAATTGGTGTTATATTGAAGGACAAAAAAGATCTTTTAAGTTCATTAAAAATTCCCCAAAAAGCAAAATTTATTGTTGTAACAGATCTTACACCAAACGGTGGTTTGTATTTCCTCAAGCGGGCGGGTTGGAATATAAAAGACACGTCAGATTTAAGTGTGGATGAATTTCATTCTTATTTAAAAAGGGGAGCTGATTATGTTTTGTTTACTAATAAGGAACACTCAAAAAATAAAAAATTCATCACTAAAGAAATGGATTTAATACTTTCTGAAAAAGAAATTTCAGTTTTTAAAGTTAAAAAGTGAAAATTTTTAATACATTTGTTTAAAATATTTTAAATCTTAATTATTAGAATTATGAAAACAAAAACCTTACTATTAAGTTTCTTTTTATTTACAAGCTACTTTTCATTTTCACAAAATTACTCCATGGCAATTGGAATAAAATCAGGTTATCCAGGTTATGGTGCTTTGAATCTTAAAAAATTCATGGGTTCTGATAATGCTCTTGATTTCTTAATCGGCTCTAATTTTTCAGGCAGCTCTAAATATTTATGGGGACAGGTTATTTTTGAATTAAATAGAAATATTCGAAATGGATCAGGAACAAACTGGTATTACGGTGCAGGTCCTTCCGTTGGTTTTTATACTGCTGGAGGCTATTCAAAACACGGAAAATCTTTTTCAGGAATGTGGGGTGGTGTAACTGGTGTTATTGGTATTGAGCATACATTTTCTGCCTTACCTTTAAATTTAGCGATTGAAGCTGGACCATATTTGAATTTATTTCCCGCAATATATGTTGATGGACAGATAAATGTTGCAGTCAGATATGCAATTCAGTAAAATCAATGTCTGAAGAAAGACTTTGTGCCGAATGTTCCCAAAAATTATTGGGTAGAAAAGATCAAAAATTTTGTTCCGACTTTTGTCGAAATGCTTTTAATAATCGTTTGAATGAAGATTCGAACAAATATGTGCGTCGCATAAACGGTATTTTGCGAAAAAACAGACGTATCTTAGAAAGTTTAAATCCCAAAGGAAAAAACACGGTTGACGGAATAACTTTAGCTGAGGGAGGATTTAACTTTCATTACTATACCAATATTTACAAAACTCAAAAAGGAGGCGAATATTTTTTCTGCTACGAATTTGGTTATCGTAAAATTGAAAATGATCAATATATTTTGGTTGTGAAACAAGATTACGTGAAGTAAACGTAGAAATTATTCTATTATTTTTATAAACTTTTTTGTAACTTTGTTTAAAGTAACTAATTAGTTAAACCAAATCAATTATGAAAGACATTATTTTAAAACCACGAAATTTAAAGGAATCAAAATTAGTTTCAGATTTACTTAACCAATTAGGTATTCCATTTGCATCGATTGATGATGATATAATTCAAGATGAATTTTTATTAAAAGAGATGAAAAAAGCCAAAAAAGGGGATTTAGGAACTCGTGAAGAGGTAATGCAAATTTTAAAAAGAAAATGATTGTTGAATTTAACAAGAAATTTATTCGTGAGTTAAAGAAAATCAATGATAAACGCATCTTAAAAAAGATTGAGTTGTTTATTGTTCAATTAGAAAGCGAAGAAAATTTACTTAAATTTAATAATATAAAATCGTTGATTGGACACAAGACTTTTTTTCGATATAAGATTGATGTTTGGAGAATTGGCTTCACATTAATATCGGGAAAAATAGAGATAAAAACGATTCAACATAGAAAAGAGATTTATAAAAACTTTCCATAAACCTATATTTCTTTAACGTTCCAATCTTATTAAAAGGTTAATTTTACGTAAAATTAGTGCGCATTTAAACTTATATCCTTAACTTAGCATGTGATGAAGTGTTAATTTGCTATTAAAATTACATTTCATCTATTAATTTAATACGATAAAATGTCAAAAAAGAAATCAAAAAAACCTAGTAAATTTACAAAAAGCCTAACACACATCGTTCAAAAAATATTTGAAAAAAATCCTGAAAAATCATTTTCACACAAAGAAATTTGTATTGAAATTTCATTAAAAGATAACGAATTACGCAAGCAAGCATTCTCCATTTTAAAAGATTTATCCCGTGAAGGATTTCTAACAGAAACTTCTTCCAGCTCTTTTAAATTAAACTCATCAACAGACTTTATTGAAGGAGAAATCCAAATAACACAAAAAGGTTCCGCTTTTTTATTGTCGAAAGATGATAAAGCTGATATTTATATTTCTCAAGGAAATACAAACCAAGCTATGAACGGAGATATCGTTCGTGTAGCAATTACAAAAGCAGGATCCTCACGCCGTGAAGGTAAAGTTGTTGAAATCGTTCAGCGAGAAAGAACACAATTTGTGGGAACAGTTGATGTGAAAGAAAAATTTGCCTTTTTTATTCCAGATAATCAACGAACGGGGATTGATATTTATATTCCGATTGAGAAATTAAACGGAGCAAGAAATAAAGATCGTGTTTTAGTTAAAATTACCGCTTGGCCGAAAACTGCTGAAAATCCATATGGAGAAGTTTTAGAGGTTTTAACTTCAAAAAGTCCGAATGATAATGAAATGTTAAGCATTTTATGTAGTCAAGGAATTGAAATTAAATTTCCTCAAGAAGTAATAGCTGCTGCAGAAAATGTCACAATGGAATTAGACGAAGAGGAAGTAAAAACCCGTCGTGATTTTAGAAAAGTGACAACTTTTACGATTGATCCTGCAGATGCAAAAGATTTTGATGATGCACTTTCAATCCAAAAATTGGAAAATGGGAATTGGGAAATTGGTGTTCATATTGCGGACGTAAGCCATTACGTTCAGCCTGGAAGTCCAATGGATATGGAAGCTTCCAAAAGAGGAAACTCAGTTTATTTGGTTGATCGAGTTATTCCGATGTTACCCGAGCAACTTTCAAATTTAGCTTGTTCCTTAAGACCAAATGAAGATAAATATACTTTTTCAGCAGTTTTCGAAATGGATGAAGAAGGGAAAATTTATTCAGAATGGTTTGGTAAAACAGCGATTCATTCCGATAGACGATTTAGCTACGAACAAGCACAAGAAATTATTGAAGGAGCGGAAGGAGATTTTAAGTCAGAAATATTACTTTTCGATAAAATTGCTAAAGTTTTGCGAAAAAAGCGTTTAAAACATGGAGCTTTAAATATTGAATCAGAGGAAATGCGTTTTCAATTAAATGAGGATGGAAATCCGATTGGTGTTGTAACGAAAATTTCAAAAGATGCCAATAAATTGATTGAAGAATTTATGCTTTTGGCAAATAAAAAAGTGGCGATGTTCATTGCAAAACCAAATAAGAAAAAAGATGCAATTCCATTTGTTTTTAGATGTCACGACAAACCAGATGTTACTAAAATTGAAACGTTTAAAATGTTCATCGATAAATTTGGTTACGATTTAAAATTCACAAAAACAGAAGAAATCGCCACAGCAATCAATACTTTGTTGGATGATATTCGCTACAAAAATGAGTATTCCTTGATTCAATCCATGGCTATTCGTTCGATGGCAAAAGCGAGTTATGAAACAACAAATATTGGTCATTATGGTTTGGCTTTTGAA
Organism: Bacteroidota bacterium; assembly: GCA_040386975.1. Taxonomy (GTDB): domain Bacteria; phylum Bacteroidota; class Bacteroidia; order Flavobacteriales_D; family Crocinitomicaceae; genus M2408. The sequence goes on along the minus strand of JAZKEO010000009.1, from coordinate 42,839 downwards.
TATTATACGCATTTTACTTCTCCAATTCGTCGTTATGCAGATTTATTGGTACATCGAATAGTTTTTGAAGAATTGCAAGGAAAAAACCATCGTTACGGAAATCAATTAAATGATATTTGTAAAAACATTTCTCGAATGGAGCGTAAAGCAACTGAATGTGAACGTGAATCGAGTAAATATTTTCAAGTTTTATTCATGCAAGACAAACTTGGGATGGTTTTCGAAGGAACGGTTTCTGGTTTAGCTGAATTTGGAATGTTTGTCAAAATCAATGAAAATGGTTGCGAAGGAATGATTCCAATGGCGGATCTTCCTGGAGATCGTTTTGCTTTTGAGCAAGATAAATACCGAATCATTGGTGCAAAAACAAAAAAAGAATACAATTTCGGAGATCAAGTTGAAGTGCAAGTTATGGCAATAGATTTGAGAAAAAGACAAATTAATTTGGAGTTGGTTTAAGGTAGTTAGAAGTTGTTAATTAGAAGTTTGTAGTGATGGTGACAATTCACGAATCTTGGAAAAATGTGCTCTCAGATGAATTTTCAAAAGAGTATTTTCTTCGTTTACAATCATTTTTGAGCGAGGAAAATAAATCCTATGAAATTTATCCAAAAGAAAATCTGATTTTTTCTGCTTTTGATTCAACTCCTTTCGAACATGTGAAAGTTGTTTTAATTGGTCAAGATCCTTATCATGGAGAAGGTCAGGCAAATGGTTTGTCTTTTTCTGTTAGTGATGGAATTAGAAAACCGCCTTCTTTGCAGAATATTTTTAAAGAATTGAATTCGGATTTAGATATAACAATTCCTTCACATGGAAATTTAGAAGCTTGGGCAAAACAAGGAGTTTTATTGTTAAACGCAACTTTAACAGTGAGAGCTAAAGAAGCTGGTTCGCATCAAAAAAAAGGTTGGGAAATTTTCACAGATAAAGTTATTCAAACGATTTCAGAACAAAAAAAACATGTTGTTTTCTTGCTTTGGGGTAATTTTGCTCAAGGAAAAGAAGTTTTGATTGACGCCAACAAACACTTAATTTTAAAAGCTGCTCATCCATCACCCTTAGCACGTGGAGCATTTTTTGGAAGCAAACCTTTTTCAAAAACAAATAACTATTTGAAAGAAAAGGGGATTCAGGAAATTGATTGGGCTTTCGACAAGCTCAAGCACCAATAGTATAAAGTTAACAGTTTATTGAGTCTGTCGTTATTTTATTAAGTTTGAAATTAGTTTGTTGAGCCTGTCGAAACAAACTATACGGCAACGATTCCCTTTATGTGCGGATGCGGATCATAATTCAACAACTCAAAATCCTCGTAAGTAAATCCAAAAATATCTTTCACGTTCGGATTGATTTTCATTATTGGAAGTTCTTTAAAATCTCTTGTAAGTTGTAAATTCACTTGTTCCAAATGGTTGTTATATAAATGTGCATCGCCAAAAGTGTGTATAAATTCTCCATATTCTAAATCGCATACTTGAGCAATCATCATTGTTAATAAAGCGTAAGAAGCGATGTTAAATGGAACTCCTAAAAAAGTATCAGCGCTGCGTTGATACAACTGACAACTTAATTTTCCGTCTGCAACATAAAATTGAAACATCGTATGACAAGGAGGTAAAGCCATATTATCCACATCAGCAACGTTCCAAGCAGAAACAAGCAAACGACGTGAATTTGGATTTGTTTTTATTTGATGAATTAAATTGGTAATTTGATCAATTGTTCCACCATCTTTTGCGGGCCACGAGCGCCACTGATGACCGTAAACAGGACCTAAATCGCCATTTTCATCTGCCCATTCGTCCCAAATTTTCACATTGTTATCTTTTAAGAATTTGATGTTTGTATCTCCTTGTAAAAACCACAACAATTCAATAATAATTGAACGTAAGTGCAATTTTTTAGTCGTTAAGACAGGAAAACCTTTATTCAAATCAAAACGCATTTGGTAACCAAAAACAGAAATTGTTCCCGTCCCTGTACGATCGCCTTTTTGCGTTCCGTTTTCTAAAATATGATTTAATAAATCGTGGTATTGTTTCATGAGAAAATTGATATGTACAAAAGTAAGAATTTAACTTAGGATGTGTTCTAATTAATTTTCAACAGTTGTTAATATCAATGAGGTTTTAAAATAGTGTATTCTATTATTTAGTCATTAATTTTATTAAAAATTATTCCCACGAATTTATATTTTGGATCATGAAAGTCAGAAGTTAATACAATCGGTATTCTTCCGAAATTGTAATATAAATTACAATAAGATACTGTTTTATCTTTCATGAAATCAAAACCAATAAATTTAGCTCTTTCTTTAATATTTAATTTCTTGTATTCCAATTCAAAATCGCTTATATTTTGAAAACTTGATGAATCCATATATTTTCTAAACTCTAAAAAATGGTTTGAATAAAGTTCAGTAAGAGCTTTATTTGTGGAAATCCTGAAATTATTAATTGAATTTATTTTTGTACGATTCAATCTTTGAATTTCATTTTCAAATTCATCAATTAAAATATAATCATCGAAAAAGATTTTATTTTGTTTTAATAAATCGTAACATTCAATAATAACAACTTCTGGTGAAACTTTGAAAACTCTTGGTTTAAGTAATGTAAAAATTATATTTTTTGAATTATTTTCATCATTTACTTTAAAGCTTATTTTATTAGTCGAAAACGTATTAAACCTTTCTACTAATGAATCAACTAATTTAAATTCTGAAGTGGTTTTATACTCTAATTTTACTTGAGACCTATTACTTAAACGTTCATTTTTACAAGAAATGAAAAGAAACACAAATAAAAAGAAAACTAATTTCACTACCTTAATGTTTCACATCCAGCTCAACAGTTCTGTCGTGTTTGTGCTTGAAGAAAATGGCAAATAACACAGCAATTATTGCAGCATAAGCCGCAAATGTTAGCCAAATTCCTTGCCATTGAAAAGATCCATCGGCGTTAGTGAAAAACTTTTCGATTAGGTAACCACTTGAAAAACTGCCAATAATTGCGCCAACACCATTTACCATCATCATAAACAAACCTTGAGCACTGGAACGAATTTTTGAATCCGTTTGTGTTTCAACAAACAAAGAGCCTGAAACGTTGAAAAAATCAAAGGCCATTCCATAAACAATACAAGAAACAATAATCATCCACAAACCTTCTGCTGGATTTCCGTAAGCCAATAAACCAAAACGTAAAACCCAAGCAAGCATACTGATTAACATTACTTTTTTGATTCCAAAACGTTTTAAGAAAAATGGAATCGCTAAAATAAATAAGGTTTCAGAAACTTGCGAAATTGACATGATAATCGTTGAATATTTCACGACAAACAAATCAGCATATTTTGGGATTTCTTTGAAATTATCTACAAAACGATCGCCAAACATATTTGTTAATTGTAAGGCTGCTCCCAAAAACATAGCGAATAAGAAAAACAAAGCCATTTTTGAGTTTTTGAATAACTTAAAAGCATTCAAACCCATCATTTCAACCAAACTTTTTGATTCTGCTGATTTATTTGGCAAACAAGCAGGTAAAGTAAAGGAATAAAAGCCTAAAAAGATTGAACCAGCAGCAGAAATATAAAATTGAAATTCAGTTGCTTTACTTCCAGTTAAATTTGTGATCCACATGGCAGCAATAAAACCAACCGTTCCCCATACACGAATTGGAGGAAATACTTTTATGACATCAAAATTGTTTGATTTAAGCGTATTGTAAGCAACAGAATTTGACAAAGCAATCGTTGGCATATAAAAAATCATGGCTAAAAACATCCACCAAAAAAAAGTATTTGGATCATTGATTTGTGGAATATATAGCACAACAGCTCCAGATAATAAATGCAAAATTCCGTATAATCTTTCGGCGTTTATCCACTTGTCGGCAATAATTCCAGTAATTGCAGGCATAAAAAGAGAAGATAAACCAAGTGTCATGAAAATATCTCCAAAATCAACTGGACCCCAATGTTTTGTTCCGAACCAATAATTTGCAATTGTAATCAACCAAGCTCCCCAAACAAAAAATTGGAGAAAACTCATCGTAATTAAACGTAATTTAATGTTCATAGTGGCTAAGATTATAGTTGAAAATACTTATTGTCTTTTGTTTATTTCGTCGCGAATTTTAGATGCTTTTTCGTAATCTTCATCAGCTATTGCCTCGTCTAAAATCACATTTAATTCATCTAAACTCATTGCTGTAAGTGGATTTCCAACTGTTTCAGCAACTTCATCACTTTGTTCTCCAGCAATTTCAGCAGTTTCATCATAGATAATTCCTGCGGAAGCTAAAATGTTTTCAAAAGTAAAAATGGGGCATTTAAAGCGAACTCCAAGTGCAATTGCATCAGAAGTACGAGCATCTATTTCGCTAATTTGACCTTCTTTTTCACAAATTAATTTGGCGTAAAAAATTCCTTCGTTCAAATTATAGATGACAACTTCTTTTACAGCAATTCCAAATGAAAGGGCAAAACTTTTAAATAAATCGTGTGTCAGTGGTCTAGTAGGAGTCATTTTCTCCAACTCAATGGCAATCGCTTGTGCTTCAAAACCACCAATAATGATTGGTAAACTGCGTTTTCCTCCGCTTTCCGTTAGAACTAAAGCATAAGCACCAGATTGTGTCTGACTGTATGATAATCCTGCAATTTCGAGTTTTACTTTATTCATTCGCTGTTAAACTGATTGAGATTTTAAAGAGTTTCTTACAAACGCTCTAAAATCTCATCGTAAATATAGTAATTATTTTAATTTTATTTATTAGCGTTGAATTTTTTAACTGCCTCAGTTAATCTTGGTAAAACTTCAAAGGCGTCTCCTAAAATTCCATAATCAGCTGCTTTGAAAAATGGTGCTTCAGAGTCTGTATTGATTACAACGATTACTTTTGAACCATTTACACCAGCTAAATGTTGGATTGCTCCAGAAATTCCACAAGCGATATATAAATTTGGACGGATAGCAACACCTGTTTGTCCAACGTGCTCATGGTGAGGTCTCCAACCGATATCGGCAACTGGACGAGAACAAGCTGTTGCCGCTCCTAAAGCGGATGCTAAATCTTCAACAATTCCCCAATTTTCAGGACCTTTTAAACCACGACCTGCAGAAACTACTAATTCCGCTTCTGGCAAAGGAATATTTCCTTCAGGTTTTTTTGTCGCTACAATTTTGATTGCTGCTGAACCTGCGTTTGTTGAAACTTCTTCAACTGAACAAGCTGAACCTGAAATTTCTGGTTGAACAGAATTTGGCAACAAAGAAATGATTTTTTTGTTTGTTTTAACAGTAACAACTCCAAATGCTTTTCCTGAAAAAACGTTCACTTTGCAAGAAAAACCACTCCCCATTTCTGGAAGAGCAATTGCACCAGAAATTAATCCAGCTTTCAATTTTACTGATAATCTTGGAGCTACCGCTTTCGCTGTTAATTCGTGAGCAAAAACAATTACTTCAGCGTTTTCTGATTCTGCAACGTGAGCAATCATTTTTGTAATTTGTTGCGTGTCTCCGTTAACAACTGAGCGGTCAACCAACACTTTTGTTGCACCATATTCGCCCAATTTTGCTAAATCGGATGAACTTCCTCCAGAAATAACAACAACTTCTCCACCTAATTTTTTTGCATACGTAACAGTTTCTAAAGCTGATTTAGAAATTCCGTTGTCGCTATTTATATATACTAATGTTTTCATTTTTTTAGATTTTAAGATGTTTTTGGGGTTTTAATGTAGAGGCGTAGCATGCTACGCCTCTACATTAAAACCCTAAAAATTAAATAACTTTCGCTTCCGTGTGTAACAAATTAACCAATTCGTCCATGTTTGAAGGATCAATCATTCTTACCGCTTTTTTCGCTTCTGGTAAAATATAAGAAGAATAAGCAGTGAATAATTCACAATCAACTGGAGCAATAACTTGCAATGGTTTAGTACGAGCAGCCATAATTCCTCTCATGTTTGGAATACGTTGCTCAGCCATTCCTTTAGCACAACTAACAACTGCTGGTGTAGAAACTTCAACAACTTGAACACCTCCAGCGATTTCTTGCTCTAAAGTCAAAGTTGTTCCGCTGATATCTAATTTTGTCGCTAAAGATACGAAAGGAGCATCTAACACTTCTGCAATCATTCCTCCAACTTGAGAACCGTTGTAATTGATTGTTTCTTTACCTGTTAAAACTAAATCAAATTGATTTTTCTTAGCATAATCTGCAATTTGCATCGCTGTGAAATAAGCGTCAGTTGGTTCAGCATCAATTCTTACTGCGTCATCAGCACCAATAGCTAATGCTTTACGGATAATTGCTTCGTCAGCAAGGTTTCCAACAGTAATAATCGTTACATTTCCTCCTTGAGCTTCTTTAATTTCCAATGCTCTAACTAATGCGTACCACTCATCGTAAGGGTTTACGATATATTGAACGCCATTTTCATCAAATTTTGTATTTCCGTCTGAAAACGCAATTTTAGAAGTTGTATCTGGTGATTTACTAATACAAACAAGTATTTTCATGTTAAATTTCTTTAAAAACTTCACAAAAGTAAGAAAAGAAAACTTGAATTCTAACTTTTATTTTTAACAAAATAATGTAAATAGTATAAAATGAAGTATTTTTTCTTAATTTTGAAGTCCATTTATTTTTTAATTGGGAAATAAAATTTCAAAATCAAGATTTTAAAGACATGAGAACAGTACAATTTAGAGAAGCGTTAAGAGAAGCCATGAATGAGGAAATGCGTAGAGACAAATCCGTATTTTTAATGGGTGAAGAAGTTGCTGAATACAACGGTGCTTACAAAGTTTCTCAAGGAATGTTAGACGAATTCGGGCCAAAACGTGTAATTGATACACCGATTGCTGAATTAGGTTTTTCTGGAATTGCTGTTGGAGCTTCCATGAATGGCTTGCGTCCAATTGTCGAATTTATGACTTGGAATTTTGCGATTTTAGCAGCTGATCAAATCATTAACAGTGCTGCGAAAATGTTGCAAATGTCTGGTGGACAATACAATTGCCCAATCGTTTTTAGAGGAGGAAATGGTCCTGCAGGTCAACTTGGAGCAACACACTCACAAAGTTTTGAAGCATTTTATGCTCATGTTCCTGGTTTAAAAGTAATTACACCTTCAAATCCTTATGATGCAAAAGGTTTATTAAAAGCTGCAATTCGCGATAATGACCCAGTAGTTTTTTTAGAGTCTGAAAAAATGTACGGTGATAAAGGTGAAATTCCTGAAGGAGAATACATCATTCCAATTGGTGTAGCCGACATAAAACGCAAAGGAACAGACGTTACGGTTGTTTCATTTGGAAAAATAATTAAAGTGGCTTACGAGGCTGCTGAATTATTGGAAAAAGAAGGGATTTCTGTTGAAGTAATTGATTTACGTACAATTCGTCCAATTGATTACGCTTGTGTAGTTGAATCGGTTAAGAAAACAAATCGCTGTGTAGTTTTGGAAGAATCTTGGCCTTTGGCTTCTATTTCATCTGAAATCGCTTACCATTTACAAAATTATGCTTTCGATTATTTGGACGCACCAGTAAAACGTGTGACGCAAACAGATACTCCATTTGCGTTTTCTCCAACTTTAATTGAAGAAGCATTGCCAAATGTGAAACGTTTGATTGATGCGATTAAATCTACGTTGTATAGAAATTAAGATTTATTTTACTTTGGTGGTTGATTGAGGACAGTCCAATACATTCCTAATTCAGCAACGGCACTTACAAATTTTTCAAATTGTACGGGTTTTACGACGTAGCTATTTGCGCCAAGTTCAAAACATGTTTTTATATCTGGATCTTCTTTTGATGAAGTTAGGACTACAATTGGAATTTGTTTTGTTCTTTCATCAGATTTTATCTTTTTCAAAACTTCTATTCCACTGATTCGTGGCATTTTTAAATCTAAAAAGATAACACGTGGCGTGTCTGCAATATTGCGGCTACTGTATTCTCCTTCTGCAAAAATAAAATCAATTGCTTCAGCACCATCTTTTAAATGGATAATTTTATTTGTTAGGCAATTTTTTTTCAATACACGGGTTATCATTTCCGCGTCATTAAGGTTGTCTTCTACCAATACTATTTCTACTTCTGTTGACATAATTTAATCTTTTATTAATGAAAAGTAAAATGTTGCACCCTCATTTATTTTTGCTTCAGCCCAAATTTGTCCATTGTGTTTTGAAATAATTCTATTTACTAAAGCTAAGCCGACCCCAACACCTTCAAATTCATCTTGTGAATGTAAACGTTGAAATACTCCAAAAAGTTTATCTGAATATTTCATGTCAAATCCAGCACCATTATCTTTGATTGCAAATACAACTTCATCTCCTTTATCTTCTGAGGAAATTTCAACAAGTGGAGATTCTTTTTTTGAGGAATATTTTACAGCGTTAGAGAGGATATTGAACATAACCTGATAAATTAACCCGGTATCAGCATGTATCTTGTGTAGTTTTCCTACATTAATTTTGGCTTTATTGGGAAATGAATTGTTGTATTCATTTATAACATTTTCTGTTAATTCATTCATATCAATTTCAGTTTTATTGATTTCTTTTCTACCAAGTTTAGAAAAGGCCAATAGTTCGTCAATTAATATTCCCATTTTTGTTGCGTTGGATGAGATAACCTCGATCAATCTCTTACCTTCTTCATCGAATTTTGTTCCATAATCTTCAGTCAAAATTTGCGCATAGCCATTAATTGCACGCAATGGGGCACGTAAATCATGAGAAACAGAGTAGCTAAATGAATTTAATTCGTTATTTAAAGTTTCCAATTCTGCAGTATGTTCTTTTGCTTTTTGTATTTTTCTCTCTAAATCACTATTTAATTCTTTAATTTTTTCTTTATCTTTTGAAATAACTTCATTCTTTTGTAGCATGTAAGCTTCACCAATGACACCCATTCCAATGTCAATAAAATAATTCATTCCATTATTTGCCCTATAGAAGTCTTCACTATTTCCATATTCTTTTGAAAGGTATGGCATTATAAATATACGTGCCATAGTAATCAATTCATACCACGAATTAAATTCAAATCCCATTTGGGCATAAACAACTCCTTGCTGTACGTTGTGTTCAATGTATTCACGCCATTGACCACCATAGATCGCATTTTTTTGAAGCAAAGTGTTAACTCGATTGGTTTCCTCCATAATTTCTTTTGGAGTATTTTTTATCAAATCACCAAAAATAGGATGATTCAACAATTTAGCCGTTAATTCGTCATTTATTTCTTTAGCATATTTTTCATAAGCTGTGTAGTAAGAAATAATATCTTTTTTATCCTCTTCAGTAATAATTGGGGTTAATTTATCAATTAATTCCGGATTGATTATTGATTCCATTTTTGAATAGCTTTTGTTAAAGGTAATAATTAATTTTAAAAATCAAATCAAATTTTAAATTATCTTTCTGAAAATCACGAAGCTGCGTTCGTCTAAAACTGTTTAGGTATTATTTTTTGTGATGAACGTTCAGCAATTTCCCTAATCCGTTTTTGGCGAGTATTTTCTTGTTTTGCAAATACAATCCAAGCTAATGCCATTTTCCTTACAGATTTACTTAAACTTAAAAAGAAATCTTTGGAGCCAGCATAGTTTTCAAATTCTTTTTCTAAATCTTTAGGTATAATTAATTCTTCCACTTCATCTAAAATTGTCCAAGAGCCATTTTGTTTTGCGGTTTCAATACTATCAAAACCTGCTTGTGTCATTTGTTTTGTAGCAATTAAGTGTTTTATTTTTTCTTTGTTAATTTTTGACCAAGTTCCGTTTGCTTTTCTTTTTCCAAAATATTGAATAAAGGAATCGCTGTCGATCGATTTACGAGTACTATCAATCCAGCCAAAGCAAAGTGCTTGATCAACAGCATCGCTCCAAGAGATGGATGGTTTACCGGAATTTTTTTTATAACAAAGCAACCAAATAGACTGTTTTGATTGATGATTTTCTTGCAACCATTGTCTCCATTCTTCTTGATTTGTAGGACAAAAAGTTTCTTTTTCCATTTTCTCCATATTGTTTACTTTATTTCTTGAACAAGATTTCTTATTTTACATGCTTTTTCAAAATGATCAAGCTTTTTTTCCATAATCCACCAAGTTGCGACTTCCAATAATTGTGTTGGATTAGTGTTCCGATTTTCAAAAAAGGCATAAAATGACAAGCCAACATTTTCTCCTTTTTGTTGAATTTTTTTATTGCAAATTGCTAGTATGTGCTGTTTTAATTCTTTCATTTAAGTTTAACGTTTTTAGCTAAAGTTTTAAATCTCACGCCATTTTCTTGAACAATTGTTACTGTGAGATGTCCCGTTTTACTGATATTTAAATCTCTCGCTATACCTGATTTTGTTTTGTGGGTTCCGCCGATTACTTCACAGAAATCACCGTCTTTTATGTCTTCTTTTGCAAGCATGAGCTAATGATTTTTAGTTAATTGTTTTTGCTATAGCTTTATGATATACTGGGAAATTAACTGATTTTGCAATAAAACATAATTCGTTTGCTTTTTTGTGTAATTCAATAGCTTTTTCTATCATTGAATTTTCTTTTACAGTAACAATTGGATTTAAGGTAACTTCAGTAAATTGTCCACCACCGTTTGTGGTTTCAAGCATAATTCCTGTTGCATTATCAACATAATCAACTACTATCACACCAGCATCAGAACATAAATGCAAATACCAAAGCATATGACACGAGGAAATTGAAGAAACTAATAAATCTTCTGGATTGTGTTTTGTCTTGTCACCTCGAAAAGCAGTGTCAGAAGAACCTAAAATAGTAGTTTTATTTTCAATAAGTATATCATGACATCTTTCATAGGTTCTATAATTATCTGTACCAGTTCCTTTATTCCCTGTCCATTTAATTGTTGCATTGTAAATATGTTCTTTAGTCATATTATTTCATTTTCTGCTTTAAACGAATTTAACGATGTTGATCAAGTAAAATTACATTCCCATCTGGATCAGTTAAGGTCAAACTTGCTGGACCTGTTGTTTTTTCGTCAGCTTCACTAGTTAATTTAATTCCATTTCCTTTTAGGCTTTTTTGAATTTCTCTAATGTCATCAAAGGAATCAAGGTTTTTAGCATTTTCGTCCCAACCTGGATTGAATGTTAACATGTTTCCTTGAAACATGCCTTGAAATATCCCGATAATTGTACTCCCATTTTTCATGATGAGGTAATTTTGTTCCATAGCTCCAGCAAAAGCTTTAAAACCTAGGTTTTCATAAAACTCTTTTGAAACTTTAAGGTTTTTTACGCTTAAACTAATTGAAAATGCTCCTAATCTCATTTGTTCTTTTTTTACGTTTTTATTTGATATGTTAAGTTCTTTGTTGTCGTCTGTGATGATCGTTTTGAAGCCGAAGCCAAAACAAAATGTCGCTACCATTCCCGCAAGGAATAAAGTTGTTTTTTTCATATAATATATGTTTTATAGAATTCTTAAGGCTAAGATAGTATTTTTTTGGAAAAGGAATTCGTTTAGATAGTTTAGTATTGAAAGCAGTTTTTTAAAAAACAGTTTAAAATTAGGCACTTTCATCAAACATAATTTCGTCTGAACTACCAATTTTATACAAAGGTTTTTCAATTGGTAAGGTAAAGTAAAATGAAGAGCCTTCATTTTCAACACTTTCTACCCAAATTTCTCCCCCATTTTTTTCTAAAAAGCCTTTCACTAAAAGTAACCCTATTCCCGCACCTTTATTTTTTTTTCTTGTTTCTGAAAGTGTTTTCATTTGGGGTGTGAAAAGTTTTTGTAAAATTTCTTTAGACATTCCAACACCAGTGTCTTTTACTTGAACAATAATTTTATCATCATTAGTTTTGGCTGAAACAATTATCTTTCCCCCTTTTTCTGTATGTTTTATTGCATTTGAAACAATGTTTTGAATAATAGAAATTAACATTTTTCCATCAGCAAATACGGATGTATCTGCTTCAATTTCATGATGAAGATTTATGGTGTTTATTGAGGCTGTTTCGTTTAAGGTTTCAAAGACTTTATCAATGTAGTCTGTTAGTTTTATTTTTGTTGGTGAGAATACATCGGCGGCGTATTTAATTCTTGCCCATTCAACCAAATAATCTAGCATATTTAATTCATCTAGAGAAGATTTATAAAGTAAATCAAGCATTTCTTGAGCAGCTTCTGGCTTCATCTTTTGAAAGTTTTCTTTCAAATATTTTGCCGTTCCGATAATAGCTGAAAGTGGACTCCTTAAATCGTGTGAAAGAATTGCTAAAACACTTTCTTTGTGAGTATTTAGATCTTCTAATTCGCCAATATATTTTTTTATTGCATCTTCTGACTGTTTTCTATCAGTTAAGTCACGTAAAATCTTTACATATCCCAATAAATCACCATCTAAACCATAGAGTGGGAAAACCAAACCGTAAGCATAAAATAAACTTTTATCCTTTTTAATATGCCATCTATTATCAGTTGCTCGACCTTCTTTTAAGGAGATTTCAATTTCTCGTTTTGGGATACGGCTTTTTAAATCATCTTCAGTAAATATTAAATCAAAAGGCTCTCCAATGACTTCGTCTGTTTCATAGCCAAATATATTTGTTGAGCCAGAACTCCAACTATTTATGTTGAACTCTTTATCTAAAGTGAAAATGGAATAATCTTGTAAGCTGTCAACAATTTGACTATAGAATTCAGTTGTTGGGATATACTTATTTTTAAGAATTTTTGTTTTTTCCTGTTTATTTTCCATGGAGTTTTTACTGATATTTGATTGAGATGTTTTGTTCTGCCTTCATTAATAATTTTAAGCAACAAGTCTAAACTAGACTTTTTCACAAAACATGATTTGAAAATTTAATGCTCAAATAACAAAAAACTGACTACGAAAACAACAAAGATGGGAAACCACACTTTATAAAACCATTGACGAACAAAAACTACTTTAGTTTAAATTACATTCGTATAATACAATAATACGAATTTTCTTTCAATAAGAAGAACATATTAACAATTTTCTGTAAAATTTAAAAAAGTTATTGCAAAATAAACTAGTAAATCTCTTATTCGTAAAATACCACTTTTCCAGTTTCAACTTCGTAAAGTCCTCCAATAATTTTTATTTCTCCTTGCTTTTCAAGTTCAGCAATAATTGAACTTTCATTACGAATTCGGGCGATAGTTAAATCTACATTTATTGATGTAACATTTTTTACAAACTCAGGGTTGCTACCAGTTCTGTTTTCTTTTGTTTCGTTTTCTGCTAAAATTGCTGGTTTTACTTTGTTAAGAAGCGTTGTTAAATTCCCCATTTCTACATGATTACATGCTCCAACAATTGCTCCACATTTGGTGTGGCCGAGAACGACCAAAATTTTTGTACCAACAACTTTTGTAGCAAATTCCATGCTTCCCAAAATGTCTTCATTTAAAATGTTTCCTGCAATACGAATACTAAAAATATCGCCAAGACCTTGATCGAAAATTAGTTCGGCTGAAGTTCTACTGTCGATACAACTCAAAATTGTTGCAAAAGGAAATTGACCTTCTGCTGTGTCGTTTACCTGTTGCAATAAATTTCTATTTGCTTTTAAATTGTTAACAAATCGCTCATTTCCATCTTTCAAAATTTGAAAAGATTGTTGAGGTGTTAAGCTTGTTTGAGTTTCTTTCGTTTGTGTGTGCATTTTGGATTTGTTTTAGTTTATATTTATTAAGATTATATTTTATAAATTTTACTTTTAAAGAGCATAATAACCATTCGGTTTTAAAGGTTCTGGCACTTCTTTTTCCTCTAAAATTTGTTTGATATTTATTTCAATGGTGCGAGAAATTGTAGTCATGGCTGTATCTGTTGGTCTGTTCATAAATGGATCTTGCAAATGAGTTGCAGACTTTTCCAAAATGAAAAACGCTAAAGAAATAACAAGTAACAAAGGCATTTCATAATAACTTTCAATATCTCTCAATGCAACTGAAAGTGTAATTACAAAAACATAGATAAAGAAATGTAAAAAAAGACGGTAAGTTACCGGGAAAATAGTGCTTTTAATTCTTTCAGCCATTCCCATTTCGTTAGAAAAATTGACAAAAGTGTTATTAATTTGGATCAAACTAAAAATGTCCAAATTTCCCTTTTCTTTTAATGCTTTAATTTGAAGTGCATTTTGCTGAAGTAGCGCAAGTGGAATATTAGTATGATTTTTCAGTTTATCAAAGTCTTTTTCCGAAACAAATTGTTCTAAATTGTCTTTTGGATTTAAGCCTCTTAAACTTTGACCCAAACTGTAGCACCAAGCAATATGTCTAAATGCAATTTCTTTAATTTCATTTTTAAGATCAATTGGAAGGAAGGTTTGAAGTTGTAAGATTAAAGTTCTGCTATCATTTACAATACTACCCCAAATTTTTCTTGCTTCCCACCATCTATCATAGGATTGATTTAGTTTGAAAGATAAAATTACCGAAATTGCTGTACCAATAAAAGCAGGTATTGCAATTGGCATTTCTGGTATAACATGCTTATATCTTGTTGTTAAAAAGTGAACTAAAAGACCAATAATTGAAACATAAACTATTTCAAGTTTAACTTTACTTAAAATGTATTTTGCTGGAATTTTATTCGTTATTAACATCGCAATTTAATTATTTAGCAAGACAAAAATAGTAAAACATTTTAAAATGATAGTATTACTATTGTAAATAATTGTTAATTTTTTTTTATTATATTATTGCTATTCAATTTTTAATAATTACTATCTTTGTCAAAATGTACATTAATATGGAGTTTCAGTTAAAGTTTGACATAAACGACAAAATATTTTTACGTAACCCAGAAAGTAGCGAGTTGGGAAAGCTTATTGTAAAAACAGCAATAAACTTAATTTATGAATTAGGTTTTGAACAATTTACATTTAAAAAATTAGCAGTTGAAATTAATAGTACCGAGGCAACAATTTATAGGTATTTTGAAAATAAGCACAGACTTTTACTCTATATTTTAAATTGGTATTGGAATTTTATGGAGTTTTTACTTAGTTATAAAATTGAGAACATAAATGACAGTAAGGAGAAGTTGAAAATTATTATTCAATTGCTTACACAAGATTTATCAATTGGAATTGGGCAAACAGATTACAACACCAATTATTTAAATCAGATTGTTCTTGCTGAAAGTAGTAAAGTATATTTAACGAAAGAAGTTGCTGAAATTAATAAAAGTGAAGTTTTTAAGCCTTATAAAGATTTATGTGCAAAAATTGCTGAATTGATTTCGGATTATAAGCCTAACTATAAATTTCCACGATCCTTAAGTACAACATTAATAGAAACGTCACACAATCAGCAATATTTTCTTCAAAATTTACCTCGACTTACAGATATTCAGTCTGTGAAAAAACCAAATTTCACGCAATTATTTTTGGAAGATTTACTTTTTAAAATTCTTGATTGAACAAGAAAAAAATTAGCTTCTTTGAATGCAATAAGAAGTGATTTTTTGTATTTGACTTTTTTCGTTAAACTCGTAAATATCGCATGCAGATACAAAAGAAATTGATTTATCTTCCCTAAAAAATTCGGCTGTTCCGTTGATTGCAATTTTGTTTCCTTCAGAAATTATATTTAAGGTTTTAAAGTCACAAGTTACTGATTTAAAGTACATTTCAACTTGTTTGCAATTGTCGATAATTGCTTGTTTACCGATAAATTTATCTTCTTCGATAACAATCCATTCAGCATTTTCTGAAATAAATTCAAACGTTTTTTCAAATTCTCCGTTTGAGAATGCTTTCGCGAGTTCTATTTTGGTCATATTTAACTCGGAATTTGTTCCATTAAGATTTCATTTCCTTGTAAATCAAAATAGGTGCAAGTCATTTTTTCGATACTAACTTGCCACTTTTCAACTCCAGAATTAGCACAATCTTTGCAAAAAGTCAGGTAATCCGTTTTACCTTCTTGATGAGATTTAAGATCAAGTTTAAATTGTTGGGAATTGGAATCTTTTGCAATTGGCAAATTATAATATTTCACTGGACTTGAAATTTTAAAATTATTTATCCCAAAAAATTCTGCATGTCCATCTTCGACAAACGATTCATAATGAGTTAATCCTAATTTTTTAAGATCTTGAATATATGCAGGAAAGTCTGCTCCAGATTTGACTTTGCTATGAGCATTTTGTATTTGTTCTAAAGTAAACATTTAAATTGTGTTTTAATTAAAAGATTTCTGGTTTATTTTTTATTAGCTCCATAAAATTTTCTGGTTTTGCAATTACTTCAAAACCATATTGTTTATATAATTGTTGAGCGTCACGAGTAACAAGTCTCCAGATATTAACATCCTTTAGTTTTTCATATTCCATGATATATTTCATTAACATTTTTGAATAGGAATTGCCTCGGTAATCTTCCTGAATAAAAAGATCCATGATATATGCAAATTGTCCATAGTCACTTACAACTCGAGCAAAACCAATTTGTTTTTTGTTGAGATAAATTCCAAAATTTAAGGAATTGTCAATACAAGTTTGCATTGTTTGCAATGTTCTTCCTTTTGCCCAATATGAATTTGAAATAAACTCGTTTATAAAATTAATATCGAGTTGATTTTTGTCTGTATTTATTTCAATCTCTTTCATTCTTTAAAGTGTTTTAACAGAGTTTAAAATTCTTCACTGATTAATTCTCGACTTGCCATAACGCCTGCCAATCCTCCCATTGCTACTGCATTTGAAACAGTTCGCAACATAGTTGTATTATCTCCACAGGCAAAAACGCCTTCCACATTTGTTTTTTGAAAAGGATCAACTTTTAATAAGCTGTATTCAGTAAATTCGCAGTCCAATTGTAGCGGAATATCACAATGTTGTTCAAAAGCAGGTTTTGCGTAAAGAGCAGTTAATTTTATGGAAGTTTTGTCATTAAAAACAAGACTTTCCAGTTGACCATGTGTGTGTTTTATAAAGTCAATTTCGTTTTCTATAATGTCAATTTTGTGTTTTTTTAATTGATTTTCTTGTTCAGCACTGAAAGTTGATTTTCCGTTTGTAAATATCCTTAAATCTTTCGTCCAATTATGAATCAATTTCGCTGTTTCAAAAGCCATATCGCCATTTGAGAGAATTCCAGTTTTTTCATTTTTGTATTCATAACCATGACAATAAGGACAGTGAATTACGGAAATTCCCCAACATTCAGAAAATCCGTTTATGTCAGGCATTAAATCTTTTACTCCGCTGGCAAAAATTAACTTTTTAGCTGTGAATTTGTCTTTTGATTGAGTTGTAATTTCAAATCCATTTTCAGTTTTCAGACCATTTGTAGCAAAACCAGAGTAAAATTTCACAGTTTCATATTTTTCAACTTGCAGTTTGGCGAGTGATGAAATTTCTTTTGGTGTTTTTCCGTCTTGAGTAATGAAATTGTGAGAATGAGGTGTTTGCATGTTGCACGGTTTGCCGCTATCGATGATTAAAACTTTTCTCAAAGCTCTACCCAAAGCCATTCCAGCTGAAAGTCCAGCATAACTTCCACCAATTATTATTACGTCAAATTGTTTATTTTCTTCCATTTTTTGATGTCTTGTTATGCAATTTTTAATTCTGATTTCAGTTTCTCAATTATTTCTTTTTTTTCATTGAAACCACTATAATTATTATTTACTTCAATTTTAATATCCATTTTTTTATCCTCTGTAAATATGTTGAGTTCATGAATTGGTAAACCTTTTTCATCAACTTTTCGATAAGGATATTGTTCATCAATCATGATATGGAAATTAACCAAGCCATTTGAGATCAAAATGGAGTTTATTTCATTAATCGTTTCCATATAAATTTCGTTAAGATTATTCCTTTTTGTTGATGTAATTGCATCTTCAATTGTTTCAAAACCTAAGTCATCTAATAAATGAACAAAAAGTATTTGGATGATTTTATCAATCGTGTTATACTCTGTGGTATAATAACTTACAGCTAATTCCTGAGAAAACAAAATTAAATGAATATTAAATTTGTCAGATGGATAATCTATCTCTCTTCTAAATTTTAGTGAAAAGTCGTAATGAGACAATTTAAATTTTCCTTCACAATTTAACTTCTGTAAAATTTTGTCTGATAAATCAAATAAGTCTATTTTTTCAGGTCGATTCATTTTTATTGGAGGTATATTTTTTTGTTTAAATTACGATTAAGTATTTTTATCATCTGGTGTCATTGTCGCTTATGCCGACTCCCCAAGTTCACATGATGCAATTAAATAATCGTTTTAAATTTAAAGTAAACGGTATCAGCATCTAAAGGCTTTACAAATTCAATGAATTCTTTGATTTTTGAAAGATCCATTAGAAGGTTAAGTTGATAAGGTTTACGTTCTTTTAAAAAATAATCATAATCATCATAAAAGCCTGGATTGTATTTTTTTAGTAAGAACTTTAAATCCTCTTCTTTTACAATTTCCCTTTCTAGCGAAAGAATTGTTTCATAAACTGTATCAATATTTCCAATTAAATTGAAATTATTTTCTTGAATTATTTCTAATTGTTTGGCCCTATCATCTTCGTTGTTGTGTCTCGATAAATGTTCTATCTCTTGCTCTTTATCCCAATAATTACTCATAGTGTAGATAGCTTCAATGTCAATCTTTAAAAGAGAGGCAATTTGGTCTAATTCTCCCTGTTCATTATTCATTGCAACTTCTCTACTAAGTAACAAATCACTGAACATATCGCTCAGTTCCCATTCTACAAACAGATTCAATCCATCGTCAATTAATTCTTGATTATTTAATTCTGTTGAGTTAAATGCACATATTGATACAGCCATTTTGTATTTTATTGTTTCTGTTTGTCGTTTTACACTTGCCTGAAAGGTTTCGCTAAGCACGTATTATCTGCAGACGTTTTGTCTATAGTTCGTTTAACAAGTCTTGGTCTGTTGTTTTTAAGTACTTATTTTCAAGCTCAAATTTTGTTGCCTTACTCACAGACTTCAACAGTAGCTCTGTTTCGCTCACTACTTTTCCTTTGAAACTTAAAAGATCCTTTACCGCCCAAGTGTTTGAAGGGTCATGTATTTCATTTTCAACTTTAAAGGAAATAGTGTCGTTTTCAAAATCTTCAAATGCTCCGCAAAAAGTGTATTCAGGTTCTCCATTAACAACATGTCCTGTCATAGAGAATGTTTTTAGTTGTTTTGCGAAGTATTCTTTATCACCCGTAATTTTTTTGAATATCACATACCCGTTTTCGTAAAAACGCAACAAGCTGAGAGTTGTAGAAGTGCTGTCTACCTTTATTTCATTGTGATAAAATAATCCGTTCATAATTTTCGTGTTTTTATTTGGGTTTTCTATAATTATAGGGTCTTGTCGGTTGAATAGCCGAATTTGTTGGTTTTAATGAACCATTACCAGTTTGTTCATTCGATGAGCTACCGGATTGATAATATTCCGCATCATCGGGGTTGTTATTATGGTAAAATTCTTTTCTCCGATAGTTCGCATAATTAATGGTGTCATCAGTAGGTAGATGTGAACAGTGGTATTGATAGACTTTTTCGTAATTATTCTCTTTAAACCGGGTCATAAACAATTGATAATCCATGTAAAAATTACAGGAACTATCTGAACTGATGTTGTAATTAACAAAAACAATGCTGTCTGTTAGTCCTTTATTATAGTGAATTTCATAACTTGAAGGAACGGTGTTATTAAAACTTAACAAAAGAACTGTTACTAAGGCTATAGTGAAATATATTTTTGTCATTGTTTTTATTTTCTGTCGTTTTGTGCTTGCTTGTAACGTTTTGCAGCTATAAATCTGTTGCGACTTTTGGAACGATTTATTTTCTACTAGCACAAAACGAGCAATAGTTTATAACCGTTGTTGGGAGATGTACTTTTTCAATCAACTATTAATTTATTCAAAATTATCATTTCATTATCGGAAAATCTTATTGTATAAATACCTTTCGAAAATTGGCTTATATTTATTTCAGTTGTTGAATTTATTATATCCGTATCAAATATTCTTTCACCAGTTAAATTAAAAATTTGAAGATTTCCACTAACAATATTATTTGGTAATTGTATAGTTATTATATTTTTTGATGGGTTTGGAAAAATATTAAATTTATCTAATTTATAATCAATTACTCCTAAACTTGCACAACTTAGAGAACTTAATAAACTTAATCTTGGAAATATAATAGCTGTTGCTCTTATTCTATCCTTTTGTCCTTGTGTAAATTGATTTAATGATCCACAATAGCTCATATAATTATTTAAACTATTGCTCCACAAACCTGTAGTAGAACATGGATTTGACGTGCCGCAATCTCCTTGCTTATGAGGTGGTGTGTCGCAAACAAAATCTCCGTTAGAGCTACAATTAGTATCTAAAGGGCAAGAAACATTGCCGTCATCTCCATTAAATGTATGACTCAAGTTGTAACCATGTCCTAATTCATGAGCTAAAATCGAACTACTAGAAGTCATATACGAATATTTGATTACCGTACCATCATATGGATTGCCATCTGGATAGCTCGCTGCACCAACAAATCCTCCAAAATCTTGACATATCTTATTTACAACCCAGATGTTATAATAATCACTAACTGGCCATTTACTTAAGTCTTTAATTGTTTGTTCGCTAGGGGCATCGCAATTAGAAAAAAAAAGACTTATTCCATTTGCTGCATAATTTGTAATATTTGATCCGTTTACTCTATTTATTCCAGTTGTTGCATTACCATTCGGATCTATGCTAGCTAAACAAAATTGAATTTCAAGATCAACTCCAGTCCCACCAACATTCCTCCAGCGATTATTTAGACCAACAACTGCGTCATCTATTTGTTGATTTGATATATTTGTTCCAACACCAACAGCTTCTCCTAAATGAATAACATGCACAACTATAGGAATTGTATAAATTGATTTGGTATCAATTTTACTTTCCGATGTATTTATAATACTTTTAATTTCATTTTCAAGTATTTGATTTTTATTAAAATATTGTGGATTTGATAATAATAATTGTTTGTGAATTAAATCGCTAGGACATTCTAATTCTTGAGCATTAGCATGAAAGCTGAAAATAGCTCCAAAAACTATTAGGTTGAAAATTGTTTTAAGTTTTTTCATTTATTTTTTATGATTTGTCTCCGTTTCGAATTAGTATATCTGCTAACGGTCTTCACCTAGGCGACGCCACCCATTCACAGCACTGCCAAATATAGCAAATATTTCTTTTCATGCACTTCTCTTTTTAGAAACTGTTAGGGTGGTGTCGCTTAGGTGATGTTATACCCATTTATTTCACATAATATTTATAGTAAATCATTCTAATACCAAATGAAAAACTTACGTAAACTAATATTTGCATTAACGAATATAAAATATTGTACGACCCAACCTGTCCCCAAAACTCTCTAAACAAAGTATAGAATATTATTGTCACGGAATAAGCAATTAATATTTGTTTTAAAGGGTTTTCCTTAAATAACAATTTCAAGCAAAAGAATAATATAATTGCAGCTAAAATAAAAAAAGCAGGAAACAAAATGAAAATCATGATAGGATAAGTAACAATGAGTTGAGTGGTTGTACCTGACTGCTTCATAAGAATAGTATTAATTATAGAAATGGCGAGGAAAAATACCTTAGATAATAATATGCCAACTAATGCAATAATAATAATGCCAATGTAAAAATTATATTTTTCGAGTATTTTCATCCAGTTTGGTGATGGTTGGAATTGGGTATAACTTATATATACCCGCTATTCTGTATCGCTAATCATACCATTTTGGTGTGTATTGGCGCTACAGAATAGCGGATATTTCTCAAATATACTATTTTTCACAAACTATCAAATTGATTTCTCAAAAAAACAACCTCCCGTTCACCCATTCCGCATCCAAAACAGCATTTTTTCGTTTATAAAAATCCAAGGCGAGTTCGTTCCATTCCAATACTTGCCAATCCATTCGTTTAACTCCTTGTTTTTTGGCAATTTCTACTACTTCATCGAAAAGTTTACTTCCAATTTTTAAGGAGCGAAATTCGTGTAAAACGTAAAAATCTTCGAGGTACAAACATCTGCCTTTCCATGTGGAATAAGAAGTGTACCACAGGGCAAATCCAACGATATGATTGTCAACTTCTGCAACTAAAGCATCACAAATTTTGTCTTCAAATAAATCTTTGGCTAAATTTTGGGCAGTGTTTGTTACTTGTTCGGGAGCAAGTTCGTATGTTGCTAAGTCGCAAATCAAGTTAAAAATTCCAGTTTCATCGCCAAGTTTGGCAAGTCTTATCTTCATATTCTAAATTTTATTACAAAGAAATAAATAATCAGATATATACAAACAAATATTATTTAATTTATTTTTTGAACCACGGAGAGTAAGAGAAACAGAGAATTTAAAAGTACTTTGCAAAAAAACATTGTTTTTTTTTTATAGATTTCCTCTTACTCTCCGTGGTTCAAAATTATTTTTGGGAGGGTTTTTACTGGAAATATCAATGGTTTAAAATATACTTTTCTTATCGAAAAGAGCGCAAAGTCACTAACGAAAATCTAGTCTTGGTGCGAAGCGGTCTTTTGTCTTAAAGTCTAAAGTCTAATTAAAGTCCAGCTAAATTCAATCTAATTTTAATTCCAGCACTTGTATTTCCTGTTGGGTAAGACGTTGCGATTTTTGGTGTGTTAATCACTTGGTCGTAATACAATTGAATTGTTACATTTTGTCCGATGTTGTAATCAGCAGAAGATTTGATTGAAATCACACGTTGACCAGCAGTTGCTTGATTGGTGTTTTCAACAACTTTTCGTACAATTGTAGAATTATCTCTGAAAGAAAAATCAAAACGCAAGTTGATGTCACTTGGTGGAAATTTGCTCATCATTTTGATTTTCTTGAATTTCACTTTCGAGAATTTGTAACCTGTCCCAATCACAATTTCTTTTCCTGAAATTTCAGTCAATTGATTGTTCGCTAAAGACAACGTTGCATTTCTATCTTTTTTGAATTCAAACTTGGTAATCAAACCTTGACCTTTCACATTCCATGTTGCGTCAACACCAATCAAAGGAGAAAAACGCTCTGAAATAGAAATCGATTGCATTTGTCGTCCGCTAATGAAATTGTTGTTTAAATCCACCGAAGCAGGATTTCCATCATCGTCTAAAGAAGCATTTAAGTTTGTTTGTAAGCCTGCAACACTTACTGTAGAAGTATATCCGTGTTTGATAACGAAATTTTTAAATACTTTTTTCGTTTTTTCAAACTTCGTCAAACCGTTGTAATTGATTGTCCAGTTTGGTAAAGGAATGTTTCTAAATGGATTGATGTTTTTCTCATTCACTGCTCTTCCAGAGAAAGAAGTTAAAAATGCTCCGATAACAACTTCTTGTTGCGAACCGTCGTAACCAGAATAATATTTGTTACTCAATTCTTTTGAGTTTTCATTTAATCTTCCTAATACTCCTGAAACTTGTTCACGGTTACTTCTTAAATTATCAAATGTTTGAGATTCGTATTCTTTTCCAATTTTCACGAAAGCAGAATTGATTGAAATAGTTGAATAAGTCAAGGTTCCAGTTTCCATTTTACTTTGAGATTCAAAACGTGCTGTCTCATCGTTCCAACGAAAGAAATCCGCAGAATTTAATGAATAATTACGATTTAAACTCAATTCAATGGTTAAATCTTTCATTGGCTCAAGCGTTGCTCTACCAGAAATATTTTGTGAATGTGTGATTGTGTGCTGACGATTTAAAGCAGCATTCTGTACAAGCCAATTGTTTTCAGCCGCCACATTTGCGATGTTAAATCCATTTTCTTTCCCATAAATATCGTAGCCTTGTTTTCCAAAATTGAAACCAGCAACTGGTGCTTGGAATCCATTTGAGAAACCGAAGTAACGTGTTTCTTGATTGAAACCAGGCAATAATGTTCCGTCGTTTATCACGTATGTTCCTGAAACATTTCTCACCGTCATAACCAAACGACCTAAATATCCAGCAACAGGATGCACTTTTCCTTTGCGTTTTTTCTCCGCTTCTTCCTCACGTTTTTTCTTTCTTTCTTCGCGTTTTTCCTTGCGTTTCTTTTTACGTAATTCTTTCGCCGTCATTTCCGATTCTGGCTTTTCGATTTCAGGTTTTTTATCGAGTGTGGAAGTTTTTGGTTTCGTAGTTACACCGCCACGTTGTTGTTTTCCATCGTCTAAGACTTTTTTGAAGAAAGGAATTTTGTTGTATAATGTTACAAAATTCATTTGTCCAGAAACATTTACAACGCGACTATTTTGAATCACATTTCCATATTCACTTTGTCCTAAAGGGCCACGTTGCCAATTGTACGTTCCGCTGTATTTTGCATTGGCTGTTACCCAATTTAGAATTGGAATTTTGTCAAAAGGTACGTTGTAAGAGAAATTATAATCGTGTGTGTAATCGGTAGTTTTTCCAAATGTTGACATCTGAGAACGAATCGAATCTTTGAAAAGTTGATAATTCAAAGGATCATCTTTTCTGTCCACTTTTCCATTTGCTTCGTCAAATAAAGCTCTGTTGTTGGCGTTAAACGTAAATTTTAAATTTTTCGTGATGTCGTAACCGAAACTATAGGTTCTATTCCAAAAGAAAGATTTAACGTAAACAGGTGTAAATTCGTAATCTGGAGCTAAGTTATTTCTAATTTTTCGTTCATTATAACTACGTTGTAAGTCGTTGTTGAAAGAAATATTTTTAGGAGTTAAATACAAATTCATATCGCGCACCAAAGCCCACCAAGGTGATTTTTGCATGAATTTCACTTTTTTAAATGGCTCAATTGGTTTGGAAGTGAACGAATAATTATAAGTCAATCCACCTTTCCACAGTTTTGTTCTGTCGAAATCCAAGTTAAAATCACGGCGTAAAGCTTCACTATAAGAATAACTCACAGCAAAATTTGAAACATCAAAGAAATGTGCTTTTGCTCCTTCTTTACGTTCCTTGCGAACATTTGTAAAGTTGTATGATTTTCGTTCATTGAAATCTTGACCAAGCTGAGCACGACGTCTTCTGTCAGCCAAATCTTCGTAATCTTTTAATTTGATGTCAGGATTAAATGGATCGTACTCAGGATTGATGATTCCAACAGAATAACCGTAGAAGAAAGGTAAAGATAAACGTGCTCTTTTTCCAAGAAATTGACCCAATTGCATGTTTGTATTCATGTCGAAATTGATTTGCTCATTTCGCTGTCTTTCTTGCACACGACTTTCAATTGAACCCCAATTGATTCCTTTGTAACTTCCCGACATAGAAACATTTGCAAAATCAGCTGCTTGAACTTGCATTCTTGCTACAGCAGCACTACCACCACCATTTTGGAAATCAGACAAACGTAATTCGTTTACCCAAAAAATACCGCATTTTGCCAAACCATCATCTCCCCATGGATTATCGTCTGTTTTTCTTGGGTTGCGAATTCCAATCATGATTGTACGAATTCCTTGTAAGTTTGGACTTCCTTTCACTTTTAGTAAACGTTTGTCATTTTCAGGATCTGTACCAACATATTCAATAGAATTTGTCACACTTGAATTTGGGTCTTCTGTAATCTTATTTCGTTTCTTTTTTAGAGCCAATAAATTATCGAAGTCAATTTCAACCATGTTTCCTTCTGGCCAAATGTCTGTGTCTAAAGAAGCTCCCCAAAGCGTTGGACTAAGCGGAAGTTCATATTCGTAATAATTATCTGTAAAATCAGTTCCTAAACGAACAAAAAGTGTTACGTCTTCGTTGTTTAAAGGTTTTGTTTTGGAAAATTCTTCCGCGTGAACAAATAATTTTAATTTTTTGTATGTTCTCACATCAAATTGAACATTTTTGTAAGCCGCACGTGCGTCACCATCTCTTAAATCACAGACTTCAAGCAATAAAGCCTGTTCATTCATTTGTCTTTGTTGTACTTGTGAAGGATCGACCTCACGCACAATTGTTGGAGGAATAACATAATTTACCGGCTCTCTTTCAGAGTTTTCTTCAACGTTTACAGCTCCAATATTGAAAGTAGTTAAATTCGGATCTGTTTGAATAACTTCTCCAGGTGATGTTAAGTCATGAGCATATCTTCTCCATTCTCCACGAATAAATTCCAAACGAGCAAAACGCAATAAAACTTCTTCGTCAAAACCTTTCATGAACATACGCATGAAACGAATCGAACGGAAATCGGTAATGCCGTTTATAACTTTTTGTGGTTCAGCTAAAGGAACTTTAAATTGAATCCAACGCTCTGTTTTATTTCCGTTTTGGTAAGTTTGAATGTTAGTGATGTTGTTTTTTCCAACTTCTAAATCATTTGGACGTAAACTCACTTTGTATTGAAAATAACTTTCTGATTCAGATAAGTTGTTGTCTTGATTAATATCTTCATTGTCAGGCATATTTGTTGCTTGAGTTGGATATCTATCAGCATTCATAGTGTCAGACATTTCTGTCGTAGGAGAATTTCCTTGAACGCCGTTAAAACGTTTGTATCGTGTTAAAATATCAGCAGTTTGCGAATCATAAGTATCATCACGGTAAAAAGTAAAATCATCATTTGATGGATCAGAAATCATTTTCGCTTTTACATCAGCGTTTAAAGTTGGATTGTTTTGCACCCATGCAACATAATTTTGAAAAGCAGTTTTTTCCTGATCGTTATTCCAACCATCTAAACCTAAATCTTGATTGATACGCGTCGCTGGATCGGTATCAAAAGCATTTACAACAACTTGTTGTGTTGAAACTCTTGCCCAATCTGTTGAATCAACATTTGGTCCTGTACCAGTCAAAGATAAACCGTTTTCAAAACTTTTTCGTGAATCCGTTAAAGCATCTTCGGAAATATTTCCAAGGTTGAAGTACAAATCTCCACCATTGTGTGAAGCATCAGGATTTACATTTTCGGCATCTTCATTGAACGGGTCTAAAACCCAAAATTGAATAAACTCGATGTTCGTTTGCTCAAAATCATTCGTGGATAAAGAACGCATAATTCCTCCCCAACGATTTTCTGGATTTGTGAAATTACCAAACTTGTCAACCGTATTTGTTGTGTCGTAATTATACATTCCTCTTTCTTTTGGATAGTAAGCCAATTCGAGAATAGGAATATTTGTAAAAGTTCCAACTTGTTGTTGTAAGTTAGGGAAAATATCTTGTTGTTGCACCAAACGCATACGACTATCGGAAAGCATTGTTGGGTCGTCTTTGATGTGCTGAGGCGTTAAATTGTTGTTTTGGTAAAACAATAAATCAATTAAATACCAGTTTGTTCTAGCACGCTTGAAACCCGAACTTAAATCTTTTTTTGTCGCTTCAGGAAATAAATCTGATTGACCTTGAGGAATTGAAGCTAATCTCCATGCACTTGAAGTTCTTAAATCAATGGTACTTTGACTTCCTTCAAAATCATCGATATAAGAAACACCTTCCTTCGAAATGGCTCTTGGAACACCTGGAATTAAAGTTGCAAGTTCTCCTGTAAAGGAAATATTTGATTTCGCTTTAGTTGAGATAACTGGAAGAAAATCAACTAATTTGGTTAAAAAAGGTAAATCTTTTTTGAAAGCAATATCCAAACCTAAAACATTGTTTTTGAAAGGTTCACTTCCTATGTCAACTTTTTGTGTAACAGGGCGTTCCATCATTCGCATCCAAGTTGCACCAACATTAAAATCTTTTCCGAATTTGTAATTCAAATGTGTTCCCAAAAGCGATTTGGATTGGAAACCAAAAACGGAATTACTTTCAATAGAAATTTTAATTGGTGTATTGGATTCTAAAATTCCTGTGTTTAAGATTTTTACGCGACCTAAATTATAATCTACTGTGAAATCTGTTCCTTCAACCAATTTTGAACCTCCAGCGGTAACAGTTACAGCACCTTGCGGAACGTTTAGTGAATTTAATGGAATATCTGAACTGATAGAAGATTGATATTGTCCTCTAAAAATAAAACGATTTTTGGATGGAATTTGCTGAGCGGCAGTTTTTGTTGAATCGTATAATTCAGTGTAGGCAATTGTATTTGCCGTAATTTCTGGAATTCCTTGAGCAAGCATTTTGTTGTACAAAGTTTTACCAAAAGGTTCAGCGGTAGAGAAATAAACACGTCCATTTTTTGGGTTGATTGTACCACCATTTTCAGCTCTATTTCCACTAAAGGTCATCGGGGCAAAATCGAATAATCCGTCCGAAAAAGGTTGATTATTCATGTTCAACTTATCCATTTCAACCAAAGTAACCAATTGATCTTTGTCCAAACCTTCATAAGGGAAGAAATTTACTGGTAAACTAGTTTCAGGATTGTTGTATAAAACATCTAATCTAAATCCTTGTTTATCCAACTGATAAGCACCAATAGAATAAACGTTTTTCATCATCAATTCCCAAATTTTTAATTTTGGTTTTGTGATGGTTGGTTTCAGTAATTTTAATATTAAAGCGTCTTGACCAGCAATTCCATCGGTTGAAAATTCTCCAACTTGATACGTTTCTCCTTTGTAAGTATATTGGTAAGAGATCGCTAAAACTTCGTCATTATTTAAAGCTTGATTTAAGGATATAAATCCTAAAAGCGGGTTGTAAGTAAACTCTTGTTCAGATAATTTTCGTGCATTTTCAACTTTTTCGTAATGAGTTGCTTGTTGAAATGGTCCAGGAGAAATATTTTGTGCCGATAAAGCTGAAACAGAACTTGAAAAAGCTCTTACTTGTGGTTGATTCGACAACCAAGCATATAAATTATTTGCTTCGTTATCAGGAAAAGCCGAACTCGTTAAAACATTTGGTCCACCTTCTAAATCTTCTTTTTTTGCTTCACCTAAATCAGAAAATGCTAGAATGTTTCTTGTGTTTTCAGTATTGTTAACACGATTTGTCAACCAAACTTCAATTTTTGTAATGTTGATTTCAGATTTAACAATTGGAAGTTCTGCCATCGCTGCATCGTAAGCATCAACAAAATATTGATTAACAAAATAATGCCTGTTAGCTTCGTAATTATCTGCTGTGATTTCAAAATTTTGAACCTGTGCTTTACCAGCAATATTTATTTCTTGTCGTTTTCCTTTCGAAGAAGCCATAACTCCATCGATGGTTAAACGACCAAATTTAAGTTGAGTTTTAACACCAAATAAAGTTTGAGAACCTTGAATCAATGAAGTGTTCAAAGGTAGGTTAACATTTCCAAGTTCTACTTTTTGAACGATGTTATCTTCGTCACCATTCCAAGCTAAATTACTGATATTATCAAAATCAAAGGCAGCTTGGGTGTTGTAACTTGTATTTAATTTCACACGTGTTCCAATTTGACCAACAAGGTTAATTTGCATTTGTTGTTGGAAGTCAAAACGAGTAACGCGACGTTGTTTTACAGGTAAAATTGGATTATCGTAACGAGATGAGTTTACTCCTAAAGTTAATTCTACAGAACCTTGCGGACGAATGGAAATTTCATCTGAACCAAAAATATTTTGAAAAACTTTACTAGGAATTTTTATCCCAGGAATTAAAGGTTGATTTTCTTTCGTTTGTTCGTCAATTTTATCTTTCCAATTATCCTTTTGACTTTTTCTTCTTTCGTAATCCATGTATTCTTCCATGGTCATCATAGAAGGATTTCGGTAATTTAAACCTGTGCTACCATAAGTTTCTTTGAAAATATAAGTTCCTGTTTTTGGATCGTAAACAATGGTTTGCTTCACCGAACTTGGATCGCCTAAATCAAAACTTTGTTTGTTGGATTGTGTTGGGTCGATGTTGTTATTTATCGGAAAAGGTAAAACAACCTCATTAGAATCAGGCGTTTGCGCATGGGAATACGAAAAAATCAAGCATAAAATACTTGATATACTGATTTTCTTGATGATATTATATTTTACTTTCTGTCTAAATTGCATTACAAAATCTTCAATGCGGATTTAATTAATTGTTCAACACTTTCGTCCCCAGTACTAATTTTATCTAAGGCTTTGTCAATGACTTTTTTGTCAAAACCAAGAGAAACTAATGCATTTAACGCATCAAATCTATTTGTATTGCCTTCGCTGAAAATATTTCCTGTAGAAAGATTTAATTTAGAGACTTTATCTTTTAAATCGATGATGACACGTTGAGCTGTTTTTACTCCAATTCCTTTGATACTTTGAATTGTTTTCACGTCTTCTGTTGTGATAGCACTTGCAATTTCCTCTGGAACTAAAGACGAAAGCATAATCATCGCCGTATTTGGACCAATTCCAGAAACAGAAATCAAGTAATTGAACATGTCGCGCTCATCTTTCGTTGAAAAGCCATATAAAATTTGAGCATCTTCGCGAACGATAAGTTGTGTATAAATAAAAATAGATTCTTCACTTTTTAAAGACGAAAAAGTATGTAAAGAAATCTTCACCTCATAGCCAACACCATTGCATTCCACAATTAAATTGGTAGGATTTTTTTCTATTAATTTTCCGTTTAAGTGACTAATCATTTTTTTTTCAGATATTAGACCCGCTGCGCTATTAGACGAAAGACATAAGACTTTTTTGAATCTCAGTCTTTTGTCTAATGTCTTTTAGTCTTACGTCTATTTGTTTTGTGCATCAACAACAGCAACTTTTACCATGTTAATAATTTCTCTTACAGAGCAACCCATTTGTACGACGTGAATTGATTTTTTTAAACCAACTAAAACTGGTCCTACAGATTCAACTTCGGTCATTTCTTGTAATAATTTATAAGCAATATTTCCAGAAGATAAATTCGGGAAAATTAAGGTATTCACTTCTTTATTAGCTAATTGAGAAAAAGAAAATTTCTCCATCATCAATTCATTGTTTAAAGCGAAATTAGCTTGAATTTCACCGTCAACACACAATGTAGGATATTTTTCGTGTAAGATTTCAACTGCTTTAGCCATTTTTTGAGAATCTTCACCTGGAGATGAACCAAAGTTAGAGTAACTCAGCAAAGCAATTTTTGGCGTAACTTTGAATTTACGAACTGTTTTAGCAACATTGTTTGTAATCTCAGCGATTTGTTCAGCTGTTGGATTCAAATTTACCGTTGTATCGGCTAAAAATAAAGGACCTCTTTTTGTAAGTAAGATATATAATCCAGAAACTACGGATACATCTTTTTCTGTTCCAACTGTTTGGATTGCAGGTTTTACAACATCTCGGTAATTTCTTGTTGCACCTGAAATCATGGCATCAGCATCACCTAATTCAACCATCATAGCACCAAAGTGATTTCTTTCACGCATGATTTGAATAGACTCAAATTCGGTAAAACCTTTTCTTTTTTTCTTTTCAAAGAAAGCTAAACCGTATTTTATTCTTCTTGCTTCTTCTTCTTCTGATTTAGGGTCAACAATTTCAAATTCATTGAACTCTAAAGAATATTCTTCGATTAAAGCTTCAATTTTTTTACGTTTTCCTAATAAAACAGGGAAAGCAATTCCTTCATCAGAAGCAAATTGAGCAGCTTTTAAAATTTTATAATTATCAGCTTCAGCAAAAACAACACGTTTTGGGTTTGATTGTGCTTTTACTGTTAAATTTCGCAACAATTTATTTCCAAGTCCTAATCTACTTTTTAATTCGT
The DNA here is from genome assembly GCA_040386975.1 of Bacteroidota bacterium. Classification (GTDB taxonomy): domain Bacteria; phylum Bacteroidota; class Bacteroidia; order Flavobacteriales_D; family Crocinitomicaceae; genus M2408. Next base: position 11,164 of record JAZKEO010000009.1, on the reverse strand, counting down.
TTTCATAAGCATCCCAATCCAAAATAGGATTTTTAGCAACACCTGAATCCATTGCTGCTTTTGCAACCGCTGGAGCAACGTAATAAATCAAACGTTGATCCAAAGGTTTTGGAATGATTTGCTCGCGGCCGAAAGAAATGCTTTTGTCGCCATAAGCTTCAATTACTTCTTCAGGAATTGTTTCTTTCGCTAAGGAAGCAATCGCTTTCACTGCAGCCAATTTCATTTCTTCGTTGATCGTTGTTGCACGGACATCCAATGCACCTCTAAAAATAAATGGGAATCCCAAAACATTGTTCACTTGGTTAGGATGGTCTGAACGTCCAGTCGCCATGATGATGTCATTTCTAACAGACATAGCATCTTTGTATGTGATTTCAGGATCTGGATTAGCCAAAGCAAAAACAATAGGGTCTTTTGCCATCGAAGCAACCATCTCTTTGGAAACCAAATTTCCTTTTGATAAACCAAGAAATACGTCTGCATCAATGAAAGATTCTTCCAGTGTCATGTTTTTTTCATGCTTACCAAAAAATAATTTATTATCTTCTAAATCTTTTCTTCCTTGCCAAAGTAAACTTTTACTGTCGAACATGAAGATGTTTTCAACTTTTACCCCTAAAGTAGTATATAGTTTTGCGCATGACATTGCTGCTGCACCAGCACCAGAAATAACAATTTTAACATCTTCAATTCTTTTGTCAGCAAGTTCAAGTGCATTTAATAAAGCTGCAGAAGAAATAATTGCTGTTCCATGCTGATCATCGTGCATGATTGGAATATCTAATTCTTCTTTTAATCTGCGTTCTATTTCAAATGCTTCTGGGGCTTTAATATCTTCTAAATTGATTCCTCCAAAAGTTGGGGAAATCGCTTTTACTGTTTGTATAAATAATTCTGGATCACTTGCATCAATTTCGATATCAAAAACATCAATATCAGCAAAAATTTTAAATAGCAAGCCTTTTCCTTCCATTACTGGTTTTGAAGCTAATGGACCAATATCTCCTAAACCTAAAACAGCTGTACCATTTGAAATTACTGCGACTAAATTTCCTTTAGCGGTATATTTATAAACATCATCTTTATTTTCTGCAATTTTCAAACAAGGTTCAGCAACTCCAGGTGAATAAGCTAATGATAAATCTCTTGGGGTTGAATATGGCTTTGTCGGAACGACTTCAATTTTCCCAGGTTTACCTGAGGAATGATAGTCTAAAGCATCTTGAATTCTAATTTTTGCCATAATTTTGGTATTAAAATCTTGAAAATTAATCAAGCCGGCAAAGGTAACTATTTGACTTTAATTCTGCAAAGGAATAAAGTTAAATTAATGAGAACAAAAAAACCGCTTCATTAATTTGAAGCGGTTTTCCTTTGTAACTTAAAAAATATTTGTTATTGAACTATCGTTCAATTTATCTCAAGCTCTGTTATTGAACGTTAGTTCAATAGTATCAAAGCTACGCTTTTCTTATTTGTTTACTTGAATTTTTTGAGTTGAGATAGCATTATCACCTTTGAAAATTAAAGTGTAATTTCCATTAGCAACTTCTTTCAATTCAATATTCATAACTGTTGAAGAGATTTTCCAAGTTGATAATGTTCTACCCAATTGGTCAAGTAATTCAACAGTTTTAAATTGTGTCAACTCATTAGATTTGATTGTTACATTTCCATTTGATGGATTTGGATAAACATTAATTAAACTTGAAGAATTTTCATCGATACTAGCACAAGAATGTGTTGCAACAGACACCACATCCGTATTTGTACATCCGTTTATAGCTGTTCCAGTTACTGTATAAGTTTGTGTTCCAGAAGCTGTAAACGCTGTGTTATTTGTTACTCCATTGTTCCAAGTATAAGAATCTGCTCCTGAACCATTCAAAGTTACCATTGTACCTTCACAAACATCTAAATCAGCACCAGCATTTACAGTTGGTAAATCTAATTTTGTAATGCTAATTACATCTGTATCTGTACAACCGTTTGCTGTTCCTGTAACAGTATAGTCTGTTGTAGCACTTACAGCAAAAGCAGCGCCATTTGTAATGCCATTATCCCAAGTATAAGAATCTGCTCCTGAACCATTTAAAGTTACCATTGATCCCGAACAGACACTTAAATCAGGTCCTGCATTTACTGTTGGAGTTACATTTGTAATAGTAACAACATCAGTATCTGTACAACCATTAGTAGCTGTTCCAGTCACTGTATAAGTTGTAGTTGCCGTCACATTAAAAGCAGTGCCATTTGTAATGCCATTATTCCAAGTGTAAGAATCTGCTCCTGAACCACTTAAAGTCACCATTTCTCCTTCACATGCATTTACATCAAGACCTGCGTCAACAGTTGCAGGAGTTAAGAATACAACATCATAAACTGTAGAACTTAAACCGTCAACAGTAACCGAATATGAACCAGGATTTGTTACCGTAATAGTACGAGTAGTTGCACCATTAGACCAAAGATTACCTTGTGATGCTGATGAGGTTAAAGTAGCAGATGTACCGCAAACGTTAACTGTTTGGCCAGTAATTGTACCATTAGAAGAAATTGTTGGTGCCTGACCTAGAATATGAACAACTTTAAAAGGAACATTAATTCCTTCACCAAAATTTTCATCAGTTAAAATAACGTTACCATAAGAATCTCTTACATTGACAATTCCAGGAGCTAAAATACCATCTCCATATGTATCAGTTATTGCATACGTATAACATCCTAAATTAGTTAAAGTATAAGTAAAATTATATGTTGTATTGTTCGCTAATGTTGGGTCTGTAGTACCTGAAACTGTTGTTCCAGTTGCTGTTTTAATTCTCCAAGATGTTTCACTTGCGTATCCATCTGTTTTTACAGTTAATAGAATTGAATTATTAGTTTCAATAGCTCCAATAACATTAGCTGATAAATTATCATTTGTTAGATCAGCATCACCTGAACTTGTAACCGTAAACGATAAATTACCACCACTGAAATTTGGAATCACAGAACATATGATAGTTGCTACACCATATGTCTCTAAAGTACCAGAAAAAGTACCTGTTGAAACCTCAACACCATTATAAGTTACAGAAACTGATGCATCTGTTAAATTTGTCAAACCATTGTTTTGTATTTGAACTTTTGGAGTGTAGTTTGCAGGGCCACAGATACTAAGGTTTCCTTGGTTAGATAAAGCTTTAACATCAACACTTTGAAAAGCTGGAGGCGGACAAGTAGCTACTCCAGCATAAAGTTGTGCTGCAGTTGCTTGCCCTGGTTCTGAAATAATTCTATTTGGACAAATTTTATAAATTGTTGGAAAATATCCAATTGCATAGTCATCATTAAAATTTGTAGCTTCTGCACCAGAAGCTAAATCAATAATTGGATGATGTACACCTGTTACCCAATCTCCTTGAGAACCTGTACCGCCATGAAGCTCTGCATCTGTGGTTGTCCCATCACCTTCAATGAAAATAACGATAACATCATCAGTTGTATTTGCATTAACACCATTTCCACCTGCTGGACCATGTGCTGCCCAAAGATCATCTAGTGCTCCAGACTCATGAAATCCCCAACAAGGACCACACCAAGTTGCAGATACATCAATAAATACCGTTTTTCCTTGATCTAAATATGTATAAAGGTTGTGAGAAACACCATCAATATCTGTTAAAGTAAAATCAGGAGCTATACTACCATCTGGTAGTTGTGCATTAACATTGATTCCTGTTAATAAAGCTAAAGAGAATATTATTTTTTTCATAGTTTTAAATAAATAATTTTGAGCAAATTTACAGAATAGAATCTGTTATATACAATTACTAAAACGGTTTTAAATTTTTATTATTGGAAAGCTAAATTGAAAGTATGAAAAAAATTGTTGTATTAACTGGCGCTGGAATAAGTGCTGAAAGCGGTTTAAAGACTTTTAGAGATAGTAACGGTTTGTGGGGAATTCATCGTATTGAAGATGTTGCCACACCAGAAGCTTGGAGGAAAAGTCCTGAATTTGTACAAGCTTTCTACAATGTACGGAGAAAAGAAATATTGGAAGCCCAAGCTAATTTAGCACATATATATCTAAAAGAATTAGAAGCAGACTTTGATATTGAGATTGTTACACAAAACATCGACGATTTGCATGAAAGAGCAGGAAGTTCAAATGTTTTGCATCTACACGGAAACATACTTTTTACTAAAAGTTCGGGACCTAATCAAGAGATAAAATATTACCCGACAAAATCTTGGGAGTTGAAAATGAGTGATTTATGTGACGAAGGGTACCCATTAAGACCACATGTTGTTTGGTTTGGCGAAGAAGTACCGATGCTTGAAAAAGCTGCTGAAATTTGTTCTTCAGCGGATATTTTTATTGTGATTGGAACATCACTGAATGTTTATCCTGCTGCAAGTTTAATTCATTACACAAAAAAAGAATGCATAAAAATTGTTATTGATCCAAAAGTTAGTGAACTAAATCTTGATAAATCCTTTATTCAAATCAATAAAAGTGCAGTTGAGGGAGTGAAAGATTTAAGGCTGTACCTAAACGTTTAAGTCAATTCGGCTATAACTGTTTCTGCTTTTTTGATGTTTGTTGTTAGTAAAGTAGAACAATCTTCAAAAGAATAACGAACTTCTTCACAAGATAATAAACAAGAATCTATTGTTGAAATACAATTTTCTGAAACCTTGTTTTCTCGTAAAATGGTAAGAATTTCATTTTTTGAAAAAGATATATTTTCATCATTTAAGAAAAGGAAAACACTTGATTTTAAAGCTAAATCGATGCGTTGAAAAGCTGATTTTATTTCTCCAAGTTCGTGTAAATTTTTCGCTTCCTGAATTTGCTCTTTCATAAAGGTAAGCGTTTTCTTTCTATTCGTTTTATCTATAGCAACTGATTTTGTCGAATTTGAGGAAACTGGGTCTGTTGAAGTTTTATCTCTTTTCTTAAAGAAAAATACGCCTCCAACAAAAGCTAAAAATAAAGGACTTAAAACACTTGGCCAAAACCATTTGGATGAAGCAAAAGATTCTACTTGAGCTAATTCTTTTTCTTCTTCTTTAGGTAGTTTTTCGTTAGCCGGTTTGACATCATTTTTTGCTATTGAAATTGGAGCTTGAGCAGTTTTTGAGGGTAAAACTTCAATCGTTTTTCCTTTTTCACTTAAGGTAATGTACTTTTTTAAATTTGGATCAAAATAAGAAATCGATAAATTTGGTAGTTTTTTTTCTCCAGCTTGAAGTACTTGTAAATTATAGGTGTAAACTACTGTTCCTTCTGCTCCATTTGTATTGTAATCAATGTCTTCTTTCACTTCAGGATCGCCATAAATAATCATTCCTTTGGGAAGTTTTAAGTTTGGTTTATTGATGTTTTGAATGTTTCCAACTCCTGTAATTTTGACTTCTAAAACCAATACATCATTTTGTTTAACAGAAGTTTTATCAAGTGTATAAGCGAAATCGAATTTACCAACTCCTCCAATAAAATCTTTTGGAGCATTTTCAGGTAGAGGAATCACCTCAATCGATGAACTATTTGAAGTAAAAGAAATACGTTCAGAAAAAATTCCTCCGTCGTTGTATTGCAGAGACATTTCAAAAGGTTTAATCCTAAACTTCCCAACGGAAGAAGGGAAAATCACTTGTTTACCATAAGTAAAAGTCAGTAAATTATGACCTTTATAGTTTTCCTTAGATAAGAGTAAATTGTTTGTTTTGTCAATTTCTTTGACTTCTGACCCGCCATCAAGCTCAAAACTTTGATAAGCTTCCAGCATATTGATGTTTAACTTTGAATAGACTTTGGATTCTAAAACAACTGCTTCTCCTTCGTAAATTTTTGTTTTTGAACGTTGAATGATTCCAAAAATAGGTTGTCTGAGGTTTTTCTTACAAATATCATCTTCGTTTGCAATGCTTTCTTTTTCAACTTTAACAGTAACTTTATTTGATTTATAAATAGCTTTTTTATTTTTTACGTAGGCGTAAATCGTGTACGTACCATTTTCTTTGAATGTACCATTTTGTGAAAAATAATAAATGGTGTGAACGGAACCTGAATTGTAATCCATTTCTTGTTCCATTCCACTCATACTTCCGTATCCTTGAATAAATTCGTCTGGAAAATCAATTTCAACGTTTCCTTCGACATTTGATTTCACAGTAAATGTAATAGGGTTACCAATTTGAAGACTTTTTGTATCGACACTCAAATTGACGCTTGCTTTTTGGCAAATACCTAAAAAAACGAGCAGACATGAAATTATGCTAAAAATATGTTTCATCACCAATCTTTACCCGTTTTTGAGCTTTTATTTTTGCCCTTGTTACTACCTAATTTCTTTTTGGTTTCCATTTCTTTTTTCACCAAATCATCCAACATGCGGTCTGTTTTTTTATCGTCTAACTGAGACTTTTGTTCCTTTTGAGATGCTTGATTCTGCTCAGAGTTCTGTTTTTCCTCTTTGTTCTGATTCTCTTGTTGTTTTTTTTCTTCAGGCTTATTTTGTTGCTGCTGTTGTTTATTTTCTTGGGTCTTTTGTCTTTCGTCTTTTGTCTTATTGTCTTGATTTTTGTCTTGATTTTTGTCTTGATTTTTTTGTTTTTTCATCGCTTCAGCCAAATTATAACGTGTTTCCTCGTCTTTTGAATTGTTGCGAAGAGCTTCTTTATAAGCTTCAACGGCCTCTTTGTAATTTTTTTGTTTCAATTTAGCATTACCAATGTTGTGATAGGTTTTTGCTTTTTGATCAGCACTCGCTTTTTTTGAAGAGCTTTGTTTGTAAAGTTTTTCTGCCTGCTTGAATTCATTTGATTTGTAGGCACTTTGAGCCATTTCATCAGATAAATCCACATTTTTTGGAGCAGTTTTTTGTGCTGCTTTGTATTTTTCTAAAGATGCTACATACTTTCCTTCTTTGTATAATTTTCTAGCCGTTTGCAAAGAATCTTTCCATTGTTGGGAAAAACCAAAACAAGCGTAAAAAAGCATACTATATATAAGGAATGACTTCATTGGTGCAAATCTAATAGATTCTCGCTTTTACTTTGGTTAAAAACTGTTAATTCTTCTAATTTTTTTATTTTTTTGGGAGCTAAGGTGAAAAAAAACTCAAAAAAACTTGCACATTAAAATAATTTAGTTACTTTTGATTATTAATTAACCAAAAAAAAGATTAAAAATTAATCAAAACACAATGAAACATTTAAAAATAAACGATAATGCACCCTCTTTTTCAGCTTTGGACGAAAATGGAAATGAGATTAATTCCAAACAATTTGAAGGAAAAAAATGGGTGATTTATTTTTATCCAAAAGATTTAACGCCAAGTTGTACTGTTCAAGCCTGCAACATAAGAGATAATTATGCAACACTTTTAAAGGAAAATATTTCAATTGTTGGTGTGAGTATGGATAATGAAAAATCGCACAAGCGTTTTATTGAAAGACACACTTTACCTTTTCCTTTGATTTGTGATGAAGATAAAAAAGTGATTGAAAGTTTTGGTGTTTGGGGTGAAAAAAAATTTATGGGTCGCATTTATGATGGAATTCACCGTACAACTTTTATTATGAATGAGAAAAATAAAATTATTGGTATCATCGAAAAACCAAAAACAAAAGATCATGTGCGGGAAATATTGGATGTGTATAATTTAAAATAAAAACTTAGTGAAACTTTTTGCCTTTCTGTCTTAGTGGCAAAACAAAAACAATAAAACAAAAAAGAAGAACGTAAATAGTTTACGTTCTTCTCGGAATACCTTTGTAACATCAAGGAAAACAAATAATAAATTAAACCAAAATAGCGAAAGCTTATTAGATTTTTAAACGAGGGTCAAAATAAGTTTAAGCTAAATTAACAATTAAAAACAAACAGATATGGCAGCTAAAGAAGTAAATGTAGACAAACTAAAAGCCCTTCAATTGACAATGGAGAAATTAGACAAAACTTACGGTAAAGGAACTGTAATGAAATTAGGAGATTCTCCAATAGAAGAAATAGAAGTAATTCCTTCAGGTTCATTAACCTTGGATATTGCTTTAGGAGTAAATGGTTATCCAAAAGGAAGAATTATTGAAATATATGGTCCAGAATCATCTGGAAAAACAACCTTGGCTTTACATGCTATTGCAGAGGTACAAAAACAAGGCGGAATTGCAGCCTTCATTGATGCAGAACATGCTTTTGATCAATTTTATGCTCAAAAATTAGGAATCAACATCGATGATTTATTGATTTCTCAGCCTGACAACGGAGAACAAGCTTTGGAAATTGCTGATAATTTGATTCGTTCGGGAGCAGTTGATTTATTAATCATTGATTCAGTTGCGGCTTTAACACCAAAAGCGGAAATTGAAGGAGAAATGGGTGATTCACAAATGGGTTTACAAGCTCGTTTGATGTCAAAAGCACTTAGAAAATTAACAGGTTCCATTTCTAAAGCGAAATGCTGTTGTATTTTTATCAACCAATTGCGTGATAAAATTGGAGTGATGTTCGGAAACCCAGAAACAACAACAGGAGGAAATGCACTCAAATTTTATGCTTCAGTGCGTGTTGATATTCGTCGTGCGGCACAAATAAAAGATGGAGATGATGTCTTAGGAAATCACATCAAAGTAAAAGTGGTAAAAAATAAAGTTGCACCACCGTTTAGAAAAGCAGAATTTGATATTATGTATGGAGAAGGAATTTCTAAAGTGGGTGAAATAGTGGATTTAGGTGTTGAATTGAACATCGTCAAAAAAAGTGGTTCTTGGTTTTCTTACGGAGAAACAAAACTTGGTCAAGGTAGAGATGCAGTGAAAACTTTGATCGGAGACAATCCAGAACTGATGCTTGAATTAGAAACAAAGATTAAAAACGCTCTTGTGAAAGTCGATCCGAAAATGATTTTGGAGGAAGTGGCTGAACAAGACTAACTGCATATCGTTTGATAAAAGCTGGGTGAGAAAACGTTCTTATCCAGCTTTTTCTTTTTAATCAATTTGTTTTGAGTTAATAAAGCGTTAAGATTTTAGAATGTTTATCATTTCTTCATACTTTTATGATTATGGAAAACAAAACAATTTTAATAGCTGGTGCAACAGGCTTTATAGGAAAAGCTTTGATTTCGGAATTAGTAAAATCCTTTAAAGTAAAAGTTTTAACAAGACAAAAAGACTTGACAAACTCAGATAAAGAGAAGTTTTTTTACTGGAATCCTGACAAAAAAGAAATTGATTTAAAAGCTTTGGAAAATGTTACTCATATTATAAATTTGTGTGGAGCAGGAATTGTTGACAAACGTTGGACAAAAGAGCGCAAACAAGAACTTTTATCTTCAAGAGTTGAACCAGCAAAATTGTTGTTTTCAAAAATTGATTTAATGCCAAACTTAGAACAATACATCACCGCTTCTGGAATAAATTGTTATGACATAAATAAAATGGATGGAAACCAACAACATCTTTTTGTTGAAACAGATGAAATGGCAAGTGATTATGTTTCGCTCTTAGTTAAAAGTTGGGAAGAAACAGCTGATTTATTTCAAGGAAAATGTAAGGTCGTAAAATTGCGTATCAGTTTCGTGATTTCTGAAAGAGCGAAAGGAATTTTGCAAATAGAAAAACTAATAAAATCAGGTTTTGGTTCTGTAATCGGTTCAGGAAAACAAGCGATGCCTTGGATTCATCTGTCAGATTTAATCAGACTTTTTGATTATTGTATCAAGCAAAATTTAGATGGAATCTACCACGCGATTTCAGGAAATACAGCAAACAATGAATTAACTCACTTACTGGCAAAAAAAAATCAAAAAATAATTTTTTTACCAAATGTTCCTGCTTTTATATTAAAACTTATTTTGGGAGAACTATCAGTCTTGGTTTTAACAGGAATCAAAGCCTCAAATGCTAAAATTTTGTATGAAGGTTTTACATTTAATTATAAAAAGATTGAGGATTGTTTTTGAAAATGAGCTTTAATCATTCTAAATTAAGTTTTTCTCTTTCCACAATTTTTTTGTACCAAATCAGTAAAAAGATACAGATACCTAAAATTCCCGCCATAATAAACCAAGTTATAGGGTAGCCCAAGATTCTAATTAATTGCAAACCAGTATTGTGACCCAAAACGTGTGCTAAGGAAAAAGCCATGGTATATAAACCCATGTATTCGCCAATATTTCCTCCGTTTGCTCGTTTCAAAGCTAAATTATTCATAAATGGAAAATTTAGTATTTCTCCAAGGGTCAAGAAAACCATGCTAATAATCAAAATACCGACCCAAGAAAAGAAATTTACAATCAAAAATCCAAATGCAAGGAGAATAAAACTTATGTGAATTACTTTATAAATGGAAATAGTTGGTTTTTCAATATATTTGACAATAGGCATTTCTATTAAAAAGATTAGAAACCCATTTAAAAAGAAGAGCATACCAATTTTTTGTTCATCCAAATGATGAACCTCCTTATAAAAAAGTGGGATGGTAGAAAAAAATTGCAAAAAGGTAAATCCTACTAAAAACACAATAAAAATCAACAATAGATAAGGAAAATCTTTGTATGGAGAAAGTTGTTTGATGTCTTTTTCTTCGTCTTTTTTGTAAAGGGGTGTTTTATTTTTCAAGAGAGATATAAAAACAAAAGCAGCACAGATACAGGTTAATCCGTCAATCCAAAACAATCCAGAGTATGACCAAGAGGTGATAATTAACCCTCCAAGTGCTGGACCAAACGAAAAGCCAAGATTTATCGCAAGTCTAATAAGAGAAAGAGATCTGGTTTTATTTTCCGAACTTGAGTAGGTATCAATTGCAACGTAAGTAGCTGGTCGAAATGTATCAGCAATTAACATTAAAAAAAAGATACCAAAACAAATTGCTTTAAAAGAATCAAGAAATTGTAAGAGAATAAAAGCAATTCCAGAAAGAAATAAACTCCAAAACATGATTTTATAAAAACCTAGTGTTTTACTCAATTTTCCACCAATCCATGATCCAGAAATAGAGCCAAGACCAAAAGCTGTCATCACCCAAGCAATATCTTGTAAAGAGAAATTTTTGTCCGTTTTTAAATAGATTGTCAGAAAAGGAATTACCATTGTACCAGCTCTGTTAATAAGAGAAACAAGAGCCAAAAGCCATATTTCTCGACTTAAACCACGAAAAGAA
>JAZKEO010000008.1:0-67829 GCA_040386975.1 Bacteroidota bacterium | reverse complement strand
TTCACTTTTTTACCAAATCAAAACTATAAAATTTACCTTTGGAATCAATTTAAAAAGGTTTCTGAAATTAAAATAGAGAGTTTTAAAATTATAGAAACAATTTATCCTGGATTATAAAGAAGATGAATTCAAAACAATCATATTCAAAATTTTTACTTTTTAATTGTTGCATCATCATTTTTTTGCGAATTTTTGAGACAGGTTTTGTCTTGTTTAATTTTGGAATTCAAGAATCACTTTTATTCGGTGAACTTTCAGGATTGATTTACGATTTGTGTTTTGCTGGGACAATATTACTTATTTTTTATCCGGTTTTTAAATTTTTCCATCGGAAAATCGGGAATAAGATCACTTATTTTTTTGTATTTGTATCTGCATTTTTGACTTTGATTCATTTCTTGATTTTAAGCTATTTTTTGTATCAACTACAGCCTTTAGATTCATTTTTGTATAAATATTCTTTGAAAGATATTTTATTCACAATCAATACTTCGGGATTAAATGTGAAGCTGATTTTAGGAGCAATTTTTCTGTTTTTCATTCTCTTGTTTTTCATTTTTGGAGTTATTAATAAAAGAATTTTTAATGAGAAAACACTAAATTTTTATTTTAAATTTTTGTTTATCTCACTTCCATTATTCTTGATTATTCTTTTTTTTAGTTGCAAATCTGAAAGTGTCTTTTTCAAAAATAAAACAATCTTTTTTGGACTAAAATCACTTGATTATTATTTCGAAAAGTCTAATAAAAATGAGTTTTATTCTAAAGATGAAAAACTGGAATTCAGAACAACTTTTATTGAAAAATCGTTAAATAATGATGAATTTCCACTTTTAAATCAACTAGAAGATGAAAATGTGTTAAAACCTTTCTTTAATAAATTCGATAAAAAGCCAAACATTGTGTTTTTAATTGTTGAAGGCTTAAACGACGATTATTTGCATTCAAAAGATGTAAAATTGATGCCTTTTTTGAGTCAATTGAAAGATTCAAGTTTGTATTGGGACAAATGCTTTACACTTGGTGAACGTTCTTTTGCTGCTGTTCCGAGTTTACTTGGAAGTTTACCTTATGGAGAAATTGGTTTTACGCTTCAAGAAAAATTCCCTCAACATCTGAGTTTGGTTTCGATTTTAAAGGCAAATGACTATAAAACAACATTCTTTTATGGGCAACCGGGTTGGTTTCACAACAAGTATAACTTTTTTAAATACAATTTTTGTGATGAGGTTTACGACAATTCTCGTTACGACAAAAAGTATAAAAAAATAATCGTTGGCAAAGACAATTATTTCTGGGGATATGACGATAAAGCTTTGTTTTCTCAAACACATGAAATTATCGAAAAAGACACAGCGAAAAACCGTTTGGATGTTTATTTTACAGGAAGTATGCATTCGCCTTTTGTGAGTTCGGAAGATGAAAAGTATGAGCGAAAATTCTTGAAGCAAGTTGAAAAAGTTAAAAATCAGACGAAAAAAAGTCATTATTTGACTTACAAAAGATTTTATAAAAGTATTCCTTTTACGGATGATGCTTTTAAAACTTATTTTGAAAAATACAAAAAACGGAAGGATTTTCAAAATACGATTTTCATTATTACGGGAGATCATCCCATGACGGAAATCCCACCTAAAAATTTATTGAAACGTTTTCATGTTCCCTTGATTATTTATTCTCCGAAATTGAAAAAAGCACAGAAATTTTCAAACATCGTGAGTCATTTGGATGTTTACGAAACGCTTTTACCCTTTTTGAAAGAATATAAAGTGAAAATTCCGAATATTTCAAGTGCTTTGGGTGAAAAATTGATTGTTAAAAAAAGTAAGAGTAAAAAAATAGTTTTCATGAATGGTAATCGTGAGTTAATAGATTATTATTCAGGCGGGTATTACATAAGTGGAGAGGATTTATACCGAGTAAAATCAAATTTTGACATCGTAAAAATTGAAAATGAAGTTCTTTACGCCAAAATGAAAAAAGAGCTGAGATTATTTGCGAAAAATAATGCCTATGTGTGTCAAAAAAATAAAATTATTCCTGAAAAACTGTATTGTCAATTTGTAAGTTTAAAATCGATAAAATCTTTAGAAATTAAAAAGAAAAACATCAAAGAAGAATATTACAATGTGTTTGAAAAAGTAAATATTCAAAACAAAAAAACGTATCTTGATGTTTCTTTTGATTATGAAATCCCTAGTAATTCAGATATTTCGCTTGTTTACACCCTAGCCAGTAAAAAAGATAGTCTTTTGTTGTGGAGTAATTTTAAATTAAATTCTGAATCAAAGACTTTCCAATTCAGAATAAATTTGGAAAAACAGAAAATAAAAGATGAGGAAATTTACTTAAACGTATTTTTTTGGAATCAGAAAAAGAGCGATTTTAAACTCGAAAAAATGAATTTATTGCTTTTTGAAAAGTGAGAATTTAATTTTTAATTCTTCACTCTTCATTTACCTTCTTTTCCATTACAAAATCTTCCATCAAATAACCATTTCCGATTTCAATGTCTTCTGATTTCACATTTTTAAAACCTAGTTTTTCATAAAAAGTCAATGCTTTGTTAAAGCGATTTACATTTAAAGTTAGAATTTCAAGATTTTCTTCTTTGCAACGATTCGAAGCAAAATCAATCAATTTTTCTCCAATTCCTTTTCCTTGATTTTCCGGTAAAATGTATAATTTATGAATTTTGACTTGATTTGATTTTTTGTAATTCAACTCAAGCCCCATAAATCCTAGAGGAAATTCATTTTCATAAAACAAATAAAATTCGTGTCCTTCATTCAATTGTTTTTCCAAAACTTCTACGGAATACATCATATTCATCATGTAAGCCAATTGTTCTTTGCTTAAAATTTCACCAAAAGCAACAGGCCAAGTTATTTGAGCGATTTCTCGAACGATGTGAATTTTACTCAAATCAATTTTCTCAATCATTACAAATTTTATTCTTTGATGAATTTTTCTTGAACAATTTTCCCTTTTGATTCAAATCTTAAAAGATATGTTCCAGCTGATAACTTCGAAATATCTAAGACATTTTTTGTAACATTCATTTTCACTTCTTTTCCAGAAAAGTCAATGATAGAAACAGTTTTACCATCCATGTTTTCTTCAAAACCAATATTCAACATTGCTGCACTTGGATTAGGATAAATATTTAGATTCTCATTTTTAAGCTCAGTATTCTCTAAAGTCCCAATCGTTTGTAAAGCTAATTGAATCGCTTTATAAGCATTGATTTTTCCTGCTCCCCAACGCACGCTACCCTCAGTTGGAATTGGACTTGTGAAATTATCTTCGCGAGCCGTTGTCTTAATGATTTCTTTAATTTGTGCAGGAGTCAAATATGGATTTGCATCTAAGATTAGAGCAACAACTCCTGTAACTATTGGTCCTGACATAGAAGTTCCCGAGATTTTCGCAAAAGGATAAGTTCTTCCATTAAATTGAACTGTTTGTGCAGCAGTAAAAGTTTCATCTGTAAAAGAAGAAAAGGAAGAACCAACATTCACCCCAGGTGCTGAAATATCTGGTTTAATGCGCTCATCTAAAGTTGGCCCGAAGCTTGAAAAAGGTGCTATATTTCCGGCTGTTCCAGTTCCAGTTCCAATCGATTCGTATGCCGCAACTGCAATAGTACTATTTGTACATGCGGGTTCACTGATTCCATAATTATGGTCTCCAGCAACTATTCCCCCAGCATTTGATGCAAACGACATCCCCCAATTCCCTACATCTGTTGTCAATTCGGTAACATTCCAACAATGAACAGTTCCATCAATAGCCTTAACTTTCATGATTATTTTGAAAGAAATTTTCTTGTTTTTAACGCGAAAACGCGCATGAGGTCTATTGTTTAGCGGATTTGCTTGTTCAGCACTTACATTAAAAAAAACGGTGTCTAAACCAACAATTAAAGTTGAGTCGATGTAGTTTGGAGTAGTATTTGTAGCATAATAAGGAGTTTCCGCTAAAGTATCATTTGCACCATTTAATATTTGTATCCCAACGGAGAAATTTTTTGTTGCTTCTCCCCAAAGTGATAAGGATTGTCCCCACATATTTGGATTAGATCCATAGTTATAAAAAACAACTTTAGATCTTAAATCGTCATTAGCAAATGTTTTCGATAGGTGAAAATTCACATCTCCATTATTTCCTGCTGATGAAACAAATGTGACACCCAAATTTGAATACGAATCAATTGCTTGACTTAAAAGCGATGTTCCATCCAAATTTCCTATCCAATGCAGACCCCAACTTTGATTGATAACTAATCTTTTACCTTCTTGTAATGATTTTTGATACATCCATTCGTAAGCATCTAAAACAGAAGTAGCATCGATTAAAAAAGTGGCAAACAAAAAGTTAGCTTCGAATGCTACTCCACGAAAAGGTGTTCCAGCTCCTGAACCGCCAGTAATTCCTGCTACATGAGTTCCATGAATCCCATATCCATAAATGTTTGAAGTGTCAGATTGTGCTGCCAATAAATCATTTACAGTGGAAAATTCTGTTCCATAGGAATATCCACTTGGACTGGGTCCACTTTGTTTGTATTGATCCCAAGCTGCCAAAATACGCGTTTGACTTAACAAAGTATCGTAAAAATTCGGATGAGTATAGTCAAAACCCCAATCTGTAATTCCAATTAATACATCTTTGCCTGTGTAAGCTTCAGGTAAATTAATCCCTTTTTGAACGCTGTCTGCATGAATATCTTTGATTGCTTTATCCAAACTTGGAGAAATTTTCCCAGCGATTTCATAATATTCTAAACCTGTAATTGAATTTATGTTTCCAATTTCGTTTAAAGGAATTTTTAATGTTCTAATTTGCTTAATACCTTTTCCAACAAGGTATTTTTTTGCAATTAAATCTTCACTTGAAAAACTTGAATTTACCTTTGCTAAAACAGATAAGTATTTTTGACCATTCAAAGTATTTATTGGATATTTCTCCATAACATTCAAATATTCAAGAGGATTATTTTCTTTATCACGAATTGCTTTTTGAATTTGATTTAAATCTATTCGCGTGATATTAGAACATTTATTTTGAGCTTGAATAAGAATGAAATTCAAAAGGAAACTAAGAAGTAAGATTTTTTTCATGATGTCTATATTGATTTAATAACGCTTTTCAATTTTGAGTCTAAAAATAAGAATAAAAGTCTGAATATACCTAAAGTAAGCAAAACAATCCACGTTTGTGCTCCATAAATACTTGCTAAGATAACCAAGAAAATACAAGCGATAAACATGCAAATTGGACCTAAAATAATTTTCAATGCAATTCCTTTGAAGCCATTCATTGTTAAGTCTTTATTGGTTTTTAGTTCTTCATGAATAAATAAATCCAAGCAAAGTTCAATGAAATATTTAATTCCTATTATCCAAAAAAATGCTGAATAACTTTTGCCAAAAAGTTCTTTTAGGCCTGAAACAATTTCATTTTCAAAATACATTGCATTCTGTGATAGGATTTCAATTGATTTAAAATGATAAGCATTATCTGTTAAATAAGCAATTAATAATTCAACAGTTAATTGATTTAAAAAGATTATTACCAGAAAACTCATTGCAAATAGAATTCCAAGATAAATTAGACTTTTACTAAAAACTTGAAACACTTCCGTGATTTTTATGTGATAATTAGTTGATTCTCCAGATTTGTTTCTTCTGACGTAAAAAGTATGCCACGTGTTAAAAATAACAAAAAATAGCGTAAAACCAAGTATCATAATAAAGCTTTCATACACAAAAATAAAAATCACATCGCCTGGATCAGACTGACCTTTATCCATCAAAAAAGCACAAACTAAGATGAAGGATAAAATATCCAAAGAAAAATTGATTCTATCTCCAGTTTTTTGTGTTAAAGCCATGATTCCTATATTAAGCAGTAAAAAGTTCCTTTGTCAGTCATTTCCATTTCTACAAATTTACTAAAAACCATTTGAGAAAGTAAATCATCTACTTCACTTTTTTCGAGTGAACTTTTATCATAAAGTTGGGATAAGGTAGTTTTTATGTCTTTTGTAAACAAATTCAAAAAAGTTTGTTCTTTATCCTGTAATTGACTTAATTTTTGACTTTCTTTTTTTTCTAAGTTCCAAATCTTCCCAAGAATCTTATTTGCTTGAAGAGTAAATTCTTTTGACCGAATAAAAATTTTCCAATTTCCATTTTCGTCTTTTGCGGTAATATTTCGATTTGAATCTGGAGCAATTTTCACTTCTAAAAGCAAGCGAAAACCTTCTTGCCAAACTCTTGTTTCAAATTTTAATGCAGGTTTACAAAAGTCTGTACAGATTTCGTGCAGTTTTTGTTTCTCTTCTTCTGGATTAATTCCAGTTATTTTTCCATTTGACTTTAGTCCAACGAATAAACTTCCACCGTCAGAATTAGCAAATGAGCTTAATATTTGTGCAATTTCGACAAAATTATCGAGTGATATTGTAAAATCTTGGGTTTGATTTTTTCCTTGTTCAAGAAGTGATTTTAACGTTGAATCCATAGGAATCAAAGATAGTGATTTTTTTATCTCGAATTCCAAATTCCCCAAGCTTTCAGTGCTTGTTCTTTCAACATCGAAGCTCCATTTAATATAATTGCTCCTTTTTCTTGTGCTTCTTTGAGAAATCTTGTTTTTTCTGGATTATAAATTAAATCAACAACAAAATGATTTTCTGTAATAAATTCAGTCGGAAAATTTGGTTTTTCGTCCGTATTCGGAAAGGTTCCAAGTGGTGTACAATTCACAATCATTTTGAAGGCTTGCACCATGTTTTGATTCAAATCTTCGTATGAGAATTGATTTTCTCCTTTTGGATTTCGACTAATGTAAACAACATCCAAACCAATATTTTTCAGGACATAAGAAACAGCTTTAGAAGCACCGCCAGTTCCTAAAATCAGAGCTTTTTCATGTCGGTTATCCAAAAAAGGTTTGATTGACTGCTGAAAACCAAAAGCGTCGGTGTTGTAACCAATCGTTTTACCATTTTTAAAAGCAATTGTGTTTACTGCTCCGATTTTCTGTGCTTCAGGACTTAATTCGTCTAAAAAAGGAATAATTGTTTCCTTGTATGGAATCGTAACATTTAAACCACTAAATTTTTGGCTTGATAAGATTGCTTTTATTTCAGAAACATCCTGAATTTCAATATTTTCATAGGAATTATCCAAGCCATTTTGTTTGAATAAATCTGTGAAAAAAGTTTGAGAAAAGGAATAATCCAAACGTTTACCAATCAAAGCAAACTTAGGCATCCTTTTTAGCTAATTTTGATTTTGCAAAGCTTAATAACATTGGAAGAACAGAAATAAAGATGATTCCAAGACAAACTTTTTCTATGTTTTCTTTAATCCAAACAACATTTCCAAGAAAATATCCTGCAAGGGTTAAGCTAAAAATCCATAAAAATCCACCTAAGACATCAAATACAAAAAAGCGTCTGTAATTCATTTTGCCAATTCCTGCTGCAAAAGGTGTGAATGTTCTCACAAAAGGAACAAAACGTGCCATGATGATTGCTTTAGTACCATTTTTTTCAAAAAATGCTTCCGTTGTCTCAAGATGTTTTTCCTTAACCAACTGACGACCTCTTATTTTCCAATGAAAAACACCAAGGCCAATCTTTCGCCCTATCCAGTAATTAACGTTGTCACCTAAAATAGCAGCAAAGACAAGTAAACCTAAAATATAAAACAAATTTAGATCTCCAGAAGCAGCAAATAAACCTGCAGTGAAAAGAAGTGAATCTCCTGGTAGAAAAGGCATTACAACCAATCCTGTTTCAATAAATATCACCAAAAATAAAATAATATAGATGATATGTTTATAGTTTTGAATAAACACATCAAAGTGTTCTAAATCAAATAATTGTTTAAAAAATTCTATCATCTTAGTCGATATCTAAAGTAGGATCAATTTCTTGTTTCCAAGCCAATAAACCACCTTGTAAAATACTCACATTTGGAAATAAAAAATCATTTTCCAATAAATCTGCTACAGGAACTGCTCTTCTTCCACTTCTACAAATTACAACAATTTCTTTTTCTTTTGGGAATTCACTTGCCTTTAGAGGAACTTCTCCCATAGGAATGTGTTCTGAAGGAATGTGAGAAACTTCTCTTTCGTAATTCTCTCTAATGTCTAACAAAAACAAAGCTTCATTTGAATCAATTTTTTGTTTTAGTTCTGTTACCGTAATATTTTTCAATGTGATATTTTTTACAAAAGTAAGAAAATTGATTTAGAAAAGGAGGATTATCATTCTAAAAATCTATCTTTCGGTCTCAATATAGGATTCCAAGAAAAATACTGAACAAATTGTTCTTCTTTGTTGATTTGATCCATGGGGTAAAAAACAGCATCGGGTTTATCGATGTAAGTTATACTTTTCACTTCTCCGCTATCTAAAATGATTTTTAAATCGGAAGCGTAAATTCGATTCATTCCACTTCGTTTGACTTCAAAAAGTGTGTCGCGATCATTTTTTTCTTCAGGGAAATAAACAGTTTGCGCATTTCCTTTTACGTCAACTTTTACCAATTCGTTGTCTTTGAAGTAGGCAAACATCTTTTTTCCACCAATTTGATTATAGTACAAGCCTGAATCAATTTCCATGACAGTCGTTGTTTTGTTCGTTATTTCAATTCTTTCTAAAGTTGAATCTTTGATAAAAGCTTTCATGAATTCGCCTTTTAACTCTGCATTTTGTGTCCAAACGAT
Source organism: Bacteroidota bacterium (assembly GCA_040386975.1). Taxonomy (GTDB): domain Bacteria; phylum Bacteroidota; class Bacteroidia; order Flavobacteriales_D; family Crocinitomicaceae; genus M2408. Next base: position 59,081 of record JAZKEO010000008.1, on the reverse strand, counting down.
AGGTTCAAAAAACATTTCCATGTAATTTTTCTCTTTTTCATAAACCAAACTGTCACATTTTCCTTGGATATCATTTTTGAAAAATTTAGCGTTTTGATGAGCGAAAATTTGTTTTGAATTACCCAAGCTATCTTGAAAACTCATCAAGGTATCTGCTTTTAAAAACAAAGTGTCTTCTTTTAATTTGTAGGAACATAAAGCTTTTCCTGTGATGTAGGTTTTTCGTTTTAAATCATTTTTATAAAAATAATTACCAGTAAAAATATAAGGCTCCAAACTGTCTTTGTAAATAACATTTCCTTTGCCAATTGACAAACCTTTTTTTGGATTGTGATATAAACTATCGCCAATAATGGTTTTGGAATTTGTTAGAATCTTGGCATTTTTCTGTAAAACACCTTCTTCAGTTTCTGTTTGATACCACCCTTTTTCGCAAAATAAATCAGCATCTTTGGTTTTTATTTTCGTTGGACCGTAAAAAAACACTTTTTTAATCAAATATTGATAACGCAAGGTATCTGTTGTCATTGTTATATCTGGACTTTTGTATTTTACTTTTCCGCTAAAGAAAAAGTTTTTTGTGTCTGGATGAAAATAACCAACTTTACTCGTTAAAACTTCATTTGTTAAAATACTTTCGATTTTCCCACCATTTCGGTAAACTCCCTGACCTTTTTTGGCATCATAATCCATCGAATCGGTCGTGATTTTATATTCTCTATCGCGTACACGGACATGCCCCCACAATTTGGCGTATTTCGTTTTTCCATTGTAATACAAGGAATCACAAAAAAGATTTAAAGTGTCGTTTTTATTGATGTGCACTTTCCCGTATGCTTTAACTTCTTTTGATTTAGCATAAAAATAAGCAGAATCACAATACATCTTATTTCCTTGATAAAGGAAATTCACATTGCCAATCAACATTTGTGCTCCCGTTTTTTCGTTGTAAACCAACTTTTCGGCACCAGGCAACAATTCTAAAATATCTTTCTGCGACCAGCTAATAAGCGGAAACAAAAAAAATGCGCCAATAAATGACGCAAGTTTTAATATTGTTAGAATGTTTTTCAAATTTTGACTGAATGTTTCAGCAAAGATAGCAAATTTTAAGCCAAAGTTGATTTGGAACGCAAAGTTCTCAAAGTTTACGCCAAGCTCGCCAAGCTTTATAACGAAGATTTTTCGAGATTTAAGAACTCTTTTTTCGAAAAGTTAAGTATTGAAAATCCTCCCAAAATAAATCCAAAAGGTGCACCAATGAACAGTAAATAAAAAGGTTCTTTACTTGACAGTATGCTGATGGATGCAAATAGAATCACAATAGATAGAAGTATAATTATCAAATAGGAAAAATATTTCAAACCTTTTAAATAAATTAAATATCTTTTGTTTGTTTTTCCAATAAATCTTAATTGTAATCTTGGTCCAAAAGCAATAAATCCATACATTACACAATAACCAACAGTACTTACTAAAGTGTTAGAAATTATATCATTTTTGTTTTTATCATTAATAAAAAGTAGTCCAAAAATGGAACAAGTAATTATTAGGATTAAGAAATACAAAAACCACTTTTTAGACCACTTCATATTATTCTATTCTTAGCGTTCCTTTGCGAAAAAACTTTGCCGTCCTTTGCGTTTAAATTTAAATCGCCATTACTCTGTTGTCCAATGTCTGTTTTCTGTCTGGTCCAACTGAAACAACAGTAATTGGAACTTCCAATTCTTTTTCTAAATAAGAAATGTAGTCATGTAAAGCTTGAGGAGCATTTTTCATGCTGTCTAACTGAGTTAAATCGCAATTCCAACCTTCTAATTCTTTGTAAACTGGTTTGATTTCAATTCCTTCGATGTCGTAAGGCATGTAATCGTATAATTTTCCGTCAATTTCATAATGTGTACACACTTGAATTTTCTTGAAAATACTCAAAACATCTGCTTTCATCATGGATAATTCGCTTACACCGTTAATCATGATAGCGTATTTTAATGCAGGTAAATCAATCCAACCACAACGACGAGGTCTTCCAGTTGTTGAACCGAACTCACGACCTTCTTTACGCATTTCTTCGCCAACTTCTTCTAATAATTCAGTAGGGAAGGGTCCGCTACCAACGCGTGTGCAGTATGCTTTGAAAATCCCGATTACAGAACCAATTTTTGTTGGAGCAACTCCTAAACCAGTACAAGTTCCTGCAGTGATTGTGTTTGAAGAGGTAACAAACGGATATGAACCAAAGTCAATATCAAGCATTGTGCCTTGAGCTCCTTCAGCTAAAACTTTTTTACCAGCTTTTAATTGTTGGTTGATGAATAATTCACTATCAATACAAGTTAAATTTTTTAACAATTCAATTCCTTCAAAAAATGCTGTTTCAAGTTCTGATAAATTGTATTCAAAACCATCAAAATGTTTAAGCATTCCTGTATGTTTATCAACCAACGTTTGGTATTTTTCTTTGAATTTTGGAGAAAAAATATCACCAATTCTTAAGCCATTTCTACCAGTTTTATCCATGTAAGTTGGTCCGATTCCTTTTAGAGTTGAACCAATTTTATTTTTACCTTTTGCTGTTTCCGAAGCAGCATCTAACAAACGGTGAGTTGGTAAGATTAAATGTGCTTTTTTTGAAATCAATAAATTCTTTTTGATGTCGATGTTGAAAGGAGCTAATTTCTCAATTTCTTTTTGAAAAACAACTGGGTCAATCACAACACCATTTCCAATGATGTTTAATACATTAGATCTAAAAATCCCTGATGGAATGGTGTGTAAAACATGTTTGATACCTTCAAATTCTAAGGTATGTCCTGCGTTTGGTCCACCTTGAAAACGTGCAATAATATCGTATTGCGGTGTTAAAACATCAACAATTTTACCTTTTCCTTCATCTCCCCATTGAAGACCTAATAATACATCTACTTTCATTTAAAAAATTGTTTAAAACTCGCTAATCGAATTTCGTTTGTATTTCCTGCTTATTTCAGGATTATTTAATTATTTTATTGATTTAGATTGAAGGATTAACCTTCATTAAAGCATCGCTAACACTTGGTGAAAGCGTGAAAATTTCATTTAGTTTAGAAATTTTAAGTAGTTTTTCGACGTTTCCTTGAACACCACATAAAATAATATCTCCGCCAACGTTGCGAATACGCGTTAAGGAACGGATAAAAAAGTTTAAACCTGAGCTTGTGATGTATTCTAATTTTGAAACATCGTATAAAAATGATTTATTTTTTTGTTCCAACTCTTTGTCAAGTGTGTTTAAAATGTCAACTGTTTCATCTTGGTTGTTAATCTTTCCAGCAAAGGAAAAAATTACGGAACTCGACTGATGCTCTACTTTAATTGTCAAACTCATGGTTTTGTAGTTTTATTTTTCACTCCATAGAAATAAAGTGAATGATGTTGAATAGTAATTCCAAAAACTTCTTCTATTGTCGCTTTGATGTTTTGAATACGTGGGTCACAGAATTCAATTACTTCTCCTGTGTCGGTACAAATTACGTGATCGTGTTGCTTTGAACCGTGTGATTTTTCAAATTGAGCTATGTTTTTTCCAAATTGGTGTTTACGAACCAAATTACAAGCAATTAATAAATCAATCGTATTGTATAAAGTTGCTCTTGAAACGCGGTAATTTTGATTTTTCATCTTGACATAAAGTGCTTCAATGTCAAAATGACCTGGGTAATTGTATATTTCTTCTAAGATATGATAGCGTTCGGGAGTTTTTCGGTGCCCATTTTGCTCCATGTATGCTGAAAAAATATCTTTAACTGTTTCTTGTAAATCTGCTATTGCCATTTATCTCGGAAAAAACAAAATTAACTATAATCATCGATTTAGGCGTAAAAAATCTTTTTTTTAATCAACAAGGTTATTCACAATTTAAAGCAAAAAAGACCGAACAAAAATGAACGGTCTTTCTTAAATTATATAAATTGAATTTTATAAATCGTCTGGTAATTTAACTGTTTTAGGATTTTTAGCCTTAGGTTTTAAATTGTCGATAAAAACTACTCTAAATTTTTCTCCTGTAGAAGTTAAAATCATTTCAGAAATACCGTTAGCGATTGCTGGTGGTGCTTTTTTTACATTGTAAAATTTGCTTTCTAAAGGTTCATAAGTATCATCGTCGTATTTTATTAAAATTGAGATAATCAATCCGTTTTCTACTCTCGCTTTTCCAGAAACACAATTAGAGCCATTTGCATCAAAAAAACTAATGATTACATTTCTGTGCATATCATCAGCAATCGTATAAGAACCTCTTTTTGTAAATGCAGTTTCTAATTTTTTAAAACAATCTTCTTCTTGAGCATTAGCTCCTAAAAAGGCAAGGATTGTAAGACTTAAAAGTAAATATTTTTTCATTTTTGTTTGGTTTTATGAGTTTCCTCGGTTTCAAATATACTAAGTTTGTTTAAATTAATGTTCTTCTTTTGTGAAAAAAAATTAATTTTGACAAAAAACAATTCTATGTCGTCAAATCAAATAGCAGACCATTTTTTACAAGCTTTAGAAATTTTGCAAAAATTTAACACTTCAGATAATTTCGCAAACATTGAAGATGCTGGAAAAATCTTTGTTAACTCATTGAAAAACAAAGGTAAAATCTACAGCTGTGGGAATGGTGGCTCTATGTGCGACTCAATGCATTTTGCTGAAGAATTAACTGGACGTTATAGAGGAAATAGAAAAGCGATTCCTGCTATATCTATCTCAGATTCTAGTCATATTTCGTGCGTATCAAACGATTATGGATATGAATTTATTTTTTCACGATTTTTAGAGGCTTTTGGGCAAGATGGAGATGTTCTGTTAGCGATTTCAACCTCTGGTAATTCGAAAAACGTAATTAATGCTATTCATACAGCTAAAAAGGCAGGAATGATGGTTGTTGCATTAACAGGAAAAGATGGTGGTGAAATTGCAAATTTATGTGATGTTGAAATCAGAGCGCCACATTCAGAATTTGCCGATAGAGCTCAAGAAATTCATATTAAAGTGATTCATTCTTTAATAGATTATATTGAAACAAATTTGGAAAAGTAATTTTAGTTTGAAATTAGTGATTCAAAAAAACCGTTCCATTTAAAATTCGTTTTTCAGGATCTTCTTGTGAACTGAATTCAATTTTCCAATGGTAGAAGCCAGTGTCAACGATTTTACTTCCATATGTACCGTCCCAACCGATTTCTGAATTGAGGGATTCGAAAATAAGTTCTCCCCATCGGTTGTATATTTCCATTGAAAATTTGGTTTCGTCCAAAGTGGAAGAAAAGACTGGGATAAAAATTGAATTATGTTTATCACCATTTGGAGTAAAGGTATTTGGAATAAAATAACTTACTTTTTCTATAAACTGGAATTTCTGATAGACAGTATCAGCACAACCCAATTCTGTTTTTGCAATCAAGGTAATGATGTATTCGTTTGAATCATTCATCAAATAGTCGTGTGATGTTTCAAAACTTCCTGAATCTTCACTACCATCACCAAAATCCCAAGTGAAACTTGTCCCAAATTGTGAATGATTGTAAAATAGTAAGTTTGATTCAAAATCATTGATTTGATTTTCAACAATATAAAAAGAAGCAATTGGGTTGAGGTTGACACAAATTAATTCATTTTTAGTAAGTGAATTTTGACAACCGTTAACAGTAGTCGTAAGTCTGACGTTAAAACATCCTGAAATTCCAGCAAATTCTTTTGTAATATCCTCACCAAACATTGGATTTTGACCATTAAATGTCCATTCAGAATTTGTTGCGCCTAAAGTCGTATTAGTAAAATTTACATTTAAAGGTGAACAGCCAGAAAGTGTATCCTCAATAAAAGTTATAGGTGTTAATGGTATAATCCCCACATTTATTATGTCTTGCGAGGAACAAGAGTTCGCATCGGTTCCTATTACAGTGTAAATTTTAGAGTTTGATGGAGAAAAACTAACATTATTTAAAACGCCATTATTCCAAGTGTAATTCGATGCTCCAGAAGCTTTTAGTGTGATTGATTTTCCTTGACAAATCAAGGTGTCATTTCCTGCAAAAACTTGAGGTAAAGGATTCACGACAAGATTAACACTCGAAAAGCAAGTTGTTAAAGCTGTATTTGCTGTAACAATAAAGTTATAATTACCTGCAGCTAGAGGTATGGAAATATTACTTGGATTTTGCAAGCTTGATGAAAATCCATTACCAGTCCAAGTATAATTCAAAGCACCACTAACCGTTGATGCAAATAAATTGAATGATTGTCCTTCACAAATAGTAGAAGTAGAAGCTGTAATTGTACAAGGTGGAATGTTGCAATCAACAACATTAATTAAGCTTGTTTGTGTGCTCATGCAAGAGCCAGAACCAACTGTATACGTAATGGTATGAAGTCCAATTCCTGCATTTAATGGAGTAAACAATCCTGCACTATTTGTTCCATTTCCAGACCAAATTCCAGTATTGTCATTTGACAGTAATTGAAAAGCTGGAGCATCATGACAAATTTGATTAGAAACAGGATTTATTGTTGCGTCTGGTAAACTATTTACTGTTATCGTTGTTGTAGATTGGCAAGTAGCTCCAAGAACTGTTACCAAAACTGTATAGTCAAATGTTCCAAGTGTTGTTGGAGCTATAATTCCACTAGGATTTTGCTGAGAAGATGTAAAGCCATTTCCTGACCAAGTGTAAGATAAAGCATTCGGAACGGTATTTGCAAGTAAGTCAAAAGTTTGCCCTAAACAAATTGGTGTGTTGTTTGAAGCTGTAACAGTGCATGAAGGAACGGAACAATCAGCAACAGTAATTGTTGTTGTGGCAGAAGCATTACAGGGAGCTATACCAATTTCATAATCGATTGTGTGTGTGCCGACTCCTGCATTTTGCGGATTGAACATTCCTGAGTTGCTTACACCATTTCCTGTCCAAGATCCACCCATATTTTCAGCAATAAGTTGAAAAGGAACTGCGTCCAAGCATACATTAGTTGTTATTGGCTCAATTGTTCCATCTGGCCCTCCAGTTTGAGCACCACTAGGACCAAGCTCAAGGGTGAAGCTTGTATTTTCAGTTGAATAATCATGTGCAATAACCATTATGGTTTGTCCCGCAGTAACCATTGGAGCTTCAATTGATGAAAAACAAGGAAAGTCATTCCCAAATTGTGTACAACCAACCTGATCTGTTGCGTAGTTACATGCAATTTCATTGTTTTGATCTAAAACGGCATCACATGGATTTATACCGTTTGGAATATTATAAACAATTACATCAACATATCCAGAATTACTATTGCCATCAATTAATAAATTTAAAGCCCCAGATTCTGTTATTTGAAGAAGAATAAAGCCAAAACCTGCATCATTTCCAAAACTACCTGTCGAACATTCTTGCGGATCGGCAAAGTCGGCTGGTGGTCCGAACGTGTTTTGATCAAAAATAAAAGGTCCAGCTTCTCCTGAAGTACAGACAGAAACATCTGAATTACAGCCTTGACTAAAACTTAAGTTTATAAACGTAAAGAAAAATACAAAGAGAAATAAATTTTTCATAATTTAATGATTTGATCGAATGTATTTCTCTAAAAATTCAACGTAATTTTTATATTCAGTAGGGTAATTCAAATACCAATTTTCAATGAGTAATGCTCTGTTATCTTCATTTCTAAGTTTACTTGGATTTATAGGGCAATTTGGAGCTAATTCTACTTTTTTTATTGAAATGAAATCAAAAATAGAATCATTTTGATCTATAGAGCTTATTTTAACTAAGTCTTTTTGTGTATTTTCAAAACGTTGAACCTTTCTTTTTACTATTTCTGTAGTTTGAGAAAAAGTAAAAGAATAAGTAAAGAAAAACATTAATAAAAGTAGTTTTCTCATTGAGTTGTTAAATGAATTTGGGCACAAAAATAATAATTTGTTAACACTAAACTTAATAATTTTAACGCTAAACAGTTTTAAACTTGAATTCTTAACGTGATAAATGATGAAAGGTTGGGGATGAATTCAAATTAAATTTGAAATAAATTGTGTATTTTTGTCTAAAAAAGTAAAATTATAAGATGGGAACATTAGCACAACTATTTGAAACTGGTGAACAAACAAGTCAAAAAGGACATTTTAGAAATTTAATTTTAATTGCTCGTTATGACGGTAAAATTTTAGAAACTGAAAAAAAATTATTGAATAGAATAGCTCAAAAATTATCTTTGACAGACGAACAAGTGAAAGAAATTCTTGATAATCAAGATACATATCAAGCGATTCCTCCTTATTCGAGAGAAGAAAGATACGAACGTTTTGTTCAATTGGTTCAAATGGCTATGATTGATGGAATTATGAGTCACGAAGAATTAGCTTTAGTTAAAAAACTTGGTGTTTCTCTTGGTTTTTCGGAAGAAACAATTGAAACAAAAACAAAAGTTATTATTGATAAGATCAATTCTGGTTTGACTAGAGATGAAATTCTTGAAGTAATCCTATAAAAAAATTAAAACCAAAAATCCACTTCTCTGAGGTGGATTTTTAGTTTATTGACAATATAAATGCAAGGAAAAGTTTTAAAATCTACAGGGAAATGGTACATCGTTGAGTTGCCTGACAATTCAATAATTGAATGTCGTATTCGTGGGAAAATTAGACTTGAGAAATTGCGTACGACAAATCCAATTGCCGTTGGAGATGAGGTTTTCATCAATGATAAAGCAGACGAAGAAGGGAAATATGTTATTAATGATTACCAAGAACGAAAAAATTACATCGTTCGAAAATCAACGAATTTGAGCAAACAAATGCAAATTTTGGCTGCGAATATCGATCAGACATATTTACTTGTGACTTTAAAATCTCCCCAAACGCATTTAGCTTTTATTGATCGTTTTTTGGTTGCTGCAGAATCATTTCGTATTCCAACAACACTACTTTTTAATAAAATTGACCAATATTCTGAAAAAGAATTAGCTGAAATTGATGAAATAATCAAAATTTATGAAGCAGTTGGTTATCCTTGTTATAAAATTTCAGGAGAAAAACCAGCTGATGTACTTTTTTTGAGAGATGAGATAGCAGGAAAACAAGTTATGATTTCTGGCCACAGTGGAGTAGGAAAGAGTACTTTAATTAATTCATTAGATCCAACATTCGCAATTAAAACGAATACAATTTCCTTGGCCCATCAACAAGGACAACATACAACAACTTTTGCTGAAATGCACAAATTGGATTTTAACGCCTACATCATTGACACTCCTGGTATTCGTGCTTTTGGAATTGTAGATTTAGATAAAGAAGTGATTTCACATTATTTTCCAGAAATGCGTGAATTGATTGGGAAGTGCAAATACCATAATTGTCAACATTTAAACGAGCCAAAATGTGCTGTTAAAGATGCTGTAGAAAATGGTGAAATTGCCGAAAGTCGTTTCAATACCTACGTTCAATTAATGACGGAAGATGAAAATGATGTTCACAGAAGAAAAGAAATTTAATTTTCAAAAGGTATGAGAATTGTTTTGCAACGTGTTTCAGAAGCTTCAGTCGTAATTGAAAACGAAATTCACAATAAAATTGAAAAAGGTTTGTTGATTCTTTTAGGAATTGAAGAAAGTGACGAAAAAAAAGACGCTGATTATTTGATTCAGAAAATTTCAAACATGCGAATTTTTGGAGATGAAGAAGGGAAAATGAACTTGTCAATTCAAGATATTAAAGGTGAATTTTTAGTTATAAGTCAATTCACACTGTATGCAAATACAAAAAAAGGAAATCGACCGAGTTTTATATCTGCAGCAAAACCTGAAATAGCAATTCCTTTGTATGAATATTTTTTGGAGAATTTAAAAATCAGTTCAAATTTGATTGTAAAAGCTGGAGTTTTTGGAGCCGATATGAAAGTGGGTTTAATAAATGATGGACCAGTTACGATTATGTTGGAATCGAAATATTAAAATAAAAAAAAGCTGTCCTAATTAAAGAACAGCTTTCCATCAGAATAATACTTAAATTACTATTCTAAATTACACATTTTTAGTGCTTTGTAATAATTAATTTTTGAATTACACTATTTTTCGATTCAGTTTCTAAACGTAAGTGGTAAACTCCATCTGCAAGATTTTCTATATTTAAAGTTGAAGTTTTGTTTAAAAGTGTTTCAGCTAAAACAATTTTACCAGAAATATCCATAATAATTAATTTCGAATTATTTTCATTTGTATTTACTACAATGTAGTTTGAACTTGGATTTGGATAAAAACTGAAATTCAATTGAGGATTTATGTTTTCCAAATTAAGTGTACTAACAGTAAAACAATCAGAAGTTATTGTACATGAATTTTGGGTTATTTGAACTGAATATTCACCATTTGAACTTGCAGTAAAACTTTGATTTGTCTCTCCAGCAATTGCTACATTTCCATTTGTACAATCAATCCATTGATAAGTTGCATTTGAAAGATTTGCAGTTAAAAGTTCATTGTTTTGTGAAATCGAATTGTCAACAGAATTAATTGTTAAACTTAAATTAATTGTACTATCACAGCCGTTTACAGTCGTTAAATTCTGAATATAATTTCCAGAAACTGTATAAGTTTCACCATTTAACTCATAAGAATCACATGCGGTTTCAGTTAAATTCAAAATGGATGAATTATTGATAGTTAAACTTAAATTAATTGTACTGTCACAACCGTTTTGAGTTGTTAAAATCTGAGTGTAACTCCCAGAAACTGTATAAGTTTGACCACTTAATTCATAAGAATCACAAGCGATTTCAGTTAAATTCAAAACGGATGAATTATTGATAGTTAAATTTAAAGTAACAATACTATCACAGCCAAGTGAATTTGCAAAAGTTTGCGTATAAATCCCTGTTTGTGAATGTGTTTCACTGTTCCAAGTGTATGAATTACAAGCTGTTTCACTGAATGTGGAAGTCGAATTTGGAGTAATCGTTAAATTCAATGTAATTGTACTATCACAAGAAGCAACATTTGGAATTACTTGAGTAAATGTTCCAGATTGTGTATAAACTTCGTTGTTTAAAATGAAAGAACCACAAGCTATCTCAGTAAGCGTACTTGAACTCGGTTGACCAATAATCAAATTCAATGTGATTGTGCTATCACAGCCAGTTGAATTTGTTAAAGTTTGAAAATATGTTCCAGAACTTGTAAATGTTTCTCCGTTTAAAATATAAGAATTACAGGCTGTTTCATTTAAAATTAAAGCCGTAGAATTATTAATCGTTAAATTTAAAGTAACAATACTATCGCATCCAAGTGAGTTTACAAAAATTTGTTCATAAACTCCCGTTTGAGTATATGTTTCAGAATTCCAAGTGTAAGAATCACAAGCTATTTCTGTGAATGAAAATGCTGAATTTGGGGTGATTGTTAAATTCAAAGTAATTGTACTATCACATGAAGAAACATTCGGAATTACTTGCGTATAAGTTCCTGATTGCGTAAAAATTTCGTTATTCAATGTAAACGAACCACAAGCTATTTCAGTAATTGTATTTGAACTTACTTGGTTAATTGTTAAGTTTAAAGTAATTGTACTATCACAAGCTGCATTATTCGGAATTACTTGTGTATAAACCCCAGAACTTGTGTAAACTTGTCCATTTAACTCAAATGAAGAACAAGCTATTTCAGTCAAAATACTTGAACTTGAATTATTGATCGTTAAATTTAAAGTAATTGTGCTATCACAACCATTAATTGTCGTTAAATCTTGAATATACGTTCCTGATTGCGTGTAAGTTTGACCATTTAACTCATAAGAATCACAGGCAACCTCAGTTAAAGTACTTGAATTTGGATAATTAACTGTTAAATTTAAAGTGATGATACTATCACAACCTTGAGAACTTGTCAAAGTTTGCGTGTAAACTCCACTTGTTGAATAAACCTGACCATTTAAAGAAAATGATGAACAAGCAATTTGATTTAAAGTTGATGTTGCAAAATTTGAAATTGTTAAGTTTAATGTCAAAGTACTATCACAACCGCTTACTGTAGTTAAATTTTGAATGTAAGTTCCGTCACTTGTATATGTTTGACCATTTAAAGTATAACTCAAACAACCAGTCTCTGTTAAAGTTGCTGATGCTGGATGATTGATTGTTAAATTTAAAGTAATTGTACTGTCACAACCAACACTATTTATTAGAATTTGAGTATAAACTCCTGATGAAGTGTACGTTTGACCATTCAAAGTATAAGAATCACAAGCAGATTCAGTAAGTGAACTTGTAGTTGGATTTAAGATTGTTAATTCCAAGTTTACAATGCTATCACAACCAGCCGTTGTGGTAAAAGTTTCTGAATATGTTCCACTTGTTGTTAAGTTATTTCCATTGAAATTGTAGCTTTCACAAGCAATTTCATTTATAGTAGTTTGATAAACAGGGTTTACGTTTATTAAAAATTCAGTTTTTGAAGAGTAGCAACCATTATTTTCAGTACCAGCAAAATAACTTCTATTTGAACTTAATACTGGAGTTGTAAAGCTCGAACCAGTACCTACAGTAAATGGTAAGGAAAGATCATAGTACCAACTAATATTACCAGTAGCAGTCGCTTCTAAAGTAATTGAGTTGCCTGAACAAACATTATTTTGACCAAGAGCGTTTATTGGTGCATCAGGAATTTCGCTAACTTGAACATTAATTGTTGTTCTTGTTGGAGAAATACATCCAGCAGGTAAAACTTGACTTTCAACATAAAAAGATTGATTTGCATTAAGTATTGGTGTCGTAAATGTTGCACCTGTTGAAAGTTGATTTCCACCTGTATGAGCGTCAAACCAAACTAATGTATTGTTATTCAACACACTTAATGTTGTAGAATTTCCTTCACAGATAGTTAAGTTTTGAGCTGTTGTACTGTTCGTTGGTGCTTGTGGATTCATTTGTGCCGTAATATTAACGGTAGTTCTATCAGAAAAACATGCTCCATTATTTACTTGTGCATAATATGTCAATGTAGTTGGAGTTCCAATCGTTCCAATGACTAATGGATTTGCACTACTTATTGAGGAACCTCCAGTTTCTGTTGTAAACCAAGACAATGTACCAGTATTATTCATGGTAATTTGCGCTCCATTTCCAACACAAACATTTTGTTGAGAAAGAGAAGTATTTATTGTCGGTACAGCTGGAGTAGAAGTAACAGAAACGGCAACAGGAATTCTTTCAGAAATACAACTTGCATGATTATGACCTAAGTAAAAAGTTGTATTATTCTCTAAACTTGACGTTGTAAATGAATTTCCTGTAAATAAAGGGCTTGTACTTGTTGCCTCTTCAAACCAAGAAACAGGACTATTTGTTCCAACACCAGTTAAAATAGTTGTATTTCCCGAACAAACTGATAAATTTTCACTTGGAGTTGTGTTTGTAGAACTAGTTGTAGAAATTGTCACATATTGAATGTTTGATCGACAATTACCATCAAGAGCATAATAATAAATGTTAGTGTTTTGCGTGATTGCACTTGTATTAAATGTATTTCCAGTTCCTAAAATTGTTCCTCCTGAAAAAGCATCAGACCATTGCATAATTCCTTGACCAGTAGCAGATAAAGTTGTCGTTCCACCATTACAAACAACTAAACTATCAGCTGAAGTTGTATTAAGAGGGTTCGTAAAATTAGATTCGCCAGAATAAGCTGAAATTCCAATTCCAAGTCGTGCAGAACGACAATTTCCATTTACTGCTTGAGCATAAGCAATTGAACCATTAACTGCATTTGGAATAGTATAACTTAAACCAGTTCCTAAAACAGTTGGTGATGCATTCGTAGCAAACCATTCAACATCATAATCGCTTTGAACAGTTAATGCTACAGGTCCCGGACAAACGGTTCCTAAATTTGAGATATTTACTGGATTAGGTGGAGTTTGTAAAACAGTCACATCAATTTGAGTTCTTTGAGTCATGCAACCACCTAAGCTTGCTTGTACCCAAAAACTTGTGTTTTCTGTTAAATTTGGTGTAACAAAAGTTCCATTAAATCCAATATAATTTACTGCAGTTTCAGAATCATACCAACGTAAATTTTGTCCACTTGCAGTTAAAGTTGTTGTGCTTCCTGCACAAACTTCGAGATTTGCAGCTGGGGTTGTATGTGTTAGAGTTGGAGTTCCATTTACCGTAACAGTAATGTTTTTTGTATTTGTACACCCATTTGAAATTGTTCTAATTTCATAAGTTGTTGTAGTTGTTAAAACTGGAGTTGTAAAAGAAAGTCCTGTACCAACTAATAATCCCGCTTGATACCATTCAACTGATTGTGCTTCTGAACTTACAGTTAAAGTTGTTGATGTTGAAGGACAAATACTATAAGAACTACTTGGGCTTGTAATTGTAGCTTGTGCAGGTTTACAAGCAAAGGCGTCCCAAGTATTGTGAAAAATATTTGTAGTTGCATCGTTTGTTAAGATATATACATTTCCGTCAGAAGAAACAGTAATTCTTTGTGTATTAAATGGTGCACCTAAATCAGCAACCCATTGATTTTCTTTCAAATAATATCTTGTACCACTTCCATCAAGACCTGCAACTTTATTTGCATCTCCAACAGCAATTTCATATAAATTTCCTGGAATATTAATCCAAGATGTTCCATCGTATTTGAAAACGTTATTCGCCATTAAAGTTGGATTAACCAAAGCGAAAATTGTCCCGTCTTCTCCAATTGAAATACGATAAGCTGAGTTTGGAAAACCTGAAAAAGTTGTAAAAACTGATGAGCCATCGTTTTCTAAAACATTGTTGGTTCCCGTTCCAATAACTCCAACTGCTCTCGATACATTTTGAATATCAATATGTGAAATACTTGAAGCTTGAGTTATTGGGCTGTTTCCAGGTCTATGTTTTCTCGTAAAACCACCACCACTTATAGTTCCAGTTGACCACATATTTCCATCGGAAGCAATAGCGATTTTGTTATAATAAGTGTTTGCTGCACTTTCGTATAAAACCCAAGATTGACTAATGAAATTGTATTTATATAAACTACTTACTGTTGGAGTTCCTGCGATTCCAACAAGTTCTGTTGCAGATCCACAGGAAATTTCTCTTAAATTTCCGTTTGAAAATGCTGTCCATTGAGCAAAATTCAAACCAGTTAGAAGTAAAAAGCTAAATAAAATTAAGTTTTTTTTCATATTGTTATTTTTATATTTTGAACAAAATTCGATTATTTATCATTCATTTTAGAAGGCGCTTTTCTAAACTCCGATAATTTTACTTGAAATAGGCTTTTGAGTTTATGAAATTTTTTGCTCTCTATTTTTTGCTTTCATTTTTTTTAATTTTAAAATAGGCTAAATAAACCCAAATTCAATTTTGAAGTCAAAAAATATTATTTCCACAAATCCATAAATCTTTATGAACTAAAAAATTCTACTTTTGTACTTAGATGAAATTTGCAATTGTTTTCTTACTTGGAATTACTTGTTCCTTGGTTTTTTCTCAAGAACCATTGGCAATTTCAATTAACAAAAATCAAGGTTTAAGTTCCAATACGGTTTACAACATTCTTCAAGACAAACAAGGATTTATTTGGTTGACAACTAACGACGGATTATTTCGCTATGATGGTTTTAGTTTTAAAAATTACACCAATGAAAATCAATCTTCCGTTTCTGGAAGTGCTTTGCAAGAAGATGTTTTTGGAAGAATTTGGTATCAAAATTTTGATGGTTTTTTGTTTTATATTGAGAAAAGTAAACTAAAAACCTTATCACACCACAAACCTATTGATTACATTCCGCAAGGAATTTCTAAAAAATACATTTTTGTTGCTTGTGAAAATGGAATTGCAGTTTATGATTTAAGAAGTTTAAAGCGAGTTAAAATTCTCTCTTTAAATAAGGAATTTTTGTTGAACACTTATGTTGATAATGATAAATTTTACTTCATCGCGAATTCCAAAGTATATTGTATTGATGAAAATTTAAAGAAAAGTTTTGTCGCTAATTTACCTCAAGGAAAAGCTTTTTGGTATTTTGCGAAATCTAAAAATGTTATTTTATTGGTTTCCAGAAACAATAGTTCAAAAAAAATATTCTGTCTCCAAAATAATAAATTCGAAACGTTTGCAGATTTCAATTTTAATCAAGAAATATTAGATTTTAAAGTTATAGAAAATGAAATTTGGATTTTTTCAGCAGATGGAGTTTTCGTTTATTCCTATTTGAATGGGAAAATCAAATTGGAAAATCAAATTTTACAAGGAAAAAAAATCACAACTGGATTAAAAGATAAGATCGGAAATTATTGGTTCTCATCCTTATTAGAAGGCGTTTATTTAATTCCAGATTTGAATCGAAAAATAATTAATTTACCTAATTTCAAACCATTAAGAATTATTAGTGATGGAGGCAATTTTTTAATAGGCACAAAAAATCATCAACTTTTATCACTGAATTCTGATTTCTCAAATATCAAAATCATCAACGAGGGAAGCACAAATTCAGATATTTATTATCTATATAAAGACCAAAGTAATAGCAATATTTTTTATTCCTCTAATGGAGCAAATGTTTTAGTTTCAGGAAAAAAGGATAAAAATATTCCTATCAATTTTGCTATCAAGGAAGTTCAAAAAATCGATGAAAATTATTATGCTTTTGCAGCCAGCGGGTTATTCGGCTTATATCAGAATCCGATAAAAAAAGCAAATGTTCATTCTGTTTGGGATGCGGTTTTCTTAAAAAAACAAGATAAAAAAAATCCAAATTTCGCAACCTTGATTCTTGGTTTAAGAGCCAAATCACTTGCGTTTGACAAGGTTAAAAATCTAATTTATGTTGCTTCAAATAAAGGACTTTTTGAAGTCGATTCGAAGCAACGAATTAAAGAAATTCGTCTAAAAGGAAATTCGATTTATTGTCAGAAAGTTGAATTTATAAACAACAAATTATTGGCTTTAAGTTCCGTCGGTAATTTATATGAAATTTCTCCGAAACGAAAAATAAAAATAATTAATTCAAATATTGGCTTCGAAGAAAAATCAATCAAACAAGTTAAAAGTATAAATTCTAATTTTATTATTAGATCAAATTCGAGTATAAAAGTTTTCAATTGCATCACTTTTAAATTGATTACAGAGATAAATGTCTCGAATTTTGATGTCTATGATGTACATTTTGACAAAGAAAATTTCATCGTTTTAACAGATCAAGGAATTTTATCTTTGCCAAAAAATGTTTCAAATTTCAAATTAAATCCTGTTCCAAAATTAATCATCAACGATATTTTGGTGAATGGCAAAGTTTACAAAAATGTTACTAATTTGACTTTAAATCCAAGTGAAAATAACGTTGAAATAAATTTCTCCCTTTTAAATTATGGTACTAGAAATTCAAATAATTTGTACTATCAATTGAATAATAAAAATTGGTCTAGTATCGAAAATAATTTACGAATCTTGAAATTTGCGTCGTTGGCTCCCGGAAATTATAACATTAAATTCAAATGGAAAGGTAAAACGGAACATTTTTATATTCAAGAAATTAACTTTATAATACAAACGCCATTTTATAAACAATTTTGGTTTTTATTTTTATGCTTGAGTTTTGGAATTATATTAGTTGTTTTCTATTACAAATATCAAGTTCGGATTTTAAAGAAGAAAAATCGACTTTTAACCGAGAAAATGATTTTGGAGAAAAATTTAAGTAAATCAATTTTGACTTCAATAAAATCTCAAATGAATCCGCATTTTTTTTACAATGCTTTAAACACAATTCAATCATATATTTTTCTAAACGATAAAAGAAATGCAAGTAATTATTTGTCTAAATTCTCAAATTTAACTCGAATGATTCTGGAAATGTCTGAAAAAGAAACAATTAGTTTAAGTGAAGAAATAAAAGCTTTAAAATTGTATTTGGAATTAGAAAAAATGCGTTTTGATGAAGGTTTTATATTTGAAATTAGTGAAGACATTGATTTAGATCTATGTAAAATTCCTTCGATGTTAATTCAACCTTATGTCGAAAATGCAATTAAACATGGACTTTTACATAAAGAAGGAGAAAAAAAGTTGTCGATTAATTTTAAACAAAAAGGATTGTTTTTAGTGATTGAAATAATCGACAATGGAGTTGGAAGAAAACGTGCAGCTGAATTAAATAAAATTAAGGAAGAGAAACACAAATCTTTCTCAAGTCAAGCGAATGCAAAAAGATTAGAAATTTTAAATAAAGGATTACAAATCAATGTAGGAATAGAAATTTTAGATTTTTATGAGGGAAATTTCCCTTCTGGAACCTACGTTAAAATTACAATACCAATTCAATAATAATAATGAAATTTAAAGCAATTATAGTTGACGATGAAAAAATGGCAAGAGCTCTTCTTCAAGGAATGATTGAAGAGTTTTGTCCTGAAATTCAAATTTGTGAAACCTGCGTTGATTTGCCAAATGCGATCAAAGCAATTCATAAATACAAACCTGATTTGGTTTTTTTAGATATTGAGATGCCTGGACATAGTGGCTTAGAATTACTTGATTTCTTTGATGAAAATGACATTAATTTTTCTATAATTTTCACAACAGCCTACAATCATTATGCAATTGATGCTTTTAAACTTTCAGCAATTGATTACATTTTAAAACCAATTGAAACGCAAGAATTAGAAAATAGCGTGAATCGTTTTGTGAAGTTTAAAAATAAAATTTCTCACGAACAAAAATCTGCTTTACAAAACAATCTTCATTCTTTATTAAATAAAAAAATTGCGATTCACACAGTAAGTTCAATTCGATTACTTAAAATTGATGAAATCTCTTTTTTCAAAGCTGATGGAGCATATACTGAAATTTACATGAATTCCGGTGAGAAAATCGTTAGTAGTAAAGGCTTAAAGCATTTTGAAGAGGCAACAAATCAGTTTTATCATTTTTTTAGATGTCACAAATCTTTTATTGCCAATCTCAATGAAATTGTAGAATATGTAAAATCAGATGGTGGGCATTTACTCATGAAAAACAAATTGGAAGTGCAATTTTCAAGTGAAAAAGCAGCAGAAATTCAAAAACGTTTGGGTTTGAATTGAAAAACAAAATTTGAGTTTGATTTTTGATTAACTTTAACCTTTTTGATTAATTCTAGAAGACTTTAGATCTAAAAAATGACTTTAAAAGAAACACAACAAATAGTTGATACATGGATAAAAGAACATGGAGTTCGTTATTTCAATGAATTAACAAATATGGCGATTTTGACTGAGGAAGTTGGAGAAGTTGCTCGTATAATGTCGCGACGTTACGGTGAACAAAGTGAGAAAGAATCGGATAAAAACAAAGATTTGGGTGACGAACTCGCAGATGTTTTATTCGTTTTGACTTGTATTGCAAACCAAACAGGAATTGATTTAGAGGAAGCCATGAAACGCAATCTTGAAAAGAAAACCAATAGAGATTTCGACAGACATAAAAATAACGAAAAATTAAAAAAATGATTTACAAAAGAATTGCCTCGATTTGTTTTGCAATAGCATTTATACTTGCGATTGGAGTTTTTACTAATTATTTAAGTGTTTTTATCTCTAAAACAAATGCAAAATATGGAATTATCGTTTTTGGAGGAATAGCACTTTTGATGAATTTACTCGCTTTTCGTTATGATTCAAAGTCGGAGAATAACCTCATTTTTTGGGCTGGAACAGTTATTATATTTATTGGTTTAATTTTTAAAATTCAAAATAATTCCCTGAATCAATTCATTTTAATAGGTGGAATGTTAGTTGTTGGCTTATCTTATTTTTACAATCCTTTAAGTAAAGATAAAAAAAATGATGATTTACTCGATGAATAAAGTCTTAAGTCTATTGTCTTTCGTCTAACTTCTATTTAAAGTCAGCTTTTAAGCTCATGTCCAAACTTTTAAAACTGTGCGTCAAGGCTCCAATTGAAATGAAATCCACTTCTGTTTTTGCGTAAGCATCAATATTATCAATTGTAATTCCTCCCGAAGCTTCAACTTCGTAGATTTTCGGAATAATTTTAAGTGCTTTTTCAATTCTTTCTGGAGAAAAATTATCCAACATGATACGGTTTACTCCACCGATTTCTAAGACTTCATTTAATTCTTCTTCGTTTCGAACTTCTACTTCAATTTTTAAGTCTTTCCCTGAAGATTTTAAGTATTCGTGTGTTTGAGTAATCGCTTTTTTGATTCCGCCCGCATAATCGATGTGATTATCTTTTAACATAATCATGTCATACAAGCCGATTCTGTGATTGTGTCCACCACCAATTCGAACTGCCCATTTTTCAATCAAACGTAAGCCTGGAGTCGTTTTTCTAGTGTCTAAAATTCGTGTTGGATAAGCAGAAACTAAACGTACAATTTTATTTGTTTGAGTAGCTATCCCACTCATACGTTGCATGAAGTTTAAAACTAGCCTTTCAGTTGCTAAAATAGAACGCGAGGAACCACTAATTTCAAAAGCAATATCTCCGACTTTCACCTCAGAACCATCTTGGATAAAAACCTTGATTTCTAGATTTTTGTCGTAGTATTTGAAAATTTCTTTTGCAAGTTCAACTCCTGCTAAAATACCATTATCTTTAACGATTAATTTCGCTTTTCCTTTAGCATTTTCTGGTACACAAGCTAAAGATGAATGATCTCCATCTCCAATATCCTCTCTAAAAGCTTCTTTTATTAATTCTTCAAACATAAATGCAAAATTACAAAACTTTTTGAAGAATTTTTTCGTAATTTTAAAATCATAATAGGGCACTTGACGTATAGCTTTGTTATTGGAACTTGCCTAGATTTGTAAAACATTAAAACAACGAAACATGATAAAAATCGCCGTAGCAGAAGATAATTCTTTATTAGCAAAAAGTATTGAAGAAAAATTAGGTTTTTTCCCTACACAATTGCGCTATAAGTTTCGTGGAATTAATGGTAAGGATTTGATTTCCAAACTCGAAGAAGATTCAAATGTGGATGTGATTTTAATGGATATTCAAATGCCGGAAATGGACGGAATTCAAGCTACCGAGATTGTAACACAGCGTTTTCCACACATAAAAATTATCATGTTGACGGTTTTGGATGATGAAACGCACATTTTTAAAGCTATTCAAGCGGGAGCAAATGGATATATTTTAAAAGATGAACCGCCAAAAAAACTATTAGAAGGAATTCAAGATATTTTACAAGGTGGTGCTCCAATGTCTGCAGGAATTGCCTTGAAAGCAATGCGTTTATTGAGAAATCCACTTGAAATTACAGAAGATTTGAGTTCGGAAGAAAAAACTAATTTGACTTCACGCGAATTAGATGTTTTGAATCAATTGTGCAAAGGGTTTGACTACAAACAAATTGCCGATTTTTTAAATATTTCGCCAGCAACAGTTAGAAAACACATCGAAAATATTTACCAAAAACTTCAGGTACACAATAAAGTTGAAGCAATTCAAAAAGCGACTAAGCAGCGTTTGGTTTGAAAAAAAGTAAAAATAATTCCCTTTTTTGCTCTTTTCTAAGTAATTTTACAAAAAAAGTTATAGGGGATTCTAAAAAATAGATTTTTTTAGGCGGACAAGATTTTAAAAAGTGAGTTTATTCGTGTAAATGAGCGTTTTAAAATTGAAGTTCAACGAAGAAAAAGCATTTTTTTGAAGTCCCGTTATTTTAAAAATTATGTCAAAAACAAAATCGTGGATCAATGCTTTCCGCCTACGAACTTTGCCTTTATCGATTTCAGGAATCATTTTCGGAACTTTTATTGCTTATTATAATGGTTTTTGGGACGCGACAATTTTCTGTTTAGCACTTTCTACGACAGTTTTATTTCAGCTTGTTTCAAATTTAGCCAATGATTTAGGAGATAGTCAAAAAGGAACAGACAATGCAGAGCGTGTTGGTCCAATGCGAGCAGTTCAATCAGGTGAAATTTCTCAAAAACAAATGAAATCCGCCGTTATTTTATTTTCCATTTTGTCTTTTATTTCCGCTGGAATTTTAATTTATTTCGGAACACAAAAACTCTCTTTTAACATTTTACTTTTTTATGGTGTTTTAGCAATTTTATGTGTTTTAGCAGCAATTACCTATACAATTGGCAAAAAAGCTTATGGTTATCATGGTTTTGGCGATATTTTTGTTTTCATATTTTTCGGTTTAGTAAGCGTTTTGGGAGTTTATTCGTTTTATTCAAAATCTTTTGATTGGATAAATATTTTGCCAGCAGTTACTATTGGTTTATTAAGTACAGCAGTGTTGAATTTGAACAATATGCGCGATAGAATCAACGATAAAAAATTCGGAAAAAACACTTTGGTTGTGAAAATTGGGCCAAATTGGGCAAAAATGTATCACAGTTTTTTGATTTTAGGAGCAATCATTTCACTTTTGATTTTCGTTAAAAACTTAAATAATCAAACACTTTATTTAGCTTTTGTTCCGACTTTGTATTTGTTTTACCACATCAGAATCGTGATGCAGACTAAAAATGAAAAAGATTTTGATCCAGAATTAAAAAAAGTGGCACTTTCAACTTTTGCTATCTCTTTATTTTTTATGTTTGGAGTATTACTTGCGAAATAAAATGCTAAACTATTCCATAGAAAAAAAAATCTTTCAATTTAAAACTCCAAGTGGAACAAGTCGAGGAATTTTAACTCAGAAATTGGCTTGGTTCATTAAATTGTGGAATGTCAATAACCAGAAAGTTTTTGGACTTGGAGAATGTAGCATCATTGAAGGTTTGTCTCCTGATTTCAAAGATGAAATTTCTTATGAAAAGAATCTGGACTTGTTCTTAAAAGAATTCATTTCAAAAGTAAATTTAGAAAACGATTTTACTGAGTTTACAACACTTCTTTCTGAATTAAAAAATTTCCCTTCCATTTTATTTGGACTCGAAACGGCTTTTATAGATTTAAAAAATGGAGGAAAACAATTGTTTTTTGACACAAAATTCACTCAAGGAAAAGCAAGTATTCCAATAAATGGTTTAATTTGGATGGGAAATGAAGCCTTTATTCAAGAACAGATTGAAGAGAAATTACAAGTAGGTTTTTCCTGTATTAAAATGAAAATTGGAGCTTTGAATTTTGAAGAAGAGTTTAACATTTTAGAGCAATTAAGAAAACGGTTTTCAAAAAAAGAATTAATTCTTCGTGTGGATGCAAATGGTGCTTTTTCAACTAAAAATGCTGAAATACTTCTTGAGAAATTAGCACTATTAGATTTGCATTCAATCGAGCAACCTGTTAAAGCGGGGAATTGGAATGAAATGGCTGAATTATGTTTAAAAACTAAACTCCCAATTGCTTTGGATGAAGAATTAATTGGCGTAAATGAAAAAGTAGAAAAAATCAAACTTCTCGAAACAATAAAGCCACAATTCATTATTCTAAAACCAAGTTTACATGGAGGGATTATTGGAACGCAAGAATGGATAAATCTGGCTACTGAACGAAATATTCCGTGGTGGATGACATCAGCTTTAGAATCGAATATTGCTTTAAATGCTATTGCACAATTGACCTCAATTTATAAAAATGATTTACATCAAGGACTTGGTACTGGGAGTTTATATCTTGAAAATTTCCCGACTAATTTGTCGATTCGAAATGGACAAATGTATTTTTTGAATTCATAACTTAAATTTTACTTAGTTTTTTTATAGTTTCTAATCTAAATTAAAGAATTTTATTATCTTTAACTTTGATATGAAAAAATACATTTTTCTTTTATTTTCTGTGCTTTTTTACCTTAGTACAAATGCTCAATCTATTGTTGGGGATTGGTCGGGTATTTTAAATACACCAGGCTCAAAATTAAAAATCGTTTTTCATATTGAAGAAAAAAATGGACTTCTTATTGGTACAATGGATAGTCCTGATCAAGGAGCTTTTGGTTTGAAATTGAACTTTGTGAGTTACGTTAGCAAAAAAGTTATTTTTGACATGAGTACTTTCGGAATTATTTATGAAGGAGAAAATCATTCAAAAGATTCGATTAAAGGTTTTTTGAAGCAGGCTGGTGTTTCAACCGTTTTGAACCTTGGGAAGAGTGTAATTCCAATAAATAAAAAGCCTCTTCGACCTCAAGAACCGGATGGTTTTGTTTTTTACAAGCAAAAAGAAGTTACTTTTTTTAATGAGATTGATAAGGTTGAATTATCTGGTACACTAACAATTCCTAGAGGAAAAGGCCCTTTTCCTGCTGTTGTTTTAGTAAGTGGATCTGGTCCTCAAAATAGAAATGAAGAGCTTTTAAATCACAAACCTTTTCTAGTTTTAGCTGATTTTCTGACTAAAAATGGAATTGCCGTTTTAAGGTATGATGACCGCGGTGTTGGAAAGTCGAAAGGTAATTTTCAAAGTGCAACTACCACAAATTTTGCTTATGATGCACAAGCAGCATTTCTTTATTTGAAAAATATAAAAAAGATTGATGAAAACAAAATTGGAATTATTGGTCACAGTGAAGGGGGAATGGTTGCTCCAATGGTTGCTGTGGCCGACACACAAGTTCGTTTTGTTGTTCTTTTAGCTGGGCCAGGTGTTCCGATGGATCAATTAATGCTCAAACAAACTGAAGTTGTTTCGAGATTGGGTGGTATTTCAGAAGAAGAAATTAAGGTGAGTCAAGAATTAAATCGAAAATTCTATGATATTTTACTCTCAGAAGACGATAATGAAAAAGCAAAAATCTTGATTGAAGAAATTGTAAAAGACCATGTCCATTCTATGCCAGAAGAAATAGCAAAAGAAATTGTTGACGATTTACCTAAATTGACGCAAACCATGCTTACTCCTTGGTTTCGCTATTTTATAAGGTTTAACCCTGAATTTTATTTGAAACAAATTGACATTCCAATTTTAGCTTTTAACGGAACAAAAGATTGCCAAGTTTCAGCTATTGAAAATTTAGATGGAATTCGTAAATCGGTTAAAGAAACCAACAATAAGAATGTTTATACGTATATTATGCCTGATTTGAATCATTTATTTCAACATTGTGAAACAGGTTCTGTTAACGAATACGCTATTATTGAGGAAACATTTTCCTTGGAAGTGATGGAAATCATTCGAGACTGGATAAAAAAGACACAATTTAAATAAAATTCTTTATGAATATTCAATTTTTTGGGGCAGCACGAACTGTAACAGGTAGTAAACACTTAATAACAACAAATAATAACGTTTCCTTTCTTTTGGATTGTGGTTTTTTCCAAGGAAAAGGTCAAGAATCCGATTTGATGAACAGAAATTTTGGATTTGAACCTTCATCGCTTTCATTTATGATTCTTTCTCACGCACACATTGACCATTCGGGAAATATTCCAAATTTAGTTAAGAAAGGATTTAAAGGGAAAATTTACGCAACTTCTGCAACTTTTGATTTATGTAAAATCATGTTAAAAGATAGTGCTCATATTCAGGAAAATGATTTAAAACACGTAAATAAAAGAAGATTCAAAAGAGGTGAAGAACCTTTAGAACCACTTTATGATTTAATGGATGTTGAAGATGCACTAAAATTGTTTGAAACTATTCCTTATAATCATAATTTTAAGATTAATGATGAAGTAAAAGTCATGTTTACGGATTCAGGTCATATTTTAGGTAGTGGAGCCGTAAATTTAGAAATCAAAGATGGAGACAAGATAAAAAAAGTCTGTTTTACAGGAGATATTGGTCGTTACAATAGTGCGATTTTAAAAGATCCTCAGGTTTTTCCTCAATGTGATGTGTTAATTTCGGAGTCAACTTATGGAAATAGATTACATTCTGATAATAACATGAGTCAACAAGAATTACTTGATGTGATTTACAATACTTGTGTTATGAAAAAAGGAAAATTGATTATTCCAGCTTTCAGTTTGGGAAGAACCCAAGAAATTGTTTATGCCTTAGACAAGCTGGAAACAGCTCATAAATTGCCTCGGATTCAAGTATTTGTAGATAGCCCACTTTCAATTAATGCAACTGATGTGATGAGAAATCATCCAGAATGTTTTAATGAAGATATGGTGAACTACATGAAAACTGATTCAGATCCCTTTGGTTTTGAGAAATTAATTTATGTTCAAGATGTTGTGATTTCTAAAAAATTAAATTCCATTAAAGAACCTTGTATCATTATTTCAGCTTCAGGAATGATAGAAGCAGGGAGAATTAAACATCACGTTGCAAATAACATTTCAAATCCAAATAATACGATTTTAATTGTTGGATATGCTGAACCATTTTCTTTAGGGGGTAAAATTAGAAATGGCGAAAAAGTTGTAAAAATATTTGGCGAAGATTATGAAGTTTTAGCAGATGTTGTTGTTCTAGATTCATATAGTGCTCATGCTGATTACAAAGAAATGATTCAATATTTTAAATGTTTAGATAAAACGAAAGTAGAAAAAGTATTTTTGGTTCATGGAGAATATGAAACACAATTAAGTTTTAAAGAGAAATTATTGGATGTAGGTTTTAGAAACATTACAATTCCAGCTTTAAAAGAATCCTTTGAATTATAAATAGTATGAAAAAATTTATAGTATCATTTATTTTACTCAGCCCTTTGTTTGTAATGTCACAAATGAAAGGAATTATCCCGTTTACACATGCAAAGTATGAAACTTATGGTATTTCTTTTAAGGATATTGAATTTAAATTGGCTAAAAATACATGGTTAAGTAATCGTTTGCCAATTAATACCGAGTTTGAAATCAAATTAATTAAGCCATCGGGTTTTAAAGTTTTTGATGACATTTGTTTTCCTGCTGTTTCAGTTTTTTTATCTAAAAATAATGGTGATACCTTAGGGTATTCAACTGACATATTAAAAAATAGAAAGGGTTTTAATATAGATAGTTTGAGTAACTTAAGTATATCACTTTCATTTAACAATTTTGTAAAAGTGGGAGATACGTGTAATTTAAGAGTAACTTTTTATGATACAAAAAGTGAAAACTTTACGAAAGTTGATTTTCCAATGTATATTGTTGAGTCATTTCTCCCAATTGAAAATTCAAATGCAGTTTACTCTGAATATGGACTTTTTGAAACTAAATCAAACCTTGATTTAGGTAAGAGTATTTACAAAGAGGATACTACTGAATATGTTGTTTATAAAAAGTTAGCTTTTGATACCATTAATCTTAATTATGAAGAATTTAAGTCAGGTAAAGAGACAATTACTTTTTATGATAATCACATCAATAAGGTTAAAAAAATGGAAAATTTTAAAATTGATGTAAAACCCAATACTGAAAACGATAAAAAAATGAGTTTTAATATTTTATTAACTGATTTATCGAATTATGCACATTCAAATTATTACTTTCATTATCGTTGGGAAAGTAAAGATAAATTAAAGGTTTTCGAAATAATTTTAAATTTTTATTACTAGCAATATAAATTAGATTTTTACTTTTAATAAAGATTACAACAAATGAAAAAAATCATTTTTTTGAGTGTATTTATTCCTTTTTTAGGATTTTCACAAGAAAAAGGAGTCAGACTTTTTACTGGGGCGAGCTATTTTCAATCTGGAATTGGCTTTGAGGATATTGAATTTGAGTTAAATGAAGATACTTGGACAAGTAATCGTTTACCTATTAATACTGATTTTGAAATAAAACTTATAAAACCAAGAGGATTTGTTGTTACTGATGGAAATTGCTTTCCAGGAGTTTCAATTTTAATTCTCAAACCAAATAAAGATACACTCGGTTATTCACCGAATATTTTTGGAAACAACCAAGAAGGAATGGATTATTCCATGTTGAGTAATTTGAGTTTAAGTTTACGTTTTAACGAGCAAGCAAAAGTTGGCGACACCTTGAATTTAAAGACTTCATTTTTTGATACAAAAGGAAAGAATGAGACTAAAATTGAGATGAATGTAGTTATTGTTGATTCAAAACTTCCACTCGAAAATACAAAATCTGTTTACTCATCAAGTTCAACAAATAGTTACGAAACAAAATCTACTTTTGAAATTGGTGAAGTAAAGTTGAAAAATGACACCATTCAAACAGCTTTTTATAAAACATTGGCACTAGAAAGAATGGATTTGGACATTAAATCATTAAAAGCAGGTCATGAATATATACGTCTGTTTGATCAAAATAAAAATGAAATTACAAATAAAGATATCATAGAAAGTCTTCAAATTGAAATTAAAAAATCAGAAGAATTTAGTGTTGTAGAACCTATAGAAGGTGTTGATAGAGAATCAATTACTAAATCCAATTTAAAAATCTTTATTCCAGCCTCTACGAAAAATACGTCTAAAAAGTATTATCTTTATTACCGCTGGGAAAGTCTAGACAAAAGCAAAGTTTTTGAAATTATGAATCCATTTAACTTATAAAAAAATGAAATATTCCTTAGAAATTGTTATCGATAAGCCAATTCAAGAAGTTATCGAAAAATTTGATAACGTTGAAAACATGAAAGAATGGATGGATGGTTTGCAATCATTTGAGCATTTAAGTGGAACTTTGGGAGAAGTTGGTGCAAAAGCAAAGTTGGTTTTCCAAATTGGAAACAGAAACATTGAGATGATTGAAACGATAACAGTAAAAGATTTACCAAAAGAATTTTCTGGAACTTATGATGCAAAAGGAGTTCACAACATCGTAAAGAATTATTTTTCTGAAATTGACTCGGATTCAACTTTATACAAAACAGATCAAGAATTTCAATTCAAAGGATTCATGAAAATTATTGCTGCTTTAATGCCTGGAGCTTTTAAAAAGCAATCTAAAAAATACTTAGTAGATTTTAAGACTTTTGTTGAAAGATAATTAAATAAAAAAGCTCAAAAAAATTGTATTTTGATCTTTTTTATTTTACAACATACTTTTCACTTCAAATTTAACTACTTTTCCAGTTTTTGGATGCACAAAACTCAAAGTTTGAGCGTGAAGTCCAATGCGACCAAGCATAGCCGTTTTTGCACCATATTTTTTGTCACCAACAATTGGGTGACCAATTTCTTCCATGTGAACTCGAATTTGGTTTTTACGCCCAGTTTCTAAATTTACTTCCAATAAACTTGAATTTTTTCTCGTTTCAATCAATTTGTAATTCGTAATTGCTTCTTGTCCATAAGTTGGATTTTGACTTGAGTGTACTTTCAACGCTTTACTTTCTTTCAGGTAAGAAATGATTTTCTTCTCTGTTTCTTTCACATAACCTTCCACCAAAGCGATGTAAGTTCGTTCAATGACGTTGTCGTTCCAGTTTTTTTGAAGCTTAAATTTAGCTTTTTCATTTTTTGCAAAAACAAGTAAACCAGAAGTTTCTCTATCCAAACGATGTACAACAAAGATTTTTGAATCTGGATCATGTTTTTTTACATGTAAACTTAAAGCGTGAAATAAAGTCTTATTTTTTTCTTTTGCAGTAGAAATCGTTAATAATCCTGCTGGCTTATTTGCAACGATAATATCTTCATCTTCAAAAACAATCTTCATTCCAGGAATGATTTTTTCTTGAATTTCCTTTTTACCGATTGTCAATAAATCACCTTTGTTTAAAGCAAATTTGAAATGCGTTTGCGTAATTCCATTCACTAAAATCATTTTATTTTTCATCAACGATTTGATGTTGTCGCGATTTTTTGAAGGGAAATTTTCAATTAAAAAAGCCATCAATTCTGCTGGTTTTTCAATCTGAAAACGTATTTCTTTAACTGTTTTTTTTATATTCATTGAACTAGACTTAAGACCTAAGACTAAAGACTTAGATTCATTTGAGAATGCAAATTTACGTTAAATTAGTGAGAAAAGAGTTGATTTTATTGCATTATGATTCTAATGTGAAAAATAATTTTGAGGTAACTGAGCAAGTTTAGATTGAGCTTGTCGAAATCTAGAAGTTAACGAGAAAAAACGTAAGAAATAATGTTTGCTCCCATTTGTAGGGCTTCTTTACGTTTATCTGCAGGATCGTTGTGAACTGCTTGATCTTCCCAACCATCGCCTAAATCTGTTTCAAAAGTATAAACTAAAACCAATTTCCCTTCCAAAAAAATCCCAAATGCTTGTGCTCTTTTTCCATCGTGCTCGTGGATTTTTGGCAAACCGTTGAAATTGTATTTCTGATGAAAAACGGCGTGATTACTTGGTAATTCAACTAATTCTTGATTTGGAAAAATTTTTTTAAGTTCGACGCGAATAAATTGATCCATTCCGTAATTGTCGTCAATGTGCAAAAATCCTCCAGCTTCTAAATACGTTCTTAAATTATCTATTTCCGAAGACGAAAAAACAACATTTCCATGTCCCGTCATGTGAACAAAAGGATATTGAAATAAATCAGAACTTCCAACATCGACAAAAGGTACATCAGTGGAAATATTTGTCTTTAAATTCTGATTACAAAACTCAATTAAATTAGGTAACGAACTTGGATTCGCATAATAATCGCCACCACCATTGTATTTTAAAACAGCCATTTTGTAAGTTCCTTGAGAAAAAGAAACAAAAGACAAACAAAAAACTATAAGAAATAAATTACATTTAATCATGACTCCAATATTAATTTTGCTTGCATACAGGCGTATAAACCAGCAGTTTCTGTTCGTAAGCGATTTTTCCCTAAAGTAATCGGATCAAAACCTTTTTTTAGTGCTAATTCAACTTCTTCCTGCGTGAAATCGCCTTCAGGACCAATCAAAATAGGATATTTTGTTTTTTTTAAGTTACTTTTTAAAGCAAGTTTATTTCCTTGATAACAATGTGCAATTGCTCCAGTTGTATGTACTTTGAAAAATTCTTCCAAAGAAGAAAATACATTTAATTTTGGTAAATATTTTCGTTGAGACTGCTTCATCGCTGAAATGATAATTTTTTCAATACGTTCAATTTTCAAATGCTTGCGTTCACTGTTTTTACTAAAGAAAAGTGAAATTTCTGTAATTCCTAATTCCGTCGTTTTTTCAACAAACCACTCAATGCGTTCGATGTTTTTTGTTGGTGCAATCGCTATGTGAATCTGATTTGGACTTTGTTCCTCAAAAGCATGACTTTTAATAGAAATCAAACAATGTTTTGGATGATCTTCGATGATTTCACCAACAAATGAATCTCCTTTTCCGTTCAGCAAAGAAATTTTATCTCCTTTTTTTAGACGTAAAACTTTACAAGCGTGTTTTGATTCCTCTTCACTGAGTTTTACTTCATTTGAAGCAGCGTGTATTTCGGGTATGTAAAATAAATGCATAAAAATCAATTCATTAAACGATAAACCATTTCTCTCATCAATTCTCCCTCGGGAATTGTACTGCTTCCAACACCTTTGGATTTCAAATCGTATTCTGCTAAGATAGAAACATTATTCGCAATTTTGGTCGGATTATATAATTTACAAGCCAAGGTGAAATCTTTGATGAAAAATGGAGGAACTTTTAATTCTCCAGCTAATTCTCCATCCGATTTATTACCTCTGAAATGTGTTCGCATCAATTTGATGTAAAAGCCAAATAAATTTGCAATGACAACAACTAAAGGTCCAGATTTTGGATTGTGTTCAAAATGATTTACAATTAAAAAAGCTTTTGGAACATCGCGTGTTTGAATCGCATTCACTAACTCAAAAACATTAAAATCTTTAGAAATTCCAATATTTTCTTCAATGTGAATTTCATTAATTGTCGTTCCTTTTTGAATTAAAATGGATAATTTATCTAATTCATTCACAATGCGGCTTAAATCATTTCCTAAAAAATCAGCTAATAATTTACTTGCTTTTGGCGTGATTAAATAATCTATGGATTTTAAATAAGCGTCAATCCAATTTGTTAATTGATATTCTTTCACTTTTTCGGAAAGAAAAACTTCACCAACTTTTGATATTTCTTTGAAGAATTTTGTACGAGAATCATATTTTTTATACTTGTAAGCCAAAACAAAAACTGTGGTTGGGTTGACATTGTTCAAGTAGTTCTCGATAAATTCAAAATCTTTTTGTTTAATCTCTTGTGCTTCACGAATTAAAACAAATCGTCTTTCTGCCATCATGGGATAACCTTTTGCTTCACTAATTAATGATGCTACATCGACATCTTTTCCGTAAACAATTGTTTGATTAAAATCGCGTTCGTGTTCTTCCAAAACCTCATTTTCAATAGCTTTTGAAAGGATATCAATGTAATACGGTTCTTCACCATGAAGCAAATAGACAGGCTTAAAATTTTTAGCCTTTATTTCCTTTAAAAGTGATTTGTAATCCATGATTCAAAATTAAGTAAAATTAAGTAATTTAGACGCAAATTATCGGATTAAATTCATGTTTGCACCTTTAAATTTACCTTTTGCAGAATTAAAATTATCTAAAAAAGATGATAAAATTTGTGTTTGGTGCATTGTGAGAAAAAAGAATTTAATCTTGACACCCGAAGAATGGGTGAGGCAACATTTACTCCATTATTTGGTTTTTCACAAAAAAATCCCACTTTCATTAATTGCTTCTGAGATTGAAATTAAAGCAAATAAACAGGTAAGACGTTGTGATATAGTTGTTTTTAATTTAGAGAAATTACCACACATTTTAATCGAATGTAAAGCACCTGAAATTAAATTAAATCAAAAAGTGGTACAACAAATCATTCATTACAACAATCAGTTGAAAGTTCCAATAATTGCGATTTCAAACGGACTTCAACATGAAATTATTGAAATAAATTACGAAACAGGAGAGTTTAGGAAGTTGGAAGACTTTTTTTGAGTTATGAGTTTGTAGTTATGAGTTTGTAGTTTTCACTCATAACTTCTAACTCCTTTGGTATTTCCAATGTCTTGATTTTCCTTCAGAAATCCATTCTACAGCTTGAGTAATTCTTTTTCCAGAAGTAGTTTCTGTTTTGGCTTCTAAAATCCATTCGTGGTAATCTTTTTGTTGACTTTTTGAGAATTTATCGTAAAAATTTGATGCGAGAGTTGATTTTTGAATAGCTAAATTTAATTCTTCTGATTGATTAAAATCGACTATTCGAGCAGTTTTTTTTGTGATGGTTTTTCCCGATAAAGTCAATTCCATTGCTTCAAGCATATACATTCTAAAATGTTCTATTGAAGGCAAATCATCAATTGATGTCATTTTTCCTAAATCTCCCATTCCTTTTCCTGGATTTTCAATAATTTTCATTTCTGAGGAAAGCCAAAAACCAAAACTACAGTGACTTTTGAAAGATGCCATGCTACACAAAATCTTTCCATTCAATGTAAAATTTGGGAAACTCCATTTCCATTCTTCCTCAATTTCGGGACAAATTTCGTGAACTCGTTTTCTAATTTCAATCAGAATTTCTTTAGTAAAATCCTGCGATTTCTCAATGTAAATGTCAATTTTGGGATTATTTTTCATTTCAAAAAGTTTGATTCAAAAAAAAAAGAACTACCCGAAGATAGTTCTTTTTTTTATATAAAGTTTTCTAAAATTATTTAACTTCAGTAGTACCAGTTTTTTTCTCTCCACAAGAAGTTTTTCCAGCACAACAAGCTCCTTTTTTAGCTTTTTTACCTTTTCTTTTTTTCTTTTCGTCTTTTTTGATTTCTGTTTTGTCATCGTTAGATGCAGCAAATGCAGTTGAACTTAAAGAACCAACAAATAACATTAACGATAGTGCTAAAAATACTTTTTTCATGTTTACAAGTTTTAAAATTATGGGATAAATTTATGATTAATTTTTTAATACTGCAAGTTTTGTCAGCCTTCCTTTCACAATTTCACCAATTTTAACATTTAATTCACAATTCAAGGGTAAAAACACGTCAATTCGTGAACCAAATTTGATAAAACCAAACTCTTCTCCAGTTTTAACTTCTTGATTTTCTTGCACGTAGTAACAAATTCGACGAGCAACTGCTCCAGCGATTTGTCTGAATAAGACTTGTTGACCCGTTTGGTGTTCAATCACAAATGTACTTCTTTCGTTATCTGTACTACTTTTAGGATGCCAAGCGACAAGAAATAAACCTTTGTGGTATTTCACATATTTGATAATTCCTGAAATTGGGTTAAAATTAGCGTGCACATTTAATGGCGACATAAAAATCGAAATTTGTATGCGTTTGTCGTGAAAAAATTCGGTTTCTTCAACTTCTTCAATCACAACAACTTTTCCATCTGCTGGACACATAACATCCATGATGTCTGAAACGCATTTAATATTTGGAACTCGGAAGAACTGTACCACCAAATACATCATGGTTAATTCACCCAAAATCAACAGAATATAAAGCCAAAGCCAAGTTGTATATTGGTATAAAAAATAATTTCCAACATGAATTGAGCCTAAAATTAAAGCTGCAATTGCAATGATTAAATATCCTTCTCTGTGTAATTTCATAAATTAGATTTGTGCCAAAGATAAGAAAGAAATTAAATTAGTTGTAAAACAAGACTTAATTATCTCTCCACTTCACGTAAGTTTTCCATTTTTTTTATTTTCAAGAATCCGGTAACATCTTCAAAATGTTCTTTCACTCGTTTATTTCCAAATTCAAAAACTTTTGTCGCTAAACCATCAAGGAAATCACGGTCGTGAGAAACTAATATTAATGTTCCATCAAAATCACGTAAAGCATCTTTGATGATATCTTTTGTTTTCATATCTAAGTGGTTTGTAGGCTCATCGAGAATCAATAAATTTACTGGTTCAAGTAACAATTTAATCATCGCTAAACGTGTTTTTTCACCTCCGGAAAGTACTTTTACTTTTTTTGTAATGTCGTCACCTCCAAACATAAACGCTCCCAAAATGTCACGTGTTTTGGTGCGGATATCTCCTTCAGAAATCGTGTCAATTGTTTCGAAAATAGTCATATTTTCATCCAAAAGTGAAGCTTGATTTTGAGCAAAATAACCGATTTTCACGTTATGACCAAGTTCAACTTTTCCATGAAAATCAATTTCTTTCATGATAGCTTTAATCATAGTTGATTTTCCTTCACCATTTTTCCCTACGAAAGCTACTTTTTGTCCTCGCTCAATTGTTAAAGAAGCATTATTAAAAACTACATGCTCGCTGTATTTTTTTGTCATTTCAGAAACAACAACTGGATAAGAACCCGATCTCGGAGCTGGTGGAAATTTTAGTTTTAAAGCAGAAGTATCAACTTCATCAACTTCAATTAGTGGGAGTTTTTCAAGCATTTTAACACGTGATTGAACTTGATTTGTTTTGGAATAGGTTCCTTTAAATCGCTCAATAAATTCCATGTTCTCAGCAATCATTTTTTGTTGCTCGTCATAATGTTTTTGCTGTTGTTCTCTGCGTTCTTTTCGTAATTCTAAATAATGGGAGTATTTTGCTTTGTAATCATAAATTCTACCCATCGTTACTTCAATCGTACGATTTGTAATGTTATCCACAAAAGCTCTATCGTGTGAAATAACGACAACCGCTTTCGCTTGATTAATTAAAAAATCTTCCAACCATTCAATCGACTCAATATCCATGTGATTTGTTGGCTCATCAAGTAAAATCAAATCTGGAGTTTGAAGTAAAATTTTCGCTAATTCTATACGCATTCTCCAGCCACCACTAAATTCTGATGTTGGGCGACTAAAATCTGTTCTTAAAAAACCCAAACCGAAAAGTACTTTTTCTACTTCGGCTTCGTAGTTTATATCTTCAATCGAATAGAATTTTTCACTTAAATCTGAAACTTGTTCAATAATTTTTGAATAGTCATCCGATTCGTAATCAGTTCTGATAGTAAGTTCGTGATTTAAAGCTTCGATTTCATCTTTCATAGCAAACAAAGTCGCAAAAGCTTTACTTGTTTCTTCAAAAACGGAACTTGTATCGTCAGTCAATAAATGTTGCGGTAAATAAGCAATTTTGTATTCTTTCGGAAATGAAAGTGAACCTTTTGTTGCTTTGTTTTGTCCTGCTAAAATTTTTAGAAGTGTTGATTTTCCAGCTCCATTTTTCCCCATCAAAGCAATTTTATCATTTTCATTGATTGAAAACGAAACATCACTAAATAAGGTTGTTCCACTAAATTCTACTGCTAAACCATCAATTGACATCATACACTTCTCTTTTTAAAAAAGTGCAAAGTTACGGATTTATTGATGAAAATCTGAATTATGATGAATCTTATCGATTCAAATGTTGAATAATTGGCTGTGCCCAATCTGAAATTTTACGGTATTGTTTGGAGATTTTACCGTTTTTTGTTCTGAAAAGTAATTTTGGTTCTTTATCCTCTAAAGAATTATCGTAAAAATAGGAGCGATCAACGAATTTAGAAACAAGCAAACTATTTAAAACAGATTTACTAAATCTTGAAATGATTTTAGTTATTGGAACATCATGACCACCTTCTAAAACGCGATGTGCAATTCGACTGGCGTTGATTGTTGGACTGTTTGTACAAACAAATAAGAATCGAATAAAGTAACCTTGATTTTTTGCTTTTTGGATAAAATCCATTTTACTTTGAGACGAAAGTACAGTTTCAAAAATGATGCTTTTATTTTCTGAAAGACATTTTTCTCTTAAATCATCACAATAATTTGCTGCTTTTAAAACTGCATCTAAGGAATTCCAATCTCCAAAAATTTCATTTGCAACATTATCTGGATTGATGTAAACGGAATTTTCAAGCCATTCGTGTTCTAAAATATCCAATGTTATTGAAGTTTTTCCTGATCCATTAGGACCAGCGATTACTATTAAAATTGGATTTTTAGCGTTTTTTGACAATTTATTTTATTTTTTTAAAAGCTTCAGATAATTCATGATTGAATTTGTATTTAGCTTTTAATGCTCTACTTTTTACTTTTTCAATAACGCCTTTCATCAAGTCATTTAACTCTTTGTCCGTTGGTTCGTATGCTGGCATCAAAATTTTTGTACGCATAAATAAAGATTTGTTTCACAAAGATACGAAAATGATTTTAGATTTTAAATAATCCTATAATTATTCAGCTGAGTAAACCTTTTTTCCTTTTATAAAGGTCATTGAAGAGAAATTTTGTTGGAATGTTGGATTTGACCTAAGAGGAAAATCTAAGATGACAAATGTTGCTTCTTTATTTTTTTCTAATGAACCTGTTTTATTTTCTTGAAAACAAGCAAATGCTGGCCACAAATTCATTCCCATCACACAATTTTGAAGTTAAAGCGCTTCATTTTTTAAAAAACCTTTTGATGGAGAATTTTGTTCGTTTTTTCTTTGAACTGCGGCGTGAATAGTCAAAAATGGATTGAAAGATTCTACAGGAAAATCTGTTCCCAAAGCCATAATTCCTGTTGCATCCAAAATCGATTTATATGCATAAGCTCCTTTCAAACGTTCTTTCCCAATTCGATTTTCTGCCCAACGTTGATCGCTAACCGCATGTGTTGGCTGAACACTTGGAAAAGCTCCACACAAAGTCAGTTTTTGAATATCAATTACATCCAAAACTTGTGCATGCTCAATTCTCCAGCGGTGATCTTTTTTGTATTTAAAAGTTTCAGAAATAATGTCTAACACAACTTTGTTTGTTGAATCGCCAATGGCATGTGTATTCATTTGATAATTTGTTTTTCTGCAAAAAGTCGCAATTTGTTGTAATTCGGCTAAACTTGTGGTTAAAAATCCGTGTGTGTGCATATCATCCGAATAAGGTTTT
Source organism: Bacteroidota bacterium (assembly GCA_040386975.1). GTDB lineage: Bacteria > Bacteroidota > Bacteroidia > Flavobacteriales_D > Crocinitomicaceae > M2408. The sequence continues at coordinate 21,446 of JAZKEO010000008.1, read as the reverse complement.
TTCAAGCAAGCACCACGTGAACCAAGCGAGCCGTCGCCAACAACTTTAAAACTTCTTATAGAAAGACTTTTGTTTGTGTAATGTCCGTTTTTTTGAGCAAAATCCATGTTTTCTTTGCTTGGATAAAGCATAGCGTAAATGTTTAAATCCAATTTATTTTTAGATATAAGACTTTCAAAAAGTTTTATATCTTCAAAATTAATCCCAGCTTCGTGAACAGAAGTGATACCAAACTGAAATAATTCTTCTTGGATTTCAAGTAAAGCACTTTGTTTTTCTTTTAATGAAAACGCTGGAATGAGTTTGGTAACTTCGTTAATGGCATTGTCTAAAATTATTCCAGTTTCTTTGTCGTTTTCAATAAATACTTTTCCACCTTCAATTTTAGAATCTTTTGATAAATGAGCTTTTTTCATCAAACAATCATTCACCAAAGCTGCATGACCGTCAACACGAATGAGTAAAATTGGTGTATTAGGGTAAAGTTCGTTTAATTTTTTATTTGTTGGGAATTGTGTGTTTGTCCAAGAAGCTTGATCCCAACCGCGACCTACAATAAATTTGCGTTTTGAAGCATATTTTTCTAATTTGAATAAAACTTCTTCAAATGATTTTGTTCCTGTTAAATCTAAATTTAATCTTTGGTCAATTAAACTCAACAAATGTCCGTGTGAATCTGTAAATCCTGGATAAATTTCTTTTCCATTTGCATCGATTGTTTCATCACAACGGTATTTATTTAGAATTTGTCTTTCTGGACCAAGTTCAACAATTTTCCCATCTTTGATTGCCATCGCTTCCTCAATAGAATAATTCCCATCTATGGTGTGAATTTTGGCATTGTGAACTATCAAATCGACTTTTTTCCCTTTCATACAAGATGAAAAAAGAAAAACACTAAAAAGGAATAGGTAAATCTTCTTCATGATTTTACTTTTCTATTAAAAACTGTTGCAGATGCTTGACTTGTTGGCATGATAACCAAATCATTAATCGTCACATGTTTTGGTCTTGTACATACAAAATAGATTGTTTCAGCAATATCTTGGGCAAGTAAGGGTTCAATCCCATTGTAAACTGCATTCGCAACTTTTTCATTTCCTTTGAAACGTACCAAAGCAAATTCTGTTTTTGCAGCTCCTGGAGCAATGTTTGTAACTTTGATATTGTAATTTACTAAGTCAATTCTCATGGATTTTGAAAGTGCATCGACAGCGTATTTGGTTGCGCAGTAAACATTTCCTTCAGGATAAACTTCTTTTCCTGCGATACTCCCTAAATTGACGATGTGACCTTCCATGTTTTCTTTCAAAAAAGGGATGATTTGTTTACTTAAATACAATAAACCTTTGATATTTGTATCAATCATTTGATCCCAATCGCTTTCATCACCATTTTCTATAACACTACGACCTAAAGCAAGACCTGCGTTATTAACAAGTATTTTAATGTTTTTTGTAACAGTTTGTGGGAGCGATTTTATTGATTCGATGACTTCTTTGTTATTTTGGATGTCAAAATTTAATGTAATAACATCAATTTTAGGAAATTCAAGTTTGAAATTTTGTTTGATTTCTTCAAGTTTTTCTTTTCTTCTTCCAGTAAGAATTAAGCTCCAATTATTTTTAGCAAATATCTTTGCAGTTTCGAAACCGAAACCAGATGTTGCACCAGAAATTAAGATATATTTTTTTTCGTTTTCCATTCTTTAAACGGCTTTATTAATATAAATGAAATGATTAAAATAATTAAATAAGAAAAAATTCGATAACGAACGATTGCACCAAAAACAGTAGTTGTCCAACCAATAAAAAGCGATAATATAATCACAAATAGTGCTAGTGTAATTATCATGATTTGCTCATTTCGGTTTAATTTACGCCTAAAAATAAAGGCTAAAATTAAAAATGCAAATAGAATATAAGTCTCTAATATTGTTAAAAATTTAAATTTTGGTGAAGGATCATTCCAGCTTGGTCTCAATAGTGAATTTACAAGTGAAATAGGGATATTTTTTATTAACTGTTTTTTTGAATATAAAATCAATGTTGGTTCGATGTAAGAGTTTGAATATCGATAAATACTTTTGATTTTAAATTTGTGAAGGGAGTCAGCTTTCATCGTAATCTTTTTTAATCCGTGTCTCTTTCCTTTCAATAATTGAAAAATTTCCACATCTTTAATGAAAATTACAGAATCAGATTCTTTTACTATTTTATCATATTGATTTATAGGTACTTGATAATCATATTTTTTTGATCCAGTACTCAAATAAATACCGCCTTTTGTTATATTATTGAAATCAAACTGTTTATCGGTAATGTTGTCAACAAATACTTGCCATTGATTTGGCATGAACAAAAAGCTTGTAAATAAAAGCATAAATTGAATTCCTAAAACGTAATAAAGCCTCATTTTAGGGAAAATATACTTCGAAAAAATGATAAATGAAAAAGGAAAAATAATAGCTACTAGAATATAAGCTTTAAAATTCAATAATAAATAGATAATTATCAAAAAGGATAAGTAATTCAAGTATTTCTTTTCGAATGGTTTTCTTAAGATCCAAAATAACAATCCATACACAAAAATGACCATTGGTTCTTTCAAAACGCCACTTCCCCAAAATAAAAAAGATGGTAAGATGACTAATCCAAATAAAAATAATCGATGATTGATTTTAATATATTTCTTAAAATAAAGATAAATTTGAACGATCCCAAAAATTGAAAATAAATTAAAAACAATAAAATGAATATAAATTTGACCAAATGAAAAGAAATGAATTACACTATTTATACGAATAATATTTTTTGCATCGTCATGAATTATTTTATTAGGTTGTGACCATATATGAGTGTTTTGTAAATGCGTTTCAATTAGCTCTTTAGTTTCACCAATTCCCGATAATAATTTTAGAAAATTAATAGGTGAATAGCTGAAAACACTTTGTAGGATTTTTGCATCACTGATGTAAACACTAGAATCATAATACAAATATCCAGGACCATAATGCCAAGTGAAAATGTAAATAAAAAATAGTCCTGCAAATGATTTTAGCCCAAATACAAAAGCTAAGTCCCATTTTTTTAAACCTTCTATTTGAAATAGTTTAATATATCTTAATGAGAAAAATACCGCAAGAAAGAATAAGAAGGAATATGTAATTTCAAAAATCATAAGTCCCCAAAGTTAATGTTAAGATTTATTTTTTTGTAATTTATTTCGGAAAAAACATGTTTTTCTTAACATTTTGCACAAATTATCAATAATTCACGATAAAACCGATTTAGAATTTTTACTTTTGCACAAAAATAATTCCATGGAAAGCACATTACAAGCAGAAGCAACATTAGAACAAGCAATTGAATTGGGTTTAAGAGCCGATGAATTTGAAATGATTAAGAAAATTTTAGGTAGAACACCTAATTTTACTGAAACAAGTGTTTATTCTGTAATGTGGTCTGAGCATTGTTCTTACAAGAATTCAATTTTTTGGTTGAAACAATTACCAAAAGATGGTCCTCACATGTTAGTTAAAGCTGGTGAAGAAAATGCTGGTTTGGTTGATTTAGGAGACGGAATTGGTTGTGTTTTTAAAATTGAATCACACAATCACCCAAGTGCATTGGAACCGTATCAAGGTGCTGCAACTGGTGTTGGAGGAATTAATCGCGATATTTTCACCATGGGAGCAAGACCAATTGCTCAATTAAATTCATTGCGTTTTGGAGATATTACGCAAGATAGAACAAAATGGTTGGTAAAAGGTGTTGTAAAAGGGATTGGTGATTACGGAAATGCTTTCGGTATTCCAATTGTTGGTGGTGAAGTATTTTTTGATAAGTCATACAACCAAAATCCTTTAGTTAATGCTTTTTCAGCTGGAATTATCGACACGAAAAAAGTAATCTCTGCAAAAGCAACAGGTCCAGGAAATCCTGTGTACATTGTTGGTTCAGCGACTGGAAAAGATGGAATTGCTGGTGCAGCTTTTGCTTCAAAAGATATAACAGAAGATTCTGCAAACGATTTACCATCTGTACAAGTTGGAGATCCATTTCAAGAGAAATTATTGTTGGAAGCTACCATGGAATTGGCTGAAACAAATTCTATTCGCGGAATGCAAGATATGGGAGCTGCTGGAATTACCTGTTCTACAAACGAAATGAGTGCAGCTGGTGGTGTTGGGATGGATATTCACTTAGATAAAGTTCCTACAAGACAAGAAAATATGTTGCCATATGAAATTTTACTTTCAGAATCGCAAGAAAGAATGCTTGTTGTGATTCAAAAAGGAGAAGAAGCGAAAGTAAAAGCAATTTTTGATAAATGGGATTTACACGCTGAAGAAATTGGTGTGGTAACAGATTCTGACCGCGTTCGTTATTTTATGCACGGAGAAATGGTTGGAGATGTTCCTGCTGAATCACTTGTTTTAGGTGGTGGAGCTCCTCAAAATCAAAGAGAATACACTGAACCAGCTTATTATCAAGAATACAAAAAATTCGATATCAATTCAATCGAACAACCAGAAGATTTAAAAGAAGTTGCTTTATTTTTATTGCAACATCCAAATATCGCTTCCAAAAAATGGGTTTACGAACAGTATGATTCAATGGTTGGAACGAAAACGATGACTACAAATCGTCCATCTGATGCAGGAATTGTAAATATCAAAGGAACTGACAAAGGCTTAGCAATGACAGTGGATTGTAATTCACGTTATGTAAATGCTGATCCTGAAATTGGAACTATGATTGCGGTTTCTGAAGCAGCAAGAAATATTACCTGCGCTGGTGGAGAACCAAGTGCAATTACGAATTGTTTGAATTTTGGAAATCCATACAATCCAGAATCTTATTGGCAATTTGTTGGTGCAATTAAAGGAATGTCGAAAGCTTGTTTGAAATTTGAAACACCAGTTACAGGTGGAAATGTATCATTTTACAATCAATCTGTGATTAACGGAAAAGAAATTCCTGTTTTCCCAACGCCAACAATCGGAATGATTGGTTTGGTACACGATAAAAATAAAATCATGAGTTTGGATTTCAAACAAAAAGGAGATTTAATCTTCATTTTGGGTGAAACAGTTGAAGATATTGCTTCATCAGAATATTTGGCTTCTTTCCACAATGTTGAAGCTTCTCCTGCACCTCATTTTGATTTAGAGAAAGAATACGCTCTACATCAAACTGTAAAAGCTTTGATTCAGAGTGAATTGATTAACGCTGCACACGATTGTTCGGACGGTGGTTTGTTCGTTACTTTGGCAGAAATGGCTTTCCCAAGAGGTTTAGGTTTTGATATTGTAACTGATGCTGAAATTCGTGAAGACGCTTTCCTATACGGTGAAGCACAAGGTAGAGTAGTGGTAACAGTTACCGAAGAACAAGAGCAAGATTTTATTGAACACATTCTTCAGTCTGGAATTAATTTCACTTTGCTAGGACACGTTACAAAAGGAAAATTTATGATTGACGAAGATCATTATGGTTTCTGTCATGAGTTGAAAGATATTTACGATTCGGCTTTACAGACTTATTTAGATAAGTAACTTAAACGCAAAGTCCGCAAGGTTTTCGCAAAGGACGCTAAGCTCTTTTAAGAAATATTCTTTGAGTTGATACTATTTTTATTCTTTAAAAGACTCTGTGTCCTTTGAGGCGTTCTGTAACTATTTATAAAGCTCTGCGAACTTTGCGAACAACTTTGCTATCTTTGCGTTACAAACATCAAAAAAAAGCTTAACTTCGCCTTAAATATTTCAAGATGTCAATAGAAGTCAAAAATCTTACAAAATTCTATGGAGAACAGGCAGCTGTTCACGATGTTTCATTTACAATAAATAAAGGTGAAATTGTTGGTTTTTTAGGTCCAAATGGAGCTGGAAAATCGACTACGATGAAAATTATCACTGGTTTTATTCCTTCCACAAGTGGAGAAGTAAAAGTGTGTGGTTCAGTTGTGGATTTAGATAACTTGGAGACAAGAAAAAAAATTGGCTATTTACCAGAAAACAATCCTTTGTATTTGGACATGTATGTGCGTGAATACTTAGAATTTGTTGGTAAAATATATAAAATTAAAAACCTAAAACAACGTGTTGACGAAATGATTCAGCAAGTTGGTTTGGAATTGGAACAAAACAAGCAAATTGGGACCTTATCAAAAGGATATCGTCAGCGTGTCGGTTTGGCTCAAGCGATTATTCACGATCCAGAAGTGTTGATTTTAGATGAACCAACTTCAGGCTTAGATCCAAATCAATTGGTGGAAATTCGTGAATTAATAAAAAAAATTGGAAAAGAAAAAACGGTGATGCTTTCAACACACATCATGCAGGAAGTAAAAGCAATTTGCGATCGTGTTATCATCATCAAACGTGGAAACATTGTTGCGGATGACATTGCAGAAAACTTGCAACACGAAGAAGATATGCAAGTTGTTTATGTTGAATTCGACAAAGAAATCACAAAAAATCAATTGAACAAAATCCCTGGAGTTTCTAAAGTTCAATCGCTTGAAAGCAACAATACATGGTTGATTGAATCAACTCATCCAGAAGATTTAAGAAAAGCAATCGCAGCTTTCGCTCAAAAAAATGATTTGTTGACTTTAACTATTCGTAAAGAAGAGAAGACGCTGGAAGAAGTTTTTAAGGAGCTGACGAAATAAGAGGATACTAACATCTGTAACATCTTAGTTTAAATTCGTTCTATTATTGATGTTGAGATTATTGATTTTTTTATTTTTTGGAAATTTTTGTTTTTCACAAGTTCATCCCTTAGCAGGTGTATATATAGGAACAGCAAAAGTAGATTCATTCTTGTACCTGAAAAGTGCAGCACGAGTAGAAATTGTTTTTGAACTCAAAGCTGATTCTACGTATTTTATTCAATCGAAATTAATTTTAGAAGCTCCTCGAGACTCTTCCAAATTAAATCAGCAGATTTATCATAATGGTCTAAAAGTTTGGACAAAAGAACTTCTTTTAGAGCGGGATGCTTTTGAAGGACAATGGCTTAGTATAGGTGAATTTATTTTCTTGAAACCATGTAACCACTTATACAACTCTGAACACGTCAATAATCCTGGCTATTCGTTTGGAAATGATTTGTGCCTTGGAACATATCATTTTTTAGAAGAATTAAAAATAAAAAAGAAAGTGAAAAAACAAATCGCCGATGCTGAAAAGTTAGGTTTTAAATATTTTTCTCGGATAAATAAGATTTCAAAAGAGATTTTTTTTCATTATTCAAACGATGGTTGGGAAGAAGTTTGGGTGAACTCTCCCGTTAAAAGGATTAATTAAGAATGAGACAAAGCTATTGTGACTTTGATTTTTTTACCCTAAAAAACTCAAATAACTCTGTAAAATTATCGTTGCGCTAATCTCATCAATCAATTCTTTGTTTTGTTTTTTTGCTTTTGACATGCCGCTTTGAGAAATCACAGAAGACGCCATTTTGGACGTAAAACGTTCGTCGTGTAAAACGATTTTTTGTTCTTTAAAATTCTCTTCCAAATGTTTTTTTAACAAATAAACGTTTTGTGTAATGTGAGAATCTTCATTGTTTAATCTTTTTGGTTCACCCAAAACAATGGTTTCAATTTTTTCTTTTAAGATAATTTTTGCAAGAAAATCATTTAGTGTTTTACTATCGATGGTTGTTAAACCAAACGCAAAAATCTTGGAATCATCTGTAATGGCAATTCCTGTGCGTTTTAATCCGAAGTCTAAAGCTAAGATTTTCCCCATAAAATATTTTTAACAAAAAAATAAAAAATTTAATTCAAAATAAAAAAATCCTAAAAATTAGGTTTTTTTAGGCGAACAAGATTTTAAAAAGTGAGTTTACTCGTGTAAATGAGCGTTTTAAAATTAAAGTTCAACGACAAAAAACGTAATTTTTAAAGCCCTTGATAAATTGTCCACCAAAGGAAATAGAACGGAACAGTAAAAATTGTAGCATCAAAGCGATCTAAAATTCCCCCATGTCCAGGTAAAATGGTACCTGAATCTTTGATTTTAAGATTTCGTTTGAATAAAGATTCCAATAAATCTCCAAAAATAGACGTTGGAGCAATGATAATCGCTGAAACAATCCAGAATATCATATTTGTTGAATTATTTGTTAAACCGATTAAAAATCCAACTAAAATCGTGAAAATCACTCCGCCAATTGTTCCTTCCCACGTTTTTTTAGGAGAAATGCGTTCAAAAAGTTTTGTTTTACCAAAAAAGCGTCCTGAAAAATAGGCAAAAGTGTCATTTGTCCAGATTAATAAAAACATTCCGATTAAAACTGGAAATGAATGTGTTGAAACAAACAATAAAATTAAAATTAAACTAAAAGGAAAAAGAAGGTAAATGAATCCAAAAATTCCCGTTGCGATATTCACTAACGGTTCTGGTTTTTTTCTCCATAATTCCAAAAGCATATAAAGAAAAAGTAAAGGAAAAATTGCAAATAAAAAGATGAAATTTAGCTTAAAGAAAAGACAAATTATTGCTAATGCAAAAAACGAAAAATTGAAAATTAAAAAGGAGTATTTTTCTATTTGAATGAATTCATGATTAGAAAAAAGATTCAAATATTCAACTAATGCTCCGATGAAAAACAAAGAAAATACAGCAATTGCAGCATAATTGTTGAACCAAATTGAAAGTACAATCGATGCAACAAATAAAATTCCCGTTAAAGCTCTTTGTAAAAGGTTACTCATTTTCTTTTAAAATCCTATTTGCTATTTCTAAATGTTTTTCTGGGATACGTAAAATAACTTTTCCAGAACTAGAATCATCACTTTTTTGATGATCTATCTCATAAACTGGAATTTTGTATTTTTCTAATTTGCTTTTTGTTGAGCACACAAGTTCTTTGTCTGATGTTCTCAAAATCTCTACAAAATTCCTCGCATTATGATGCGTTTTTTTACCACTAAATATCTCCGTCAGTTTTCTCAACAATCCCATTATCTTCAGTTTTTACTTCGTCAATTAACGATTCATTTTCTGTAGTGGTTTTTTGGTCGATAAGGGTTTCCGTTTTTTCTTCTAAGATTTCATGTACATCCCATTCTCTTTTTCCGAAAATGAGCTCTAAATCTTCTTTGAAAATAACTTCTTTTTCTAGTAGTTTTTCTGCTAAAGCAGTAAGTTTATCTTTGTTTTCTGTCAATAAAGCTAAAGCTCTTTGATATTGTATTTCAATCAAAATGCTTACTTCTTCATCAATAATACGAGCTGTGTCTTCAGAATAAGGTTTTGTGAAAGAATCACGTCCTTGAGAATCGTAATAGGAACGATTTCCAATACGTTTGTTTAATCCGTAAACACTCACCATCGCATAAGCTTGTTTGGTCACTTTTTCCAAATCACTTAATGCTCCAGTTGAAATTTTACCGAAAATCAATTCTTCAGCTGCTCTACCACCCAATGCTGAACACATTTCATCAGAAATTTGCTCTGTTGTAGTAATACTTCTTTCTTCTGGTAAATACCAAGCAGCGCCCAAAGATTGTCCACGAGGAACGATGGTCACTTTTACCAATGGTGAAGCGTGTTCCAATAACCAAGATGTTGTTGCATGACCAGCTTCATGGAAAGCAATAGAACGTTTTTCTTGTTTAGTAATGATTTTATTTTTCTTTTCAAGTCCACCAACAATTCTATCAACGGCATCTAAGAAATCTTGTTTTTCAACTTGTGTTTTGTTGTGTCTTGCAGCAATCAAAGCAGCTTCGTTACATAAATTTGCAATGTCAGCACCTGAGAAACCAGGAGTTTGTTTTGCTAAGAAATCAACGTCTATTGAATCGTCTTTTTTGATTGGTTTCAAGTGAACTAAGAAAATTTCTTTTCGCTCATTGATGTCTGGCATGTCAACATAAATTTGTCTGTCGAAACGACCAGCACGCATCAAAGCACTATCCAAAACGTCTGCTCTGTTTGTTGCCGCTAAAATGATAACTCCAGAATTTGTTCCAAAACCATCCATTTCAGTCAACAATTGATTCAAGGTGTTTTCACGCTCATCATTTGCTCCCATTCCATTTCCTTTGCTTCTTGCACGACCAATAGCATCAATTTCATCAATGAAAATAATCGCTGGAGCTTTTTCTTTTGCTTGTTTGAATAAATCTCTCACACGAGAAGCACCAACACCTACAAACATTTCAACGAAATCAGAACCTGAAAGAGAGAAAAATGGAACTTTTGCTTCACCAGCTACAGCTTTAGCTAACAAAGTTTTTCCAGTTCCTGGAGGTCCTACAAGAAGTGCACCTTTAGGTATTTTTGCCCCTAATTCAGTATATTTTTTTGAGTTTTTTAAGAATTCAACAATCTCTTGAATTTCAACTTTAGCTTCTTGTAAACCGGCAACATCTTGAAAAGTGATGTTTGTCGATTTTCCTTTGTCGTAAACTTGAGCACGAGATTTTCCGATGTTGAAAATTTGACCACCAGGACCATTTCCACCAGACATTCTTCTCATTACAAACATCCAAATGACAATCAAAATTAAAATTGGCAAGATGAAACTGATAATATTTCCAAGATAATTTACTTCTTCCGTTGGGATATGTTCAATTTCTTTTTTACCTGCAGATTTTAAAGCTTCGTTTGTTTTATCTAAACCATCAAGAAAGTTTCCAGCATCAGAAACATCCAATTGAAAAGTTGGATTTGTTGCAGCCATGGATTTATTTCCAGCTTTCAAACTGTTTTTTATTGGTAAAAACTGTTTGTCTTTTGATGCTGTTACAAATTTTCTTCCTTCTTCCGTAAGTTTAAAGTCAACTCGAACGCGGTTAACTAATTTTACATCAGTAACATAGCTTGAATCTGCTAAAGCGAAAAATGTTGATTGATATTTGATTTTTACATCTCCTGCACCACTCATAAATAATTGAAATGCAATAATTGAAATTCCAATTAAGGCATAAATCCAATAGATTGAAAAGGGACTTTTCTTTTTATCTTTTTCTTGATTATTCTCGCTCATTTTTAATGGTTTAATCTAAATTAGGAATATCTGTACGAATTGCGTCTGCCCAAAGTCCTTCTAAATCAAAGAAACCACGTGCATCTTTGTAAAAAATATGTGCAACAACATTAACATAATCTAAAAGAATCCATTCAGAATTCTCTTTTCCTTCAACATGCCAAGGTCTTTCTTTTAATTCTTTACGTGTGTGGCGAACAACTGTTGAGTTTATACCGTCAACTTGAACATTTGATTCACCCGAACAGATAACAAAAAAATCTGTTACTGATGAGTGGATATCTCTTAAATCTAAAACTACGATATCTTTCGCTTTATTTTCTTGCATTCCTTCAACAATTGATTTACAAAGTGTCTCAGAATCTATTTGATTGTTTATTTTATACATTTACTTTTATTCGTCTTGTTTTGTATTGCTTTTCAAAACTTATACAAAACTAATTTATTTTTTAATTTTACAAGCACAATTTCTTAATCTTAACAAAAATTATCTACAAAAATCAACCATGATTGGCAGAAAAATAATTTATAAAGATACACTTGACTCTACAAACAATTATGTTGCCAATTTGATTAATCGCAATGAAATTGAACATGGGACTGTTATTTTGGCAGGCAATCAAACACTTGGAAAGGGGCAGAGAGGGGCTGTTTGGGACTCAGAGCCCTATAAAAATATAAGTTTAAGTGTGTTTTTAAAGCATGTCAATTTGTCGCTAAAACATAATTTTTATTTAACACAAGCGATAAGTTTGGCTTTAGTTGATTTTTTTAAAGAATTTGATCCAAATTTCAAGATTAAATGGCCCAACGATATTTTGTATAATAATTCAAAAATTGCTGGAATTTTAATCGAAACACAGCTTGAAAAAGCCAAATTTGATGATTTACAAATAAAAAGTAGCATTGTTGGAATTGGAATCAATGTAAATCAAGAACAATTTGGAACTTACAATGCTACAAGCTTGAAGTTGATTACTGGGAATGAATTCCAAGTTCAAGAGTTAATTTTTAAGCTTTGTGAGAAGTTAAATGAGCGAATCAATTTGTTGGAAAACTTTCTTTTTGAGCAAATTAAAACTGATTATTTGGAAAATTTATGGTTATTTCAAAAAGAATCGACTTATCAAGTTTCAGATACAAGTTTTAAAGGAAAAATCGTTGGAATTGATGAAATTGGGAGACTTTTAGTCGAGAATTTAGATTCAAAAGAAGTTAATGCTTATCAGAATAAAGAAATTATTTTTTTAGAAAGAGGAAATTAGTTAGTAGTTATGAGTTAGAAGTTTGTAGTGTTTTTTAGTTCAGAATTAATTTTCGTCAAGTTCAAGTCTTAAAATCTTAATATCCAAAATTAATTAAAGTGTTTCGTCAGATTATCCGCCATGGTATTGAAAAGATGCGTTAAAGGACCTTCAATCATCATTTTTAAAAACATGTTTACATCTCCATCAAACTTCAGATAACCTTCCGTTTTATCTCCTTTATCTTCAAAGAAAACTGTCAGTGTGAATTTAAATGGAACTTTTTCACCAGATTTAAGAAAAATGCGCGTCGGTTCTTCGATACGATCTTGTAGAAATGAAATGATAATTCCTCCTTGAACCTTGAATGAGCAAGATAATTCGTCAGATTTCCAATCAGTAATTTTATCTTGAGGCAATAAATAATTGATGTTATTTGTGTCTTTCAGAAAATCAAAAACCGTTTGAATAGGTGCGTTTACAGTAACTTTATTGCTCTCTATTATCATTGCTTTTAATTTTATATGTTTTTAATTTTTAAAACTCTTATTACTTCATCCATTCAGATGGATTCTTGTTCCACTCTTTTAGAGACTCAACATCTGCTTCGTTGATATATTTTTTCTTAACAGCTTGTTCCATTAAAAACTCATAATTTGTCAAAGTTTCAAATTCACATTTCACTTTTTTGAAATTGTTTTTTGCTTCTTCAAAACCGTAAGTAAAAATTGCAGCCAAACCTTTAACGTTTAAACCTGCATCTCTCAATGCTTTTACAGCTTCAAGACTGCTTCCACCTGTGGAAATTAAATCTTCAACAACAACTACAGTTTGATTTTCTTCAAAATAACCTTCGATTTGATTTCCTAAGCCATGTGCTTTTGGTGTAGATCTAACGTAAACAAAAGGAATTCCTAATTCTTGAGCTACTAAAACACCGTGAGCAATTCCACCCGTTGCAACGCCAGCAATCAAATCTGGTTTGCCAAATTTTTCATTAATCATTTCAGAAAAAGACTGACGGATGTATGTTCTAACCTTTGGAAAAGATAATGTTTTACGATTATCACAATAAATTGGAGATTTCCAGCCTGATGCCCAAGTGAAAGGACTTGCAGGTTGTAATTTAATTGCTTTAATTTGTAGTAAAAATTCGGCTAGTTTGTATGCTCGGTCGTTGTTCAATTTCATAGTGCAAATGTATAAAGTTTTTATTCAAAACAAACCATTATTTTTCATAAACTCGAAAAATAGGAATGAGTTTGACGGTGTTTTTATTTCTGAAAGTCTTGCCAATTCTAATAAACGTTATGTTTTAGATTTGTTACAGCTTACTTCAAAAAACATACCAATTGTGATTTTTTGTGAAAATGCTGAAACGGGAATTTCTGATTTTTTCTCAGAATATGATTATGTAGAAGCTGCTGGAGGAATTGTGAAAAGAAAAGATAAATACTTGTTTATCAAACGAAACGGCGTTTGGGATATTCCAAAAGGGAAAATTGAATCGGGTGAAAATCCAGAAATTGCGGCACTTCGCGAAATTGAAGAAGAATGTGGTGTTTCTTGCGAAAAAGTAGACTCATTAATTGCAATTACTTACCACGTTTACGAATTTGAAGGAAGAGACACCATCAAAAAAACCTTTTGGTATTCCTTAAATTATTCAGGAAATAAAAAATTAAGTGCTCAAAAAGAGGAAGGAATAACTAAAGCAAAATGGGTAAATTTAGAGAAAGTTCAAAAAATCAAAGAAGAAACTTTTGCTTCAATTGCGGATGTAATGGAGCATTATTTTGATTGAAATTAAAAATTTATTTCTCTTCCTTTCCTTCTAATTCAGCAATACGTTTTTCGTATTTTTCGACTTTAAGTTCTAAAGCAACAATTTCTTCTTTCAATTTGGTCATTTTTTCTTCTTCTTGAATGCCAGCACCAGCTTGAATTTTAAAGTTTAAGTTCTTTTTCTTTAAAGCAACTTTTAACTCAGTTAAATCCAATTTAAGCATTTGTTTGCTCTTTTTTTGGAATTTCTCCTCTTCCTCGTATGCTTTCTGTTCGTTTTTTGCTTTTTGCTCTTCCGTAATTATTTCATTACCAGCTTGCGTGATTTCAATTTCTTTTTCTTTTGAAGCAGTTTTCTCTGCATTTTTTAATTTTTTATCTTCGTCTTTCAAAAGTGAAATTTCATCTTTTATTTGATCTTTTCTAGAGGAATTTTGTCTTTTTTCTTCAAAAGAAAGTTCTGTTTTAGCAATTTTCGCATTCGTTTCTCTTAAAAGGATTTCTTTTTTCTCCTTTGTTAGAATATCAATTTGTTTGTCAATTTCTAAGCGACGAATTTCAGTTTGTGATTTTCCTTCAGCTCTTGCTTCATTGATTTCTTTTTCATCTTTTTTGATTTTTCTCTCAAAACGAATGATGTCATTTTCTAAATTCTGCTTGTAAGTTAATAAGTTGTCTTCTCGCATCTGATTCAAATCAATTTTTTCTTCTTCAGGTTCAGTGTTTGTCGTTTGATTGTTTGAATTAGAATTTGTGTTATTGTTTGTATTCGTGTTACTATTTGAACTCATGTTTTCAGAATCGTTTTTACCGCCCGCAGCTAATCCCCACATGGCAGCAATAGAACTTTCGGACATAAAACCTCCAGATGCATCTGCCATTTCTTTAGCAAATACCTCCATTTTCATGTGATAAAAATTATTTCCGTCCAAATTTACATACCCTTTCACATCCCATGTTTTGGTTGTGTTAGATGTTGTTTTACTTCCGTAAACGTCAATATTTTTTGTGAATAAATTAGAACAAGAAATAGAAACTTCCCCATCGTTGTCTGTTCGACCTGTTCCAATACTTGCATCGCCAATTTTTATGGTAATATCCGAATTTTGAACTGGGTAATCTTTATATGTGATTTTTAATTTTACGGTTTGAGCAACTAGGTTTAGTGTCAAAAAAGATAAGCTTAAAAGAGTGAAGAGTTTTTTCATTATAAATATTTTGTTCTAACTTTTCAATTTCTATGCCAAAAATACAAAAAAAAACCACCACACTTTCGCATGATGGTTTCATTCGAGTCTTTAAAATTACTCCTTAATTATTTTGCTTCTAACAATTGTCTTATTATTAGTGTATAAATTCAGAAAATAAATTCCATTTTGTAAATTTGAAACATCAATCTTCGAAGAATTTAGTTTTTCTTTTCTAACAATTTGACCTTTGATATCAATTAACTCAAATGATTCAAATTTTAAAGATTCTTCAATGTTGATGAAATTAGTTGTAGGGTTTGGATAGATTTTAATTGGATTATCTAAAATTGTGTTTAGTGATAATTCACGTTGAGAGTAATGATAATCTGATTTCCAAATTGTATTTGGTGTACCAGCAAGTTCATAAGTAATTGTACTATCTAATAGATTGTAATTTTGAAATGGTAATAGTCGAAAACTAGTCAATTCTCTTGAATCAATATAAGAATTATCCCAATAATAGTCATTAAAACTAAATTCATGTAAATCTTGAAAAAATAAATCTTGTGAATTTATTGAATAATTATAATAAAAATAACGATCTCTTATTGGATAATCCGTTCCAAGATTACTTGAAGAATATTCATATTTTGACATATTCCCATTAAGGTCGTAATAATATTTATTTCGGTAAAATCCAGAACTAAAAGTATGATAATAAATAGATTCTGTAATTAAATTGTTATCATAAAAAAAGACTTCTGTAAAAGTTACAATCATACTATCTTGAGAGAATTCCTCATAACTAAAAATTGTATCAATCAAATTCAAATCATTATATCTAAATTCAATTTTAGAATAAATATTATAATTCATTGGAGTTGATTCATAATCGAAATATTCAATACTATCTAATAAATTATTATCTAAGTTATAACTATAATCAACTTTAGAAAAGTTATTCCATAAAGTTGTATCCAATTCATCTCTTTGGAAAATCGTTTTATTTTGAAAGTTGCTTTGATTGTATGATATTTCCTCTTTTAAGGTATTAAACCAAAAATTAAAATCTGTATTGAATTCAAAAATTTTAGTTAAGATTAATATTCCATTTGAATCATGTTTGTATTCAATTCTAAATACTTTCTCTGAGTTTTCAGTCAAGATTATTCCAAAATCAAAGTCATTTAAATAATAACATTCTCCAATTTGGTAATCAAGATTTTCGTCCCATTGATTCATACTTTCATTCCATGATAATATTTCAAAGTTTGCAATTTTATTCTCAGAGCCATAATGTAAAACTTGTTTTTGGTCTTTTTTAAAACCGTTTGAACCTGTTGAATCTTCAAACACAATCACTGAATCTAAAAAATATTTTAAAGATTTTTCTTGGACTAAACTATTTTTTATTTTTTTGTAATAACTGTAATTGTTGATTTTTTTAATTACCGTTTTTAATTCAGTATCAGAATATTTCGAACTTACCTGAGAGAAGAATGTCGATGTACTCATTAAAATTAAAGCAAAAAGCAATATTTTTTTCATAGTGATTTATTTTTTTCAAATGTACTAAATTATCTCAAACAAAAAAACCACCACACTTGCGTATGATGGTTTCAATCGAGTCTTTAAATTTACTCCTTAATGATTTTGCTTCTACTAATTTGTTTATTCTCATTTATTAAATTCAGAAAATAAATTCCATTTTGTAAACTTGAAATATCAATTTGTGAAGAATTTAATTTATCTTTTAAAATAAGTTCTCCTTTGATGTCAATTAATTCAAAAGATTCAAATTTTGAAGATTCTTCTATGTTGATGAAATTAGTTGTTGGGTTTGGGAAGATGTTTGGTCTGTTTTCTTGAGGTGAATTTAATCCTAAATCTCGTTGTGAATAAAAATATAAAAAAAGATTTCTTTCTGTTTCTAAACCGTTTTCATATCGAACAATGATACAACTATCAATCTTGCTATTATTCTTATATTGATAAAACATTGGAGAGTTAAAATTTGGAAACCCTATAAAGAATTGAATATCATAAGATGGAAAATATTTCGTTGATTCTTCTGTAATAACTACTTCAGGGACAGCTAATATTGATGTGTCAACATTATAATCATAAAAATATTTTTTTTCAACAAGTACATTTGAAAAGAAATAATTCCTTGTTAATAAAATAAGATTACCAATTGAATCATAACTATAGTCTTGAACAAATTGAGGAAAATCATCTACAGAATAATAGTACATTAACTTTAATCTATTTAAAGAGTCATGTTGAAAAGTATAATTTTCAGACAGTAACCATTGGTTTGAATTAGAATAATATTTTTTATAACCATTCACTCTATTCAAACTGTCATAAGTAAATACACTTTTTGAGAAGTTCTTCCATTGATTTATATCCCAAAATGTATGATGAATTTCGCTGACTAAACTGTCATTCATTATTCTTTCAGCTCTACTTAAGTTTTGCCATGTATTAGTCTGTTGAAAAAAATTTTCTGTAATTCTATTAGTTTCGTAATTGTTTGTATAATTTACTGTTGTTCTATATTGGTTGACCCAAGAATTTGTAGTCTCATTCCAATCTAAATTAGTGTAAAAAATTAAATTACCAACTGAATCATGAAAAAATTCTTTTTTATATAATGGTTGATTGTCTACATACGAAGTAAAACCAAAATCGTTATTTGAAAGATAATAATATTCAATTTTATTACTATAAGTATTTGAGCTTACCCAATTTGAAGTAGATGAATCCCATGTGAAATCCGAAATCAATGAAATATCTCCATTAGAATTGTAGTTGTAATTTACTTTATCGACATTGATTTTATTGCTGTTTTCAAATCTGAAATTTATCGAGGAATCCAAAGCGACACTTAGTGATTTCTGATGAAATAATTCACGCTTAAGAAAAGTATATTCTCTGTTTTGTAATTCATCCATTTTTGTATGATTGGTGTTATTTTGGGCATTTATTGAAAATGAAATCAAAAAACAGAAGATATAAAATTGGCTTTTAATCATTACATTAAGTTTAAGCAGTAAAAATACAAAAATTTAATCAAAAAAAAACCACCACACTTGCGTATGATGGTTTCAATCTATTTTTAAGAAAAAATCTTAAGCTTCTGTCGAAGTTTGAGCTGCTTCTTTTCTTTCTGGTCTTGGTAACAAAACTTTACGAGATAATTTCCATTTTTTCGTTTTTGGATCTCTTCCCATAACTTTGAAACGAACTACGTCTCCTTCTTTACAAACGTCTTCCATTTTGTCGATTTTTTCCCAGTTGAACTCTGAAATATGGATTAATCCATCAGTTCCTGGCATAATTTCAACGAAACAACCGTAAGCTTGTAAAGACTTGATTTTTCCTTCGTATTCAGCACCTTCTTCCACTGTTGGAGGGAAAGCGATTAATTTAACTCTAGAAACAGCAGCGTTCATATCGTCAGCATTGTTTGACATGATTTGAACTCTTCCTTCTCCACCTTCGATTTCTTCGATTGTGATGTTTGTATTTGTTTCTTTTTGTAAAGCTTGAATGATTTTTCCTCCAGGTCCGATGATTGCACCGATACACTCGTTAGGAACGTTAAACGCTTCAATACGTGGAGTTTGAGGTTTGAATTCTGTATTTGGCTTAGCAATCGTTTCGATAATCTTGTTTAAGATATGTAAACGTCCAGCTTTCGCTTGGTTTAATGCTTGAATCAATACTTCGTATGGTAAACCATCCACTTTGATGTCCATTTGACAAGCAGTGATTCCGTTAGCCGTACCAGTAATTTTGAAATCCATATCACCTAAATGATCTTCATCACCTAAGATGTCAGATAAAACTGCGAATTTTCCACCGTCAGCAACCAATCCCATTGCGATTCCAGAAACTGGAGCCGTAATTTGAACACCTCCGTCCATCAATGCTAAAGTTCCAGCACAAACAGTTGCCATAGAAGACGAACCATTTGATTCTAAAATCTCAGAAACTAAACGAATTGTATAAGCGTTATCAGCTGGTAAAACAGGTTTTAATGCTCTTAAAGCTAAATTTCCATGACCGATTTCTCTTCTTGAAGTTCCTCTGTTTGGTCTTGCTTCACCCGTTGAGAAGGGAGGGAAGTTGTAATGCAACATGAATTTCTCTGTTCCGTGGTAGGTAACATCGTCAATCATTTGCTCATCCATTTTTCCACCTAAAGTAAGTGTCGTCAAAGATTGCGTTTCACCTCTTGTAAACACAGCAGAACCGTGAACTCTAGGTAAATAATCAACCTCAGCCCAAATCGGACGAATTTCGTCAAATTTACGACCATCTAAACGGATTTGTTCGTTCAACATTACGTCGCGAACAGCTTTTTTCATTGCTTCTTTGAAGTAAACAGAAATAAAAGCTTTTTCTTCAGCTAATTGTTCTTCAGAAAGTGTTGCAATGTATTCTTCTTTCACTGCACCAAACAATTCAGATCTTTTTTCTTTAGATGCCAAACCTTGACGAGCAACAGCTTTACATTTTTCAAAAGAGAAATTGTACACTTTTTTGCGTACATCTTCATTGTGTGTTTCGTGATTATATTCTCTTTTTGGAGATGATTTTGAAATTTCTTTCGCTAAATCTAATTGGAATTGACATTGTTCAATAATTGCTTGGTGAGCAACTTTGATAATTTCAACTAATTCATCTTCAGAGATTTGTTGCATTTCGCCTTCAACCATACAAATGTCCTTCATTGTACCAGCAATGATACAATCAACATCTGAAACTTTCATTTCAGCTAAAGTTGGATTGATAACAAATTGTCCATCAACTCTACCAACTCTCACTTCTGACATTGGTCCGTTGAAAGGAATATCAGAAACAGCTAAACATGCAGAAGCTGCAAATCCAACTAAAGCATCAGGCGAATTAACTCCATCATACGCAATTAATTGCATCATCAATTGTACTTCAGCGTGGTAATCGTCTGGAAACAATGGACGTAATGCTCTATCAACGATACGCATCACCAAAATTTCTCTTTCAGAAGGTCTTGCCTCACGTCTGAAAAAACCACCAGGGATTCTTCCGTCTGCTGCAAACTTCTCTTTGTAATCAACAGTTAAAGGAAGGAAATCTACTCCTTCTTTTGCTTCTTTAGCAGCCACAACAGTTGCTAAAATCATCGTGTCGCCCATTCGTAACACTACCGATCCGTCAGCCTGTTTTGCTAACTTACCTGTCTCGATGGAGATTTCTTTTCCCCCAGTAGTGATGGACTTTTTTGTTCCTATATTCATATTAATTATTTACTGTTTAATAAATTTATTTAAACTAAAATCTCGTCGTTATTTCAAAAAATCAATTATTCATCCCGTTTTCGGGACTCATTTCTTAATTTTTTAAAATGCCTAGATCTTTTAGCCAAAATAAATTCGAATTTTATCGGGGTATTTCTACTCGAATCAATTCTATTTTCCTTCGTTAAGGAAAATTCTGTTCAAAGATAGTGATTTTGTTTTAACGTAAATCAAAGTCTTTTGTCTAATGTCTTCTAGTCTTAAGTCTTGAAAAAAGAAAAGGCAATCGAATATACTTCAATTGCCCCCTCCAAAAAATATGTATGCTTGTGAATTAACGACGTAAGCCTAATTCTTTCACAATTGCACGGTATCTTGAAATTTCTTTTTTCTTCAAGTAATCCAAAAGACTTCTTCTTTTACCAACCAATAACTGAAGTGATCTTTGAGTAACGAAATCATGACGATTTTTTTTCAAATGCTCAGTTAAATGAGAGATTCTGTAAGAAAACAAAGCAATTTGTCCTTCTGCAGAACCTGTGTTTTTGTTCGATCCCGCGTACTTTGCGAAAATCTCTTCTTTTTTTTCAGGTGCTAAATACATGCTAAAATTATTTAAATGTTTATTATGTAGCCTCAACGAACTTTTCACTAAGACGGTGCAAAGATAATAAATTTATTTTGAATGAGGAAATTACTAGAAAAATTATTTTTTATTACTTAAATTTGTATTAATTTCTTGAAGTCTTTCATTTGTAATTTCAAGAAAATTTAAACATATTAAAATGCCTTGAAGCGAATAATGAATAGCTATTCTGATTCTTTCAAATTTATCATTTTCATTTTGATTTTGTAAAATCACAGTATTTAAACCAAAATGTTCGTATTTTGAGAATGCAACGAACAAATTGCTTAGGTTTTTAA